>JAJYHX010000010.1 GCA_021784575.1 Nitrospirota bacterium
GCGTCATCCGGGAAACCCTCTTCGACCGGAAGGCGCTGATCGATATCCTGACACTGAAGCCTGAACGGATTCTCGCCGTCCAGGAAGAACCCCTACAAGGGGCGCTATTTTAACCGGACAGCAATGACACCACTAATTTAATTATAGACCCCCGCAAACCACTAATGCAAGCGTCCGGATTTCAGGATGGCATAAACCGGGATGGGTTATATTTCCACTAACTATTTGATATTAACTTGAGCTTATTCGCTTTGTCAACGGTATTCATGAACATGTGCGCGCGCAAGAAGGCCCTGCGCCAGTCTTTTCCAGGACATCTATCTCCAAGGCCATACCGAGTACGGCAATTGCCCTTGACTAAGCTTTTCAAATAGTTTAATGTAAATCATTACTAAGAAAGCTTAAAATGACATATCTCAGCCGTAGAAAATACCATGTCTCCGTCCATGTAAGCAGCCGGGTTTCTGGACAGCAGCGGGGTCAAAATGGCCCGAAGCGGAAAGAATGATGAAACCGAACTATGTTAAATTAATATTATTGGCCGCGCTGTTTGTTCTGCTGACAGGAGAGGAAAGGGCGCAGTTCCACGGATATTCGGCGCCCGAAGCGAAGGGGCCGAAGATGGCAAAGGTTCTGACTATGGACAATAACGGCGGCGAGGCCAGTCTTGTCCACGGCGAAATGCTACAGGTCGAGCTTGAGATTACGGGCGGGACGGGATACGACTGGCATGTCGAAGGACTCGACGAAACACATCTTAAGTTTATCGGGAAAAAGACAAGAGCGGTTACTCCCGGGAATATCGCCGGCGGGCCGGTGCTGGGCGTATGGTCTTTCAAGGCCGCAGCTCCGGGCGATACGGTATTGAAGATGCTTTATTACAGGATATGGGAAGGCAGCAAGCATCCGGCGGGCAGGTTTGAAGTGAAGCTGCACATAATGAGCAGGTAGAAGAAAAAACATGTGGAAGTTGTTGAGAAACAGGACATTGATGCTTGCGGCAGCCATTGTCCTTGCGATACCCGCAGTTTCGCCGGCAGCTGAGCCCGTCCGTCCGGATCCTCAAACCCAAGAAAACGATTTCAGAAGACCCGCCAGCACCGAAATACAGAAAGAAGTCGCCGGAATAAATACTGCCATAAAGGCCAGGGGGGCAAAGTGGATTGCGGGCGAGACATCAATGACAAGACTTTCTCCGGCGGAGCGGAAGATGCGCCTGGGCATATTGGCTGCTCCTCCGCCGGGGGAGATAAAGGTCTACTCTCCAACCGCCCCGAGCCTGAGCGCGTCCGGCGCCGCTACCGCGACAGCCTCGGCCGCCCCCGGGACGCTGGACTGGCGGAGCTACAACGGCGGGGACTTCGTTACACCCGTCCGGGACCAGGGCAATTGCGGCGATTGCTGGGCCTTCGGCTCGGTCGCGGGGCTGGAGTCCAAGACGCTCATCACGCAGAACACCCCGGGCGTTAACCTCGACTTAAGCGAGCAGGTGGTAAACTCCTGCGATAGCGCCGACAATTACGGAAACGGCTGCAACGGCGGAAACCTGGTGACCAGTTTTTTTGTCAACACGGGTGTTCCCCTTGAATCCTGCTACCCATATACCGCCACGGACGGCAACTGCTCGAACGCCTGCGCCAACTGGCGGCAGAACACCTACAAGACTACGAGCTACTCGTGGATAGTCCCTTACGGCTCGCAGCAGACCGTAGACGCGCTCAAGGCCGGTCTTTATGTTTACGGCCCGCTGGTGGTTACGTTCTCCGTTTATAACGATTTCTATTCTTACACGTCCGGGATATACACGCATACTTCGGGAAGTTTTCAGGGTTATCATGCCGTACTGCTGGTAGGATACGACGATACAAACAACTGTTTCATCGTAAAAAACAGCTGGGGCACAGGCTGGGGGGAGAGCGGCTTCTTCGAGATAGCCTACAGCGAAGTGAACGGCGACTGCCAGTTCGGCTACGAGGCGCTCGCGTATGGCGACCAGACGTCTCACAACATAATTTCCTGTATAACGAACCCTGTCAACGGCGGGGCCATAAGCGGAACAAGCTGCACAATCACCGGCCAGGCCTGGGCGGCTACGGGCTTTAGCCTGACAAAGGTTGAGGTATCGACCGACGGCGGCGCTACCTGGCATACCGCATCCGGCACGGGCAGCTGGTCTTATACATGGTCTCCGCTCCCCGCCGACGGTGTTTATACCATCAAATCAAGGGCTACGGACAACGGAGGCAATATCGAGACTCCGGGGAGCGGGGTTACAACCACAATAGACACGCCGCCGTCTTCCGTCATATCCGCTCCCGCGAATAATGCAACACTTACCGGCACAACGTATACCATAAAAGGAACAGCCACAAGTAATGGCTCCGGCGTGCAGTCTGTGTATATTTCGACCGACGGCGGAAATACGTGGCACTTGGCGACCGGCACAACGAACTGGAGCTACCTCTGGACAATGCCGCCTTACGGCGGAAAGAGGACGATTAAATCCCGCGCCACGGACAATGTCGGCAACGTGGAGACGCCGGGCGCGGGCGTGACGGTTACGGTTACTCCTTACGGGAAACCTGAGCTTCCGCACTACAACTGGAACCCGGCAATGATACCCAACGGAACCGACTGCGCTTTCTGCCACACAACGCCGGGCACGTTCCTCGCCCAGGATTTCCTGCAAAGCCCGGTCTTCTGCTACTCGTGCCACAACGCCGCCGGCAACGCGCACGCGCTCGATATTTTCAGCACCATCGGCCAGCATCCGATGTTCGTCAACGCCACGGCGCTTGGCAGGAAGAGGCCGACCTACGGGAACATCACGCTGGGCGAATATAACGACATCCCCGGCAGCAGACTCGAAAACGGCTATCTGGTAACGTGCATGACCTGCCACAACTCTATGCGAAAATCCGACGACCCGGGCCGGGTCTGGGAGTATACATCAACGAGCGACCAATATAAATATTATCTCCAAAACGGCGGCTGGTCGGGATACGGGAACCTTACTCCGAAGGTCTACAGAGACACGAGCCTTTGGAGCGGGCCGACATACTCCCAGACCAAGAAGGGTTATCTGGTGAACCCGTCAGAGTATACATACAACGAAACGTCGGGCTTCATCAGGTTCAAGACGCAGCAGTCTTCATTCTCATACATCTACGTTACACTCTACTATCCTTACTTGCGCGCGCCGATGCAGGACAACAGCCTGTGCTCCGATTGCCATACCGAGGCTACGCACGAGGGCGCGAATTGCTACAACTGCCATGCCGCGCACAACACGAGTAACATCGAAGGCATCAGACAGAACGTGCGAACGCTGGACTACACCACTATGCCCGTGAAGTTCCTGCGATACACAGGTTCCAACTCTTTTGCCAACGGCACGGGCGTGCATACGGGCATCTGCGTGGTCTGCCACACAACGACGAAGTATTACAGGCGGGACGGAACGGGTTTTGTGAACCACTCCGGCGGATACAATTACAACGGCAAGGACTGCACAATCTGCCATACCCACGCGAGCGGATTCGCAAAATACAGCCAATAAACGCGATTACTTTTGATTTGGGCGGACTTTTACGTATCTGCGCTTGCCGACTTTCAGGAGGTAATTTCCCGGCCCGACACGCACTTCGGGGTCGCTCTGGCGGACGCCGTCAAGCTCCACACCGCCTTGTTTTATAAGACGCTTCCCTTCGCCGACGCTTGCCGCCACCCCGGAGAGGTGCATGACCTTCGCAAGAGGCATGGAAGCCGCCGCCTGCCCGGCCTCAGACTCCCAGCCTACCGTAACTTCCGGTATTTCTTCGGGAATCTCGCCTTTGCTAAACTGCCTCTCGAATTCCTCTCTGGCCTTTTTCCCCGCCCCCTTGCCGTGGAAACGGTCCGCCAGCTCCTCCGCCAGCGCCTTTTTCGCCTCCATCGGGTGGACCTGGTTCGTCTTTATTTTCCTTATTTCATCGCTGGTTGCGTCCGAGAGTAGCTCGTAGTATCGCACCATCATCCCGTCCGAGATGGACATGACCTTGCCGAAAATCTCACCCGGCTCTTCGGTTATACCGATGTAATTGTTCAATGATTTCGACATCTTATTGACGCCATCGGTGCCTTCGAGGAGCGGCATCATAACAAGCGCCTGCGGCTCCTGCCCGTATTCCTTCTGAAGCTCCCTGCCGACGAGGAGATTGAACTTCTGGTCTGTCCCGCCGAGCTCGACATCGGCAGAAAGCGCAACAGAATCATAGCCTTGTATGAGCGGATAGAGGAACTCGTGGACGGAGATGGGCCTCTGCTCTCGGAAACGTTTCTGAAAATCGTCCCGCTCCAGCATCCTCGCCACGGTATACTTGCCCGCGAGCTGGATTATGTCGGAGGATGACATCCTCGACATCCACCGTGAGTTAAACTCCACGATAGTCTTTGAAATATCAAGGATTTTACTCACCTGCTCCATGTATGTCCGGGCGTTTGCCTGAACCTGCTCAGGCGTGAGAGGCGGCCTGGTCTGCATCTTCCCCGTCGGGTCGCCAATCATACCCGTGAAATCCCCTACGAGGAATATCACCTGGTGGCCCAACTCTTGGAATTGCTTCATTTTTTGGAGCAAAACCGTGTGGCCTATGTGCAGGTCCGGGGCGGTAGGATCGAACCCGGCCTTCACCCGCAGGGGCTTATTCTCCGCAATTGAGCGCCGGAGCTTGTTTTTAAGCTCTTCACTGGATATTGCCTCCGCCGCGCCGCGCAGGATGATTTCGAGCTGCAAGTCTATGTCTTTAAATTTTTTCATCGGTAATTACGGTAAACTTTGTTCGTCCCCCCCCCCGTGAAAACGGGGGCCCAGTGACTTTAAAGACTCCGGGTTCCCGCTTGCGCGGGAATGACAGAAATCTTACTTTCCCTGTGCCTCTTTTATTCTCTGAAGGACAACCTCCGCAAGCTTCGGATGCACCCCAAGGTGTCCCGCGAGTTCAATCTTTACGCCCGGATGCCTGCCCCGGAGGTCATCGACCTCCGCCGGTATATCCTGAATCATGTGGTTCCCGAGATGCAGGAAATATGGTATTATAATGACCCTTTTTGCGCCGTTTTTCGCGGCTTCGTCTACCGCGGAAGGCAGGTCGTGGCGACAAAACTGAAGGCAGGCGTACCGGACGGGTATGGAACCCATTTCCGACACCATTTCAGCCACTTCCGGCATGTCGCATCCGGCGCGGGAGCCGTGTCCGAGCAGTATTATAGTGTTTTCCATCCGCCTCTTATATTACAAATCCGGCCCCGTGTCAATTGAAACTGTAACCAAAACTATCAGCAATGAGTCTTAATTATTATAACAATAGAGCGAGGTGCCGCATGAAAAAATATCTGGTTTCAATTCTCTTTATGGGCGTCATGTTTCTGACGGGCAGCCCGGCGGCGCAGGCGCATGTCAATTTCTCTTTCGGCTTCGGGATAGCGCCGCCGGTCATAATCGCCCCTGCTCCGGCCTATCCGTACCCCTACGCCTACCCACGGTATTATTACCCCGCTTATCCGCCTTACCACCACTATTACCCCAGGTTTTATTACCGGAGACACTACCCGATGCGACGCTGGGGATACTGGCGGCGCGACTGGGACGGCCACGGCCGCTTCTTCAGGCGGTAAGGGCCGGTTTCCCCATTTTCACGGCGGGGGGAAGGGTGTCCATTTGATTAGTCCTTCCCCGCAGCCGGTTGGCCAGCCCCGCCTGTTTTTTTCTCGCCGCGTTCTATGTCTTCCTCGAAGTATTTCGTGACAATCTTCGTGGCGCAGAACTCTCCGCACATCGTGCAGGAGCCTTCGTCGGAAGGCATACGCGACGCGCGGATTTCACCCGGCCTTTCTCCTGTGATGGCAAGCTCGAACTGCTTCTTCCAGTCCAGTCCCCGCCTGGCGAGGCTCATCTGGCGGTCCCTTTCGCGGTTCTTGTATTTTATCATGTCCCCGATATGCGCGGCGATCTTCGCCGCCATCACGCCTTCTCTAACGTCCTGCGCATCGGGCAGGGCCAGGTGCTCGGAGGGCGTAACGTAGCAGATGAAATCCGCGCCGTATGCGGACGAAAGCGACGCGCCAATCGCCGCGGTGATGTGGTCGTAACCGGGGGCGACGTCCGTCGTTATCGGCCCCAGGACATAGAACGGCGCCTCGTTAGACATGCGTTTCTGCATGATAATGTTCGCCTCTATCTCGTCGATTGGTATATGGCCCGGCCCTTCGACCATCATCTGGCACCCGGCCCTGCGCCCAAGCTCCGCAAGCTCGCAGTTTATGACAAGCTCCTGTATCTGGCATCGGTCGGAGGAGTCGTGTATCGCCCCGGCGCGGAAACCGTTCCCAAGCGAGAGCACGCAGTCGTATTTCTTCAGGATATCCGCCACGCGGTCGAACTTCTCGAACAGCGGATTCTCTTTGTTGTTGTGCATCATCCAGGCCACCATGTATGCCCCGCCCTTGCTGACAAGCCCGCCGTAGCGGTATCCCTGCCTGCGGAGCCTCTCGATGGTCAAGCGGTTTATGCCGCAGTGTATGGCCATAAACGATATGCCGTCCGCGCACTGCTCCTCTATGACGTCGAAGAGCATCTCCTCGGGCATATCAACCGGGTTCCCGTATTTCTCTATCGACTGCGCGAACGCCTGATAAAGCGGGACGGTGCCGACGGGCAGGCTTATCGCCTGAAGCACTTCGCGCCGGATCTTTTTTATGTCCCCGCCGACGGACAAGTCCATCAGCGTATCAGCGCCGCTCGCCTCGGCGACTCTTGCTTTTTCAACCTCAAGGCCCATGTCCGCAATGTCCGTGGATGTTCCGATGCTCGCATTTATTTTCGTCCGCAAGCCCTTGCCGATACCGACGACTCTGCATTTCCTTATGGTGTTGTTCGGTATAACAACCTTGCCCTGGGCCGTCATATCCCGGACATAATCTTCCGACACGCCTTCGTCTTTCGCAACCGCCTTCATCTGGGCGGTCGTAATGTTTTGTATTGCCTGCTCTACCTGAGACGCCATTAAATTTCCCCTCCTTTAAGCCCGCCTGAACGGTGTCTTTATCTGTTTGATTTTATCTGCAAAGCTCTGCGCGAATCTCCTGTTCGACAGGAAGTGCAGGTGCACGTAGCTGGCAAGAATATTGCCCGCGGCGTACCCCTCGAAAGCCTCTTCTCCGAAGGCGTTATTCAGTTTATATACGCATCTCGCGCCCCGGCCCATCGGCCCTGGCTCCGAGTAATGAAACTCGTGCCCGCGCGCGGTTGCGCCTTTCGGGAAGAGCGTATTTCCCGTTATCGTGACTTCCCTGTATCCCAGGGCCTTTCGCCTGTGCAGCATCTTTGTCCTCGCGGGGATGAGTCCGGCCATGGGGTGGAACACGCCTTCCATATCGGTTATGCCCTCGGAGAGATACATAAGTCCGCCGCACTCGGCATATATAGGCAGGGCGGCGCGCGCCGCCTCGCGCACGTCCCTCATCACGAAATCGTTCAGGGCAAGCCCCCTCGCATACATCTCCGGGTAGCCTCCGCCGAAATATATCCCGGAAATATTCTCAGGCAGTCCGCCGTCCTTCAGGGGCGAAAACGGGACAATCTCGATGCCCAGGGACTCAAGCTCGTCGAGGTTGTCCTGGTAATAGAAGCAGAACGCCTCGTCCATTGCCACGGCAAGCGCCGAGGCTTTTGGTCCGGCCGTTTTTATCCCGCGCGGCGTATCCGCCTCTTTTGCCGTGGACGCTATTTTTACAAGCGCGCCAATATCCACATGCTTATTTACCGTATCCCTTAACCTGCGTATAAATTCCGGCGTAAGTATTCCGTCGATGTCAGTCGTTAGGCCCAGGTGCCTTGACGGCATTTCAAGACCTTCTTCGCGCGGGACGGCGCCAATCACCCTGGCCCCGCAATACCTTTTCACCGCGGCCTTCAGCATCGCCGCATGGCGTTCGGAACCGACGCGGTTGAATATCACGCCGGCGATATTCACATCCGGGTCGATGCCTTCAAAACCCTTTAGCACAGCCGCCGCGCTGCCCGCCATGCCCCTTGCGTCGATAACGAGGACAACCGGAATGCCGAGGAGCTTTGCTATCTCCGCCGTGCTGCCCCGGATGCCGCCCTTGCCTATGCCGTCCATGAGGCCCATCGCGCCTTCCACGACGCATATGTCCGCGCCGGCGCATCCCCTGGCATAAGTCTTATGCACCCCGTCCGGCTTCATCATCCAGCCGTCGAGGTTGCGGGAGATGCGGCCAGTAATCTTTCTGTGGTATTGCGGGTCGATAAAATCCGGCCCGGTCTTGAACGGCTGCACGGATAGCCCGGCCTCGCATAGGGCGGCCATTATTCCCATGCCGACTGTCGTCTTGCCGGAGCCGCTCCACGGCGCCGAGATTATCACGGAACCTTTGCGCATAAATTTTATTTTTTAGGCGGCACGCGGGGGCCCGATACGACAGGCTCTACCTTGCCCGTATCCGTGTAATATTCGGCGGCGACAATCCCGAATTTGCCCTCAGCCACCAGTTTCCGGATTATACCGCTCCTCCTGACAATCTCCGAGCATGTATTCTTCACGTTATCCTGCACCGCCTCGTTTAAAATATCCTTCTTGCGCGATTTCCGCGCCTCAACGACAGCCGGAAGTATCTTGTCGGTTATGCTGCCGACGTTGCCAGCCGGGCGCCTGCGCGCCTCAAGCGTCGTCTTTACCGCGCCGCACCCGGAATGCCCGAGCACCACGAGGAGCGGCACGTGCAGGTGTTCCACGGCGTATTCTATGCTCCCTATTACCACCGGGTCCGCCACGTTTCCGGCGTCGCGTATAACGAACAGGCCGCCTATGCCCTGGTCGAAAATCATCTCCGGCGGGACGCGGCAGTCCGAACACGCAAGCACGATGGCGAATGGACGCCGCCCTTTCGCAAGCTCCATGCGCCTCTTCCCGCCGGTTCCCCTCCCGGCCAGGGTGCCGGCGACAAATCTCCTGTTGCCGGCAAGGAGCCTTTCCAGAGGGCTTACAGCCGCGAAGACTGGCGATGCAGCCGCAATGGAGACGAGCAGCATCGCATAAACAATCACGGATTTTTTCATGGCGACACCTTTTTGTTTTATCCGTTCAGCAGCTTCACCACCGGCATTCCGTCCTCGTAGAAATCTATTATGTTCAGCGCGCCGTAATGCTGCTCTATGCGGAAGATGTTCTTAATCTCAAGCCCCAGGGCATGAGAAAGTATTATCCTGTTCACCCCGCCGTGGCCTATCAGAACCACCTCCTTGCCCTTGTGCGCAGCCAGCGTTTCGTTCAGCGCGGGGATTACCCTTGCAGAAAGCCCAAGGAGTGATTCTCCGCCCGGAGGGACAAAGTGCACTATGTCGCTTAACCACGCCTTCCAGTCTTCGGGGTATGCCGCTTCTATCTCGTCAAAGCTCTTGCCCTCCCAAAGCCCTACGCCGCGCTCCCGAAACTCCGCCCTGGAAATGGCCTTTGCTCCATGCGGCCCTCCGATAATTTCGGCGCCCTTTATCGTCCGGATGAGGTCGGAGCAGTAAACGGCGTCCACGGGCTTGTCGAGCAGCATATCCCGCAGGCGCTCCATCTGCCGCACTCCCTCGTCAGTGATGTCCACGTCCCGGTGGCCGTTGTATCGCCTATTGGCCGGTCGAACGGCGCCGTCAGCGCCGCAGACCTCGCCGTGGCGGCAGAGATATAATCGAGTATGCGACATCCATCCCCTCCCGGCCCCTCTCACATTGTAGGGCGAGTGGTGAGCAATTCATATAATTGCAGAGAATACTATAAAAACGAGCGCCTCGCCAATCTCGGACGACGCGCCTATGGTGTCGCCGGTCTCGCCGCCTATGGAACGGTTAAAGAATACCCTCAGCAGAAGACAGACTATAGCCACCGCCGCGAGCGCGGCAAGGCCCGTAATGCCGCCGAACAAGGCCGCGAATGCCGCGGCCATGATGGATGCGGCTATCAGGTGCGCCGGTTCTATATATGTGATAAACGAACCGGCAAGACTGTTCTCGCTCCGTGCGGGGCGCGAGCCGTATGATACGAGAACCTGTCCCCATCGGGACAGCGACGGCGCAAGAAGCAGCGCGCCGGGCCTCAAACCGGAAGGTATCGAATCGAGCGCCATGAACTTTACAAGCAGGAGAAGACATATTGCGACGACACCCATCGCGCCCGTCCGGCTGTCCTTCATTATCGCAAGCGCCTTCCCCCTGTCGCCTTTCCCGCCGATTAATCCGTCCGCCGTATCGGCGAGGCCGTCCAGATGAAGCCCCCCGGTAATGACGGCGAGGAAGACTATGATAAGCGCGTCGGTTACCTGCCGTGGAAGCAGGCCCTTCGCCAGGTAATCGAAGAGCGCAAGTATAGATCCCAGGAGCAGCCCGACCAACGGGAAGAAGCTCATCATGTCGGCCATTCTGTCAGACGGAACCTTCTCCTGGCCGACGGGGATAACAGTCAGAAAACCGAGCGCGGCCAAGAAGTTAGACAGCATCAGCAAATCTTCTCACCGTCAACCCCGGCCTCGCCGAAGGTAGCCATTTCGTTCAGCGCCTTTACCCCTGCCTCGACAATAATCATACCGAGCGCGGCGCCCGTGCCTTCGCCCAACCTCATGCCGAGGTCAAGAAGCGGCCTTTGCCCCAGAAGCTCAAGCATGGCGGCATGTCCGCGCTCAACGGACTTGTGCGCGGCAATGACATATCCTTTCGCCTCAGGCTTTATTCTGCACGCCGCAACCGCCCCGGCTGTGGATATGAACCCGTCCACCACAACCGGCAGCCTCCGCGCGGCGGCCCCGAGCACCACCCCGGCGATGCCCGCAATCTCGTAGCCGCCAAGGCTTGCGAGTGTTCCAAGCGGGTCATCCGCATCCGGCGGGTTCGCCGCAAGCGCTTTTTTTATAACCTCAACCTTTGCCGCAAAACGCTCCTCGCCTATACCGGTCCCGTATCCCGTCACATCCGCCGCGGAGAGGCCGGTATATGCCGCCGCGAGCGCCGAGGAAGGCGTCGTGTTTGCGATGCCCATGTCGCCTGTTCCGAATATGCCGTAGCCCCTGTCGGCGAACTCGTTTGCCAGCCCTATGCCCACCTCCACCGCCCTGATACAGTCCGTCCGGCTCATGGCAGGCCCTTTTACGATATTATTCGTCCCCCGGCCAACCTTGGCGTTCCTAAGGCCCTCGACCAGCCCGAACTCGTGGTCAACCCCGATGTCCGTTACGATAATATCCGCTCCCGCGTGCCTGCCTAGGACGTTCACTCCCGCGCCGCCGTTTATAAAATTCAGCACCATCTGGGCCGTGACGGCCTTCGGGTATGCGCTTACAAGCTCATCCGCCACACCGTGGTCTCCGGCGAAGACGAATATCACCTTCCTCGACACATCCGGGCGCTCGTTTCCGGTAATCAGGCAGACGCGTTTCGCAAGCTCCTCCAGCCGCCCAAGACTGCCCGGCGGCTTCGTCTTGTTATCGAGCCGCCTCTGCACATCCGCCGCCCGCGATTCGTCCACGGGCATTATATCTCTTAAAGTTTGCTCGAACAAAACCATAATACTCCTTCATAACGCCCCCTCTGTCCCCCTCTTATCTTAAGATGGGGATGAAGGAAGTTATTTCAACCGCACCGGCAGGCCAGAAACGACGAGATAGGCTTCGTCGGCGGCCTGGGCGATTATCTGGTTGACCCTCCCGGCGGCGTCCCGGAACGCGCGGGCCGGGGCGTCAGCCGGCACAATCCCGGAGCCGAGTTCGTTCGACACGACTATTACAACACCCCTGAAATTCTTCAACGCGCCCGCAAGCACGTCCGCCCTTGCAGACGCCATATCTTCAAAACCGGCGCTTCCATTTTTTTCCATGAGGTTGGAGAGCCAGAGGGTCAGGCAGTCTATTATCACCGTTCCGCCTCCTGTGCCGTGCAGGGCTTCGGCAATATTTTCCGGCTCCTCCACACTCTCCCAGTCCGCCCCGCGCGCCTCCCTGTGTCTTCTTATGCGCTCCGCCATCTCGCCGTCTCTCGCCTGGGCCGTGGCTATGTATATGAGCCGCCCGCCCTGTTTTTCGGCCAGGCGCAGGCCGAAACCGCTTTTCCCGGAGCGCGCGCCGCCGGTTATGAATATGACTCTCCCCATCAGAACTCGATTCCCCTGCGCGCCTTCAGCCCGTTTTCCGCAGGATGTTTTATCACGGTCATCTCCGTGACATAATCCGCAAGCTCTATAATTTCTTCCGGGCATCCCCTGCCCGTAAGCACAAGCTCCAGGCCTTCCGGCTTTTCTTTAATGAACGAGGCCAGGTCTTCCGCTTCCAGCCACCCTTCCTTGACGCAGTTGTTTATCTCGTCCAGGACGGCCATGTCGTATTCGCCGGAGGAGAGCTTCTCCCTGACGAGCGAGAATCCCCGTCGGATTGATTTCTTCAGTTCGCCGATATTGCAGCCTTCCTTGCAGAAGAGCGGGTGCCGCTGGTCGGCGAACCTTATTATCTCGGCGCCGGGAATCTTCGACAGCATCTTTATTTCGCCTGAAACGCTGCCGCCCCCTTTAAGGAACTGGACTACAAGAACGCTCAGGCCCTGCCCGAGGGCGCGCAAGGCAAGGCCAATAGCGGCGGTGGTCTTGCCCTTTGAAAAGCCCGTATAGACGTGTACCAAGCCTTTTCCCGGCATGACGCGGCGCCTCAGAATAGCCCTAAAACAAAAAACCCCGGCCTTGAAATGGCGGGGGTGTAAAAAACGGACTCTTACCTCCCCCTCGGAAGTAACAGGTTATATCGACCAGGTATCCTGACTCGCGGGTCGTCGCCTCTACCCGCCTTCCCATCCATACAGGACAGTGGCATACGGGCAGGCTTGCCGCTTACAGTTGCGGGGCAGTGACGGCTTTTACCGTCTTCCCTGGAATTTTATGGAACCGGGGGCAGACTTCGCCTGCCCCCTTCCCGACTCAAAATACATAGAATTTAACCGGTTGTCAAGCAAAACCGGTTAATCTGTCTTCTTCATGGGCTTACCGCAGCACACCAGCACGCCGCCGCCAGCCTTTGTCACCTTCACCTCGTTCCCGCACACGTCGCAAACATACGTCTTGCCAAGCTCCGCCATGATACTCCCTCCTCCTCGTGATACGCGTTGTTGATATTGCTACGCTTTTTCCTCGAAAGCATCCTTGCCCGCAAAACATACCGGGCACTGCCAGTCGGCCGGCAGCTGCTCAAACGATGTGCCTTCCACCCTCTCGTCATACTCATAGCCGCATACGCTGCATTTCCAGATCATTATCGTCGCCTCCGTCAGAACTTTTGGTGCAGTTCCTTAACCTTTTTCGCAAACTCCCTGCCGAAATCGTAGCAAGCTTTCTCGTCGTCGGCCGACGGCTTGTAAAGCACCTGAAGCCCCGGCCCGAAAGTCTCAAGCCCCATTCTGTCGAACTCCGCGTAAGCCTCCTTCACGGCGCCTCCGCCCCAGCCGTAGCTGCCGAACGCGCCCATAATCCTGTCTTTTGGCCTCAAGCCGCGCAGGTGCGCCAGGAACTCGGCCACCGTCGGAAAGAGTATATTGTTCATCGTCGGCGAACCTACAAGACAGCCTCTCGACTTCCAGAACTCCGTGACGGCGGCGCTCATGTGCGTAGTCCTGAGCTTCATCAGCCTGCACCCGACGCCTTCGTCCTTTATCCCCTGGAGGATGGGCGCGGCCATTCTTTCCGTGCTGTGCCACATGGTGTCGTATATTACCACCACGCTCAGGTCGGCCTTTCCGCCAGCCATGTCGAGATACGCCTGCAATACCCTGCCGGGGTCTTTCCGCCATATAATGCCGTGGTCCGGGGCTATCATATCGATTTCCAGGCCGAGACGCTGCATCTCCGCAATCTTGCTTTTGATAATCTGGCCGAACGGCATCAATATGTTCGCGTAGTAGTCCCAGACCGTGTCGTCCAGTTCGTTCACGGACTGGCGGGCTGTGTATTCGTCGTCGAACCTAAAGGAGGACGCGATGTGCTGGCCAAAACCGTCCTGGCTGAAAAGGAGTTTCTCCTCTCTGACGTATGTCATCATGGAGTCCGGCCAGTGCAGCATCGGGGTCTCGATAAATAAAAGCGTCCTCTTGCCGACAGAGAGGGTATCGCCGGTTTTAACGACATTCATCTTCCATTTCGAGATGTCGAAGAACCTGGCGAGGCCCTTTTTGCCCTTCTCCGTTATGTATATCGTCGCTCCGGGCGAAAGCTCCATTATCCTGTCGAGGCTTGTGACGTGGTCGTTCTCTATGTGGTTGATTACTATGTTTTTGATTCTCGACGGCTCCACAACGCCGCTTATGCTCTTTATCGTCTCCTCGGAGAAATCGTATTTGACGGTATCGACGAGGGTTATGTCGTCGTCCATAAGGAGATAATTGTTGTATGTGGTGCCGCGAGGGGTTTCATAGCCGTGGAAATCCCGCACGTTCCAGTCCACGGCACCTACCCAGTATATGCCACCTTTTATTTCAACGGCTTTCATCTGTCCTCCGTATGCCGCAAATTAATCTATGCGGACGCATAGAAACTGCCAAAGGCGGGTGAAAAGACCTTGTGCGGCCAGGAATCGCCGCAGGGGAAAATGGAGCGGGCGACGGGTCTCGAACCCGCGACACCAAGCTTGGGAAGCTTGTACTCTACCAACTGAGCTACGCCCGCGTCAATCCGTGCTAATCGACGTCAATCCGTGGTTAATAATACCATCACGCCTTTGCATTTTCAATATGATTTTGGATCAGCCGGCGGCCTTCGCTTTCCTCGGCCAGTGCCGCCAGACAAACCATGTGATACCCGCAATGATTACAACGCCGATTGCCGCGTCCATCCGGTGAAAATATTTCCCCAGGGTATTCCAGTTCTCGCCCATCTTCTCGCCTATCCAGGCAAGCCCCAGGCACCACGGGAAAGAACCAAGGAACGTGTATAACACGAATTTAGGAAAATTCATCCCGGCAATCCCGGCCGGCAGGGATATGAACGTCCTGATGACCGGCAGAAGGCGGGAAACAAAGATTGCGCTTTCTCCGAACCTTGCGAACCACCTGTCTGCCCAGTCGAGCTCTCTCGGCGTGATGAGTATATATTTCCCGTATTTCAGCAGGAAAGGCCGCCCGCCGTATACGCCCGCCCAGTAAGCGATGACGGAACCCATGACGCACCCGGCAGTCCCCGCCAGGGCGACATAAAAAAGCCGGAAATGCCCCGCGTATACGAGGTATCCGGAGAAAGGCATTATAATCTCGGACGGGAGCGGTATGCAGGCGGACTCAATCGCCATCATCAGGGCTATCCCGCCGTAGCCGATTTTGGATATGCCGACTATGACAAACGCCGCGACGGATTTGATAATCACTTCGGACATTCTACCTCCCCTCGGCCTTAAAGCCGTATGCGCCTATCAGGGGCACGAAAACACATTTTATGGATTCCTTCAGGTCAACCGCGCCGCCCGGTTTTTTATCCGCGACCACGAGAGTCTGGAGGTATTTATCGCCGATAGGGATAACCATGCGCCCGCCATCCTTCAGCTGTTCCAGGAGCGGTTTCGGGACATCGGGCGAAGCCGCGGTAACGATTATTCTGTCGAATGGGGCTTCATCGCGCCAGCCGTACGTGCCGTCGAATGTGCGGACGGCTATATTGGAATAACCGAGAAAATCGAGCACCTTCCTTGCGCGCATCCCAAGCGCGCCGATGCGCTCCACCGTGCAGACCTTCGATGCCGTTTCGGCGAGCACCGCCGCCTGATAACCGGAGCCGGTGCCGATTTCCAGAACCTTGCCGTCCTTCTCCGGGGCAAGCAGTTCTGTCATTATGGCCACCATGTACGGCTGGGATATGGTCTGCCCCTCGCCGATAGGCAGGGCGTAATCCCCATAGGAGCGATTCCAGAGCGCCTCCTCGACAAACAGATGCCGAGGGACCTTCAGCATTGCCTGGAGCACGCGCTGGTCCTTGATACCCCGCGCTACAAGCTGGGTTTCGACCATCTTTTTCCGGAGCGCATCGAAATTCTGAATCATAAGCCCTTTGAATTTTTTTTCATACCCGCGAAAGCGGGTATCCGGGAATCTTAGCCAAACTCCGGATTCCCGATTAAGGCATTCGGGAATGACAGCCCAAGACGTGCGTCTCAGAATGACAGACCGCTTTTGTCCGGGGTCAATGTCTCTTCCCAGCTTTTTATCTTATCAAGGTATCCGTGGTCCGTCAGGTCGAGCGTGAGGGGCGTGACGGATATGTATCCGGCCCTGACGGCCTCGTGGTCGGCAAGCGGGTCGTCAATCCACCTGTCCGTATCCCCGCCTATCCAGAAGTATTTCTTCCCCCTGGGGTCTATGCGCGAAAGCACCGAGCCGCCGTACACGCGCCTGCCCTGGCGTGTGATACGCACTCCTTTTATCTCGTCTATGCCGGTGTTCGGCACATTTACGTTCAGGAGCGTATCCTTCTTCAGCCCGTCGCTTATCACCTGTCCCGCGAGCCTCGCCGCATAGTCCGCGCCCGTCCGGAAAAGGAAGTCCTCGCGCGCGACCATCGACACGGCAATTGCCGGTATGCCCATGATGGCGGCCTCAAGCGCGGCGGAGACCGTCCCGGAATATGTCACATCGTCGCCCATGTTCCCGCCCTTGTTGATGCCCGACACCACGAGGCCGGGCCTCTCCGGGAGAATCCCGTGGACGCCGACGTTTACGCAATCCGTCGGCGTACCGTTGACGGAATATACGCGCTCCATCACTTCTTCGACAAGGAGCGGGCGATGCAACGTAAGCGAGTGCGACACCGCGCTTCGCTCCCTGTCCGGCGCGACAATCCACACGTCGCCAAGGTGTTTAAGGGCGTTGGCGAGAATCTTCAGCCCCGGCGAATATACGCCGTCGTCGTTGGTGGTTAATATAATCATTACTCCCGTTTCCCGGCAAGGTCTTCCATCAGCTGCGTCTGGATCTCCTGAATTTCCAGGAGCCTCTGCCATTGGTTCATCAGGAGATGGTCTATCTTTTCGTGCAGGCTCCGGATCTCCAGTTCCGCCTTAAGGTTCACTTTATAATCGTGTTCCGCCCTGAGGCGGTCCTTGGCTTCCTGCCTGTTCTGGCTCATCATGATTACCGGCGCCTGTATTGCCGCAAGGCAGGATAACACGAGGTTCAGAAAAATGTATGGATACGGGTCGAACGGCTTTGCGAAAAGAAAGGTGGTGTTTACAGCCACCCATAAGACTATGACTGCCGCGAAAATGCCGATGAACCGCCAGCTTCCGCCGAAATCGGCAATACTGTCCGCAAGCCTTTCTCCACGGGTGGACTGCTGGTCATATTCGTCGTTGATGTTCTTTGTAAGAAGCTCCTGGTCCATGAAACTTTTAACGACCTGATCCTCCAGTTCGGTAAGCTCGCCTTTGTCCTGTTTTATGATTTCGGAGACGTATTGTTCCCTGAACGCGTTAAGGTCGGCGATGCATATATAACCGTCCGGCGACCAATCCGTATGCGAGGCTTTAATCAACCCGGCGAGAGAATCCCGGATCAGTCCCGCGGGCACCGCCTCGCCCGCTCTTTTCTCCTGTTTGCATATCTGGCATATTACTTTTCTGTTTAATCTCGCCGCCATTTTATTCCCGTCCCTTTTTGATGGATTTAATGGCCGTAAAAAAACAGCCGCCTATTAACCGGCGGCCATTCCTTTGGGAGTTTTGTATGTAAAATGGTCGGGGCGATGCGATTCGAACGCACGACCCCTAGCCCCCCATGCTAGTGCGCTACCAGGCTGCGCCACGCCCCGACTTAAACCATTATGAATCCAAAAACCAGGATTCCCGATTAACTCATTCGGGAATGACGGACAGAATCAGATTCTTCCCGGAGCCTGCCCTGGGCAAAGCCGAACGGGATCAGAATTACAGCCAACATTACCTTACCAGCTCGATTATCTCTTTTATCTCCGCCTTGACCTTCGCCAGGGCGACGTGAATATCAGAACCTACGCCGGCCGGGAAAAACGGCAGGGACATCTGCGGAGAGTTGATTATTCCCGGAGAAAAATCCGGGGAGGGTTCGGCCACGGTTTCGGCAGCCGCAAACACTTCCGTTGTCTCCGCGCCGCCGGTGTCCGCCATCCCTTCTTTAATCCCGGCACCGATGGCCGCCCCGCCCCTCCAGCCCGATTTCGATATTAGTTTTCTGGCCCCGGCTATCGTGTAGCCTTCCTCGTAAAGCATTTTTTTTATCGAGAGGACTAGGTCCAAATCCTTCTGCCGGTAGACCCTTTGACCGCCCCTGGATTTTTTCGGGGAAAGCGCGGGGAATTCGTTTTCCCAGTACCTGAGGATGTAGGGCTCGACCTGGGCAAGCCGGCTGACTTCGCCGATTTTATAGAAGAGCTTCCCTGGCTGACCGGCCAACTCAAGGCCTCCGAATCCAGCGCGCTTTAAGCCTTTTCTTCCTTGCCCTTATCGACAAAATCCTTGAAAATCATACTCGGCTTGAAGGTGACGACCTTGCGCGGCGTAATCTCGATGTTCTCGCCGGTCTTGGGGTTGCGCCCCTTTCGGGAACCTTTCCCACGGATGACAAAATTGCCGAAACCGGCAATCTTTACCGTCTCGCCACCCTTCAAGGTATCCTTTATGGTGTCCAGGACCGTCTCAACTATGTCAGTTGCTTCCTTCTTGGAAAGGCCAACTTTTTCATAAACTTCCGAGACTATGTCCGCCTTGGTCATCTTAAGCCTCCTGAGTTGATTTGCTCCCGCTCCGCCAATAAAGCTTGCCTTGAGCCAGCCCGCCTCGACACTCGAAATTGAAGAAGACAGGCTTAGGTATATCGACTGTCAATAAAGCTTGCCTTGAACCCGCCCCCCTCGACAGGCAGAATATACATTAAGGAACCGGGCTATGTCAAGGATTTTTATGGAAAAATACTACTCTCCCCTCGCCTCTCCCGCCTTTTTGCTCTCATCTATGACCTTCTGCGCCAGGTGTGAGGGCACCTCCTCGTAATGAGAAAACGACATCGCGTACATCCCGCGCCCGGATGTGATGGAATTCAATGCCGGCGCGTAGTTAAGCATATCCGCCATCGGCACCTGCGCGGTTACTTTCTGGTTGGAGCCGGAAGACGCCATGCCCTGCACCTTGCCCCTGCGAGAGTTAAGGTCGCCTATGACGTTTCCCATCGTGTCTTCCGGCACGACGACAGTTACGTCCATTATGGGTTCGAGGAGCGCCGGACGACACTCCAGGACGCCTTTTTTGAAACCCATCGAGCCTGCGATTTTGAAAGCCATTTCAGAGGAATCCACCTCGTGGTATGAGCCGTCGTAGAGCGTAACCCTAATGTCTACAACGGGATAGCCCGCAATTACCCCTTCGTGCATGGCCTCGACGATGCCCTTCTCCACGGCCGGAATATACTGTCTTGGTATTGCCCCGCCCACGATTTTATCGACAAATTCAAACCCTCCGCCCCTGCCCAGAGGCTCGATTTCAATCCACGTATCGCCATATTGGCCGCGGCCTCCGGACTGCTTCTTGTACTTGCCCTGGATTTTCGTCCTGCTCCTGATTGTCTCCTTGTAGGGTATCTTCGGGGTCTTCATGACAACTTCGGTGCCGAACTTGCGCTTCAACCTTTCGAGCGTAATTTCCAGGTGAAGCTGGCCCATCCCGGAGAGTATCATCTCCTTCGTCTGCTCGTCCCTCTGGAACCGAAGCGTCGGGTCTTCCTCAAGAAGCCTGTGCAGGCCGTTCGATATTTTGTCCTCTTCGCCCTTGTTCTTCGCTTCGATTGCGAAGGCCATCACAGGCTCCTGGTATTTTATCGGCTCGGCGGTGCAGGGATGCGCCTTCTCGCACAGGGTATCGCCGGTTACGGTATCCTTCAGCTTCGCCACGGCGGCAATCTCGCCCGCCTTTATGACCTGCGCCGGGACCTGTTTCTTGCCCATGAGGTAGAAGACCTGGCCGATTCGCTCTTCTTTCTCCCTGTTGGCGTTGAAGATGGTGGAGTCGGATTTCAACTGTCCGGATATTACCCTGAAGAGGCTGAGCTTCCCGGCGAACGGGTCGGCTATGGTCTTGAAGACCACCGCCGCAAGCGGGCCGTTTTTGTCCGTCTTCAGGACAGCTTCCGCGCCCCTGGCGTCTTTAACCTTTATGGGCGCGGTACCGGCTTTCTCGACAGGGTTCGGCAGGGCCAACGTAACCATATCGAGGAGCTGGGGCACGCCGATTCCCTTAGGCGGCGCTCCGCAGAGCACGGGCGTTACCTTCCCCGAGATGCATCCTTTCCTGAGACCCGAGACAACCTCGTCCTGCGAAAGCTCGCCCGTTTCAAGGTATTTCTCGATAAGCGCGTCGTCGCTCTCGGCTATTTTTTCTATCATCTTCCCCCGGAACTCATCGGCCTTGTCCTTCATGTCCGCGGGGATTTCGGTCTCTTGGGTCTTGCCGCCCTCATCGGTTACGTAAGCCTTCATCTTCAGAAGATCGATTATTCCCTTAAAGCTGCCCTCGGAGCCTATGGGTATCTGGACAGGCGTCGCCTCCCTGCAGAATCCCTTCTCGCATTCCTTGAGGACGGTCCCGATGTCCGCTCTATCCTTGTCCATCTTGGCGACGAAGATAATGCGCGGAAGACCGAACTCGTTCAAATACTCCCATACCTTTTCCGTCTCGGCCTTTATGCCGGAGATGGGCGACATTATGATTACGGCGCCGTCTGCGGCGCGGACGCAGGCCTTCGCGTCTTCGAGGAAATTTATGTATCCGGGGGTATCTATTAATGTTATTTTGTTGCCGCCCCATTCGCAGAAGGCGGCGGCGGAGCTTATGGAGGACTTCCTGCTTATCTCTTCAGGCTCGAAGTCGGTAACGGTGTTGCCTTCCTCGACCCTGCCCATGCGGTCCGTGGCCCCGGCGGCAAACAGCATGGCCTCTGTAAGAGTCGTCTTGCCTGCGCCGCCGTGTGATACGATTACGACATTTCTCGTGTTCTCTATTGCGTAATCTTTCATGTGGCCTCCCGGGTAAACGATTTTATGTCATTCCCGCCCCGGCTTTAAACATACCGGGGTAAACTCCAACAGGAACCCAGTGACTTCTATGTTTAAACGAAAATTCGCTGGGCCCCCGTTTTCACGGGGGTGACAGTCTTTTTCCGTCATCCCTCCATTATTTTTACAATTACAGGTTTTATCGTCGTGGCGCGTTTTACTTTTTTGTCGTAGAGCCTCACCAGCACAGCCGAGAAGACGAGAAACACCACGCCGCCAATCGCCTGCCAGTAGTCAAGCGAGATCGCTCCGGTAATCCCCGGCCCGTATTTCCCGCCGAGATACGCCCCAAGGAAGAGAAATATCACGGGGAGCATGTAGGTTAGAAATGTAGCCTTAAGGAACATCCCGGACTCTATTTCCACAAGGACATGCTGCCCAGGCTTCGCCCCTGCGGAGTTTTCCGCCTCCATTATCCTGTCTCCGGATGCGATCTTGCACGTCCCAGCCGCGCCGCAGGACTCGCACCCGCCCGAACGGGACATCATCACCTTCGCGGTATCGCCGGAGGTTTCCATTACTACGCCGGGTTCTTGCATCGATTAGCTTTTTCTTCTTTTAGCCGATTTATAAATATTTTCTCTACTGCCGATAATTGTTATGACAATTGTATTGCCGTCTATATAACAAACTATCCTGTATTCCGGTCTCCGCCCGAAAGAGTAGCTCCGTTCTCCCTTCAGGCATCCCACGAGAGGCTTTGCACGACCAAAAGGGTCTTCCTTTATAAGCGGAAGGTGCTCAAATAATATCTCTCTGGCAACGGCTTTGGGCAGATTTTTGAGATCCCGTTGCGCGGCGGACGAAACTTCAAGTGTATATCTGCCGCTAACTTTTCCCATAGCTTTTTTGAAGTTCTTCCAACGTTGGGAATTTTACGCCTCTCGTTTTTTCCCTGACAGCCTGGGCTGTGCGTTTATTGGCGTAGTCGATAAACCACCCCTCTTCTCTGAGCTTGAGAAACTCGGCATATTCCAGCAATTCCCGCGCGTCCTTGGCCGAAAGACGAGCTACGTTGCTTATCAGTCTTTCTTCTATTTTCTTCTTTGCCATCGGCATTGTCTATACCTCCAAATCTAAATCTACGCCTCTTCTTTAAGCAGCCGATACTCCACGCTGTCCACCAGGGCCTCCCAGGAGGCCTCGATGACATTTTCGGAGACGCCGACGGTGCCCCATTTGCCGGTCTCGTCGCCGGACTCGATAAGGACGCGCACCTTCGCCGTCGTACCCTCGCCCGCGCTTAAAACGCGGACTTTATAGTCCAGTAACCGGACGCCGGAAAGCTCCGGGAAATGCTTCAGAACCGCCTTCCGGAGGGCGTTGTCGAGCGCGTTCACCGGGCCGTTCCCCATCGCGGCGGTATATTCGAACTTGTCCTCGTCCACCCACACGCGGATGGTCGCTTCGGACACCGTCTCGCGCTTGGCCTCATACCACTCCACAATCACCCTGTAGCCCTCGAGCTCGAAGAATTTCTTGTGCCGCCCCGTGGCCTTTTTGATAAGCAGCTCGAAAGACGCCTCCGCTCCCTCGTACTGGTAGCCCTGGCTCTCCATGTCCTTTAGCGTGCGGAGGATGTCCTTGACCTCCGGCGTGTTGTGCGTGAGGTCTATGCCATATTCGGACGCCTTCCGGATGATGTTGCTCTTGCCTGCAAGGTCGGAGACGAGTATCCTCTGGACGTTGCCCACCGCCTCCGGCCTTGTGTGCTCGTAGGTCTCGCGCGCCTTCAGGACGGCGTTCACGTGCATCCCGGCCTTGTGCGCGAAGGCGGAATCCCCGACATACGGCTGGTGCTTATACGGCCTGAGATTGGCTATCTCCGCGACAAAACGGGAAATTTCCCTGAGCTTGCCGAGCCTGTCCCGGGGTATCCCTTCCAGGCTCATCTTCAGCTGAATTGCGGGGATAATCGAGCATAAATTGGCGTTCCCGCACCGCTCCCCGTAGCCGTTTATCGTCCCCTGCACCTGCTCCACGCCAAGATTCAAGGCCGCAAGCGAATTGGCCACGGCAAGCTCGGAGTCGTTGTGGCAGTGTATGCCGAGCGGGGCGGAAACCTGCGCCTTGACCTCGTTTATTATTCTCTCTATCTCCCATGTCAGCGTGCCGCCGTTTGTATCGCAAAGGACCAGGCAGTCGGCCCCGGCGTCATGTGCGGCCTTAAGGGTCTTTACGGCATATGCCGGGTTGGATTTATAGCCGTCGAAGAAATGCTCCGCATCATAAAAAACCTCGGCGACGTTGGCCTTAAGGAACGATACCGAGTCGTGGATCATCTCTAAGTTTTCGTCCAGAGAGACCTTGAGCGCCTCCCGGACATGCAGGTTCCAGCTTTTCCCGAATATCGTAACCACGGGCGTGCCGGCCTTAACGAGCAAGAGGAGGTTTTTGTCTTCATCCGCCCGGATCCCGGCGCGCCGGGTGCTCCCAAACGCGGCGGTTTTGGCCACGGCGAGCCCATATCCTTTTATTTTATCAAAATATGCCGAGTCCCTTGGATTGGAACCGGGCCAGCCGCCCTCGATATAATGGACGCCAAGTTCGTCGAGCCTGAGGGTCACGCCGACCATATCTTCAATAGAGAAGGCCACGTCTTCCGACTGCGCCCCGTCTCTCAGGGTAGTATCGTATATCTTTACCATACAAAGACCTCGAAAATTAGGATAACAGGTTAGTAAATATAACATTAACCCATTAGAAATTCAATTTTTTTTTGGGATTTCGTGGATTGGATGCTCTTATTGAGGAAATCCGTTCTCGCAGCCTCCGGGCCTGCTTCGGCCATGCCGGGGGAAGGCAAAACTGAGGCCGCAGGGGAGGGGAATCACCTGCTTTAAGTGGCCCGGAAGCTGCGTCTCCCGAAATTCGGGAGCCAACGGATTTATTATACTCCCAATAATACAATAAATTTTATTTTTGTCAAGAGGAAAATAGTAGAGCCCGAAATCAGCCGCCGGATTGTTTAAGCGATGCGCCTGGACAGAGGCTGGTGCCGAAGGCCGGAATCGAACCGGCACGGCCCTTACGGGCCAGCGGATTTTAAGTCCGCTGCGTCTACCTATTCCGCCACTCCGGCAAGGAGGATAAAAGATTTATTTGTAGCTGCCCGGCTTATCGGGCAATTTTAAAAAGCGCCCCATAAGTGGGACAGCTACAAGAGCAAAAAACCGAGGAAAAGGCCAGCCTGAATATGACCGGCCCGGGAATGGAGGCGACGAGCGGATTCGAACCGCTGAATAAAGGTTTTGCAGACCTCTGCCTTACCACTTGGCTACGTCGCCGAAAAAAAGAGCCGGCAGGCAGACGGTTGCACCCGTTCCGTCCTAATGTGCCTGGCCCGGCTTTTGTTTTTGGAGCGGGTGGCGAGATTCGAACTCGTGACTTTCACCTTGGCAAGGTGACACTCTACCACTGAGTTACACCCGCGAAAACCTGCATTCGACAGCGCATAACTATAATTCCAACCGTTTTTTTTGTCAAGATTTTTTTGTGTCAACGGCGCCGGTTTTTGAGTTGTTCCAGCCGGCCTTTCAGCTCTTCCCTTGTTATTATACCCTTTTCAAGTAAAATATGAACGAGCGCGTCTATCAGTTTAATCTCCTCGGGCGTGGGCAATACGGCTGATTCCCCTCTCTCCGGCTCGATTATCAGCCCGTCCTCATACCCGTACGGGGCATCGATGGCACCCGTCGGCGAATGACGCGAGTCTCTGTCGAAGTGCACTATCTCCATCTTGTCTTCAGGCGCGGACTGTTTTATATCGACCTTGTATTCCCTGCCGCCGGTTCCTCCGTAATATTTCTTGATGGATTTCTTTATTACCGATTCCACGGCAAGCAATCCCCGGACTTTTTTCCCGAGCTTGAAACCAATCTCGTCGGTAATGGAGAGGTCGAACGGGTTGCTGAGAACAATCAGGACTTCGTTGCCGCGCACCCTGAGCGGCAATGCGATATATTTCGCCGCGTCCTGCGCGCTCATCAGGGCCAGGGCCTCAGGCTCCGGGACCATCTGTGCCTCGGTAAGGCATGTCTGCCTCAGTTGTTCTTCCAGCGCGCTCTCGACTTCCTCGGTCGAGACAAACCCGAGATCCACCAGCGCGGAGCCTATTTTCCCGCCCCAGTTCTTCTGGTGGCTCATCGCGGAACGGAGCTGCATGTTGTCAATCAGCCCCTTCCCCAAAAGCAGTTCGCCGATCTTCTTTCGCTCTGTCATAATGCGCCTTTACAGGAAAAATGATAAAAATCTAATGTTACGATACCAATTATAATAATTCCTGTCAATAAAAAAGGATTCCATTCCCCCTTTGCCCTTGCAAACGGCTTTTATGGTGATATAATTCCAAATTTGCAAAAAGTATGGGGGCGGGTTTGAAAAAAGACTACTTCAAAGATATAGTAGATATAATGTCACGGCTCCGCGGGCCGGGCGGATGCCCCTGGGACAGGGAGCAGACCCACGAATCCCTGAAACCGTTCCTTGTCGAAGAGACATACGAGGTGCTGGAGGCGATAGACGAGGGAAATCCTTCCAAGGTTAAGGAGGAACTTGGCGATTTGCTGTTCCAGGTAATATTTCATGCGCAGCTCGCCTCGGAGAAGGGCGAGTTTACAATCGACGACGTCCTGATGCGCATCGGCGAAAAGATGCGGCTTCGGCATCCGCACGTCTTCGGGGAGAAAAAGCTTAACACCTCAGCCGAAGTCCTCGCGGACTGGGAGAAAATAAAGAAGGCGGAAAAAGGCTATTCCGAAAGAAAATCCATACTTGAAGGAGTCCCAAGGGAGCTCCCGGCGCTCATCCGCGCGCACAGGCTACAGGAGCGTGCGGCGCGCGTAGGGTTCGAGTGGGACAGGATACAGGACGTTGCGGCCAAGCTGGACGAGGAAATCGGCGAATTCAGGAAGACGCTCCGGGAGAGCGACCCGGCCAGGATGGAGGACGAGCTTGGCGATGTATTCTTCGTCCTCGTGAACATCGCGCGGTTTATCGGAGTAAACCCGGAGGACGCGCTCAGGAAGACCATATCCAAGTTCATCTCGCGTTTTCAGTATATCGAGGAAAAAGCCGCCGGGCTTGGCGTGGAACTGTCGGATATGACACTTGCGGAAATGGACAGGCTCTGGGACGAGGCGAAAGAGACAGGCAGATGACAGACGGCCCGATCCTGAGAACAGAGAGGCTTTCAAAGAGATACGGGAAGCGGTGGGCCGTTTCCGGGCTTGACCTGGAAGTCCCGCGCGGAGAGATTTACGGCTTCCTCGGCCCGAACGGCGCCGGGAAGACCACAAGCATACGGATGATGCTTGGGCTTATTCAGCCCACATCTGGCAAGGCGGAGATAAGCGGCATCGGAGTCCAGTCCGACCCCGTAAACGCGCTGTCGCATGTCGGGGCGATGGTCGAGACACCGGCTTTTTACGGCTACCTTACGGGCCGCGAAAACCTCCGGATACTCGGGAAAATATCCGGAAGCGCCGCCGGTCGACCTGCGGCGGACGACAGGCGCGTGGACGAAGTCCTGGATATGGTGGGGCTTCTTGAACGCGGAAACGACAAGGTGAAAGGTTATTCACAGGGTATGCGCCAGAGGCTCGGCCTCGCCCAGGCCCTGCTCGCAAGGCCCGCAGTGATAATCCTCGACGAGCCGACGAACGGGCTCGACCCCTCCGGTATGCTTGAGGTCCGGCGGCTTATCAAGGACCTTTCGGCAAAGGAAGGGATAACCGTCTTCATATCCAGTCATCTGCTGCACGAGGTGCAGGCCATCTGCGGCAGGGTGGCCATAATAAACGAAGGGAAGCTGGTCGCGGAGGGACTGGTGGAGCAGCTTCTCAGAAGCGAGCTCATAAAACTCGACATCAAGGTATCGGACAAAAAACGCGCCATGGACATCCTGCGGGAATACGGCCCCATGCCTTCGGGCGGAAACGGCGACATTGCCCTCAACATAGAAAGCGGCCGCGTGCCGGAGGTCAACAGGCTCCTCGTGGAATCGGGCGTGGACGTGTTCGCGCTTATCCCGCGCGAGGAATCGCTTGAAAAATTCTTCCTTGAGCTTACCGGGTATGCAAGCGGCGACAGGGGGGCCTCCTGATGCCGTCAAGGGTCTTCATGCTGGCCAAAATAGAGCTTTACAAGATATTCAGGCTTAAGTACGCCTATTTCCTTGTCGTGTTCGTTGTGATAAACGCATTCCTCGTGGGCCTTGGGTCGCGCATATTCCCGGAGCTCCTGGCCGCGCTTCGGGGCAGTGCGGGCGGCGGATCTTTCGACGGCTACACGTTCGCCTCAATAATCGCCTCCGGAACATTCAGCTCCGCCGGCGCCGGGACAATAGCCATGCTCGCCTTCTCCGGTTCGCTCATATCCTCCGAGACGGACAGCGGCACGATAAAGAACATCCTCGTGCGCCCGGTGAAGAGGTCGGATTTCATAATCTCCAAGGCGGCGGCGCTCTTTGTCTATTGTCTCCTGATTGTAATAATCACCGCAATATTGAGCGTGGCGTCCGGGGCGCTCCTGTACGGGATGAAAGACATCACGATAGCCGAGACCGGCGAGGTATTCCGGACAAGGGCCGAGATGCTCGGCAACCTCGGCATAAGCTACCTGATGGACCTTTTGTCGATCTACACCGTCGGCTGCATGGGGCTTTTCCTATCCGTCCTCATAAACAACGCCGGATGGGCGGTAATCACGGCCCTCGTGGTCTACTTCCCCGTGATGTTCCTGAAGAATTTCGGGCTGTTCTCCTCATGGATTTTTACGGCGTATATGGATCTGGGGCAGAACATCCTGAGGGAGATGGCGGTCGTAAAATCAAGAACCTGGACTCCGGAGATATACTACTTCCTTGCCGTGAACTTCTGCACAATAATTGTCTTCCTCGGCCTCTCGCTTGTCGTTTTCAGGCGGAAGGAAATCAACTGACATGAAAAAGATTTTTCTGTTGATAGCGCTGTCGTGTCTGCTCGCGCCTCGCGTCTCTTTTGCGGCAAAGCCGCCGGAATACACAAAGCAGTCCCTGAACCTTCCCGGACAGATAATTAATTTTGCCGTAGAGGACCTGAACGGGGACGGCCTGAAGGACATCGTAGCCGTCTGCCTTTACAAGCCGAAGGGAAAGGCCCCGGAGCGGTGCTTCTCCGTCTTCTACCAGAAAAAGGGGGCCGGGTTCAAATCCAGTCCCGACGAGTCCTGGGTGCTCGACCCCGAGGCAGTCGTGTACGACATAGGCGGCATCCGGGGAAGCGGCGGCAAGGCAATCGTCTATCTTCGGCCCGACGGGCTTTACGCCTACCTGCCGCACAACGGCAGATACAACTTCCGCCCCGTCCTGCTGGTCAGGGCGCAGGGCGCAATATTCAATCATCCGGACCCGCGCGACCTGCCCCGCTGGCCGCTTGTCCTGGACGGCAACGGGAAGAACGAAGGCTTCCTGCTTGTCCCGGGCATCACAAGACTTTTAATATACCAGGCCGCTCCCGGCTACAGGCCGGCGGGATCCGTCCCTCTCACAATCCGCACCACGTTCTCCGAGGACGTCATGGACCCCGGAAGGATTACGGTATCCAACAAGGTGCCGAATATATCCGCCGTGCCGTTTACGTCCCGCTCCGCCCAGGACCTGTTCGTCACCTGGGAGGACAGCGCGGACGTCTATTTCAGGAGAAAGCCCGGTTTCTCAGGCGTTCCGAACGTGCGGTTCAGGCCAGGCCTTATGAAGGTGAAGAAGGAGATGATCTACAACGCCGTGGTCAGGCCGATAGATTTAAAGGGCGACGGGACATACGATTTTGTCGTAACGAAGATGACCGGCGGCATATCCCAGGCAAGGAGCCTTGTGTTCGTCTACGAGAGGAACCGGGGCGGGAATTTCCCGGCCAAGCCCACCCAGACAATAGTAACCGAAGGGGTAATCGGGCCAAAGTTCCTCGACATGAACGGCGACGGGCGGAAAGACATGATACTGCCGACGGTCAAGATGGGGTTAGGCAACCTGATTAACATGGTCACGTCGAAAGAAATAAAGATGACGCTTGGGATATACATCCAGGGCAGGGACGGAAGGTTCCCGGACAGGCCGACAAAGGAAAAACTCGTGAGCTTCCAGCTCGACCTTGCCCACATAGGGAAAAACCCGAAGCCGGTCATGGCCTTCGGGAAGTTCACGAAGGGGCCCGGATACGGCCTGGCCGTCGCCGCGAAAAACGACCGCGTATCCCTTTACATGCCCGACCCTTACAGCTTCCTGACGGACTTCCCGTCCCTGGACATTGACGTGCCCGCGCCGACGGAAATGAAGGCTGTGGACTTAAACGGCGACGGCATAGACGACCTCGTGATGTCGTATAAAATGAAGAAGGCGGAGGGTAAAACAATAAACGTGTTTTTATCGAAATAATTTAAAGCGGATTCTTCGCGGAGCCAGCCATGAGCGAAGCCGAAGGGGCAGCCGAACTGGCACAGGATGACAGGCGGCGAGCTAAATAAACATCACCGTGACCTTCGTGCCCTCGCCCTCCCTGCTATCGATGGTTATTTCGCCATTGTGCGTGTTTACTATCCACTTGCAGATGCACAGCCCAAGGCCCGTGCCGCCGGATTCGCGGGCCCTCGCCTTGTCCACCCTGTAGAACCGCTCGAAAATCTTTGGAAGCTCCGCCTCCGGTATTCCTATGCCGGTGTCCGTAACCGTCACCTCGCTCACCCCGGCGATATTCCTAAGCGCAATCTCCACACTCCCGCCTTCGGGCGTATAGCGAAGGGCGTTCACGACAAGGTTCGTGAACAACTGCCGGAGCCTGTCGAAATCGCCTTCTATCAAGCTCCCTTCCGGGTGGTTTATGGTCATCTTCAGTTTTATGCCCTTTTCCCGCGACATCGGGATAAGGCCCGCATAAACCTCGCGTATCACGTCGTCGAGCAGGACGGGGGCGAGATCCACCAGGAGCTCGTTGGCGTCCGTGCGGGCCAGGAACATGAGGTCCTTAAGCAGGTATTCCATCCTGTCTATGTCTTCGAGGCTGCTCCTCAGAACCTGCCTGTATTCCTCCGGCCCCCGCTCGCGCCGAAGAGCGATTTCTATGTTGCCTTTCATTATCGTGATGGGCGAGCGCATCTCGTGAGAGGCGTCGGCCAGGAAACGCCTTTGGGACGTTATGGCCTCGTCCATACCGTCCTTCAGCGTCCTAAGCGCTTCACGCACCCCTTCCACCTCTTCCGGCACGTCGGCTTCTTTCGGCAGGTCGATCCATGTGCCCGACTCCCCGCCTCTGTCCGTCAGCGTCCGGAAAGACCAAAGCTCTATCGCGGCGAGGATATATGCGGCAAGGAAAGACGCGCCCGCGAAAAAGGCGCAGGCGACGACAAAGGCTGTCATGGGACTTCCGGGACGGATAAGCTGATAGAGACCGATGGAGAGGACGAACAGAACCAGGCCGAACAGCGAATACCTCGCGGCCAGCCTCTTTTTTATTGTAACATTTCTCATTCCTTGAGGGTATACCCCACGCCCCGGACCGTTTGGATAAGCTTCTTGTCGAAGCCCTTGTCCACCTTGTTCCTGAGGAAGTTGATGTAAACGTCCACGACGTTTGTCATCCTGTCGAAGTTAATGTCCCAGACATGCTCGGAAAGGGTCGTCCTGGAAAGCGGCTTCCCGATGTTGCGCATCATATACTCGAGGAGCGAGAACTCCTTGGCCGTAAGGGAAAGCTCCACTTCACCCCTTTTTACCTTCCTTGTGGCCGGGTCGAGAGTGAGGTCGGCAATCTTCAGCATGGCGACCTCGGCCTTCCCGCGCCTGAGCAGTGACCGGAGCCGCGCAAGCAGTTCCTGGAAGGCGAATGGCTTCGTCAGGTAATCGTCCGCGCCGGAGTCAAGCCCCATCACCTTGTCGGCCAGGGTATCCCGCGCGGTAAGCATCAGGACGGGCACGTTCATCTTTTTCGCCCGCACCTCGCGCATGACCTCTATCCCGTTTTTCTTCGGGAGCATGAGGTCCAGCAGCATCGCGTCGTAGACGTTCATCCCGAGCATGGACAATCCCTCGATACCGTCGGATGCCACGTCCACCGCGTAGCCTTCTTCCTGAAGGCCCTTCTTTATAAAGCTTGCGACCTTCTGTTCGTCTTCTACTACAAGTATTCTCATGGGGCACCTGCCTTTGCCTCTAATACATCAGTTTGCCTTCCCGCGTTATGTCTTCCGGAAAACGGTTCGCCATGAAACTGATGACATAATCCCTCGACTCCTCCGCGGTGGAGAAGTTCATCGCGCTTTCGGCAAGCTCCATCGCCTCCTTGAGCTCGGACTGCCTTATTACCTTTTTCATCCGCGGGATAGAAAACGGGCTCATGGAAAGCTCGTCGAAACCGAGCCCTATGAGCACAAGCGAGTATTTGGCCTCGCTGGCCATCTCGCCGCACATCGCGACCGGTATGCCCTGCCGGTGCGCGGCCTCCACAATAATCTTGAGCAGGCGGATGACCGCCGGGTGAAGCGGCTCGTAGAGATATGCCACATGCTCGTTCGTCCTGTCTATCGCCAGGGAATACTGTATCAGGTCGTTCGTCCCCACGCTGAAGAAATCGCACTCGCGGGCCAGGACGTCCGCGGTAATCGCGGCGGACGGTATTTCTACCATTATACCAATTTCCATGTTTTCGTTAAAGGGGAGTTTCTCCCGCCTCAGCTCTTCCATCGCCTCCCGGACGACGGCGTTCGCGGCCCTTACCTCGGCCACCCCGGAGATCATCGGATACATGAGCTTCAAGTTCCCGTATGCGCTCGCCCGCAGTATGCCGCGCACCTGCGTCTTGAATATCTCTCTCCTCGTCAGGGAAAACCTTATCGCCCGGAGCCCCAGGGCCGGGTTCGCCTCGTCTTTTATAGGCATCGGAACGGGTATCTTGTCGCCTCCGAGGTCGAAGGTGCGCACCACCACGTGATAAGGGTCCATCTTCTCCGCGATGCGCTTGCAGGCCATGAAATGCTCCTCCTCCGTGGGGAGCTCGTTTCGGTTCAGGAACAGGAACTCCGTCCGGAAAAGCCCGACTCCCTTCGCGCCGTGCCCGATTACGCTGTCCATTTCCTCGGGTATTTCGATATTCGCGGCCAGACGCACCTCGTGGCCGTCGAGCGTTACCGCCGGGAGGCGGCTTATCTTTATAAGCTCCTTCTCGAAATATTTATATTTCCTCTGCCGTTCGAGGTATTCCAGGAACGTGTCCTGGCCGGGGTTCACGACGACCACGCCGAGGTTGCCGTCGACGATTATCGGGTCGCCGTTCTTTACGCCGAGGCTTATGTCCTCGAGGCCGACGACCGCCGGAAGCTCGAGCGAACGCGCCATTATCGCGGTATGGGACGTGCTGCTCCCTATGTCCGTAACGAACGCGAGCACGCGGTCCTTGCGCATCTGGAACGTATCCGACGGCGCGAGGTCGTGCGCCACGACGATGGATTCCTCCGGGATGTTGGAAAGAGAATCCATGCCCTTCCCGGAGAGGTTCCTCTGTATCCTCTCGCCCACGTGCTCGATGTCGGACTTACGCTCGCGGAGATAGCTGTCGCCCATGCCGTTGAAGATGTTCATAAAGCGGTTGACGACTTCCTTCAGCGCGTATTCGGCGTTTACCATCTGTCCCCTGATAATCTCGATGGTGCCGTTTATCAGCATCTTGTCGTCGAGTATCATCAGGTGCGAGTCGAGTATGTAGCCGTGCTCCTCGCCGATGTCGAACGACAGCTTCTTCCTTATGTCCTCGAGCTGGTCCTTGGACGTCGCAACGGCCCTCTTGAAACGGGCGATCTCCTGCGCCGTCTCGCCCTCGGTTATGGTGTGCCTGGATACGGAGACACGGTTTCTGTCCACGATGAAGACCTTCCCGATTGCGACACCAAGCGAGGCGCCTATACCCTGGTAAAGCTTCACTTGCGTCTCAGACCTCCTCGTGGAACTTCGCGTCGATCAGGTTTTTTATAGCCTCGACCGCCTGCCCCTCGTCCGGCCCTTGGGCCCTTATAAGGACGTCGGAGCCCTTCGCGGCGGCAAGCATCATAATGCCCATGATGCTCTTTCCGTTCACCTCAATGCCGTCCTTCTCGAGCGTGACCTCCGAGTTGAAGAGGTTGGCCGTGCGGACAAAAAGCGCCGCCGCCCTCGCGTGAAGGCCAAGCCTGTTCTGTATCTTTGCCGCGGATTCGACCAATTACTTTTTCACCTTCTGCTTCAGGACGCCGGACGCTATTATTATGCTCTTCGCCCCGCCGTCCTGCACGAGCAAGGACAGTTCCTTCAGGCCCTTGTCCTTCCTGTGGTTGGCATATTTTATTATCATCGGCAGGTTCACGCCCGTCACAACCTCGACGTTATCCTCGTCCAGGAACGAAAGCGAGAGGTTCGCGGGAGTCCCGCCGAACATGTCCGTAAGCACCAGGACGCCTTCCTTCCCGCGCGCCCTTTCTATGGCGGCGCCTATCTCTTTCCTGGCCGTATCGACATCGACGACAGAGCCTATGGAAACGGCCTCTGCGCCCTCTATGGCGCCGACGATTATCTCGGCCACCTTCATAAGCTCGCTCCCGAGCGCGCCGTGGCTGACTATTACAAGACCGACCATCGCCCCTCCTTTCCCTACCTGTCAATATCCCTGTGGCGGACGGTAATTTCCATTTCCTTGTCCTTCATCCTCTCCTTAAGGAACTCCGCTATCGCAACCGACCTGTGCCTGCCGCCGGTGCAGCCTATGGCGATGGTCAGGTAATTCTTGCCTTCGCTCGTGTAAAGCGGCAGGAGAAAGTCCAGGAGGCCGGATACCTTCCTGAGGAATGTGGAACTCAACCCCTTTTTCTTCACGAACTCCTGCACCGGCTTCTGCCTGCCCGTCATGTCCTTGAGGAGCGGCACGAAATTCGGGTTCGGCAGGAAGCGCACGTCGAACACGAGGTCCGCGTCGTACGGGACGCCGTATTTAAACCCGAAGGAGGTAATCGTAAGCGTAAGCTTCTGCGGGCCGTTATCCCGGTATTTTCTGGAAAGCTCATCCCTCAGCTGATGGATTGTCAGGGCCGAGGTGTCTATTATCCTGTCGGCCCTACGGCGAACCTCTTCCATCATCTGCCGCTCAAGGCGTATGGACTCCGGGAGCGGCTTCCCTTTGGCGACGGGATGCGGGCGTCTGCTCTCGGAGAAGCGGCGGGCCAGGACTTCGTCCGACGCCTCGAGAAACAGCACCTCAAGGTCGTTTGCCGATTTAAGCTCGTCTATCAGCTTCCCGAAGGAACCCAGGAAGTCTTTCTCGCGGACGTCTATCCCGAGCGCGATGCGCGCAACGCCCTTCTCGGACTGCGAGCAAAGCTCTATGAACTTCGGCACCAGCGCGGACGGGAGGTTGTCCACACAGAAGAACCCCATGTCCTCAAGCGATTTTATCGCGTAGCTCTTGCCGGAGCCGGAAAGGCCCGTTATTATGATTATCTTAAGTTTCGCCAAATGCCGCTATACCTCTTCCGCCGCCTCCGACTTGAGCCTCCTGGAAAGCCGCTCGTCGAGTAGCGCCGCCGCGCTTATGCCCTGGGTTTTCAGGGCATGGTTCCTGGCCGCGACCTCGACTATTACCGCGATATTCCTGCCGGGCGTTACCGGCATCCTCATGTACGGCAGGTCCACTCCGCCTATTTCTATGGTCCGGTCGTCAAGTCCGAGCCTCTCGTAGCTCTCTTCCTTGTCCCAGTGGACGAGCTCGACCACCATATCCACGGCCTTCCTCGCCTTTATGGCCGAGATGCCGAAGAGGTCCCGCACGTTCACGACACCCAGGCCCCGGATTTCCATCAGGTAGCGTATCATTTCAGCGCCCGACCCCATTAGCTTGCCGCCCGAGAGCTTCTTTATCACCACCACGTCGTCCGCGACAAGCCTGTGGCCACGGACGACAAGCTCCAGAGCGCACTCGCTCTTGCCTATGCCCGACGGCCCCATGATGAGCGCGCCCACGCCCATGATGTCAACAAGCACGCCGTGTATGTGCGTCTCGCTTGCGCCAAGCTCCTCGATCACCTTTATTATCCCCCTGATACAGCGGTTCGTCTCATACGACGACACCAGGAGCGGAACGCCCTGCCTGTCAGCCTCCTCTATCATCTCCCTGAAAGGCTTTATGCCCGCGGTGATGAGATAGGCCGCGGCCTTTTTCCCGAACAGTTTCTCGACAAGGCTGCGTCTTTTCCTCCCGCCGAGCTTGCCCAGGTATGTCATCTCCGTCTTGCCGAACACCTGTATCCGCTTCGGGTCGAGGTTGTCGAAATGGCCCGTCAGCGCAAGGCCCACCTTCTGCACCTCGGGCTTGAGCGGTATCGTCGAAACTCCCTTCCCGCCCGCCGCCAGGGCAAGCGCCATCCCGGGGGGGCAGCCGTCGAGGAGGTCTTTTATGTAAATGCGTTTCATGGCCCCTATCCCTCTTCCTTTGCGATAAGCGCCTTTATCTCTTTCGCGTCCTTTGCCTTTGAAAGCGCGTCCTTCAGCTTCCCGTTCTTCATCAGCCGGGAAACCCTGGCCAGCGCCTTGAGGTGCTCTCCGGGGGCGTCATCCGGCGCGACCAGCAGGAAGAAGAGCCTTGCCGGCTGACCGTCGAGGGAGTCGAAATCGATACCCTGGCCGGAGCGCCCGAACGCGATTATCATCTGCGAAAGCCCACGCATCTTCCCGTGGGGAATGGCGATGCCTCCGCCTATGCCTGTGCTGCCGAGGGCTTCGCGGGCCGAGAGTATATCGGCGAGGGCGCGGGACTTTTGTATCCTGCCCCTGTCCTCGAGAAACACGGAGAACTCCTCAAGCACCGCTTCCTTCGTGCGGGCCTTCATCTCCGGTATGATCATCTCCTCGGTCAGGAATTCCGAGACTTTCAAGTAAGCCCTCGTTAAACCCGTGGTTCGTGTTCGTGTTTCGTGTTTTGCTCTTATTTCCCCTTCGGCTCGATAAGGCCGATATTCCCGTCCCTTCGCCTGTAGATTACGTTTATGGCCCCGGTAGAGAAATTGGAGAAGACGAAGAAGTCCTTGTCCAGAAGTTCCATCTGCATGACGGCCTCTTCCGCGTTCATGGGCTTCATGTCGAAACGCTTCGTCTTTATTATCTCCGGTATCCTCTCCGGCTCTTCCTCTCCGGCGCGGACCTCCCGGCCCTCGCCCTTGCCCTTGTGGCCCTTGAGCTTCTCCTTGTATTTTTTCACCTGGCGCCCTATCTTGTCGGTGACGTTGTCTATGGAATTATACATCTCCTCCGTCTCCTCGGACGCCTGTATTATCAGTCCGTTCACCTTTATCTGCACCTCGGCCCTGTGCCGGAATTTCTCCACGGCAAGGGTGATGTTCGCATCCGCGGATTCCGGAAGATACTTTTCAAGCTTCTTGACCTTTTCGACCGCGTACGCCTTCAGGGCGTCGGTCGTATCCATATGCCTTGCGTTGAATATGATGTTCATGGAAACACCTCCGTTCTGCTGTTTTGTCAGTATGGCTTCTTCCTCACGCTTGCCGGAGGAATTTTCAGCTCGCCCCGGTATTTTGCGACCGTTCTCCTTGCGATGTCGATGTTCCTGGATTTCAGGATGTTCACTATGTGCCTGTCGTTAAGCGGGTTTTGGGGGTCCTCCTCGGATATGGCTTTCTGGATGAAGTTCCTTACGGTAATGGACGAAAGTTCGTCGCCGCGCGTGCTGGCTATGCTCCCTGAGAAGAAATATTTAAGCTCGTATATCCCCTGCGGGGTATGGACGTACTTGTTGGTCGTCACCCTGCTTATCGTGGACTCGTGCATGCCGATATCCTCCGCCACGTCCCTGAGTATCATCGGCTTCAAGTAGTCTATGCCCCTGTCCAGGAACTCCCTCTGGCGGAGCGCTATGCTCTCCGTCGTGCGGTATATCGTCTTGTTCCGCTGCTCGATGCTCTTGATAAGCCACTGTGCGGAGCGCAGCTTGGATTCGATATAGTCCTTCGTCCCCTCGTCCGAGCCGCGCCTAATAAGGTTTTTGTAGAACGGGTTGATCCTGAGCCTCGGCATCCCGTCGTCGTTCAGGAGTATAACGTATTCCCCGTCCTTCTTTACGACAAATACGTCCGGGACGATATACTGCACCTCCGATACGGCAAAAGGCCGTCCCGGCTTCGGCTCCAGCGCCTCGATGGCCTTTGCGGCGAGCTGGACGTCCTTGACCGACACCTTGAGCGTCTTTGCCATCCCCGCATATTTCTTTTTTTCGAGGTCCTCCATGTGGCCGCGGATTATCTCCTCGACAATCGTCCCGCCAAGCCCGAGCTGGCGCGCCTGTATGAGCAGGCATTCGCGGAGGTCGCGCGCCGCGACGCCCGGCGGGTCGAGGTCCTGAACAATCCTGAGCGCCGCCTCCGCCTGCTTAACGCTCGTCCCGGCCACGGCGGCGATTTCCTCGACGGTTGTGTCCCTCAGATAGCCGTCGTCGTCGATATTGCCGATGATTATATGGCCGAGCTTTTTCTCGATGTCCGTGCCGGAGGCGAGCATCAGCTGCCATTCGAGATGCTCCGAGAGGCCCAGCGCGGAAGAGAGCGTCTGCTCGTAGGAGGGCTTTTCGTCCCCGTCCGGGAAATACACAACGTCTTCGGAGTAGTCTTCGCCGTTGTCTAAGTAATTGTCCCACTTCAGGTCGAAGAGGTCTATCGCCCGCTCTTCCTCGCCCTCCGCGCGTTCCTCATCCGCGCGCTCGTTCTCGTTTTTCAGTCCTGCGTCGTTCTCATCCTGCTCGGCCTCGATGGCCGCGTCCTCAAGGACGGGGTTTTCCATCATCTCCTGGCAGACTATCTGCGACATCTCCAGCCTTGAGAGCTGCAGGAGCTTGATGGCCTGCTGAAGCTGGGGGGTCATCACCAGCTTCTGGGCAAGCTTTAAATCCAGGCGCATCTCAATCGCCATGACCGCGGACCTTCCTCTTACAGCCTGAAGTTTTCCCCAAGGTAAATCTGCCTCGCCTTTTCGCTCCGGGATATTTCATCCGGATTGCCCGTCTCAAGTATGGCGCCCTCGTTTATTATATAGGCCCTGTCCGTGATTTCAAGGGTCTCCCTGACGTTGTGGTCCGTTATGAGCACGCCTATGCCGCGCGCCTTAAGCCTCGAAATAATCTTCTGTATGTCCATTACGGCTATTGGGTCTATGCCGGCGAAGGGTTCGTCGAGGAGTATGAACGAGGGAGACATGACAAGCGCCCTCGTTATCTCCACCCTGCGTCTCTCGCCGCCGGAGAGGGTGTAGGCCTTGGACTTTCCAAGCCCCGCAAGGTTCAGTTCCTCCAGGAGTTCCGCCAGCCTCTCCTCGCGTTCGGAGCGCGAGAGGTTGAGCGTCTCAAGCACCGCCATTATGTTCTCCTCCACCGTGAGCTTCCTGAAAATCGACGGCTCCTGCGGAAGGTATCCCATGCCGAGCAGCGCCCTTTTGTATATCGGGTGCCCGGTAATCTCGATGTGGTCCATGAATACCCTGCCCTTGTCCGGACGGACAAGGCCGACCACCATGTAGAATATCGTCGTCTTCCCGGCGCCGTTCGGGCCGAGAAGCCCCACGACCTCGCCCGTCCTGACCGTGATGCTGACCCTCTTGACCACGCTCCTGCCTCCGTAGGACTTCCGCAGGCCCTTGGTATACAGGGTCTTCATGGGATATTTATCCCCTTCGAGCTCTTCGGCAGGCCGGGCTTCAGGGCCGCGGGAATCATCGGTTTTTTCCGGGCGGTCTTCGCGCTCCCCGCAGATTGCCCCGGAAGCCCCGGCGCTCCCGCCTGAGCGCCCTGCTCGTAGAGCACGGTCTTCGCATTTTCAACCTGGAACGTGTCGTCCTTTATGTTATACGATATCCTGTCGCCCGTCAGGACGTTGTCGCCCTGCCATACCCTGGGCCTGCCGGTCAACACGAAGCTGTCCGTCGCGCTGTAATACGTCGCCTTGTCCGATGTCGCCGTCTTGTCCTGCTGGACAATCTTCACGTCGCCTTCAGCCGTGATGGTGTCTATCTTGCCGGAACCATGGAAGACATCGCCGGCCTGCGCGCCAGCCGCCTTGCTTTTCGCGGGCGCATTGTCATTTTTAAGCTGTATGACAACCTTGTCGGCGGTAAGCGTTATGTCCCCTTTTTTCACTACCACGTCTTTTTTATACGTCACGACCTTAGTCCTGTTGTTCGCCAGGAGCGTCCTCGCCGTGACGATTACGGGGATGTCCCCGGATGCGATGGTCCTGTTTTTCGCCGGCGGTTTCATGCCTGAGGCAAAGGCGCAAGCGGCGAACAAAAGAATAATAAGAACAAGGACACTAACGGATAATCCAACAGCCAAAGAAAATTCACCCTCTCCCACATCCCCTCTCCCATAAAAGGGCGAGGGGGAAAATTCCAAACCCTCGCCCCGCCGTGGGAGAGGGTGGCGCGTAGCGCCGGGAGAGGGTTCTGCCAATCGTCCCGCCTCAGCGGGACTGTGTGAATATGGTTTTGACGCCATTCGTTATCCTGACCTCCTGAAGGTCCGACCGGGCCACCATTCCCTTGCCCTCGATTTTAATGTTCCTGCCGGAAAGCACCACCTTGTCCTTTGTCGTAAGCTCCCTCTGGACGCCGTCCCAAGCAAGGGAGGGCGACGTCATCCGGTAGCCGTTGTTCGACGTTACCACGACATCCTTGCCGTTCCCCTCGGCCTTCATGCGCTTCGTCTTTGAGTCGTAAGTCCCCTTGTCGGCGGTGAGCGTCAGGACGGTTCCGTTATTCGCGTTATACACGGCCTCGAGGTCCGTAAGCCTGGCCTTCCCGGTAGACTTTTTCATCGTGGCCTCCCTCGCCGTAAGCTTCCAGTTCGCTCCCGTCCCGTCGTTCCTGGCGAACTTGAAGCCGTCGATTACCACCTCGGCCTTGTCCAGGTTGACGTTCGGCTTTATTTTTTTCGGGGCGGCGCTTACAAGGCCGGGATTTCTTATGAGGAAGGCGGCGCTTACTGACAGCAGGGTTATTACGGTTGATGCGAGGAGGATTTTTGCCCTGGCTGCATATTTCATAATAATTTCTGCCGTATTTCTTTATTTGGTATTATAATTGCAATATCTCAAGCAAAGGATAACATACCATAATATCAAAGTAAAGCCCAAAAAACCCGACGCTCCGTTCTTTTCAGAAAGTCTTTTTATTGTAATAATCCAATAAGTTACCTTCCCTCAGGCCCCAGTCGCACACCGTAATTTTATCCGCCCCGAAGGCATCCATTATAACGCCTGCGAGCAGCGTCCCGGAGACTATTATGTCCTCCCTCCCGGACTCGATGCCGGCAATAAGCCTGCGGCTTTCCCTGGGGAGTCCGGCAAGCCTCGCCTCAAACGCCGATATGCGTTCCCTGCCGAGCACGTGCCCGGTAATCTTTGCCGGGTCGTATGCCTCCTGCGCCAGGTCTACCGCCGCAAGGGTGGTTATGGTTCCCGCCGTCCCGACGAGCGCGGGTTTATCCCCGCCCGTGAAACCCTTAAGCCTCGGCAGGACGGTTTCGTTGCAGAAGGTTATAAGTCCCGACATTTCGAGCGGTGTCGGCGGGTCGTTTATCAGGAACCTTTCGAAGAGGCTCACGGCCCCTATAGGAATACTGACTGAAATATGCCTCGACCAGTCCTCCGTGAGTATAATCTCCGTGCTCCCGCCGCCTATGTCCATGACCAGCTTCCGTCCGGCGGGGAAGGACTCGCCGATGGCGGATTTCACGCCCAGGAGCGTAAGCCGCGCCTCTTCCTCGGCGGGGATTATTTTCAGTATTATCCCGGCCTCGTCCCTCGCCTCGCGCACGAAATCCCCCGCGTCCGAGGCCCTCCGGAGCGCCTCCGTCCCGACCGCGCTTACACCCTCGACCCCGGCCTCCAGCATACGCTTCGAGAACTCCGCAAGCGTCCTGATTGTCCTTTCCCTGGCCTCGGCCTTGAGCCTGCCGCCGCCGGTCTTAAGGCCCTCGCCCAGCCTGGTGGTCTCGCGCAGGTTCAGCGCCTCGCGGATTATTTTCCCGCCGCGCACCTCCGCAGCGAGCAGCCGCAGCGTATTTGTGCCGACGTCTATCGAGGCTATAAGCGGCATTTACCTTACCCCCATTATTTTATGAACCTGCGGGATTACGCGCACGTTTCTTAGTATCCGTTTTGCGAGGAAGTAAAAGTCGAGCAAATAATCACCCTCGCCCCCTACAATACTCTCTACCATATTACCCTCCCCCGCCAATGGGGGAGGGGGAACCGGCTCCTGCCGGTGGGTGCGGGCTGTGAGAGAGCCGGGTGGGAGCGATAACGGCTGTATCACGAAAAGCGCGTCCGGGGCCGTTTCCGCCAGGATGTTCGCGGCCGTCTCCACTTCCCCCGGCGGAGTTTGCCGGGAGACCACGGCCTTCGCCACGAGTTCCCTGCCCTTCGCGGCCAGGGCAAATTCCCGGTGGGCGTCCCAGAGCTCCCCTTTCCCCGTAACGGACGGGAGCTTGAAGTCCATGCTGATTATATCAGCAAGATCCTTTACGCGCACGAGGGCGTCCGGGAGGATCCCGTTCGTTTCGATAAGCGTCTTAAACCTGCCGTCAAGCCCCTCCAGCAGGGCGCGGAGGAATTCGGGCTGTTCGAGCGGCTCTCCGCCGGTAACGGCCAGCTTGGAATTAAGGCCCGGGAAAACCTCCTGCGATATTACCGCATCCATAACAGTCCGGACGGAAAGCGGGTTTTCAAGGCATTTAACGCCTCCGCCCGCTTCGTCCATGCGCGCAGGCCCGGCTTCCGTCGCGGCGTACGGGGTGTCGCAGTATCCGCATCCGAGGCTGCACCCCAGGAAGCGGACAAAGATATGCCTCTCGCCGAGAAAAGGCCCTTCCCCCTGGAAAGACGAGAATATCTCGCTTATGTAACCGGAACGGACACGCGTGTTCGACATCTACGTAATTTATCCTTTTAAATCCGCGCTGTCAATGGCCTAACTGCTTCATTTTTCTGCGTATTAAATATTTTTAAGGCATTTTGTCTTGACTTATCCCATCCCGTATCTTATATTGTTGCCGTGCCAATATTTTTCATTTAAAGGAAGCCAAAGCGAGAAAGGAGGGGGCACGTGTCCATCAGGGCGAAACTTCTGGCTTTGCTTCTCCCGGCCATTATTTTCTTCCCGGCAAAGACTTTCGCACAGGCCGCGCCGCCTCTGCCCGCCCCCGTGCCTTCGGGCTCTGCGGGCGCAATAAATTCCGCCCCCGTCAGCGAGTTGACAGCCGATGCGAGGCTCATAACCGTTGTGCCCGGCAAGTCCGTTGCCGCGGAACCTTTACAGCCGGCAGAGCAGGAACAGCCCCCGGTCGTAAAGCGGCTTGCCAAGGCGAACCCGCAGGATAACAAGGATAACAAAGACAATTCCGGCGGCCGGCAGGCAACAGCGGCCCAGCCTGCCCCGTCGCCAGTCAAGGCTTCGGCTTCTGCCCCTGCTATTGCGAAACCGGCGGCTTCCACTGCGGCATCCACGGCTGCGAAACCGGCGGATTCCTTGTCCGGCGCCGCCCCCGCGTCATCGGCCGGGGCCGCCGAAGGCCGGCAGGTTGCTCCGGATACATCATCCGCGTCCGGAGAACCTCCGAGCGTGGATAATGCGGGCGCGGCGGTCTCTTCCAGCTTCATAAACGACAATACCGCGACAGTCGTATCGCCCGGCGGGCCGGATTCCGCCGCGGGCCGGACGGGCGCGCCGATGGCGGATATGCCCGCCGCGGGCCAGCCGGACATTCCCGGCGTCGGCCTGGGTTCCGCGGCCGGGGCGGGGATTCCGTCTTCGGGTCTCCTGGCGCCGATAGCGAGGAACGTAAAATATTTTTCCGTAACGGTCAGGAAACACTTCCAGCAGTGGCTCGCGCGCTCCGGCAGGTATATGGGGCTTATGAAGAGCATCCTCCGGGAGAACTACATGCCGGAGGACCTTGTCTTCCTGGCGCTCATAGAAAGCGGGTTTAATCCCAGGGCTTACTCCTGGGCCAAGGCCTGCGGTCCCTGGCAGTTCATAAAGGGCACCGCGGTCAGGTACGGGCTCCGTGTTAACAGCTGGGTTGACGAGCGGCGCGACCCCATAAAGTCCACACAGGCGGCCGCGGCATACCTGAAAGACCTTTACGGGACGTTCGGCTCCTGGCCGCTGGCGATGGCGTCCTACAACGCCGGAGCGGGCATGGTCGAGCGCGCGATAAACAGGACGGGCGGCGTACAGGACTTCTGGAAGCTTCGCAAGACCCGCTACATGCCTTCCGAGACGAAAGACTACGTCCCCAAGTTCATCGCGGCAAGGATGATTGCCGAGAACCCGGACAGCTTCGGCTTCAAGGACTTGAACTACGACAAGCCGTTCGTATTCGACGAAGTCCAGCTCGACCACTGCACGGACCTGCGCACGGTCGCGCTCTGCTGCGGCGTCCCGGTTGACAAAATAAAGGAGCTTAATCCGGAACTGATAAGGGGCTGCACTCCTCCGGGCCAGGTCTATACCCTTCGGGTGCCCAAGGGCAAGAAGGCCGAGTTCCTCGCGGCATTCAACTCCCTGCCGAGGAACGAGCGCTATGCCGCCCCGAGGAAGGTCATCGTAAAGAGCCGCTACATCGTCCGGCGCCTAACGACCATCCGGGTTATCGCAAGGAGGCTCGGCGTCTCCGCGTACAGCCTCGCGCGGGCGAACCGCCTGCGGATATATTCGCGCGTCGGGCGGGGCAGGAGGCTTATCGTCCCTCGTGAGAAGACGGTCATCGCGGCCAGGATACCGTCTCACATAGAAATCGCCGACAATGCTGCGCCGGCGGACGGTCCGTCTCCCGGAAAATCCGCCTCCGGAGCGGAAGGTAAAAGCGGCGGCGCCCAGCCCCAGGCTGCGGATACGCCCGGAGCCGGTCCCACGGTCACGGTCGCGGCGGACAAGTCAGCCGCCGATCCGGGAGCCGTTCCCTCGGCCAATCAGCCCGTATGCCCCGCAAAACCCGCGCTCAGGCTCGGCTCACTGCTCCCGTCGCCCACCGACGCCAACGCGGACGAGGCCGCTTCGCCCTCCGCTCAGCCGACAGAAAAACCCCATCACTACACGCCTCGCAGGACGGCAAGACGCTCACGCCGCACCGTCTCAAGGCTGGTAGTCTACCGCGTGAGAAGGGGCGACACCCTGGCGTCCATCGCCAGGAGACACCATACCACCGTCGCAAAACTCGCGCGGCTTAACCGCCTCGGCAGGCGCAGGCTGATAAGAGCGGGCCAGAGGCTCAGGCTCGCGGCCGGCCGCATAAGAACAACGAAGGCCGTGTCGAGGCGCTCCAGGCATGATAGACGCGCGCGCATCCGGCGCTCAAGGCGCGAAAGACTCGCATCCCGCAGGCGTCCGGGGCACAGAAAGTCTGCGCGCGTCAGGCGTTACCGGGTCAGGAACGGGGACACCCTCTGGAGCATCGCCCGGAAGTTCGGCGTGAGCCGCAAAAAGCTCACCCGCGCCAATTCCATGCATGGCCGCCACGTCATCAGAAAAGGCCAGATCCTCGTCATCCCCGCGGCATAGTAAATCCCGCCGCATCATCCCCCGCGCTCCCGCCGCCGCCCTCTGCGCCTGCTATTCCCGCCTTTACACCTGTCATTCTGAGCGAAGCGAAGAATCCACAGTTGTCATAACGCCCCCTCGTTCCCCCTCTTATCTTAAGAGGGGGATGAATGATGATGCTATTTACTAATACTTCGGTCCGAACGTCTGTGAGCAATCCTCATCGTTAGGCAAAGTTCGTTGTCAGTGGCTATTACGGATTAGCCATACAACATATCGATTATTAAAGTAATAAATAGAAAAAATTGCATTTTCCGGGCGGTATCGGAAGCGGCCCGAAAACGGGCCGTTTTCGGGCAATTTCAGGCCAAAAAGGGGGTGCGGAGACATGGGCGCAGCCGCCCGACTCATCGGGAGATTTTATCTTTATTTACAAAGAGTTACACCGCAGAAACAAAATCTCCGGCAAGGCGGGAAATTAGCCGCCTTCAACATAACCTACTGAAACATAAGGGGAATTCAGCCCAAAGCCGTCCTGTAAGCCGAATTCTGTATCCGCGCCCCCGCCTTCAACAAGGCCGGAGTTCACGGACGGCGGCCATTCCTCTGGGACCTGGATTACTCCAGGCCTCAAGCGGCCTAACCCGGGGACATCGGACGGGCAGCCCTGTCCCCCTATTTGGCCTTGCTCCGGGTGGGGTTTGCCGTGCCCTGGACGTCGCCGCCCAGGCGGTGAGCTCTTACCTCGCCGTTTCACCCTTGCCTGCGCCTCATCCCCCTGACCCTCTCCCGCAACTGGCGAAAAAATAAGGGGAAAAAGGATATTGCAGGCGGTCTTTTCTCTGCGGCGCTTTCCGTGGAGTCGCCTCCCCTGGACGTTATCCAGCACCCTGCCCTGTGGAGTTCGGACTTTCCTCTATTCCCCCTATCCCTGGCCCTGTCCCGCGAGGGGCGAGGGCAAGGGCGGAGAACAGCAGCCGCCCGGACGGCTTTGGGCAAGCCAATTATATAATATGTCGTTGATTTTGGAAAGGAATAGTTGGAAGCTTATTCGGGCGAAGCGGGAATGACGGGTGGCGGCGGCGCGGCGGATGACAGGCCCAATGATTGTCATCGGCCCCTTCGGCTTCGCTCGGGACGACAGGTTTATTTTCCCGTAATCTTTTTGTCTATCGCCTCGTTGGCCAGGGCGTCGGCATGGGCGTTCTTTTCGCGCGGGACGTGGGTGATACTGAATTTCCTGAGGCCGGAGATAAGTTCCTTCGCCTCCGCATATAGCGGCTGAAGCTGGGGATGCTTTACCTTGTATTCGCCTTTTACCTGCTTCACCAGAAGCTCGGAATCGGCGAAAACCGTTACGCTCCCGGCGTTTATCTCCCGTGCGGCGCGGAGGGCGGTTATGAGGGCGGCATACTCGGCCTGGTTGTTCGTGGCAGTGCCTATGTAGCGGCGTATCTCCCTGATTATCCTGCCGGATTCGTCCTCGATGAGCACGCCTATGCCGGCCTCGCCGGGGTTCCCGCGCGACGCCCCGTCTGTATGTACCTTAAGCGAAGCCGGTGGACCGGCCTCAACCGGCAGACCGGCCCCGGACGGCTCGAAGACAAACCCGGCCTGCCCTGCCGCCGGTTTACTTTTCGAGGCCAGGCGATTGGCCGGTAGACCGGCTTCGGACTTGAATCTTCCCGACGCCCGTTTCTCTGTCTCCGATTCCTCTCCCACCGCGCGGGCCGCCTCAAGGAGCAACGCCCGGAGCGCCTCCTTGTCCAATTCCGGATGTTCCTTCATCACCGCCCGGATTGAGAGCGTCCCGGCGAGGAGCCTCAGGGCCTCGGATTTTTTCACCTGGAAGGCTCCGCCGCCGGTTCCCTGTAATAAAGTATGCGGCGGCAGTTGTTGCATTTTATGATGCTCTCGCCCTTTCGGACGTTATTGAACATCTGGGGCGGAATCATCATACTGCACCCCGTGCAGGAGGTGTTCGCCGCCTCGACGACCGCGGATTCCGGATACCTCGCGAGGATGCTGGAATAATACTGGGAGTGGGTCTCCGTAATCTTCGGGAATATCTCGACCCGCTTCCTTGCAAGCTCCTCCATTTCCTTGTCGCCCGACACGAACCGGCTTTCTATCTCGCTTTTGCGTTCGGCGAACGTCTTCTCTTCCTCGCCGGCCAGGGCCTTCTTCTCAGAGACGGCGGCCTCGGCCTTTTCCACCTTCTCCATAAGCTCGAGCTCGGACTCTTCCGTCTTCGCTATTTTCTTCTGGCATTCCTCTATCTCTTTTAAGTGCGCAAAATATTCCTTGTTAGTCTTTATCTCGCTCGTGCGGAGCTTGAGTTTATTTAAGTGCTCGTTCTCCGCCTGAAGCTCGGCGTCCGCCGCGCGCTTCTCTTTGCCCGCCTGGTCCAGCTCCGCCCGGGCCGCCTCAAGCTCCGCCTTTATCTGCTGGAGGGCCTCTCCGGCGTAGGATATGAGTTTCGGAAGCCTTTCCTTGTCCTTCCTGAGTTCAAAGAGCCGCGTGTCTATCCCCTGGAGTTCAACCAAAAGTCTTAGATCTTCCAACACCGCTACCTCCGTTATTAATTGTAACGCCTCTCCCCCCTAAGAATCATAAACGCCGGATGGTTTCCCCTCCGGCGTCAAATGTCTTTCCATGGCGATACCCTCGTCAGGCAGTTCTCCACGGATATTTTACGCCCCTTCTCCCTGAATTTCTCTCTAAGCCTCGCGGCCAGATGCTCCATCGCCGGAAGCTCCGTCCCCTGGTGCCCGGCGTCGACAAGGCAGATGCCGAGCGACAAGGCCGCAAGCGCCTGGTGGTATTTCACGTCTCCGGTTATGAACGCATCCGCACCCGATTCCGCCGCAATCTCCAGCATGTCCGCGCCGCTGCCGCCGCAGACCGCGACGGTCTTTATCTTCCCGCCCGGCCCGCCCGTCAGGCGGACGCTTTCCGCCGAGAGCGCCTTTTTTACCCTCCCTAAAAGCGCGGACGCGGTTATCGGCGCCTTTAAATTCCCTATCCTGCCGAAGCCGACCGGCTCGCTGCGATTGTCATAAACACGCTCAAGCGGCCTGGCGTTCATAATCCCCAGCCTTCCGGCCAGGAAGTCGTTCAGGCCGCCGGACGCCCTGTCGAAGCTCGTATGCGCGGCGTAGAGGGCGATTCCGTTTTTTATGCAGAGGGCGGCGGCAAGACCTTCGCCGCGTGAAATGTCAAGGGATTTTACGGGATTGAAGAAAAGGGGATGATGCGTGACAAGGAGATTTATTTTCTTTTCCGCCGCCTCCCGGATAATCTCCGGGAGAGGGTCCAGCGCAACCATCACCTTGTCTGCCTCCCAATCCGGGGCGCCAAGCTGAAGTCCCGTATTGTCCCACCGGGCGGCGAGCGCGGGGTCGAAGACCTCTTCTATATAACTGACGACTTCCCTAAGCTTCGGCATTGCATGTGAGAGGAATGGTGGGCCCGCCAGGATTCGAACCTGGGACAATCCGGTTATGAGCCGGGGGCTCTACCAACTGAGCTACGGGCCCGAACTCAAATGAACTGTTATTTTGCATGACGCGGGGCTTGTTGTCAAGCCGAAAAAATGTTTTGTCCAAGCGTTCGTTTTATATTATACTGGGTTTTTAATTTTCAGAAATCCCATTGAAAGGCGCACGGATGATTGATAAGGCAGAAATCGACAAACTTCTTTCAGAAGCAATACGGCATTTTTGGACAACCCGATTAGCGCAAGGTGCTAAACAGAAAAAGGGTGGACGAACTGACCAAGGCGCCAGATGTGAAGTAACCGGAGGCGCACAGATGGATGGTTTTGTAAAAATAATTAAAGAAGTAATTTGCTCAAATGGCTTCGATAGAAACAACATTTTTGAAAAAACCTGTATCCAGCTTCCAGGTTATTTCCGTCCTGAAAAACAATGGGATTTAGCCATCGTCAAAGATGGAAGTTTAGTTGCCGCCATAGAAGTTAAATCTCAAGTCGGCCCTTCCTTTGGGAACAATTTTAATAACCGTACAGAGGAAGCTTTAGGCAGTTCTGAAGATTTATGGACTGCCTACAGAGAAGGCGCGTTCAAGGCTTCTCCTCAGCCTTGGATCGGTTACCTAATTGTGCTGGAAGATTGCGAGGCATCACAGAGACCCGTTAAAGTTGTTGAGCCTCACTTTGAAGTGTTCCCTGAATTTAAAAAAGCATCTTACGCCAAGAGATATGAATTGTTTTGTAGAAAATTAATCTTAGAAAGAAAATATACATCGGCAGCTTTTATAATATCCGAAAGAGCAGATGGAAAATCAGGACAATTCGCGGAACCGGCAGAAGATTTAACTTTCTATAATTTTCTTAAATCGCTTCAGGCGCATGTGGGAGCTTTTATCTAAATGTTCTTAACGCAGCATAAAATATACTGTCATGACGCAAGAGACCTGTCCTTTATAGAAGACGAGTCTATACATTTGGTTGTTACCTCGCCGCCTTACTGGAACTTAAAAAAGTATGAAGAAAACCCCAACCAATTAGGCCATATTGATGAATACGAAAATTTTCTCCATGAATTGACCAAAGTATGGAAGGAAATTTTCCGGGTTTTGGTTCCTGGAGGGAGATTGGTATGTGTGGTTGGAGATGTATGCCTTTCAAGAAGAAAAAACAATGGCAGGCATGTAGTAATGCCCTTACACGCCGACATAGTCGTGTCGTGCAGGAGGATCGGCTTCGATAATTTAAATCCAATCATATGGAATAAAATATCCAACGCTTCATATGAAGTTCAAGGCAATTCAAAATTCTTAGGCAAACCATACGAACCGAATGCAATCATAAAAAATGACATCGAATTTATTTTAATGCAAAGAAAACCCGGCGGATACCGAAACCCCACATTAAGACAAAGAGAATTGAGTAAAATAAACAAGCAAAATTTTCAGAAATGGTTTCGGCAACACTGGACGCTAAGCGGGGCGCCGACTAAAAATCATCCAGCCCCGTTCCCTCTGGAGCTTGCGGATCGTTTAGTCCAGATGTTTTCATTCGTAGGAGATACTGTTTTAGATCCATTTTTAGGAACTGGAACAACCACCTTAGCCGCTATTAAAAATAATCGCAATAGCCTCGGTGTCGAGATTCAGCCAAGATATATAGAAATGGCACGGAGGAAAATCGAAACGGAAATTAAGAATTATCCGGCGACTTATGAAATATTTTGTAATGAAATAGTAAATAAAGAAGCGTTCTTAGCGTTCTCATTTTAATTGGAAAAGTTAAGCTCTTCCCCTACAGAAAGTTATTAAAAACTGGCAGTCATGCCGCTCTTTGGTTAAGATGGTTTCACCACAAAACCCTTAGCCGAGGAGGAAGACATGACTGCCGAGAAAAAGA
>JAJYHX010000002.1 GCA_021784575.1 Nitrospirota bacterium
TATATCGAGGTCTTTTACAACCGGGCAAGGAGGCATTCGTCGCTTGAGTACCGCTCACCCGCAGAGTTCGAGGCGATGGCGGTCTCTCAAGCCTAACCGTGTGTCCACTTTTTCGGGGGAAGATCAAGTCCTGGCTAAAATCCAGATGTCGTTTTGAGATTGTTTCCCCCTACCGGGTAAACTAACCTTCCACTCGGGAAAAATTAGTAACGGTTCTGATCTGGCAAGGATGCTGTTCTGAGCAAGAACTAATTGAATTTCCCGAGGGAAACCGTTCGCTTCTTCCCAACAATTCGCCAGTGTACGGGCGGAATATCCTTTGGCCCACTGCCTTTTGGGTTCCGCGAGCAAACATTTCCAGAAATCCGCACAAGTCGATGGAACAAAAATGCGTCTCATTGCGCCTCCTTGATTTCAGAAATATCTATCGTTTCTTCGGCTCCGCGAATACCGTCTTGTTGCCCGTGAAAACCACCGCGCCGGGCGGGCCGTCCTTAATCTTCCGGACATATTTCACGAACGTATAATCCACCGGGACTGCGCCCTCCTTTTTGCCCTCGGAGTAATACGCCGCGGCCTCGGCGGCCTGGAGTATCGTATCAAGCGGGATGTCCGGGCGGCGGGCGGGGTTTTTGACGACCACGTGCGAACCCCGGTATCCCTGCGCGTGAAGCCATAAGTCCATCGGAGAGGCGGCCTTGAAGGTGAGGAGGTCGTTCATCTTCGCGTTCTTTCCGACAAGCACGGTGTATCCGTCGGAGGTAGTGAACGACGGGAACTCCGGCGCGTTCCGGGCGGGTTTTTTCCCCGGCGCGTTTCGCTCCGGGATGTCCGGAAAAAGCGCTGATATTTCCGCAGCCCCTTCCGCAGCATGAAGCCGCGCCTCAAGACCATCTATCTCCGCCCGCGCCGCTTCGAGCCGCCCACGCAGGAGTTTCGCGCCTGAGCGCGCCTTCTTTGCTTTCTTGAAATATTCTTCGGCGTTGCCAACGGCGGTGAGCTTCGGGTCGAGCGGGATTTCGATCTCGTCCCCGGTCTCGTAATCCGTCAATAAAACCCTCTCCGTTCTCTCAGGGACGAGATTCAGGGACGCCATCAGCGTCTGGCCGCAGAGCCGGTAATACTCCGCCTTTTCGGCCTTCCTGATGTCCGCCCCGATGGCATCCGCCTTCCGGCGCGCGCCGGTAAGCTCCGTTCTGATTTTACGGATGAGGTTTGCCTTTGCGGACTGGAACTCCCGCCTCGCCTCGGCCTCGCTGTAAAACGCCTCCGCGGCCTCGTTCATCGAAGGAAATTCCCGGAACGGCGCACTGCCGAACTGCACCATCGGGAATGCCGCCAGGACTGGTCCCTTAACGGTTTCGTAAATCCGGGGCGCATAATCGCCAGCTTCGAGCCTTGCAAGGAGACCTTTTATCGCGCCCAAAAGTCCCTGCGGGCTGTGATTTCCCGCCGCCGCAACCTCGCGCGCAAGCATCGGGCTTAAGCCCCCGATATTCCCGAAGAGCGCCTTGTCCGCAGGTTTATCCCGGATGATTTCCGTTATATCCTGCTCGGTTACGTTATACGGACTGATTTTCCCCGGCACGGGCGGAGGCGCGTAGCGAAGCCCGGGCAAGATTGCCCTTGCCGCCTCGTCCAGCGCAGAATACGATTGCGCCAGCAGTATTTTGTCCTCCCTGTCCAGGGCGATAAGCTCAGGCTTCTTCCCGGCCATCTCGAAGACCAGCGCAGGCCGCTCTTCGCTTTTGCCGCTTTTTCTGCTAAAATTAAACCGCACGGCCCGCTCCAGCTCCTCCTGCTCGACGGAAATCAGGCGGGATGCGATGAGCAGATTCCCAAGCCCCTGGCCGAACGGGGTCAACTCGCGTAAGTGTTTGGGTTTTACGGTAATCAAATGTATCCTGGGGGCCTGCGGGCGGGGGGAAATCAGGAGCGTTCTTGCGCCATCGCCCCGGAAAACGAGGTAAAACTCGCCATCCCGGCCTTCGGCGATTTCGGAAAGCTTCCTGCCGGGCAGGACGAGGGCAAGCTCGGATGTTACGGCCTTGAATACGGAGATGTCCATGGGGGCGTATTGTAGCATAACTTTTTCTCTTGACAAACAATTAGAAATTTCATATAGTTCCAGCTTCGCTTGGCATTTAATGCAATGCCCGTGGTTCAGGGCGAACTTATACAAGGTGGGATAAATGAGCACAGTATCTGCAAAAAAGAACGAGGTGGCGAGGCAGTGGTTTATTGTGGACGCCTCCGGGGTCGTCCTGGGAAGGCTGGCCGCGAAGGTCGCCTCCGTCCTAAAAGGGAAGCACAAGACGGTGTACACGCCACATGTGGACACCGGGGATTTCGTCGTCGTCATTAACGCGGAGAGGGTGCGCCTGACCGGCAGGAAGCTTGAGAACAAGCAATATATCCACCACTCCGGCTATCCCGGCGGGCTTAAGTCCATTACCGCCGAAAAGCTCCTGATGACAAGGCCGGAGGAGGTAATCAAGACGGCTGTCAAGGGCATGCTACCGAAGAACCCGATGGGCCGGGACATGATACTCAAGATGAAGATTTATTCCGGCCCGGAGCACCCGCACGCTGCGCAGAAGCCCCAGGCCCTGAAAATAGAAGGATAAGGGAGAAAACCAAATGGCAGAGACGACTTATTACGCCACCGGCAAGAGAAAAAACTCCATCGCCCGCGTCTGGCTTTCGACGGGTGAGGGGAAATTCAGCATAAACGGCAGGACGATGGAAGACTACTTCGGACGCGAAGTCCTGCGGATGATCATAAACCAGCCGCTCGAAGTCGCAAACATGGTCGGTCGGTTCAACGTAAACGCCCTGGTCTCCGGCGGCGGCACGTCCGGCCAGGCGGGGGCGCTTCGGCACGGCATCTCCAAGGCCCTGCTCGAGGTGGACGGCGATGTCCGCGCCGCGCTGAAGAAGGCGGGCCTCCTGACCCGCGACCCCAGGGCCGTTGAGCGCAAGAAATACGGCAGACCGGGCGCAAGGAAGCGCTTCCAGTTCTCCAAGAGGTAAACCGGGCAAGGGGGACGAGACAAACCCCGCAATATTATCGAACCCAAGGGGGCTGTTAAAAGCGGCCCCCTTTTTTGTTGCACCCTCTCCCCCGGCCCCTCTCCCATAAAAGGGCGAGGGGTGAAAGCCTTAACCCTATCCCTGGCATGGGAGAGGGTGGCCGAAGGCCGGGAGAGGGTAACGTCATTCCCGCCCATTCGACTTCGCTCAGGGCAGGCTCCAGCGGGAATCCAGGAATTTTGTTTGTCATTCTGAGCGACGCGAAGAATCCGCTTTTACCATTTTTTTGTGGCGTGGCGGATTTTAATGACATATAATTTTGAAACTATGAAACTCGCGAAAGAAACTAATGGTAAAAGCTGAATGCCCACATTAATTTTAGCAACCGTCTTAATTGGTTTATTTATTCTAACCTATAAAGGTAAGGTTAATGGTACTTCATTAGCGTTATGTCTACTTGCTGCAACGGCTCTTTATTTTATTTTAAATAATAACAGGGACATAAATAAATTGATTATACATTGGCCTTCAGGCTCATTTGAAACTACATTAAAAGAAGTTAGACAAGCTAAAAAAGAAGTTTTCGTTGGAGTAACGACCGTGCAACATCTAACAAATGAAGTCAAAAAGCAAAAAAAAGAAGTCGAAAATATTTCTGCCAAAATCAGGGAAGAAGTTTTAAAACAAAAACGCATGAATGATGTTCTTGCGGCGACATCGGCATCAGTTGACACTATAGGTACGCCTAAGAAAGCGTTGGAAATTATTAGAAAATATAATCCGAATTACTCTAACAAACTATTGATAAAATATTTGGAGAATACGAAGTGTTTAACACCAGAAATAAAAATTGATTTATACAAATTAGAAGAATTTTATAAGCAAAAGAAAGGATCATCATGCTCAAAGTCGCAATAATCGGTTCGAGCGGATACGCGGGGGGAGAGCTTTTGCGAATCCTCCTGGGGCATCCGGAGGTGGAGGTTACGGCGGTAACGTCGGAGAAGTCGGAGGGGCAGAGCGTCGTCGCGCTTTTCCCGCACCTGGGGCGGATTACAAACCTCACGCTGGAGAAGCTGGAGCCGACGGCGATAGCGTCGAAGGCGGACGTGATCTTCCTTGCCCTCCCGCACATGAAGGCGATGGACGCGGCGGCGCAGTTCGTGGGCATTGGCAAGCGCGTAATCGACCTCTCGGCGGACTACCGCTTCAAGGACGTGTCCGTATATCAGAAATGGTACGGCGAGGAGCACAACCAGCCGGGTCTTGCGTTCATGTCCGTCTACGGACTCCCGGAACTGCACAGGGCGGAGATAAAACGCGCGCGTATCGTGGGGAACCCCGGATGCTACCCGACAGGCGCGATACTCGCGCTCGCGCCGCTTGTGAAGGCGGGGCTTACCCTGCCTGACAGCATAATCGTGGACTCGCACTCCGGAGTATCCGGCGCGGGGAGGCAACCGGGAGCGATGTATCACTTCCCGGAGGCGAACGAGGCTCTTACCGCGTACAAGGTGGGCACGCATCGGCACACGCCGGAGATTGAGAAGGAACTCTCCGGGCTTGCCGGGAAGGAACTGACCGTATCGTTCACGCCGCACCTCGCGCCGATGAACCGGGGGATACTCACGACGGCATATGCGAAGCTGACTAAAGAGGCGTCCACGGAGCAGCTTGCGGTAATGTATTCAAAGTTTTACAAGAAGGAGTTTTTCGTCCGCGTCCTTGGGCCGGGAGGCTATCCGAACGTGAACGCCGTGAAAGGCTCGAACTTCTGCGACATCGGGCTTTACTCCGACCCGCGCACGGGCAGGGCGGTTATAGTCAGTGCGATAGACAATTTAGTCAAGGGCGCGGCGGGCCAGGCCGTGCAGAACCTGAACATCATGATGGGATGGGACGAGACGCTGGGATTGAAAAATCTGGGGATGTTTCCGTAGTGTATGGGCGCAATTTATTGCGCCCGCGGACGCGATGAATCGCGCCCCTACGTGAGGAGCAAATGAAAGAACTAAAAAATTATACCGTCCGCGGTTTCAGGGCCGGCGCGGTGGAGGCGGCCATCAAGAAGCCGGGGCGGCTGGACATGTCGCTTATCTGCTCCGATGTCCCGGCTGTCCCCGCGGCGGTATTCACGAAGAACAGCGTGAAGGCCGCGCCGGTGCTCCTCGACATGGAGGCGGCGAAGGGCGGCCATGTCCGGGCGATAGTCGCAAACAGCGGGAACGCGAACGCATGCAACGGCGTCCGGGGGATGAAGGACGCGCTCAGGACCGCGCACCTCATGGGCGAGGTATTGGGCGTCAATACCTCGGACATATTCGTTGCGTCCACGGGCGTCATAGGCGCGCCGCTGCCGATGGAGAGAATCTCGGCAGGCATAAAATTGCTTCCCGGCGCGCTTAAAGATGACGGCCTTCCCGATGCCGCGCGCGGGATTATGACGACGGACACGTTCCCGAAGATTTACGGCGTGTCGGAGAGGATCGGCGGGAAGGAAGTCCGCATCGCGGGCATCGCCAAAGGCTCCGGGATGATTAACCCGAACATGGCCACTATGCTTTCGTTTGTCATCACGGACGCGGCGGTGGAGAAGCGCGCTCTCCAGGCGGCGCTGAAGGCGGGCGTGGACGATTCCTTCAACTGCGTTACCGTGGACGGCGACACCTCGACGAACGACACGCTAATCGTCCTCGCCAACGGCATGGCGGGAAATAAAAAAATAACCACAACCAGCGCGGAATACGGACAGTTTAAAAAAACGCTCGGCGCGGTATTGCTCGCGCTTGCGAAGATGGTTGCGAAAGACGGCGAGGGGGCGACAAAGCTCGTTGAAGTGATGGTGGAGGGCGCAAAAAATCCGGCTGAGGCGAAGCTGGCCGCGAAGGCAGTCGCAAACTCTCCGCTTGTAAAGACCGCGCTATTCGCCGAGGACGCGAACTGGGGCCGCATCGCCTGCGCGGCGGGCTATTCCGGCGCGGAGACGGGTGCGGACAAATTGGAGATATGGTTCGACCGTGTCTGCATGGTTCGCGGCGGCGTGGGGCTTGGTCCGAAGGCCGAGGCGAGGGCGTCGGAGGTTCTGAAGAAGAAGGAATATAAAATTATCGTCAAACTCGGCGCAGGCGATGCCTCCGCGCGCGTATTCACGACGGACTTGAGCTACGAATACGTTAAAATTAATGCGGGATATAGGAGTTGAAAAGGAGGAATAAATGGACGCCCATGAACAATGTAGATATAGCATAACCTGTAAGACAGACCATCTTGCAATAGTTCATTGCCTTCGCGCCCTGTGCCAGCACAATAATAAGAATGTTCCAAAACAAATTGGCTGGGGTGGTAGCGGAGAGAAAGAATGGAGAGACAATAATTACTGTATTACTTTGCGGTTTGCATTGCCAAAAGAACGGGAAACATTTATCAGCGACGCTAATAGATTTTTTGTCCAAAACTCGTGGCATGAAATTAGCCGTTCAGATAATGATCCGGCTAAGCCTCGGCGATAATGAAAGAAAACCACGATTCTTTTAAAATATGTTGTAAAATAAATAATTGAACAAGCGCACGGAAAACGAGAAAAAGTTCCCTGAATGGGAAGAGACCTCTGAAGGCCGCAGATATTATTTAACCGTCAAGGGCCGCTACAGATGGACTGCCCGGTATGTTAAAGAGGTAGACAAAAGCGAGACTACTTTAAAGTTCTATCAGGAAATTTACGATAGCAACGGGCTTTTAGTGGAAATACATAATAAGTATCCGTTGGATGAAGGCCACAAGAAAGTCGGAGGCTGACATGGAACTTACGAAAAAAGACGTGGCGGAGGCCATAATCAAATATACAAACCATGAGACGAGCCTGGCCGAACTCGTCGACTGGGCCGAGAAGGCCATGATGGAAGCCAACTTCGAGACGGCCAACCATGATTTGATAAGGGATATAGTTGGGAGACTGGGTCTCGCCGACGTCCGGGAATTCGGTCTTTCATGGGACGACTGCTATGGATTTCTAAACAGGCTTGGGTATAAGGTCGAAGTAAAGGCAAGCCTGGCCAGCTAAACTTAAGGTATAACTTGACCACACAGGAATTCCTCGAAATATTCCCCGCGTTTCGGAAGATGCCGGGGGGCGTGGTAGAGAGGATACTCTCCGCCGCGTGGCGAAAGAAAATCCCGGCGGGGACGTACGTCTATTCCGAGGGTGACTACTGCCAGGCGTTCACGTTCCTCATCTCCGGGGAAGTCCGGGTATTCAAGATGGAAGAGACGGGGCGCGAGATAACGCTCTACGAGCTCGGGAGGGGCGACTCATGCATCATAAACGCCTCCTGCATCCTCTCCGCCGTACCGACCCCGGCCAACGCGATGACGACTGTCGAGTGCGACGCGCTGCTTCTGTCGGCGGCGGATTTCAAGGCCCTGACGGAAGAGTTCATAGAGGTGCGGGAATACGTCTTCAAGGTGCTCTCGGAGAACCTCGCAAACGTGATGACGCTCGTGGAAGAGATCGCGTTCAAGCATATCGACGAGAGGCTTGTCGAATACCTTGAGGAGAAATCCGAACAGGGGAAAGTCTCCGCCACTCACCAGAAAATAGCCGCCGACCTCGGCACGTCGAGGGAGGTTATAAGCCGCCTACTGAAGGACATGGAGCGAAAGGGCCGGGTAGCGCTCTCAAGAAACCTCGTGAAGCTCATGGATGTGACAGATGTCACAGACGCCAAAAGGCGTACCGGGTAAGATTACGCAACCGTCCTGGCGCAAGGGGTAATTTGGGGGCAGATTTCATTGTATGTCCTGCGTCTGAGGGGCGGTAAAACAGCAAAAAAAGAGGTGCGCGGATGAAGAAAAATATTGGCGGAATCGAGAGGTTTCTGAGGGTTGTGATTGGTCTTGGCATAATCTCGCTCGCGTTTGTCGGGCCGAAGTCTCCTTTGGCATACCTGGGCGCCGTCCCTCTACTGACCGGCCTTATCGGCTGGTGCCCGCCCTATGCCATTTTCGGCATATCCACGTGCCGGAAGTGAAATAAATCAGCTGAAATCCAGCCCTGAGATTGCCTTGGCGGCTCTCGTGGAACCGCGTCGGCGTCTTTTTATCCTCAATGCGTTAAAAGCTTGCTTGACAAAAGACGGGCCGATGTGCATAATCAACTCTATAATTACAATTATAGGATAACCTGTTTATGAGTTACGAGAGACTCAGGAAGGCCGTGGAAGTTTTCGGACTTTTCGAGGGGATTTCCATCAAAGACATCAAAAAGAGGCACCGGGAACTCGCCAAATTATACCACCCGGATTCCGGAAGCGGGAACGCCGAGCTGATGAAGGAGGTAAACCTCGCATACGGTGTCCTGCTCGGATATTGCGAGTCCTACAGGTATCTGTTTTCCGAGGATGAATATTACAGGCAGCATCCCGATGAGCTTATAAGTAAGAGATTTATGGACGACCCAATCTGGGGGAACGGAGGTGTGGACGCAAACGACAGCCTTGGCCATTTCTGAAAAAGGGGGCGTTTATGAAAACTATATTTTCGCTTTCCCTGGCAATAGTGTCGCTGGCCGTTGCGGGTGTTGCGCTTGCCGCGCCGATGATGGGCGGCTGGGGCATGAACAGCCGATACGGCAGGTTGTATGACACGCATACGGTTGAAACGGTTTCCGGTGAAGTATTGAGGATAGACAGAATAAAGCCCATGAGAGGCATGAGCTACGGAATCCATATCGCGCTAAAGACGGACAAGGGCGAAATCCCTGTGCATCTGGGGCCTGCATGGTATATCAATCGCCAGAGCCCGGCTATCAAGCCGGGCGACAGGCTGGAGATTAAAGGGTCAAAGGTGATGTTACAGGGGGAACCTGTGATCATTGCGGCGGAAGTGAGGAAGGGAGACGAGGTTTTGAGGCTTAGAGACGATAATGGCTATCCAATGTGGGCAGGATGGCGGAGAGGACGACTAAACTGACCGAGAAAGGAGAGGATATGAACATTGCGGTATCCACGGGCGACGGCCAGACAATCTGCGGCCATCTGGGGAAGTGCAGGGACTTCATAATCTACGAAATCGAGGGGCGGCGGATAAAAAACAAGCGGCTCTTAAGCGCCGGCGCGGCCTGCCCGGGCCACGGCAAGGGAGAAGAGCACGCGCACAACATCAGCCCCTTCGAGAACTGTCAGGCCGTTATTACCCAGGGCATGGGCCAGGGGATGATGGACGGACTGCTGAATGCCGGGATTCAGCCGGTAATCACAAGGGAGTCCGACCCGGACATCGCCGTTAACCTATATCTTGGCGGCAGGCTCGCCGGGACAGACGTATCGACCTGTTCCTGCTCGTAACCCAATAAAAATACATGCGGGACGAAGAATATTTCAGGGCCGGGATTTTCCCGGCCTTTTTTTCTTGACTATTCCCCTGAAAATCTGGTAAATTTTATTAGCACTCTACGGGATTGAGTGCTAAACAGGCGGACGGGGCGGAAAACGCCGTAGTTCCCGCTATTCTAATGAAACGAAAGGAGGGGGAGGGTTGTCATGGACTTAAGCGAGAGAAGCAGGGAGATCCTGCGCGCCATTATCCAGAGCTATATCTCCACGGCAGAGCCGGTCGGCTCCAGGACGGTTACGAAACGCTATAACCTCGGCATCTCCCCCGCCACGGTCCGTAATATAATGTCCGACCTGGAAGATCTCGGCTTCCTTGCCCAGCCGCACACGTCGGCAGGCAGGGTCCCGACGGACAAGGCGTACCGCTTTTATATCGACACAATGCTCGATGTGAAGAGCCTGCCGCGCCAGCAGGAGGAGGAGATACTCAACTATCCCCTGCGCAGGGGAGATTTTCACCAGCTCATGCAGGAGACGACAAAGCTCCTCTCCGCGCTTTCGCACTATACCGGGATAGTCATGGCCCCGAAACCCGCCGAGACGGTATACAGGCACATGGAATTTGTCCGCCTCACCGGCGGGCGCGCACTTGCCATATTCGTCTCGAACGCGGGGATAGTCCATAACCGGATGATTGTCTTCGACGAGGACCTGACGCAGAAGGAGCTTGAGAGAATATCGGCGTTTCTTAACCATGAGATGGCCGGAAAAACCCTGCGCGACATGCGCAGCCGGGTGTTTCAGCTTATGGAGGACGATAAAAACAAGTATACCCGCCTGCTGATGAAGTTTATGAAGCTCTGGCAGGACGCCTCATACGAAGGCGAAGAGGCGGGCGAGGCCGAGCTTTTCGTCGGCGGCCTCTCCGAGATGTTCAACATCCCGGACTTCAGGGACTACGAGAAGATGAAGGAGCTTTTTATAGCCTTTGAAGAAAAGCACAAGCTCTTGAAGCTTCTTGACCTCGCGATGGAAGCGGAAGGTGTGCAGGTGTATATCGGCTCGGAAAACAAGTACTTCGAGATGCAGGGGATAAGCCTTGTCGTCGCAAGCTACAGGGGCGAGGGAAATGTCGTCGGGACGCTTGGCGTCATAGGGCCGTCCCGTATGCCGTACAACACCGTCATACCTCTTGTGGACTGCACGGCCAGGGTGCTGGGAAGGCTGATAAGCGAGAGGTAGGATATAATTGTTACATTGGCGGGCATTCCGAGCCCCGGTCTTATACATGCCGGGGCAGGTTTCGTCGAGCAATCCACATTTGATTTTCAGGGGCGCGGATGAAGAAACATAACGAGAAACACCACGAGGGGCGTAATGTCCCGATAGAAGAAGGCTACAGGATGGAAGAGGAGGGCCGGGAAGAGGCGATGGGCCAGGCCGGGGTTTCGGAGGATGTCGCAGCCGGGCAGAAGGATATTGCCGCGGAGGTGGAGAAAATCCGGGCCGAGCTCGACCGTGCGAAGGCCGAGCTTCACGACTACAAGGACCGTTACTTAAGGCTCTACGCCGAGACGGAGAACTTCAAAAAACGCATGAGCCGCGAGGTTGTAGAGCAGGGGAAATTCGCCAACGAGGGCCTGATAAAGGAGATCATCCCGGTGCTGGATAATCTCGAACGAGCCATCTCTCATGCCGAGGGCGCGCCGGAAGGCCAGAAGGCGCAGAACAACGGCGCTCTGACAGAGGGCGTGAAGATGGTCGCAAAACAGCTCATGGACGTCCTTATAAAGTTCGGCGTTACGCAGGTGGAGAGTATCGGCAAGCCCTTCGACCCGAACAAACAGCAGGCGATGATGCAGGTGGAGACGAACGAACACGAGCCTGGCACGGTGGTGGAGGAATTCCAGAAAGGATATTTCTTGAACGACAGGATAATCCGCCCGGCGATGGTTACGGTGGCCAAGCCGCCGAGGGACGCGACGGAATAAGTTGTCCGTAGGGACTCGATATATTGAGCCTGCGGGCGCGACAGATCTCGCCCCTGCAATTGGTTTATAAAAGTCGATTTATTCGTAAATAGAGGAGGCCGTAAAATGGCAAAGGTAATCGGAATTGACCTGGGAACTACAAATTCTTGCGTCTCTGTGCTTGAGCACGGCGACCCGGTGGTAATTGCGAATGCCGAGGGCGCGAGGACGACGCCTTCGGTCGTGGCGATAACAGAGTCCGGGGAGCGGCTCGTGGGCCAGGTTGCGAAGCGCCAGGCCATCACGAACCCGGAGAACACTATATTCTCCATAAAGAGGCTCATCGGCAGGAAGTTCGATTCAAAGGAAGTGCAGGACGCGGTAAAGCACCTGCCGTATAAAATCGTGAAGGCCGCAAACGGCGACGCGCACGTGATGATTCGCGGCAAGGAATACAGCCCGGCTGAAATCTCCGCCATGATACTCACGAAGATGAAGCAGACGGCGGAGGACTACTTGGGCGAGAAGGTGACGGAGGCTGTCGTTACCGTCCCTGCATACTTCAACGACTCTCAGCGCCAGGCCACGAAGGACGCCGGGCGCATCGCGGGCCTGAACGTCCTGCGCATAATAAACGAGCCGACGGCGGCGTCTCTCGCATACGGCCTCGACAAGAAAAAGGACGAGACGATTGCCGTATACGACCTGGGCGGCGGGACTTTCGACATCTCCATCCTCGAACTCGGCGAGGGCGTCTTCGAGGTAAAATCCACCAATGGAGACACGTACCTCGGCGGCGACGACTACGACGAGAAGGTCATGCGCTGGCTCGCGGACGAGTTCAGAAAAGACCAGGGGATCGACCTCTCGAAAGACAAGATGGCGCTCCAGCGGCTCAAGGAAGCCGCCGAGAAAGCAAAAATTGAGTTGTCGTCTTCGCTGGAGACGGAGATAAATCTGCCGTTCATCACGGCGGACGCCTCCGGCCCGAAGCACCTGCTTATGAAGCTCTCTCGCGCGAAGCTGGAACAACTCACCGACGAGCTTACAAACAGGACAATCGAGCCTTGCAGGAAGGCGCTCTCCGACGCCGGGAAGGACGCTTCCGGCATTAACGAAGTCGTCCTCGTCGGCGGCATGACGAGGATGCCGAAGCCGCAGGCAGTCGTGAAGGACTTCTTCGGCAAAGAGCCTCACAGGGGCGTGAACCCGGACGAAGTCGTGGCAATCGGCGCGGCCATTCAGGGCGGCGTCCTGAAGGGCGAAGTGAAGGACGTATTGCTGCTCGACGTAACTCCGCTCAGCTTGGGCATCGAAACTCTGGGCAGTGTTATGACGAGGCTCATAGAGAGGAACACGACCATCCCGACGCGCAAGAGCCAGGTGTTCTCCACGGCGGCGGACAACCAGACCGCGGTCTCGATTCACGTCCTCCAGGGCGAACGCGAGATGGCGGGGGACAACAAGACGCTTGGGCGCTTCGAGCTTGTCGGCATCCCGCCCGCGCCGCGCGGAATGCCGCAGGTCGAGGTCACGTTCGACATCGACGCAAACGGCATCGTCCACGTGAGCGCGAAAGACCTCGGCACCGGACGCGAGCAGTCCATCAAGATTACCGCATCGTCGGGTCTCTCCGAGGAGGAGATAAAGCGGATGGTGCGGGACGCCGAGTCTCACGCGGAAGAGGACAAGAAAAAGAAAGAGCTCGTCGAGGTGAAAAACGAAGCCGACACGCTGATTTACTCCATCGAGAAATCGCTTGCGGACTACGGCGATAAGGTGTCCGAGGGCGAGCGCGCGGATATTCAGTCCGCCATCGACGAGGCGAAGAAGGCCAAGGACGGCGAGGACGCGCAGGCGATAAGGAATGCGATGCAGAAGCTCTCGAACGTCTCGCACAAGCTTGCCGAGGAGATATACAAGAAAGCAGGCGCGCAGCAGGCGGGCGGCGCACAGCCCGGCCCGGAAGCGGGCGCGGGCGAACAGGGTGGCGAGTCCGGCGGCGGCGACCGGTCGACCGGCGGCGGAGAGAAGGTCGTGGACGCGGAGTTCGAGGAGAAGAAATAACGCCCCCTCGTTCCCTCTCTTAGCCTAAGAGGGGGATGAAGGAATAAAATAAATTGTAGGGGCGTGATTTATCGCGCCCGTCATTCCGAGCTGGGGTACCCGCGCGAAGCGTGGGTCGATGAGGAATCCACAGTTGAATTGATAGCCTGTATATGAGATAATCCAAGCCCGGCCCTGAAGTGGGGCTGGGCTTATGTTTGTGATTATTTTTAACTAAAGAGAAAAAATGAGGAAGCTCACACGCGCCCTAAAGAGATATTATCATGCAATATTTGGATTCAGTTTGTCTTTAGATCAAACGGATAATCGTATTTTACAAATATTAGACTATAAGGGAAGAGAAGTAAATTCTCAGGATTTTTACACTGAAGGTTTGAGTTATATACAACCTAACTTACAAAAGTTAGAAAAAAATGGTTTTATAAATAGAAAGTACTATCCAAATGGCAATTATACTGGCGGTTATGAAATCTCACCCAAGGGCAGAGAACATTTAGAAAAACCTCCGCTATCAAGAGGAGAAAGAATTATCGTATTTCTTACGGCAGTTGGTATCTTTGTGGGAATTTTAAGTATAGCGGCCACAATAATTATGGGAATTTTAGCAATCAACAAAAAAGGATAGTGAAAGCAATTGCCCAAGCGCGACTACTACGAAATACTCGGCATACATAAAAACGCCTCCGAGACGGAGATAAAGAAGGCATACCGCCGCCTTGCGATGAAGTGGCACCCGGACAAAAACCCGGAGAACCACGACGAAGCGTCCGAGAAGTTCAAGGAGGCGACAGAGGCCTACGAGGTGCTCTCCGACCCGCAGAAGCGCGCGGCATACGACCAGTACGGCTTCGCGGGCGTCGAGGGCATGGGCGGGTTCGGAGGCTTCGGCGGCGCGGCGTCCAGGGACTTCGGGGACATCTTCGGGGATATTTTCGGAGACTTTTTCGGAGCCGCCGCAGGCCACGGGCGCGCGCACGTCTCAAGGGGCGCGGACCTGCGCTACAACATGACGATTTCCTTCGAGGACGCGGCCTTCGGAAAGGAGACCGAGATACGCATCCCGAAGACGGAGATGTGTCCGGCGTGCAACGGTAGCGGGGCCAAGCCCGGCACGCACCCGAAGACCTGCTCCGCCTGCCGAGGCACGGGCCAGCAGAGGATGAGCCAGGGGTTCTTCACCATTGCCAGGACATGCCCTGCGTGCAGGGGCGAAGGGCGGGTTATCACAGACCCGTGCCCGGAGTGCAAGGGACAGGGGAGTGTTGAGCGCGAGAAGACTATGAAGGTGAAAATCCCGCCGGGCGTGGAGACGGGCAGCAGGCTCCGTCTGTCCGGCGAGGGCGAGCCGGGTCTTCACGGCGGCCCGCACGGAGATCTCTTCATCGTGATAAAGGTGAAAGAGCATCCGCTGTTCGCCCGTGACGGCGACGACATCTGGTGCGAGATCCCAATCAGCATCACGACAGCCGCGCTTGGCGGAGAGATTGAGGCGCCGACGCTCAAGGAAAAGACGAAGCTTAAAATCCCGCACGGAACGCAGACGGGCAAGGTATTCAGACTGAAGGGCAAGGGCATCCCGAACGTGCGCGGCTATGGCGTCGGCGACGAGAACGTCCGCGTGGTTGTGGAGACGCCCTCGAACCTGACCGCGAGGCAGGTGGAACTCTTGAGGGAGTTCGAGGCCATCTCCAGGAAAGACAACAACAACCCTATCGGCAAGGGCTTCTGGGAGAAGGTCAAGGAGCTTATCGGCCAGGCGTCGGATTCATAACTCACCCCGGCCCCTCTCTTAACTTAAGAGATGGGAGATGGAATATGGCCAGGATATTCGTAGAACCGGCAAGAGTAAAAGAAGACCCCGCGACACTGCCTGAAGATAGCGCGAAAAAGCTTCTCCGCGTGCTTCGGATGAAGCCGGGAGATTCCATAACCCTTTTCGACGGCGCGCGCGAATACTCCGGGATTATAAAATCCTTAAGCCAGAAGTCGGCTGAAATCGCCATAACCGGGAGCTTCGGGAACGCAAGGGATCCACGCCTGCATATACTGCTCGGCCAGGGATCTCCGAAGGCGGAGAAACTGGAGTATGTCGTGCAGAAGGCCGTGGAGCTTGGCGCGACGGAGATTGCGCCGGTAATCCTTGAGCGCTCCGTGAAAAGGCCGGATGCAGCCGATGCGGAGAAAAAACTCTTGCGCCTCCGGAAGATTGCCGTCGAGGCGTCGAGGCAGTCCGGCAGGGTTTCCGTGCCGGAAATCCAATGCTTTTCCGACCTGACGATGTTTGTGGAGCGCGCCAGGCGTTTCGACCTGAAGATTATTTTTTACGAGGGCGAAAAAACGCGCGGCCTGCGCGAGCTTCTGCACGGGTGCGGCGCGGTCAGTAGCGTCGCCGTGCTTGTCGGCCCCGAAGGCGGGTTTACGGACGACGAAGTGCTGGAGGTCGAGGCCGCAGGCTTCGTTACAGCCGGCCTTGGGCCGAGGATACTCCGCACCGAGACCGCGGGCCTTGTGGCATTGTCGATTATTCAGTATGAGTTGGGGGATATATAAAAGTAACGCCCACTCTTATCTTAAGATAAGAGTGGGATGCGAAGCAGGCGGGAGTTATGGATTTTTTGTTTTTTACAACCCGGAATATTTAATTTTATTTATTTGTTGCTTTTGCAGGAGATTTTTCGCTTCCGCGTCCGTCACCGCCGCAAGCTCAGTCCCCCAGCCCTTGCCCCAGTTGTCCTCGGCCAGATTCTCGCTCGGAAGGCCGGGATGGCACATCAGCTCGCTTGTTCCGTCCGGCAAATATTCAAGGATGTTTATAAGAGAGTCCCGCGAGAGCGTCCCTGTCTCTACAAGTCCGAAGAAACAATCCGGGATTTTTATGCCGGCTTCCCCGATTGCGCGCCTGTTTCTTTTCGAGATGCCTTCGAGGATAAATTTCTCAAGCATCCTGAAGCCGGCCCGGAATCCTGCCTCTCCATCGCCGGTCAAGCGGCGCCCGACCGGATAGCGCATGGCGGAGATTTTATATTCCTTCGCAAGCTTCAGCGCTATATCGAACACTCCCGGCATCATGTGGACGTGCTGATGGCCGTCGATGTGGTCGGGCGTTATTCCGAGGGCAAGCGTCCGCTCTATCTGCGCGCGAAGCTCAATCTCGATCTCGCGCTTCTTTATCCCGCCGGCAAGCAGGCGCGTCATAAGCGCGAACGGGCCGCCGGGCAGCCTGCCGCCGGGCGCGAGCGCCGGGAGGTTCGCGGGGTTTGAGACGGGCTTTATCAGCGTCAGGCAGAGATGTATGCCGACGCCGAGCGAGGGATTGTCCCTGGCGAGTTTTGCGGCGTGTTCCGCGGCCCCGGCCCCGGCCATGAAAGAAGTCGAAGTGACGATGCCGTCTTTGTGGCCCTTTATTATTCCGCTGTTGACGGACTGGGCCATCCCGAAATCGTCCGCGTTGACAATCAGCCTCTTCAAGCCGCGCCCTTTCCTTTCCGTGCCGGTTTGGAGGCATTGCCGGGTGTCGGCCAGGCGTTCAGAACCTCCGGATTGGCCGCAAGCAGTTCACTCACGAACCTCTCTTCGTCCGCTCGGAGCGGGAGTCTTCCGTCCATCTTCGCTTCGAGGAGTTGGGAAAGCAGTTTCTTGAAGTGCGGGCCGGGCGAAAGCCCCATCGCCAGCAGGTCCTTTCCGGTAAGCTCGGTCCGGACGTCCTTCTGTTGCGTCAGATACATGGATATGTTTTTCTTCGCCTTCTCGGTCTTCGCCTTAGCCATCATAAAAAGCAGAACCTCCACGGGAAGCGGCGAGAGCATCAGCCAGACCCGGTATGGCGAAATATCCGGCTGGCTGTAGAATTCTCCGAGTATCCGAAGCCCCTCGCGTCTGGACAGCGCAAGCTTTTTTACATGCCGCTCCGGTATCGCGAGGCGGGAGGCGAGATCTCCCGCCTCCTTCCCGGAGAAGGTATTTAAAAGCCCCATGAAATAGACAAGCCACGAATCCGACTCCATGCCGAGGTACAGGAGCCTGAACCATGCGAGCGTCTCGGAGATGGACGAGAATATGGATTCCATCTCGCGGGTAACCTTGAGTTTCGGATGAATGAACCGGAGCAGGCCGAAGTCCTCAAGCCGCTTCAGGGCGGAAAGCGGCGCGGTCTCCTCGAATATAAGCCGGAGCTCGGAGTATACCCTGCCCCCGGAAAGGCGGTGGAACAGGTCCATGTTCACCGCGCCCCGGATAAGTTCCTGCGTGTGTTTCGAGATGTTAAAACCCATGCGCACGGAAAACCGTATCGCCCTGAAAGCCCTCGTCGGGTCTTCCACGAGGCTTAGGTTGTGCAGGACGCGGACGGTCTTCTCCTTCAAGTCGCGCTGGCCGCCGAAGAAGTCCATCAGCTCGCCGAATCCCTTCTCGTTTATCCTTATCGCCAGGGCGTTGATGGTGAAGTCCCGCCGGTAAAGGTCTTTCTTTATCGAGCCGAGCTCCACCGTCGGAAGGGCCGCGGGATATTCGTAATATTCCGTGCGGGCCGTGGCTATGTCGAATTTCGAGCCGTCCGGAAAGACGACCACCGCCGTGCCGAACTTGTTGTGTGGACGGACACGCGCGCCGAATTTCTTTGCGACTTTGTATGCGAAATCTATCCCGTTTCCCTCGACGACAAGGTCCAAGTCAAGGTTATCCGCGCCAATGAGCAGATCCCGCACGAAGCCTCCGACCGCGTAGGCCGAAACGCCCAGTTCATCCGCCGTTTCGCCAAGTTTATGCAGAAGCGCCTGCGTCGTTTCAGGCAGTCGCTCCTGGATTATGCCGGAGACATTCCTGCCGAAACCTTCCTCGCCACCCGGCGCCAGGCCTGATTTCTCGCGCTCCAGGAGACCGTCGTGCAGGGCGCGCAGCAGGTCTGTCCGGGTTATGGCGCCGACGACCTTATCCCGCTCCACGACCGGCAGGAAGCGCTGCGTGTGCCGGATCATTATGTCCTCCACCGTCCTGAACGGCGCATCCGGCGGCACCGTCTTGAAGTCTGTTTGCATAAGTTCGCTGACGGGCCGCCCGCCAAGTCCGTGGAAGATGGATTTCTGCGCCACCTCCCGCGTGACAAGGCCCGAGAGCCTGCCCATGCGTAGCGCCGGAAGGACGTTAACGCTGTAGCGGGTCATGTTCTCCCCGGCTTCGCCGATGGTTGCGCCCTCCGGGATGGTTATGACGGGCCGCGTCATTATGTCGCGCGCAAGCTTCGCGGGCCGCACGCGCCTCTCCAGCACATCCGCAAGACGCTCGACTACGCTGTCTATGTCCATGTCGCGTATGGTCGCCGACGCGGCGGTCGGATGCCCACCGCCCCCAAGCTCAAGGGCAATAGCTCCGGCATCTACCTCGTTTACGCGGCTCCTTGCGACCATATGCACCCTGTCTTCCATCCGCACCACGCAGAAAAGCGCGTCCAGGTTCTCTATGTCGCGTATCTTGTGCGCGAGCACGGCCAGGTCCTGCACGTATTTTTTCGTCGATGCGCGCGCAATGGCAACTTTTATCCCGCCGATGGTATGGACCATGACGGATTTCAAAAGCTCGTCCAGGAGGCTTATCTGCTCCGCGCTCAGCTCGCGCGTTATGAAGTCGGAGACGATGTTCAGGTTTGCGCCGCGGGACAGCGCCCATGCGGCGGCCCTTACGTCCCTTGGGGTGGTGGACGTGAAGACGAGGGAGCCTGTTTCCTCGTATATACCAAGCGCCATGACCGTGGCTTCGAGCGGAGTTATGTCGATTTTCCTGTCCTGAAAAATCTCCGCGAAGATTGTCGTGCAGGCCCCGAGCTGCTCGACCATCTCGAACTCTCCGCGAATGTCGTCGCCGCCGAAGGGGTGATGGTCGTAGACGTGTATTTTAAGACCCGGCCTGTCGAGTATCCCGGCAAACTTTCCGATGCGCTCCCGGCTCTTGGTGTCCACCAGTATGAGCCGGTCCACCTGACTCATGTCTATGCTCCTTATGCGGTCGAACCTGAGCGCATAGAGCGTGGAGCCAAGGAAGAACTCGCGGATGCTCCGCTCCTGCGCGCCGGGGAAGACAAGCCGGGCGTCCGGGTATAGTTTCTTTGCCGCCATCATCGATGCGACGGCGTCGAAATCGGCGTTAAGATGGCAGGTTATTACGTCCATTACCCCCTCGGATGCATTTCCTCGTGCATCTTCTTAAGCCGCGAGACCTCCACTTTCGTGTATATCTGCGTGGTCGAGATGTCCGCGTGTCCGAGCATCATCTGCACGCTCCGCAGATCCGCCCCGCGCTCGAGGAGGTGCGTGGCGAAGGAATGCCTGAGCATGTGCGGGGAGATTTGTTTTTTTATCCCCGCCTTCCGGGCATATCTGCCGATTATCTTCCAGAAGCCCTGCCTGGTCATCTTCCAGCCCCTGCGCGTAACGAAGAGGTATTCGCATTCCCTTTGCTTCAGGAGCAGCGGCCTGGCCGTTTCAAGGTATCTCCTGAGCGCGTCCAGCGCCGCCTTCCCCAATGGAACAAGCCTGTCCTTAGAGCCTTTGCCGGTTACCTTCAGGAACCCGACCTCGAAGTTCACCCCTCCCGTGGGAAGCCCCACAAGCTCGCTTACCCGGAGGCCCGCCGCATACATTGTCTCAAGCATCGCCCTGTCTCGCAGGTCCTCGATAGCCTTTGGGCCGTCGCATAAAGGCGCGGCAAGAATGGCCTCGACCTCGGCGGACGTGAGGGCCTTGGGGAGCCTCACGCCCCGTCCGGGCGACTCCAGGGCCTCCGTAGGGTCGGTCTTGGCGAGACCTTCGAGCAGAAGGAAGCGGTGCAGACCCTTTACCGCCGCAAGCGTTCTTGCCACGGACCCCGCCTTCAGGCCGGAGTTCCTGAGGTGCTCCACAAGCTCGCGCATTTCCGCCCTGCCGGAGGCGGAGAAATCCGAAATTCCCCTTTTTTCAAGGAACTGAACGTATTTTCCCATATCGCGGCCATAGGACTCCAGCGTGTTTCTGGAAAGCCCTTTTTCCACAGCAAGATAATCGAGGAATTTGGTAACCGTTCGTTCCATTCGGCGTTTTTTTCATAACTTCCCCCGCTTCGCTTCCCCCTCTCAAGAGGGGGAAGCGAAGCGGGGCGTTACTTCTTTTTTCTCTTTCATTTAGCATAGTTTACATCGGCCACGTTTGCAAGGGAAAACTCCTTGACTTTCAAATCCCCATACCATATCATTAACACTTCGATTTTTATGGTAAATCTACACATATTCCGTCGTCCTGAACGAATTGAAGAACCTACGGTCTATTTTAAAGCAGATTCTTCGCTGCGCTCGGAATGATATAATAGCTAAGCACGGTATGTAGAAAAATCCCTGGAAGGTATTGAATTCAAATGGACATAAACTCTATTGCAAAGGGTATATCTATCTGGGCGATGCCTGTGCTTCTCGCGATTATACTGCACGAGGTCATGCACGGCTATGTCGCGGAGAAGTTCGGCGATTCCACCGCCCGGCGCGCCGGGCGCCTGACGTTAAACCCCATAAAACATATCGACCCTATAGGTACGATAATCCTGCCGCTTGTCCTGATTGCCCTGGGCTCGAAGTTCCTTTTCGGATGGGCAAAACCTGTCCCGGTCAATTTTGCCGCCCTCAGGAACCCGAAGCGGGATATGATCTGGGTCGCTTTGGCGGGGCCGGGGACGAACTTTGTCCTGGCGGTATTGAGCGCGCTTATGCTGCGGATAATTATAACGTCCGAACCCGGTGCGCTGGCTCTTGCAGGCGCGGATCCCGGCACGCTCCAGGGCCACGGGATGATAATGTCGTTCCTGGTGCCAATCGCCCTGATGCTGAAGGCGTCCATAGTCATCAATACCGTCCTGATGGTGCTGAACATGATACCGGTGCCGCCGCTCGACGGCGGGAGGGTGCTGGTGGGGCTTCTGCCTCCGAGGGCGGCTTATTCCTACAGCAGGATTGAGCCGTTCGGGATGCTTATAATTGTCCTCCTTGTGTTCGTCATACCGCAGACGCAGATGTTTTTTGCGGTAGTGGTAAACGCATTCATAATCATATTTCACCTGCTTGCAGGCACGTTGAGTATTTAGGAAGGCATTAACAGATGTCTTTAAAACGAGTTCTTTCGGGGATGCGTCCGACCGGCAGGATGCAGCTTGGGAATCTCCTGGGCGCGGTCGAGAACTGGAAGTCCCTCCAGAATAAATACGAGTCGTTCTTCTTCATTGCCGACTGGCACGCCCTCACGACGAACTACGCGGACACGAAGGAACTCAGGGCGTCCAAGCGCGACCTGCTGGTGGACTTGCTTGCCGCCGGGCTTGACCCCGACAAATGCACCATATTCACGCAGTCGAGCATTCTTGAGCACGCCGAGCTTTTCCTCTATCTCTCGATGATTACGCCGCTCCCCTGGCTTGAGCGGAACCCGACGTACAAGGAGCAGCTCGAGAATATCAAAGACAAGGACCTGACGAATTTCGGCTTCCTCGGATACCCGGTGCTTATGGCGGCGGACATACTCATTTACAAAGCCGACGTTGTCCCGGTGGGCGTTGACCAGCTCCCGCACCTTGAGCTTGCGAGAGAGATTGCAAGGCGCTTCAATAACTTCTACAAGCCCGTGTTCCCGGAGCCGCAGGCGCTCCTTACCGAGGCCCCGAAGGTGCCGGGCATAGACGGGCGGAAGATGTCCAAGAGCTACGGGAACGCGATTTATGTCTCGGACACCCCCGATGAGATGCGGAAAAAGATAAAGATAATGGTGACCGACCCTGCGCGCGTGAAGCGCACAGATGCCGGAGACCCGGACATCTGCACGGCGTTCGTCTTCCACAGCATCTATACACCAGAGGCCGAAAGGAGCCAACTCGCAAACGCCTGCCGGGAGGCCGCCGTCGGCTGCGTGGACTGCAAGAAGCGCCTCTCCGAATACATGCTCGCACAGCTTGAGCCGATATATAAAAACAGGCAGGAACTCCTCGCCAGGCCGGACTATCTCGATTCCGTCCTCTCGGCGGGCGATGCAAAGGCATCGGCTGCGGCGAAGGCGACAATGGCGGAAGTCCGGGATGCGATAGGGATATGACCGACTACAGCATAAAAATTCCTTTATTCGAGGGGCCGCTGGATTTGCTGCTCCATCTCATCCGCAAGGACGAGGTGGACATATACGACATCCCCGTCGCACGAATTGCAGAGCAGTACCTGGAATACATCGATCTGATGAAGGAGCTGAACCTTGAGGTCGCGGGCGAGTTCCTTGTCATGGCGGCGACTCTCGCGCAGATAAAGTCCCGGATGCTCCTCCCGCCCGCCGAGGGCGAGGGCGGGGAGGAGGAAGTCGATCCGAGGGCGCAGCTTGTCGAGAGGCTCATCGAATACAAGAAGTTCAAAGAGGCGGCGGAAGAGCTTGGCGCGCGCGAAAACCTCTGGAGGGATGTCTTCGTCCGTTCGGCGAAAGGCGCATGGGAAGACGGGGGAGAGCTTCAGGAAGAGGCGCTTTTCAACTTCGGACTCATGGACCTCCTGGACGCTTTCAAGAAAGTCCTCGCAAACGCCCCCGCCGGGAAATTCCATGATGTCGGTTCCGAGGGCATAAGCATAACGGACAGGATAAACCAGATTCTTGAGCGGCTCTCCGGACTTGACAGCCTGACGTTCGACGGCCTCTTCGAGGGAGACAGGACAAAAGGGCAGATAGTCGTAACATTCCTTGCCCTGCTGGAGCTTGCGAGGCTTCGGGCGGTCAGGATATTCCAGACCGAGCAGTACGGCATAATCCGTATAATGAAGGCGGTGGCGGATGGAACTCCATAACCTCAAGGCGGCTATCGAGGCGCTTCTGTATGTCTCGGATACCCCGTTGAGCCTGAAGAAGATAAGGGATACCCTGGACGACTCCGGGGCGGACGCGGAGGAGATAAAGACCGCCCTGCTTTCCATCCAGGAGGATTTCGGCTCCGATGGCCGGGGGGTGCGCATCGCGGAGCTTGCCGGGGGTTACCAGATTATCACAAGGCCGGAATATGCCCCATACATAAAACGCCTCCAGAAGATAAAACCGCCGAGGCTTTCCTCCCCCGCACTTGAGACGCTGGCCATTATCGCCTACCGCCAGCCGATAATACGCGCGGAGATAGAGGCCATCAGGGGCGTCTCGGCGGACGGAGTATTGAAGACCCTGTTGGAGCGGCGGCTTGTAAGGATTGCCGGGCGGCAGGACGTGCCGGGCAAGCCCATAATGTATGCTACGACGGCGGAGTTCCTCCAGTATTTCGGCCTGAAGGACTTATCCTCCCTTCCGTCGCTCCGGGAGCTTGAGCGTGAACTCGGCATGGAGGAGAATTCGGTCCTCGGCAACCTTGAGCCGGAGCTTCCGGGCCTCGACGGGCCGGACATGGAGCAGGCGGCCCCCGAATCCTGAAAAAAGTTTTGACATTAATGCCGCTATTCTGATACTATTTAAAACCTTCCCTGAACCTTAAAGGAGTTTTGGAGCCTTGAAAGAGACCGAAAAAATATGGATGGACGGCAAGCTCGTTCCGTGGGCCGACGCCAAGGTGCACGTGATGGTTCACAGTCTTCACTACGGCCTTGCGGTTTTTGAAGGCATACGGTGCTACAAGGGCAAGGGCGGCTCGCATATCTTCCGCCTGGATGAGCACATCGACAGGCTCTTCGACTCCGCGCACATATTCCAGATGGACGTGCCGTACAAGAAGGCGGAAATAAAAAAGGCCGTCATCCAGACCGTAAAGGCGAACAAGCTTGAGGAATGTTATGTCAGGCCGCTCGTCTATATCGGCTACGGCGCGATGGGGCTTTACGTCTCCGGCCCGATTAACGTGACAATCGCCTGCTGGCCCTGGGGCGCATACCTTGGAGACGACGGCATAAAAAACGGCATAAGGGTGAAGACGAGCTCCTTTGCGAGGCACCACGTCAACATCACCATGACCCGCGCCAAGGCCACCGGCTCGTATATGAACTCCCAGCTTGCCAAGCATGAGGCGAGGGCGGCGGGCTGCGACGAGGCCATGCTGCTCGACCCTGAAGGATATGTCGCCGAGGGAAGCGGGGAGAATATTTTCATAGTCCGTAAAGGCGTCATCAAGACGACGCCGCTCACGTCGATTCTCGAAGGCATCACGCGGGACTCCATAATCGAGCTTGCGGCGGAGATGGGATACAAAATCCGGGAGGAGCGCTTCACGAGGGACGAGGTCTATATAGCCGACGAGGCCTTCTTTACCGGGACGGCGGCGGAGATTACTCCCATACGCGAGGTGGACGGGAGAGTCATAGCGGACGGCAAGCCCGGCCCGGTTACCATGAAGCTCCAGAAGGTATTTTTCGATATAGTTCACGGCAGGTCCGTGAAGCACAAGGACTGGCTGACAAAGGTATAGGCATAAACAGGCTTTGGAAACATGCGTCATTCCCGCGAAAGCGGGAATCCATGTTTTCATAACGCCCCCTCGCTCCCCCTCTTATCTTAAGATGGGGATGAAGGATTTTGCCGGAGTGGTGGAATTGGTAGACACGCACGTTTGAGGGGCGTGTGGGGCAACCCGTACGAGTTCAAGTCTCGTCTCCGGCACCATAAATAAAAAAGGCGTTCCTTCCGGGACGCCTTTTCTGTATAATAAACGCATATCGCACCGCCGCAAACCGTTATGCCACAGGCTCATGCGCAGGTTTTACCACGGCATCGATGATAGGGAGGACGAAGAATGAAGCAGCTTGTTTTAATTGCAGTATTAATCCTGTCCTGTTCTCCCGCCTTCGCAGCCGGGCGCTGCTGCCGTGTAAAGACCTTCAGCGACAAGGAGATACAGGCGCGCCAGAGGCTTGTGGCAGGAAGGCCCGTCGGCAAAAGGATTGCCTTCTGGGCGGAGAATTTCGTGGGTTTCCCGTATGATACCGACCCCCTGGGGAGGTATGTAAGGAAAAAGAGGATTGTGACCGACCACGAGATGGACTGCATGTATCTGGTGTTCCGCTCAGTGGAGCTCGCGCTCTCCAAAACGCCCGAAGGGGCGGTAAAAGAGGCGCTGTATCTGAGGTTCAAGACGAGGGGAAGGCTGGACAAGAACGGCAACGTCCTTAATTACGGCGACCGGTTCCAGTATGCCGAGGACATGATAGCATCCGGGAAATGGGGCAGGGACATAACGTCGGAGATTGCACCCACGAAGGAGATTCCCGGCTCAAGGGGCTATAAGATTGTGAAATATATCCCCAAGGCCGAGCTGATGGAAGAGAAATATTACTCGCGCCTTAGGAGCGGGGACATAATTTATTTCATAAAAGACCCCAGGAAACGTGTCGTCGGCGAGATTGTCGGGCACTTGGGCATCATAAGCCGCGATGCGTCCCTGAACGGAACCACGGTATATGTAATCAATGCCAGCGGAACAAAAACCTCCGCCGTGAAACGAGGCCGGTCGGCCAGTTGCGGCGGAGGTTATGTAAAGAAGGTCCCTTTAACCGATTATCTCTCCAAAACCGGCTTTATAGGGGCGAAATTCACGCGGTTTTAACGCCCTTCCTCGCGTTTTTTTGGCCGTCCTTTCTTGTTTCCGTTTCCCTTTGGTCTGGCGGGCCGTCTCTGCGCCTTTACCTGCCCCCCTGCCGGCCTTCTCGCCCCGGACCGGGCCTGCGGCTGAAGCCGTTCGAGCGGTCTTGAGGTCGGTCTGCCTGCCTGGGGCGGCCTTCTCCCCGGCGCGGCACTGCCGGCCCTCTCCTGAAACGAAGGCCTCCCCCCCTCGCTGCCGGGCGACCGGACTCCCTGCCCACCGCCATACGGCGGCGCCTGAAAGTTCCGGCCTCCGAACCCGGGCGACTGGCCCGGCGAAACTCTCTGCCTGCCACGCTCCTGAACTGCCGGCCCCGACGGAGCCGGTTTACCCCTTCCCGGCGCCGGGGGTTGCCGAAGACGCCCCCGTTCTCTCGCGGGAGTGAGTCTTCTCCCCGGAGGCGCCTGACGTTTTCTGTTGAATTGCGTCCTCGGCCACTGTCTTCCGCGCTGGAAATTGCCGGGCCTTTGTCCATTTATTCCAGGACTCACGGGCGCAAGCCTTCTCCCCGGAGCGGCTCCGTGCCTTACTACCGGGCCTTTTCTGCCGAGTTCGCTGAAGGGCACCCTCTGCGGTTTCCTGCCGGGCTTGAAAGCGGAGGCTCCCTTCGCGCGCGCGATGGCCCGCCTCTGCAATACCTGGCGCACCCTCTGTATCCGCGCAGGCGGAAGGTGTCTCGGCTTCACTCCAGGCCTCGGGTCCATCGTGGCCCGTATCGGCTTTATGACCCTCGCCGGGGTTCCCGGCATGACGCGCGCGCCCATCGCGCCCCTGTGCAGGAAGGGGTTCTGCCTCCCGGAAATTGCCACGCGGGTCGTGCGTCCCGCAAGGAAGTTGTTCCTGTTTACGACGACGACGGCGTTGGTTACCCTGCTGTTGACATATACGTTCCTTATGGCCGTGACATGCGTGATGTTCAGGTTGACGCTTCTCGGCCCGTAGTAGCCGAAGCCGTAATATAACTCTCCCGGGGCAAGCGGAACCCATGAGACCACGCCGCCGCTCCATGCCCACCCGACGTAGCCGGGCGACCACCATACCCCCACCGACGGCGCGGGCGGAAGCCAGTACCAGCCTATGGAGAGAGACCATGCCCACCTGCCGTAATGGAAGCAGGCATAGAACGGGTCGTACGGGAGCCAGGTGTAATCGCCGCCCACCCAGACCCATCTGCCGTTGGAATAAGGAGACCATCCCGGAGACACCGCCGGGGCCCATACCCAGCCGTAGCCGGGCGTATCCACCCAGTGCCCGTTATTGTCGAACTCGTAGCCGTAGTCGTCAAGCGCGGGCGGAAGGTAGCGCGCGCTCCTCGACGGGCGGGTATAGCGGTTCCACCGCGCGTCCACCCACCTGTCCCAGGAGTCTTTTTCGGGCAGGGTGCTGGTGTTTATGCTGCCGTCCGTTTCTATCTCGACCATCTGGCCCGCTCTTATGTCGGAGATGCCCGCCGTGCTCTCAAGCTCCACCCTCCCGCGCGCCACGCCAATCTGGGTGGTCCCGTCGCTGAGGACGGTGACGCGGAATCGGGTTTTATCGTATGCGCGGGCGGAGGCGTTCGGGGTATCCACCTGGAAGACGTCGTTGCGGCCCATGGGCCTCGTGGCGAAGGATGCCTCGCCTGAGGCGAGCCCCACCTGTATTGCGAGCCCCTTGGTCTGCTCCATGTTCGTGATGTCGAGCTCGGTCTGGTAGTTCAGCCAGGCCATGTGCCCGCCGGAGAACTGGATTTCGATTTTGGAATTATCCCCGGCCCAGAGCCTGTCGCCGTCTTCAAGCGAGAAATTGGGCGAAAGGGCGGCCCAGGCGTTCGTGTCCTTGCCGTTGAAGGAGCCGTCCCCGCGTATCAGCGTGACGCGCGCCATTCCGGCGCCGTTGGGCTGGTCCGCGCCTGCCGCAAATGCGCGGCCCCGGATGCCTGAAACCGTAAAAATCGAAAGGATTATTCCAAGAACGGGTATTGCGCGGCGGAAAAGAGTTCTCATTTCTTCCTCCATGGCTTATTGCTGATGGTCTGGTTTTATTATATCATTATAAGCTTGAAGAGCATTCACGAAAAAGTTATCATAGTTGATACGTTAGACGCGAAACAGGAGAAAAAGATTACAGGAATCGATGCGGAGGAAAATTGGAACTCGACGACGACCGGATGTGTTTCGTGTGCGGACAGGACAACCGGGGGGGCTTAAGGCTTTTATTCAGCCTGGACAAAGAGGGCAAAACGCTTGCGGCGGACTTTACGCCGGAAAAGACCTGGCAGGGCTACAAGGACGTTGTCCACGGAGGCATTATCTCCACCGTCCTCGACGAGGCCATGACAAAGCTCGCCTATTCCCTTGGGATGAACGCCGTTACGGGCAGGCTTACCGTGCGGTTTAAAAAGCCGCTCATGGTGGGCGAGAAGGTCAGGGTTACCGGCAGGATAATAAAGGAGTCCGGCCGCACTGTCGAGGCCGGCGCGGAGGCGGTAAAAGACGACGGGACGGTCGTGGCGGCGGCGGAAGGACTGCTGGTCAAAATTAAATAGAGCGGCTTGTTCTCCAAAGATGGCGGCAAAGGAAATATTCTCTTGACAACCCGCGCGTTATAAGGTATAAAAATACCTTCGTTTTCTGGAGGTGATCATAATGTATGCAATAATAAAGACTGGCGGAAAACAATATAAGGTCGCGCCGGGCGATGTCGTGAAGGTGGAGAGTCTTGGGGCGAAGGCCGGGGAGACCGTCGAGATCTCCGAAGTTCTCCTTGCGGAAAATGCCGGGGATGTGAAGATTGGCAATCCGACACTTTCCGGGGCGAGGGTGACAGCCGAGGTCGTTCGTGAGGGCAGGGGCGGCAAAATACTCGTCTTCAAGCACAAAAGGCGCAAGAACTACCGCAAGATGCGCGGCCACAGGCAGGGTTTTACAGAACTGAAAATTAAAGAGATAACGGCGTAAGAGGCCGTGATTGCGCGTTTTGTCATTCTGAGCGAAGCGAAGAATCCATAGTTGACTTTTAAGTTTTTTTATCAAAAACCCACTGTAGATTCTTCGGCTGAAGCCTCAGAATGACATCAGGTTCGCGTCATTCGGAGGTTATAAAATGGCACATAAAAAAGGCGTTGGAAGTTCCAGGAACGGACGGGACTCCAATTCGCAGAGGCTTGGAGTGAAGCGTTTCGAGGGCGAGCTTGTCACCGGCGGGAGCATAATCGTCAGGCAGCGCGGCACAAGGATTCATCCGGGGACGAATGTCGGCCTGGGCAAGGACGACACCCTGTTCGCAATGATACCGGGAATCGTGAAGTTCGAGCGGTGGGGCAAGGACAAAAAGAAGGTGAGCGTTTACTCCGTTCCCCGGGGGGAGGCTTAAAAAGCCGTCGGAAGGATTTCAAAAAGCCCCGCGCAGGCGGGGCTTTTTTATTTGCTAACCGCTTAACATTTCAGGATAGTTCTGGAAATTTGGAAGAGGGTAAATCCATGAAGAGTCCCGAATATTCCTTAGAGAATCCATGTTTGTAGATCTTGCCAAAATATACGTAAAAGCCGGGGACGGCGGGCGCGGTTGCGTGAGCTTCCGAAGGGAGAAATACGTGCCGAAGGGCGGCCCGGACGGCGGGGACGGAGGCAAGGGCGGTAATATTATAATAAAATCAAGCGCTCAGCTCAACACCCTGCTCGACCAGAAATACCAGCAGCACTATACCTGCAAGGACGGAGGAGACGGCAGGGGCAAACAGATGACGGGACATGACAGCCCGGACATAGTCGTGAAAGTCCCTGCCGGGACAATTGTCAGGGACGCAGAAGCTGGCGAAATTATTGCGGATTTGGCCGAGGACGGGCAGGAGGTTATCGCCGCGTATGGCGGGCGCGGCGGCAAGGGGAATACGTTCTTCAAGTCTCCCACGCGTCAGGCGCCGCGTTTTGCCCAGGCGGGCCTCCCCGGCGAGGAAAAGACGCTGCTCCTGGAGCTGAAACTCCTTGCGGATGCTGGACTTATCGGCCTTCCGAACGCCGGGAAATCGACGCTTATCTCGGTCATTTCATCCGCCAGGCCGAAGATTGCGGACTATCCCTTCACGACGCTCGTTCCAAACCTGGGCGTTGTGAAGCCGGAGGGCAGAAAAAGCTTTGTTATTGCGGACATACCGGGCCTTATCGAGGGCGCGCACAGGGGGGCGGGGCTGGGTTCGCAGTTCCTGCGACACGTGGAGAGAACGAAAATTCTCCTGCATTTAGTTGAGGTTACGCCATTCGCTGCGGACCCGGTGGAGAATTTCGTCAATATAAACGAGGAGTTGCGCAAATATAACCCGGAGTTGATGAACCGTTTCATGGTCGCGGTGGCGACAAAAATCGACGCAGGCGAAGAGTGGCGCATTGTAAGTCTTCGTAATTATTGCATAAAAATGGGCTGCCCGTTTTTCGCCATCTCCGCCGTGACACACGATGGCGTTGACAAACTGGTTGATTTCGTTGCGGAAAAGCTGGAGGAACTGAAGGCCGAAAAGCAGGATTTCTGACCTTCCGCGCACCCGTAAAACGGCTCGAATCCGCGCCGCTGGCCCCCTTTTTTCAGCCGGCGGAGGAGCCGCAAAATTCCCGCTTTAGAAATTAGGGGCACATCCCTGTTTCCCATTGACATTCGTTTTCAGTTTGTATAGGCTTCGTTCATGTAGGGGATTTGGCGCATTGGAAATCCCTTGCGCATGGGGGATTAATGACCTTGGATAAAATCGGAAGGGCGGAGATAATAGCCCGCGCCCGGCGGGTGGTGATAAAGATCGGGAGCGCCGTCGTCGCGAGCAGGGCGAAGGGCGTGGACGGGCGCAGGATCCGCGCGCTTGCGGATGACTTCGCTTCCTTGCGCGAAAAGGGAATAGAGGTAGTCGTAGTAACGTCAGGCGCGGTTGCGGCGGGAATGGGAAAGCTCGGCCTGACGGAGCGCCCGAAGACGATTGAGCTCAAGCAGGCCGCGGCGGCGGTGGGGCAGTCCACGCTGATACGGATGTACGAGAGAAACCTCGCCCGGCACGGCATACACGCGGGCCAGATGCTCCTAACGGGCGCGGACCTGCACGACAGGCGTAGGTTCCTGAACGCCCGGAACACGCTGAACAGGTTAATCGGGTTCGGCGTGATACCCGTCATAAACGAGAACGATACGGTGTCGGTCGAGGAGCTCAAGTTCTCCGACAACGACAACCTCGCCGCGATGGTTACGAACCTCGCAGAGGCGGACACGCTCGTGATACTCTCGGACGTGGACGGCCTCTACGACAAAGACCCTGCGAACAGGGACGCAAGGCTGATAGGCGAGGTGGGCGAGGTTACGGACGAGGTATGCCGGATGGCGGGCGGATCTTGCAGCGCGTTGGGCACCGGCGGGATGATGAGCAAGCTTACAGCCGCGAAAAAGGCCGCCGCGACAGGGGCCGCGTGCTTTATCATAAACGGACGGAAGGCGGGCAGTATAAGGAGATTATTCGAGGGCGGGCAGTTAACGGGCGTCAAGAGCCGAGGCCGGTCCACCGGCTCTGCCGGCGGCGGCACGTTAATCCTTCCTTCCGCCGATAAACTGAACTCCCGCAAGCACTGGATAGCCTACTCCCTGCGCGGCAAGGGGAAAATAACCGTGGACGACGGCGCGGCAAGGGCCATACTCGCCAAGGGCAGGAGCTTGCTCCCGTCCGGCATAAAAGCCTCGGAAGGGAACTTCGAGGCCGGAGACGCCGTCGAGATATGCCGCGAGGACGGAAGAGTAATCGCCCGAGGCCTGATACATTACAGCTGCCGCGAGCTGGAAAGGATAATGGGAAGAAAGTCCTCCGAGATAGAGGAGATACTCGGCTACAAATACTGCGACGAGGCGATACACAGAGATAACCTCGCGATTATCTGAATTTTTTCCGGTTTAATTACGGACTTCCAGCCGCCCCTGATGACCCTCTCATGCCCGTTCTTGTTATCTGAGTAGAGGAAAAATCATTAAATTTTTAAATTCACTATTGACTAATTTAAAGCCACCGGCTATATTTAAGAGAAAATATTTACTGTTTATGTCTTCTGGCAAAATAAATTTTTTAAAGGAGGAAATCGCATGAGCAAATTCTTTTTTACGGGCCTGGTTTTCAGCATCGTAATATCCGCCGGTCTTCCGGCATATGCGACTGTCAAGGCGGACATGCAGAAACACCTTCCCCTTGGGCAGGTGCTCGGCAACGCCCTGGGGCATAACCCCGCCCCGATGCAGGTTAAGGATACCGTTGCGGAAATAGTAAAGGACGGCGGGAGCGCCTATCAGGCCGTGAAGATGGCACTGAACTCCGGGCTTGACCCGCAGACCGTCATCGCCGGCGCCATAGAAGGCCAGGGCAGGCTGAGCGATATTTTCCGGGCGGCGCTCGACGCCGGGTATAACGAGAACTTCATTTCCAGGGTTGCAAGCAACGCCGGCGAATCCTCGGACACCATAGCATCGGCCATGGCCACGGCGCAGGCGAATGGAGGCGGCGCCGGCATGGAGACCGCCGGCAACGGCCCGGCGCCGTCGGATGGTTCCGGGATTCCCGCGGGCGGCGCTGGTGGCGGCGGCGGCAACGTCAGCAACAACCAGTGACATCAAACGGCATTTTTCACCAAAAGGGGGAAACTGATGAAGTATGTCGCTTCGGCAATTGTTGCGCTGCTGATTTTTGCATCCGCTGCGGCGGTAAACAGCGCTTACGCCCTTAACCTCGGCAGGACGACGATTAATCCCTACGTGGATTTTGAACCGACATACGACGACAACGTATTCAGGACGAATTCCGCGCCTGTTACGGACTGGTTCTTCCTAATCTCTCCGGGGATAAAGCTCAACGTGCCACAAAGAGACAACCTCTTCAAGCTCGAATACAGGGCGGACATCTACAAGTATGTAAATACGGGCGACTCAAACGACGTAACCGACCAGTACCTGGACGGAGCGGCGGCGTTCAATTTTCCGGGCGGCATATGGATAAAGGCCGAAGACCAGGCTGACAAGTCCCACGAGTCAAGGGGCACGGCGAACACCGTAGTCAACAACGGGGCGCTCAGCCGCTATTACTCGAACCTCGTGAACGCGGAGATCGGCTACGCTTTCGCGGACCGTTACAAGATCTCGATTGGATACCAGAACTTCATTATCGACTACAGCCTTCCCCAGGACAAGTTCAGAGACCAGTTCGCCAACGCGGCAACCCTCACGCTTTTCTACCAGCTCATGCCTAAAACGTCCGCCCTCATCCAGGGTTCCTACAAGCGCGTCAACCACGACAACGGCAACCAGTCCGTCCACGTGGTCGCCCAGACATTGAACAGCAACGAATACTGGGCGGAGGGCGGCTTGACATGGAACATGACGGCGAAATCCACCGGCACGATAAAAGGCGGATACGAATGGAAGCTCTTCGATTATCCGGGCCAGAAGAACTTCAGAAGCCCGATATTCGAGGTAGACCTCGACCACCAGTTCACCGCTAAGACGGCCATAAAGCTGTCGGGCTTAAGGCAGGCTTTTGAGTCGGACGACGCCACTTCGGACTACTACACGGCGACGCTGGGTTCGGCGGATCTCTCCTACAAGCCGGTTGACAAGATAGAAATAACGCCGCGCGGCTCCTACACCGACGAGAGATATGCCCAGGACATTAGTGTCACTGTCGGGACGCATACGCAGACCGGCAGGCGCAAGGACGGGCTCTGGGCCGCCGGCATCGACATCACATACAAAATGAACAAGTGGGTCGCGGTAAGCGCGGGCTACACCCATTCCAAGAGGGTGTCGAACTTCACCGTCTACGACTATACCGACAACCTCGCCATGATAAGCTTAAAGGGCACGATATAATCGGAGTCCTGAGAAATCGCGCTTAAGCAGGCGCGATTTTTTTAGGCCATTAACCAAAAAAACATTATCATGTAAATTATATGCAAGCAATATTGTTTGTTGAAAGGGTTTCGGCGTCCGGGGCGCGGGCGATTGCGCCGCTTGTCATTGCGCTTTTGCTGGTTGCCGCCTCCGCAGGCCACGGCCTTGCGCAGGAATATGCGCTTGGAAACGACGACCTGATACTGGTGACCGTCTACCAGAACAAGGACCTGACGACACTTACGCGCATCAGCGACAATAAAATCCAGATGCCGCTGATAGGCGATGTGACAATCGGCGGCCTTACCGTGCGCGAGGCCGAAGGCAAGATTGCCGGCCTGTATGCGGGCGGTTTCCTTATAAACCCGAACGTGTCGATATTCATAAAGGAATATCACAGCAAGAAAATCACTATCCTGGGAGAGGTGAAGAAGCCGGGACTTTACGAACTCACCGGGGATGCGACCCTGCTTGAGATAATCTCCAAGGCCGGCGGGCTTACGGAAAAGGCCGGAGACGAGGCGGTTATAAAAAGGGCGAAAGACGACGAAGACGGGGGGACTTCCTATATCCGTGTGCGTCTTAAGGAACTGACCCAAAACGGGAACCTGAAGGCGAACATCCCCGTGCAGGACAAGGACAGCATATTCATAACGAAGGCCGGATACATATACGTCACCGGGCAGGTGAAGAAGCCCGGAGCGTATAAATACGAGGAAGGCGCGACCGTTATGAAGGCCATAGCCCTCGCCGAAGGCCTGACGGACAAGGCGGCGCCGGGCAGGACAGAGATAATCAGGAAAAAGGGCGGCAGGGAAGATTCCATTAGGGCGACAATGAACACGCCTGTCCGGCCGGAAGACCTTGTGAGCGTCCCGGAAAGCTTCTTCTGAGAGCAACGCCGGTAAGGATGACGCGAAGCCGGGGGGAGTTATGAGTTTTGAAAGGAAGCATCGTTCCCGGTAATTCCAATGATGGAAAGCCTAAGAGAGGTTTAAATGCTGAGAGAAGATGCGGGTCTGGGCGATTATCTGAAGATTGTTTCCAAGCGGCGCTGGACGGCCGTGTCGGTATTCATCGCCGTATTCATGGCCGTGGCGGTTTACACGCTCAGCGCCACCCCTGTCTACAGGGCCACCGCGAGGGTCTTCGTTGATCCCGGCACGCAGAACGACGAGGTAAACCTGCGGCAGATGACGCAGACGGTAGACACCTCCGCGTATATTCAGACACAGCTCGCTATTTTAAAAAGCGATTCCATAGCCCGCGCGGTAGTCCGGAATACGGGCCTGTATAAAAATCGGAAGGAGGACGGCGGAATACTTGGTTTCTTCGGTTTAAAGGCGCCTGCCGGGCCCGCCAAACAAATGGAAGACGCGGTTCGCGGCTTCCGGCGCAGGCTCTCCGTCGAGGAGGAGAAGAACAGCAATATCATAAGCGTAAGCTATTCCGACGTGAACCCAGTCCTTGCCGCCGCCGTCGCCAACGAAGTGGTGCGGACGTTTATCGAACGGAACCTCGAAATGAAGGTTGAACCGGCGCGCGCGGCAATCGCATGGCTTAATTCCCGGCTCGGCGTGATAAAGAACCAGATGACCCAGTCCACGGACCGGCTCCAGGACTTCAAACGCTCCAAGGAGCTTATCCAGACGGGGGACAAGGAGCCGAACATCTCTGTCCAGGCGCTGTCCGATATTGACAGGAAGCTGCTCTCCGCGCAGGCTGTAAGGTCTCAGGCCGCAGTGAAATACCAGCTCGTGCAGAAACTGGAAAAGACCCCCGACGGGCTTATGACACTGCCGGAGGTTATAAACAACAAGGTGATACAGGATCTGAAGGACCGGCGGAGCGCGCTTTCCAGGACCATTGCCGAAGCCGCCAAGAAATACGGCCCGAGGCATCCCGACATGATACGTTTAAAAAACGAAATGGCGGCCTTAAACGGGCAGATAAAGCAGGAGGTGGATTTCATAGTCCTTTCCATAAAGAACTCCTACGCGGAGGCGCTTAAAGACGAGCAGGACTTGAGGGCGGCGTTCGACAGGCAGAAGGCAAGCGCGATACAGTATGAAAAGCGCGCGTCAGAGTATCAGATAATGAAGCAGGACGTGGAGGGTTCGCGCGACATATACGACGCGGTGCTGAAGAAGTTCCAGGAGTCGAGCCTCACCGGCAGCATGAACATGAGCAACGTCCAGCTCCTCGACAGCGCCGTTCCGCTCGAGAAACCATACCGGCCCGACAAGCCGGTAGACCTCCTGCTGGGGCTGGTTATCGGCCTTATAAGCGGGATAGGCGCCTCGCTCCTTGTGGAATTCCTCGACAACACGTTCAAGACGCCGGAGGACATAGAAGAATATCTCCGGCTCCCCATGCTAGGCACCGTCCCAAGGATAAAAGACGTAGACTCTTTAATGTCCGACCCGAAGTCGGCGGGCGCGGAAGCGTTCAGGAACATACGCGGGAACCTCCTTCTCTCCGCCGGGGACAAGAGCCCGAAGGTGATGCAGATCGCGAGCGCTGGGCATTCCGAAGGCAAGACGACGTTCGCTGTGAATATTTCGGCGGTGATGGCGGCGGCTGGCGAAAGGATAGTTCTCATCGACGCGGACTTGAGGAAACCGAGGCTCCACAAGATGCTCAAGGCGCCCAACCGGCAGGGATTAAGCAGCCTCCTCTCAGGCCAGGCCGCGCTGGACGCGGTGGTTCTGGCATCCGGCACGCCGAACGTGGACATTATAACCTCCGGCCCCATCCCGCCGAACCCATCCGAGCTTCTCGGGTCGAAGACCATGAAGGAGAGCCTCTCCGAGCTCTCCCGGCGGTACGACAAGGTTATCATAGACTGCCCGCCGCTCGCCGGGCTTGCGGACGCCCCGCTCATATCTCCGATGGCCGACGGCATGATACTCGTAATACGCGGCGGCAGGACGCCCCGGGACCTCGTAGTAAAGTCGAAAAAGAACCTTGATGCGATAAAGGCGCGCGTGCTCGGCGTCGTGCTGAACGACGTGCATGGCCGCTCAGACCATTACTATTACCAGTACAACTACGGTTATTACTTCACGCATAAACAACAGAAAGAGGCATAACCGGAGAAGGCCGTCCGGTTCCATTTCCGAAAGAACATACTTTGAAATCCCGGAATATCGAGTCGATGGTTTCAGGGGGTCTCCTTGCCGTGCTTGCGGCATCGCCATTCGCGTTCGGTTCCGTGCATCCCTGGTCGTACGGAATCGAGTCCTCCGCGATATTCGCCTCCTTCGCCGTTGTGCTGCTTGATTCCCGGCAGAAAGGACGCCTTGAAGTAACATCGACGCTCACGAATTATCTGCTGCCGCTGTCGATATTGTTTTTCATCCTCCAGGCCGTCCCGCTTCCGCTTTCGCTTGTGTACGCCCTATCGCCCGGCAGGGCCGCAATCGACGCCGCCTCCGGCAGACGCGCAGGTTGCGAGAGCCTCGCGTTATATCCCTGGGCCCTGAAGCAGCAGGCGTTCATTCTTGCGGCGGCGCTCCTGATATTCCTGCTTACGATAAACATGACAAAAAGAAAAGAGCAGATAGAGAAGGCCCTGGCGACGCTTTATATCACGGGGCTGGCGCTTGCCGCTCTCGCGCTCATCCAGAGGATTTCGGCCGGTGAACCGTCGTTCCTCCCTTTTATAAACAGGAACCACTTCGCCGGGTACATGGATCTGCTTGTCCCGATGACGGTATCGGCGCTCGTGTACAATCTCGGGAGACTGAAGAAAAAAGACAGCGCCAGAGAGACGCTGCTGGCTGCGGTCTCATCGCCCGCCGGCTCGAAGATTGTCTTCCTTCTTTTCCTTGCCGTAATCTTTTCCGCCTGCATTGTCCTGACCTACTCCCGCGGCGGGATGGGGGGAATGATATTTTCCCTCGTCGTCCTGGCGGCCTTGACGGGGCGAAGCAGGAAGGCTGCGCTTGCGTCGGCGGTATGCGGAGCGGCAATTGTCTTTTTCTTGTTTCATGCGGACGGCGGCAGAGTTGCGGGCCGCGTGGAGCGGCTTATGAACGGGGCGGCCAGCTCCGAGCTTTTAAGGGAGGAGACATGGAACGACACGGCATCCATGATAAAGGCCTTTCCCGCCCTGGGCGCGGGGCTGGGAGGTTTCGAGACGGCCTTTCCGTATTTCAAGACCAACAGCATACAGATGAACTTCTTCCAGCCGGAGAGCGATTATTTATATATATTGGCGGAAGGAGGCATAATCGGCCTGTCCATTGCCGCCGCGTTCATATTAATATTTTTTTATGAGACATGGGGCAGGTTCAGGCGGCGGAAAGACCCGTTTGCGAAGAGCGTTTACGCCGGGGCGGTCGCCGGGCTTTCGGCGCTTCTCGTCCACGGGCTGGTGGACACGAGCCTGCACATGCCCTCGATACTGTTCACGTGCTCCGCGCTACTGGGCCTTGCCTACGTTTCCGTATCCGTCCGGTTCAGATATCCGACCATCGGCGAAAGAGACAAATATATCCGGGGAAAAAGCTTGAGCCTCGCCGGGTTCCCGGCTAAGACCGCCGTTATGGCCTGCGCTGTCCTTGCGCTGGCGGTGTCCGCAGCCTCATTCTCGTCCGCCGCCGCAGACCTTGCATACCGGTTCGGCCTGAATTTGAAATCCCGCCTGGCGCAAAGCGGCACGGCCTCGCGCAAGTGCTGCGAGCGGCTGCGCGAAGAGTTTAAAGCGGCCTGCGTCCTGGACCCGTTCTGCGCCGGGTATGAATTTGAACGCGGCAGGGCGGAGGAATGGCTGGCGGATTATTACGCCGCAAAGGAATATCTGAAGCGCGGATTAAACGGCAGGCCGCGGAAGTTCTATTCGGCGGCGTTCGAGAGCTACGACGAATCGCTTCGCTTAAACCCGTATTCATCGTTCGGACACCTGTTGAAAGGGAGGCTGCTTGCGCGCGGATTCGGCATGGAGGAAGGCCAGGAGCGCCAGTACGAGGCGGCCCTCAGGCTTAACCCGACGAGCGGGTTTATACGGGCGCAGGTAGGGCGTCTGAAGGAAAGACTCGCTTATTCGCCCGGAACCGTCCAATGAAACGCGAACCGGAATGGTCATGGAGATACTCAAAAACCTTGCGGCTTTTGTAATACGTTTTTCGGGCCTGGGTTATGCGATAAGGGAGACCGCGGGCAGGAGAAATGTCACCGTAGTCCTGTATCACAGGCCGCAGCCGGACAGGTTCCGCAGGCACCTCGAATACATGGGCCGGCGCTACAGGTTCATAAGGCTCGACGAGCTGGTTGACGCGCTGCATAACGGGGACTGGTCGAAGATACCGCCCAGGGCCCTTGTGATGACATTCGACGACGGCATGAAGGAGACCTTTGCTCTGCTCGGCATGTTCAGGGAATACGGCGTAACGCCGACGTTCTATGTCTCGACCGGCGTTGTAGGCACTGGCAGGAGGTTCTGGTTTTCGCCCTGCTCCTGCGGCGATGTCACGAAGCTGAGGGCCATGCCTGGCGCGGCGAGACGGGAGATGCTTAAAGGAACGGGATTTGAAAGAGAAACGGATTATCCGGGCCGGGAGGCGCTCTCCCGCGAAGAGATATCCGGCATGAAAGCCTGCGTGGATTTCCAGTCTCATGGCCGGTTCCATGAGCCGCTCACCTCCTGCTCCCTGAACGAAAAATCGGACGAGATAAAAGGTTCGATGGAAGAGATGGAGAAGCTGACTGGCAGGCCCGCGCTTCATTTCTCCTTCCCGCACGGAGACTACGACGAGGCGGACATAGAGATGCTGAAGTGGTGCGGATACCGCTCCGCGAGGACGGTTGACTGCGGGAGAAACGGGCCGGACGCGGACCCGTACCGTCTTAAGATTACCGGCGTGAACGACAATGCGTCCGTGACGCTTCTCGCGGCGGACTTAAGCGGCATAATAGGCTGGCTTGGGAAGCTGAGGCGGGGAAGTCTTACAGGCAGGCACGCTGCGAAGCCGGCAAGAGACGTTAACCGGATATTTGCCTTGGGAAAAGGTCTTAGAAGAATTTGAACATCCTGAAAAAAAATATTAACGGGGTCGGCATCGAGGCCGCATGGCTTGTGGCGGGGCAGGGACTCACCGCCCTGGGCGGCCTCGCCGCCATACGGATCCTCACGGGGCATTACACCAGGGAGGTCTACGGCATAAGCTGGCTCTTCATAAACGGCGCGGGCCTGGCGGTGCTGCTCCTTGCCGACCCGATGGGCCAGGCATTGAACCGGTTTTACCACGAAGAAGGAGGGCAGGAGCAGATAGACCGGCTCCTGGCCCTGGTATGGCGGCTGGAAGTCTTCCTTGTTCTCTGCGCCGGGGCGGTTTATCTCGCCGCGGTTTTCTTCATGGGGAAACTGGCCGGGGCGGAGCGGGTCGCCTATTTTGTAATGCCGGTCTATTTCCTGTTCCTCTCCGCGATGAATGCGGCCCAGGCGCTGCTTAACACCAGCCGCAGGCGGGCAAGGAGGGTTGTCCTGCTGGCGGCCGAGGCGTGGCTGAAGCCCGCTGGCGCGCTTATCCTCTGCTTTCTCTGGAGGCCGGACGTCAACTCGTTCGTGCTGGGATACGCGTTGGCGTCGATAATTACAGGCTCCGTGGGGATTTTCTGGATAAAGGGATTTTCGGGAAAGCCGCTTTTTCGCATGCCGATGCCGGACAGGGATTACATCCGCCGCGTGCTCTCCTACAGCCTTCCCTGGATCGGGTTCTCAAGCTGCGGCTGGGTGTTGTCTATAAGCGGCAGGTATTTTGTGGGCTGGTACATGGGCGCGGCGCTTACGGGGACATATGTCGCCTCGTACCAGGTGGGCGCGGCGCTCTTCCAGTTCCTGGGAGGGTCTTTCGGCCCGCTTGTCCAGCCGATAATATTTCAGCGCGCCGGGAAAAGCGGCGGCTCCTGCGGCGCAATCACCGACGTGTTCCGCGCGTTCGCCTGGATAAGCCTTCCTCTTTTGTCCGCGTTTATAGTAATGCACGAATGGCTCGTAAGGTGGCTGTCCGCGCCGGCGTATTGGGGAGGGGCGAAGGTGACGGTGTGGATAGGCCTCGGCGTCTATTTCTGGGTACTGGGAGATAGGGCGAGGGACTCGTTCCTGATCGCCCGGAAGACCGGCGCGATGATGAAAATAACCGCGCTCGCCGCCCTGCTGAACGTAATCCTCAACATCCTCCTTGTGCCGAGGGAGGGGTTAACGGGCGCGGGCATGGCGCTTTGCATTTCGTATCTCGTTTACATGATACTCATGATCCGTTTCGGGTTGCGGGCGGGCGAATGGGAATTTCCGGCGAGGTCGTTCCTCGCGGCGGGTGCCGTATCCGCCGCCGCCGCAATCATGGCCGAAATTGTCCATCGCACGATTATCGACGGGAAGTTCGGCATACCTTCCGCGCCTTTGGTAGCCGTGTCGTTTGTCGTTGTCCTGACGGCGAGCGCCTGGCTGTGCAGGCCGCTCCTAAAGAAAGACCTGGGGATGATGGGTCAAATCTAATAGAGGTATCGCGTTGAACGGCAGGAACATATTGGCGGGATTCGGGACGGTTGCCGTGGCGGTCTTCGCGGCTTTTTATATTATTTCGGGCCAGAGGTGCGATGTCATGTCCGTTCCGGTGGTCACGGCGGTCGTCGTATTGTTTTTCCTGTCTTCGCTTGTCCTGTTTTCGTTCCGGAAGGACGACGACGCCCTGTTCTCCCCGATGGCCATGGCAGGGCTCGGGATACTGCTCTACTTCCTGTTCCCGGTAATCGATATGCTGCTCTTCCCCGGACAAGGGAAGGACCTGCACCTGCTGTATTACGGGCGCCTGACGGGCGACGACGAGCCGGTCGTTTTAAAGAGCGTCCTGCTTATGATCCTGGGGCTTGTCTTTTTCTATCTCGGATATGTCATGCGCCTGGGATCTGTCCTGAGCCGGATGTACCTGGTGCCTCCGGAGCATATATCATATAAGAAACTGCTGCCGGTCGTTTGGCTTTACCTCGTCTTCTTTGCGGTTGTCGCCTTTACGCTCCTTCACAACGTCGGAGGCGCATATAACCTGCTTACCACGCCGAGGGGAGACAGGCTGTTCCTTTTCGCAAAGGCCAGGGTTTCGTCATTTATGATTAATTACATTTTCATAATCGTCTTTTTAGTTTATTTCTACCACTCCAACACAGCGAGCAGGGGCTCTTTTTCCCTTTTCATCTTCACGCTGATTGCAGTCGTCGTATTTTTCAACATATATAACGCTTCAAGGCGCGATACGATATTTATCGTCATGTCACTGGTTGTCTATCATAACCTCGCGGTAAAAAAGATACGGTTTAAAACCGTCGCGCTGCTCACCGCCGCACTGCTCGCATTCTCGATTTTCATGGTATCGGCGAGGAACTACCTCCAGAACCCGGATTTCAGGGGCTCATTCGCCAGCTCGATGGCGGATATAACGTCTTCCGAGAGCGTACATGACAAGCTGGCGGTTTCTATGGATTATCCGTACGTCTACGACGCGCTTCTGAACATAATATCGGCTGTTCCCGAGAGGGTGCCGTACCTCTACGGAGAGACCTTTTTGAAGTTTGTTTATTTTCCCATACCGAGGTTTATATGGCCGGATAAACCGGAGACCGCGGCGCGCATTATCGTGAAGAAGTTCTATCCGGAGCTCTACTCTACGGGGATGAGCATAAGCGCAAGTCCCATCGGCGAAGGATATTTCAATTTCGGCGCGCTTGGCGTTGCCGGAGTAATGTTCGTCCTTGGGATAATCGCAAGGTCGCTCAAAACTTACCATATGGCAAACAAAAACAACAAGGGGGCGGTGCTCCTTTATGCCGCCATGCTGCCCGGCGTATTTGAATATTTCAGGGGATATTTTTTTGAGACCACGCTCTATTACACGGTTGCCGCATTGCTGCTGTCGCTTGCCTTGTTCCTTTCAAGAGGAAAAGCGCCGCAGGCGGTAGCAGAGATGGCGGCTGCGGTGCCGGAAGGAGGGACTTGAAGACATGGCGCTCGACGCGTATTACGACGAGGTATATAAAAACGAACAGATAGTTCTTGGCGATTTCCCCCCGCGCTTCCCGCGAAACAGGTTCGAGGCCCTGGCGAGCATATGTCCGTCCGGCCGGCGTGTCCTGGAGATAGGGGCCGGTTCGGGAAGCGTTCTTTACAATATCAGGGACAAATTTGAAGAGCTTTACGGCCTCGAATTCTCCCCCGTAAGGTGCGGGAAAATGGAAGAGGCGTTCGGAAGAAGAAATATCAATTGCAGGTGCCTTGCCGGGAGCATCGAGAATACCCTCGATTTCACGGAAGGCTTTTTCGATGCGATTATATGGGCTGACGTGATCGAGCATGTGGTTGATTTGTGGAAGGCGATGGAAGAGATAAGAAGGCTCCTCGCCGCCGGCGGGGTCTTGATAACGATAACCCCCAACGTGGCGGCGATAAGGAGAAGGCTTGAACTTCTCATGGGGAATTTCCCTGCGACATCCGGCGCGCGGGAAGGCCTGGACGTCCGGGACGGAGAGCTCTTCGACGGCGGACACGTCCATTATTTCACGTTTTCGTCGCTGGAAGGGCTTTACAGGAGATACGGCATCGAGCCGACGGCGAGGTTTGGCTTCGGAAGGCTTGGAAGGGTTCATAACCTGTATCCTTCCCTCCTGTCCGGAGGGGCGTGCGTGGCGGGCCGGAAAAAGAATTGAAGATACTGCTCATTACCAATATGTTCACGCCCTACTGGGTGCCGCTATTAAACGAGATTTCCAGACTCGCGGCAGAGCGGGGCTGGGCTTTCAGGGCGGCGGCCCTCTCCGGTATGGAGAGTAACCGGGCCTGGCGGCTCAATGCGGACAAATGCCGGTTCGACGCCGCCGTCATCCGGGGACTGGACGTAAAGACAAGCGAAAGGGGCCTGGCCGTGCGCTTAAACTGGGGGATGCTGAAGGAATTGTCCGGGTATAATCCCGACGTGATAATCACGTCCGGTTACGATTCCATCGCCTATTGGCAGGCATTTCTCTATGCCAGGGCGACCGGCAGGAAATTCGTCCTCAGAAGCGGCACGACCATGATGAGCGCGGGGAGCGTCAGGGGCGCGCGAGGGCTGCTGAAGCGGCTCCTGATAAAAGGCTCGGACGGTTTTATAGCCTATGGCACGAAGGCGAAGGAATACCTGGAATGCATCGGCGCCGACGGAAGCCGGATAAACATATGCATAAATACGGTGGATATGGAGTATTTCCGAGAAGGGGCAAAAACAGGTCGAGGCTCCGTGGATTTTGCAAGGAGGCGCGGCAGTTACCCGGAATTTCTCATGCTTTATTCCGGGCAGCTGATAAGGCGGAAGGGACTGTCCCGCGCGCTGGCGGCCATCGACCGGCTTCACGACCCGGATATTGGCCTGATTGTCGTGGGTTCCGGGCCGCAGGAGGCCGAACTGAAGCGGTTCTGCGAGGGCAGGGGCCTCAACGTGTATTTCGAGGGCTTTAAACAGCAGGACAGCCTGCCGGAATACTATGCGCTCGCGGATGTCTTCGTCCTGCCGTCGATAGACGAGGTCTGGGGCCTTGTAGTGAACGAGGCGCTCGCGGCGGGGCAGTATGTGCTCTGCTCGAAATACGCCGGCGCCGGGTATGACCTCATAAGACCGGGCTGGAGCGGCGAACTCTTCGACCCGGACGACACGGACGGCCTCGCCGAAGCGATTATGCGCCTGAAGGCGAGCGCGCCGAAGATAAGGGAAAGACGGGACGAAATCAGCAGGCGGGCTGTCGGGGAATTCGGCATCGAAAGGTCCGCGCAGGCGTTTATCGAGGCGTTCGAGTCGGTCTGGGGCGCGGCATGAGGGTATTGATGGTCAATACGGAATATTCGCGCGGGGGGGCGGCGCAGATGGCCCGGAGACTCCATGCTGCAATCAATGCCCGCGGCGTGTCCAGCGTCATCGCCTACGGGAGAGGCGGGAAGGCCGCGGATGGAAATTCCTACCGTTTCGGTCTGCTCCCGGAGGTTTACCTGCACGCCTTTCTCGCGCGGGTCGCCGGCATCCATGGATATGGAAGCTATATATCCACGAGGAGGCTCGAAAACTACATCCGGAAAAACGGCTTCGACGTGATGCACCTGCACAACCTGCACGGATATTTTTTGGATTTGAGTTTCATACGGCGCCTGAAGGAAATGAAAAAACCCGTAGTCTGGACGCTGCACGACGGCTGGCCGGTAACGGGAAGGTGCCCGTATCTCTGCGAATGCGAAAGATGGAGAATCGGCTGCGGGGAATGCCCTGACCTTCGCGCCTATCCCCGGAGCTGGTTCTTGGATGCGTCGCCGCTCATGCACCGCATAAAAATGGGATATTTCTGCGAAGGCTGGAGCCCTATTTTGGTTTTGCCCTCGCAGTGGCTTGCGAAGGGCATAAGGGAATCCTGCCTGGGCGGCCTGCGCATCGAGGTTATCCCCAACGGCGTGGATACCGCGGCTTTCAGCCCCGTGGACAGAAATGCCGCGAGGGCGAGGCTCGGCATAGCCAGGGACAGGAAAGTGGCGCTCCTGATGGCCGCGAACCTGAAAGACCGCCGGAAGGGAGCGGGCTATTTCTTCGAAGCGCTGAAATACATAAACAACGACAACCTCACCGTCCTGCTTGTGGGCAGGAAGGTGGAGACAGGCGATGCGGCGGGGAAATACGATATACGGCAGACGGGCTTCGTCTCCGGCGTCCGGGCGCTTGCGGACATCTACAACGCGGCGGACGTGTTCTGCGTCACGTATCTGAACGACAACTTCCCGAACACGGTGCTCGAGTCCATGTCCTGCGGCACGCCGGTCGCCGGGTTCGATTCCGGCGGGGTCTCGGAGCAGGTTACGGAAGGATGCGGCATACTCGTGCCGCCGCGGGACGCGGAAGCGCTTGGCTGCGCGATAGACAGGCTCCTGCGGGACGAGGCGCTGCGCGCGTCATGCGGCGACGCCGCAAGGAAGAAGGCCGTCGGCGAATACGGCATGGATAAATTTGCATCCCGGTATATCGCCCTTTACGGCGAACTAATGCAGGACCGCTCCGGCGGTCCTGCGCGGCATGAAAGCGCAGGCCCGCATTGAAGATGTCGGTAATCACCGTCTCATACAACTCCGCGGCGACCATCGAGGACACCATAAGAAGCGTGGCCGGCCAGAGATGCGGGGACGTGGAATACATAGTCGTGGACGGCGGCTCGACCGACGGCACACCGGACATAATAAAAAGATACGAATGCAATATCTCCAGGTGGGTAAGCGAGAAGGACGGCGGGATATACGACGCGATGAACAAGGGCATAAAGATGTCCACCGGCGATGTTGTCGGCATTTTGAACTCGGACGATGTATACGCGGGCGCGGACGTGCTCGCTATGGTCGCGGAGGCGTTCGGAAGGGGAGACGACTGCTGCTACTCGGACCTGGCCTATGTCAGCCGCGACATGAAGAACGTCGTCAGGCGCTGGAAATCTGGAGAATACAGGCCCGGCAGATTCCGCATCGGGTGGCACCCGCCGCACCCGTCGTTTTTCGTAAGGCGTGAAATATACGACCGGTACGGCATGTTTAACCGGGATTTCAGGATAGCGGCCGATTACGAGATCATGCTTCGGTTCATGGAGCGCCACAAGATAGCCGCGGCATACCTGCCGGAGGTTACCGTAAAGATGAGAGTGGGAGGCGAGAGCGGCAAAAGCCTCATGAACATCATCAGGGCCAACGCGGAGGTAAGGCGGGCGTGGCTTGAGAACGGGTTGAAGCCGCCTCCGTTGATATATATCAGGAAGCCGTTATCCAAGTTAAGGCAGTTGTCGTTGATCGGGAGGCGGGAAAAATGAGAGAGAAACGCGCACTGATTTCGGGCATTACGGGGCAGGACGGCGCATACCTTGCGGAACTGCTTCTCCTGAAGGGATACGAGGTCCACGGCATAAAGAGGCGCGCATCGCTCTTCAACACGGACAGGATAGACGGGTTCTATGAAGACCCGCACGAGGGCGGGACGGACTTCCGGCTCCACTACGGGGACATGACCGATTCGACAAACCTCATAAGGATAATCCAGGAAGTCCAGCCGGACGAGATTTACAACCTTGCCGCGCAGAGCCACGTGCAGGTGTCTTTCGAGACGGCGGAATACACCGCGAACGCGGACGCGCTCGGGACGCTCCGGCTTCTTGAGGCGATACGAATCCTCGGCATGTCGGGCTACGTGCGTTTCTATCAGGCTTCGACGAGCGAGCTCTACGGGCTTGTCCGGAAAACCCCGCAGGACGAAAAGACGCCTTTTTATCCGAGGAGTCCTTACGCGGCGGCGAAGCTCTACGCCTATTGGATTGCCGTCAACTACCGCGAGGCTTACGGCATCCACGCGTCGAACGGCATACTCTTCAACCACGAATCACCGCTCCGGGGCGAGACGTTCGTCACGAGGAAAATAACCAGGGCGGTCGCAAGGATTACGCTGGGGCTTTGCGGGAAGCTCTACCTCGGCAACCTCGACGCAAGGCGGGACTGGGGACACGCCCGCGATTACGCGGAAGGGATGTGGATGATACTCCAGCACCACTGTCCCGACGATTTCTGCCTCGCCACTGGCGAGAACCACTCCGTAAGGGAATTCGTCGAGCTTGCGTTCAGGGAGGCCGGAATCGACATCGTCTGGGAGGGAGACGGAACGGACGAGAGAGGCATTGACGCCGCTACCGGGAATACGCTTGTCGAAATCGACGAGAGGTATTTCAGGCCGACCGAGGTGCACGCGCTGCTCGGCGATTCTTCCAAGGCCAGAAGCATGCTGGGCTGGAGCCCTAAGGTGAGCTTCAATGAGCTTGTGAGCGAGATGGTTCGGGCGGATTTGATTGAAGCGGAAAAGGAGGCGCTGTTAAAAAGAAAAGGTTACAGGGTATTAAACTGCCATGAATAAATGCGCCGCGGTTATAGTGGTCCGGACAGGCGGTGCATGCTCCGGGAGGTTTGCGTGATAAGAATCTGGGGCCGGGTGCTTAACGGGAACATCCTCTGGATTACGCTGGCCGACCTCTTCATTTTCTTCTTCGCCGTCATCCTCGCGGTCTTCGTGAGGCTGGAGCCGGACGAGGCCCGCTTCTATGCGGCGGGACACCTCCTGCCCATCGCGTTTCTGCCGCTTGTTTTTTTCGTGTGTTTCATAATCGCCGACCTATACGACATGAAGAAGGATTTCAGGAGCGCCCGCCATATTCTTGACGTATTCTCCGCCTGCGCGGCCGCCATGTTCTTATCCGCCGCCCTGTTTTATTCCTCGATGCAATATCTCGGCAGGGGCGTGTTCGCCGTCTCAGGCGTCCTTATATTCCTCTCCGCCTCGCTCGTCAGGTCCGTCTCGACATCGCTCGGCTCGAAAGAGCGCTGGCAGAAAAAGGTTTTAATCGTCGGCGCCGGGGCCGCCGGAGAAAAACTTCTAAGGACGGTGGCCGACAATCCGTGCTGCGGCATAAACGTCGCCGGTTTTGTGGATGACGACCCGTCGAAGACCGGCAGTACCGTGCGCGGGAAGCCCGTATACGGCACCAGCGGCGACCTTATCGACGTTTCCGTCAGGCTGAATGCGGATATAGTCGCCGTATGCGTGACGGGCCGCAAGAGCGACAGCCTCGCCCGGAACCTCGTAAGGTGCCATTACAACCACATCACGGTGGTGGACATGCCGAGCGTATTCGAGGCCATAACCGGAAAGCTCCCGCTTGACAACATCACGAACGACTGGCTCCTGACCAATGCGATTTCCGGCAGCCGCGGAGCCTACAGGAAGACCAAGAGGCTTCTCGACATAATATTTTCGCTCCTGCTGCTGTATATTTCTTCGCCGATAGCGCTTCTTGCGGCCATAGCCGTGAAGCTCGATTCGAGGGGCGGGATTTTCTACAAGCAGGAGCGCGTCGGGATGAACTTCCGGAAGTTTAAAATCCTGAAGCTCAGGACCATGATTGATAACGCGGATAAAGGCGGCGGACCGACCCCGGCGGTAAGGAACGACCCGAGGGTGACGCGCGCGGGGCGAATCATAAGGAAACTGCGGATAGACGAGATCCCGCAGCTCATAAATGTCCTTATGGGCGATATGAGCTTTGTGGGCCCAAGGCCCGATATAGAAAACATCGTGACGGCGCTCAACAGTGAGATACCGTCCTACGGCTACCGGCTGACCGTCAAGCCCGGCATTACCGGATGGGCGCAGGTTTGCCGCTGTCCCGCCGTTACAAAAGAGGAGTTCGTGGAAAAGCTGCGCTACGACCTCTACTACATAAAGAACATGTCAGTCATGCTCGATATGCTTATCGTGCTGAAGACCATACGCACCGTGCTTACCTTCGGAGGACATTAACAGGTTTTTAGCGGCCTTGGCCGGGGAGGGAGCATTTCCTTCAAAAAATTATTATTCACAACTACACGTTAACGGCAATAGTCCTGTTTTACGTTCAAGATAATTTTTCTCCGGGAATGCTCCCCCCACGGCTGATACAGAGGGTAAATCTTGTTGACTATAAAACTGTAATTATTTATGATTACCGCTTAAGGAAAAAATCTGGAGGCGGCGATGAGAATAAAACTTATAATGCCGGCATGGCCCAAGTCCTCGCTGTGGGGAAAGATGGGCTCCGGAATCCCTTCCCTCTCTCTCGCCACCGTCGCGGCCCTTACCCCGCCGGAACACGAGGTAAGCATAATCTACGACGAAAAAGGCCCCATAGACTACGACGGCCCAGTGGACGTCGTTGGCATGACCGGCATGACGCCCGTATCGAAACGCGCATACGAGATTTCCGCCGAGTTCAGGAAGCGCGGCGTATTCACCGTCATGGGCGGCATCCACGCCACGATGGTCCCGGAAGAGGCCGCGCTGCATTTCGATTCCGTCATAGTCGGCGAGGGCGAGCGCACCTGGCAGGCGCTCCTCCGGGACTACGAAAAGGGACGCGGCCACGTGAAGAAATTCTACAAAAACGATGGCCTCGTCGACCTTGAGACCGAATCTCCCGTCCCGCGCCTGGACTTCTACCGTAAGCAGGGCTTCTTTCTCCCGAACATCATCCAGACCACGCGGGGATGCCCGTTCAACTGCGAGTTCTGCACGGTAACGAAGTTCTTCGGACGCTCTTACCGGCACAAGTCCCACGCGCAGGTGGTGAGGGAGATAGAGGCGATGGACAGGGACAGATTCCGCGGCAACGAGGTGTTTTTCTGCGACGACAACATCGTTGCGAACAGGAGTTTCCTGATGCGGATGTGCGACGACATCACGCCGTTCAAGATAAACTGGTACGCCCAGAGCACGGCGGCTGTCGCGGACGACGACGAAGTATTAAGGAAGATGGAGCAGGCCGGGTGCAAGGTGCTTTTCGTCGGGTTCGACTCGCTGAACCAGGAGTCCCTCGACGGCATAGACAAGGGACACAACGTCGTGGAGAAGTATGCGACGGTGGTGAAGAAGTTCCACGACAGGGGCATCAGCATACACGGCTCGTTCATGTTCGGCTTCGACCACGACGGAATAGACGTATTTCGCAAGTTCATAGACTTCGGGATGAAGGTGAAGCTCGACGCCGCGTTCCTGACGATTGTGACGCCTTTTCCCGGGACGCGCATACACGAAAGGCTCAAGGCCGAGGGCCGCATCTTCGACTACGACTGGGAGCGCTACGACATATCGACAGTCGTTTATCAGCCCGCGAAGCTGTCCGTGAAGGACCTCCAGGAAGGCTACTGGTGGATGTTCCGCGAGTTCCATACCTATCCGAATATCTTCAAACGCCTCTGGAGAAGCACGCCCTCCTGGCTCATCAACCCCGGCTCGAACATGGTCTTCAAGGTCTTCGGCGGCAGGACTTTCCCGAAAGTAAAGAATAAAGAGCGGTTTATTAATGTCTGACGGCAGCCGCGGAACCTCCGACCTGCTCACGGAACGTGAGATTCTTCCGGGCCTTGCGACCGACCGCCTCGGCAGGAACATAGTTTATTTCGATTCGACGGACTCCACGAACGCGCAGGCCGCGCGTCTGGCGGGCGAGGGCGCGCCGGAAGGGACGCTGACAATCGCCGAATCGCAGACGGCGGGCAGGGGGCGTCTTGGCAGGAAGTGGGAGTCCCCGCCCGGCGTGAACCTGTATTTTACCCTGATACTGCGCCCGGAAATCCCGCCCGCAGCCGCGCCCATGATTACGCTTGCCGCGGGGGCGGCGCTGGCAAAGTCCGTCCGCGCGCTCTACGGCCTTCCCGCCGCGGTAAAATGGCCGAACGACGCGCTGCTGCATTCCAGGAAATTCGCGGGCGTCCTGACGGAGATGAACGCGGGAGCTTCGCGTATCCGCCACGTCCTTCTTGGAGTCGGCGTGGACGTGAACATGACTGAAGACATGTTTCCGGAAGAGATACGGGACATATCGACTTCAATTTATATTTCGCGCGGGGAGAAGGCGGACCGGGCGGAACTTTTAAGGCTGTTTCTTTCCGAGATGGAGACGCTCTACGACAATATCGTTTCCGGCAGGAGAGAGATTATTCTTGACGCCTGGCGCTCTCTCTCCTGCACGCTCGGCAGGCGCGTGACGGTTAAGGGGCTGTGGGGCGAGAAAACGGGGACGGCCACGGACATTGACGCCTCCGGCGGGCTTGTAATACGCGGGGACGACGGTGAAGCTGGAACGGTCGTTAGCGGGGATTTATTCTTCGATTAACCCGCCGCCGGAATAAAAAAACTGAGCAGGGAATTTTTCGGTTCATATTTTCCGGAGTTTTTATGCTCCTGCTTCATATGTCCCTACTATTTTCCCTACTCAGTTAATAAAATTATACCTCGTGCTTTCGGTTTGTCAAATCGGGCTGCGGCGGCCCCGAACGGGCGGCCTTTTATGTGTTTTTATTGTTTGTCTATGGTTATAACCAACGACTTATTGCGCTGTATATCCCCCTCGGCGTTGTCAGTTACTATATTATACCCCAGACAATTCCCGGAAACCGATGCTGATAAAGAATCGCCTGTTCCGGTATTTTTATATGTCATGCTTCCGGAGTTGAAACTCACTTTAGAAGTCCCCGTAAAACTGTAACTGACGACGCCGTTATTTTGAAAATAAAGCGATAACGTGCCGCCCGAACCGCTGCCGATATGAAAGTCTGGGTCCGCGTTGACGTTGGTAATTAGCGATGCGTGCTTGCCGCCGAGCACAGTGAAGTCCGAATTCGGTATATCTCCCCATCCATACGACCGACTGTTGGCCGTATAGTCGTAGGTATAGTAGGTTAAATATGTATAGGGACTTGTTACCGTGCCCCCTTTCCATACGTCAACGTAGCCGTATGAGCTTGAGTTGCTCCAGGTTACATAGGCCGCGTCGCCGCTGCCTATGCTTGTAAATACCGTAGCGCCGAAAGAGCTGGCGGAGACCATAAGAATCCCGGACATCAGAACCAAGGCGCAAAGCATCTGCTTCATGGCGTTCCTCCGTATTTAGTTTGGTTGTCGGTTTGACCTTGGATAAATTGACTCGGATAAGCGCTTGCTTTAAACGGCCTTGAGCTTCGCGGGCGGAATTATATGAAATCTAATTTAAGGGATGATAGTTGTCAATTCGATATATTGATAAAAATTACTTACGGCCACCATCTCCAGAGGGCGATTATTGCTATCACCAGAAATATCGCGGTGAGGTTCATGTAGGCCAGCAGGTAGAAGGCGGCCCTGGGTTTGTTGTTTGAGGGGAGAAGAATATTCAGAACACCCGCCTTCGGGAATGCCTCAAGTTTTTCCGGGCCGTGCGGGGCCTGTTTTATGGCCGTTGTAAGGTCCATCCCGGCCTGGTGCCTTGCGTGTTTCCCGCTTTTCCAGAGCGGACTTTGCGTAAGGTCGTAGACGTTCCCGTCTACCGCCGCATAAGCTTGCCTGCCCTCTTTGCCGTCGAAGTTCGAGAGCATGTCCGGTGTAAATCCGGTATTCCCGTCTCCGGCGGCGGGGGCCGGTTTCGCAGCCAGCCGCTTTTTCAGTCTCGGCCCGATTACGAACGTGACGACCGCGGCGGAGGCGGACATGATCAGATACAGAAAAATCTTTATCGACAACAAGATACCGAAACGGCTGTGGAACAATGCCCCGAAGGACGGCACGGCGGAGATTGTAAGCAATATGCCCGTTGCCCCGACGACGACGATGCCCGCCCAGCCCAAGGCAAGCTCTCCTTTCGGTAGGCCCCTGGCGGCGTATGCGGGTTTCAGGATTATGTGGACGTAGAATATAGCGCCGAACCAGATTATCCCTGCAAGTATGTGGAGATAGCCGATTATGAACCTGGCCGTGTCCTTGACGGCGGACGGCGTAACCTTGCCCGAGAGCAGGGCCTTGTATCTTTGGCCCGCGCTTGTAAGAGTTCCGCCGCCGGAGGGGTTTTCGTGGCAGAATGCGCAGGGAAGGCCGGTTTTCATGGCGAACTGCTCCGTTGCCGAAGCGGGTGCGGCAAGGGCCATGAAAAACAGCATGAAGACCAGTGCGGGGACGATTTTCATACGCATGTGGAATATTACAACGGGAAGGCCGAAAAATCAAAAAGATATTGAAACAATGGCGGGTTTCTGTTATCTTTCATGGCGACAGGGCAACACTTGGGAGGGGATATGCTCCTCGCAATCGACATCGGCAACAGCACAATTTCATTCGGGATTTTTGAGGGCGAGGAGATAGTCTGCTCCTTTAAGGCCGAATCCCGCAAGAGAGCGGCTCCGGACGAGTATGCGGCCTTTGTCCGTGCGCAGACTGCGGCCTTTAAAATCGCCCCCGGCGCAATCGACGGCGCTGTAATTTCCTCGGTGGCGCCTGCACTTGTGCATGTCTTCTTCAGCGTTTTAAAGACGCTTGACATGCCCTCGCCGCTCCTTGTCTCCTCCCGGCTCAAGCTCCCGATAAAGATAAAATACAAGTCCCCGGAAACGCTCGGTTCGGACAGGATCGCCTCCGCGAGCGGGGCGTTTGCCGGGCGACCGGCCTCAGAAATGGGCCCGGTGGCGGTGCTCGATTTCGGCACGGCGACGACCATCTCCGTCGTCGATTCCGGCGGCAATTTCCTTGGGGGGACAATCTCGCCTGGACTCATAACCTCTTACGAAGCCTTGACAAATGCCGCCGCAGGCCTTCCAGGTATTGGGCTTGCGTATCCCAAAAAACCCATCGGCGAAGACACAGCCGAGGGCCTCGAATCTGGGGTGATTCTCGGCCATGCGGCGATGGCGGAGGGGCTTTTGGGCCTGGCGGAAGGGCAGCTCGGCGCGAAGCTCCGGGCCGTGGCGACAGGCGGGCTTGCCGATATGGTCGTCCCGCACATGACAAAGCGAAAGCCGGTGATTGACCCGCACCTTACGCTGAAGGGCCTCGCCCGCATCTATAAGATAAATCTCGATAAATAGCCTTAATTCCCATGTCGCATAAATAATAGCTTATTAATTGCCGGTCGGGAAATTCCCGCGGAACCGCCTGTCCCGGCGCACACTTTTTGCCACAAAATCACGCCTTCCCCGCACCCCCTTTTTGGCCCGAAATTGCCCGAAAACGGCCTGTTTTCGAGCCGCTTTCGATACCGGCGGAAAAATGTGATTTGTTTTATTTTTACTTTAATAATCAATAAGTTATATAACCAATTCGGAATATCCATTGACAACGAACTTCGCCTACCGATGAGTATTGCTCAAGGGTATACGGGTTTGAGTATTAGTAAATAGCATCATCATTGCCGAAACCGTTAAAGTCAAAGGTGGATTCTTCGCGGTGCTCAGAATGACAGCTTACCTTCCTCCCCCTCTTAAGATAAGAGGGGGAACGAGGGGGCGTTATGACAACTGTAGCTTATTCGCGCTGCTCAGAATGACAGGCGTGGAGACACGGGGCGGAAATGAACTTGCGCCGGCTCGCTCTTTTTCCTTGACTTGCCATTAATTTCCCTATAAAATAAACAACTTCTGTAAAAACGTAAAAAAACGCGCTGGCGTAGCTCAGCTGGTAGAGCAGCTGACTTGTAATCAGCAGGTCGGAGGTTCGACCCCTCTCGCCAGCTCCAACAAATCAATGGGTTACGCGATTTTCGTAACCCATTAAATCCCTCACGTTCGCTTACATTTCTCGTAAGCTCAAAAATAACCTTACTTTTCCATATATTACCTTTTAGGATATGGCGACGTCATGCTTCAGTTACCATGTTATCTGAAATTTGGGTTTTAGAATATTTGCTATTGATTTTACGGTTACGGCAAGAGTATTATAGCTTTTCAGTAAATTTGCGAGGCAATAGTGAAAAAAAGCCGGAAATATCTCGCCCTGGTAATCGTTTTTTTGATGTTGCAGGGCTGCGCAATATACCGCCCCAAGCCTCTTGATAAGCATGTAGTTTCACAGACCCTATCCACCCCCGACCTTGAGTCTATCCGCATAAAAGCCGAAGAGATAAGGCATCCGATCCTGAAGCCGCGCAATATTGATTTCAGCAGGGGCATTTCCGCCGATGACGCGGCTATTATAGCCGTCATAATGAACCCCGCCCTCCGGGATGAACGCGACCGCCTCGGCGTGGCGGACGCACAGCTCTTGCAGGCCGGGATATTGCCGAACCCCACCTTCGGCTACAGCTCGGATTTTCCCATCGGCGGCAGTACCGCCGGGACGGTAACCGCATACGGCCTCGGACTGGACTGGGACATCCGGTCGCTCCTTACTCGGGGCGCGAAGGTCGATGCGGCGCGCGCCAGGGCGGCCTCGGTGAATCTGGAAGTGGCGTGGAAGGAGTGGCAGGTTGCGGAATCCGCGAAAAGGCATGTTTACAGGCTCCTGTACCTCGATAAGCAGCTTGCCGTCGGCAGGAAGGAGGAAGCGGGCCTGAGAAAAAACCTGGATGCGGTAAGGAAAGCTGTCGGGATGGGAAATATGACAATAGTAGACGAAAATGCCGTTGACGCCACCTTGAGGAAAATACATACGACGGTGCTAGATATAAAAAAGAGACGCGAGCAGGAAAGGCTTACCCTGAACCGCATACTCGGTTTTCCGCCGGACAGCGTAATACCGCTCGCCAAAGGCATGGGGCTGCCGTCTTCTGGAAACGTCCCGTCCCTTGCGAATATAATGAACGGCATCGAGAAAAGGCGGCTCGACCTGCTCGCCCTCAGGATGGGTTACAAGAGCAGGGAGGCAAGCCTGAGGGCCGCGGTGCGCGCGCAGTTCCCGAAGATAAACGTCGGGTTCTCTCATGCGCGCGACAACACGGATGTCATAAGCGCGGGGTTTTCCGTGTCCATAAGCCTGCCGTTTTTCGACAGGAACCAGGGCAGGATTGCAATTGAAAAGGCGGGAAGAAGACAGCTTTTCGACGAATACTTGAACCGTGTCTATCAGACAAGGGCTGATGCGGCCTCCATCCTTGCCGATATTAAATCTGTCGGGAAGCAGGTGGATGCTGCCGACAAGGCCACAAGGTCGCTTCAGAAGCTTGTCCGGATTTCCTACAGGGGGTTTCTCGAGGGGAATATAGACGTCCTGAGCTATTATGACGAAGTTGACAGGCTTTTCTCCAGGAGGCTTGAGACGCTTAGGCTTGAGCAGGGACTGGCAGACCTTCATGTCGCGCTGGAAATAACTTCCGGGGAGTTTCTGGGCCGTAAATAAGAAGGAGGTTCCAAAAACGATGAAAAAGCCCGCGAAGGGCATTATTATAGCCATGGCAATCATCTGTCTTGCAGGCGGCGCATACTGGTTCTATCACGGGGGCCGGGCGCGGAAGGCAAAACAGGGTGTGCCGTCCGGGAAAGAATCCGCCCCTGTCGCGGTGGTGGAAGCGGAACCGATAAGGCAGGCCGACATCGCGGAGCATACGACGGTCTACGGAGATGTCGTGCCGGCCCCCGGCGCCATACAGGTGGTTTCCGTCCCTTACGAGAGCATGATAAACCGGATAATGGTAAGCGAAAGGCAGAAGGTTTCCAGAGGCGATCCATTGCTGGAGCTTAAGCCCAGCCCGAGTACGCGCCTGGAGCTTGAGCAGGCGCGAAACGCAAACGGCACAGCCATACAACAGCTCGCAAAGGTAAAAGAGCTTTTTGCCCTGAAGCTCGCGACGAACTCCCAGATGCTCAATGCGCAGGAGGCGGCCCGGCAGGCATCCGCCCGGCTTGAAAGCTTTAAAAAGCGCGGTGTTGACGGCAAACGCATCATCAGTTCAAATGCGACGGGACTCATTAACAAGGTAAGCGTCCAGGAAGGGGCGATAGTCCCGGCGGGAAATCCGCTCATTGAGATAATCGCCCAGAACCGTCTCGAAGTCCGCCTTGGGGTGGAACCGGACGTCATAAACCGCCTCGTCCCCGGACAGGCCGTCAAGCTCGGTTATGTCAATGTGTCCGGCGCGGGGGAAATAACCGGCAAAATAAGGAAAATATCGCGCGCGGTAAACCCGAAGACGCGCCTTGTGGACGTGTTCGTTACCCTGCCGCGCTCGGCGGAATACATGCTCGGCGAATATATCATCGGCAGGATGAGGACGGCCTCTTCCGCCGGCTTCGTGGTTCCACGAAGCGCCGTCCTGCCGGAGAACGGGAAACATGTGCTCTTTACCGTGAAGGACGGGCGCGCGGTCAGGCATGTCGTGAAGGTAATCGTCGAAAACGACAGGGATGTTCAGGTATCCGGGCCGGGGCTTAAAGCGGGAGAGCAGGCCGTGGTCGTCGGCGATTACGAGCTTAAGGACGGGATGGCCGTAAATACATCGGGGGGCAGATGAGCTTCTCCGGGTGGGTTCACCATCACCGCCGCTCTATACTGTTCCTCCTGGCGGCGCTTATGATAAGCGGCGTCGCAAGCAGCTTCAAGCTTCCCGTGGCCCTTTTCCCAGACATCAGCTTTCCCCGCGTTGTCGCAGAGCTCAACTCCGGAGACCGGCCCGCCGACCAGATGGCCATTGAAGTGACCTGGCCTGTCGAGGAGGCCATAAGGTCCGTGCCGGGTGTCGTGAGCGTAAAGTCCACGACAAGCCGCGGCAGCGCCGAAATCTCCGTGAACTTCGGCTGGGGCAGGGATATGGTGGCGGCAATGCTCCAGGTGGAGTCTGCCATAAACCAGGCCATGCCGTCCCTGCCCAGGGGCACGACATTCAGCGTGAAGAGGATGGACCCGACCGTAGACCCGGTGCTTGCCTACAGCCTTTCCTCGGACACGCATTCCCTGACAGAACTGAGGGACATCGCGTTCTATCAGCTCCGGCCCCTGCTTTCAACCGTAAAAGGCGTTGCGAGGGTGCAGGTCCAGGGCGGCAACGTCGAGGAATACCGGGTTACGGTGGACCCGGCAAAACTCGCCTCCTACGGCCTGTCGCTGCGGGATGTGTCGAAGGCGCTTTCCGCGGCCAATGTCATAAAAGCCGTGGGCCGGCTGGAAGACCATTACAAGCTCTATCTCGTCATGTCCGACACGAGGTTTGCCGGGCTTGACCAGATACGCGGCACCGTGCTCCGCTCCGGCAAAGACGGCCCGGTCCTCCTGGAAGACGTGGCGACCGTCAGCCGCGGCAGCGTGCCGCAGTGGACGCGCGTCACCGCGGACGGCCACGACGCCGTTCTCCTGAACGTATACCAGCAGCCGGGCGGCAATACGGTGCAGATAGCAAAGGACCTCAAGGCCAAGCTCGCGGCCTTCAAGGCCCAGATACCCGCCGGCATAAAAATCGCCAACTGGTACGACCAGAGCCGGCTCATAATCTCCTCCGCCGGCAATGTCAGGGACGCGATACTTATAGGGATCGCCCTGGCGGCCGTCATACTTTTCATATTCCTGAGAAATATCAAAATTACGCTCATTGCGATAATCACGGTGCCCGGCGTTCTGGCCGCGACGGTGCTCCTGCTGTATGTCCTTGGGCAGAGCTTCAATATCATGACGCTTGGCGGCATGGCGGCGGCGGTGGGGCTTATAATCGACGACACCATAGTCATGCTCGAACATATCATCAGGCGTCTGCGCGGGAACCCCGGCGAGCACCACAAGAGGGTAGTTCACGCGGCAGCCGAGTTTACAAGGCCCCTGATGGGTTCGTCGGCTTCAACGATAATAATCTTCGCGCCCCTGGCCTTCCTGTCGGGCGTGACGGGAGCGTTTTTCAAGGCCCTGTCGCTTACGATGGCCTCAAGCCTTTTAATATCCTATTTAGTCGCATGGCTCGCCGTCCCGCTTATTGCGGATCACCTCCTTGGGCAGAAAGACGCTGACCAGAAAGAAGGCGGCTTTGCGACGCGAAAGGCGCATGACGGTTATGTAAGGATAATGAACAGCCTGCTTGCCCGCCCGGTATTGCTGCTGCTGCCCATAGTGCCGCTTGTTTTCGCGGGATGGCTCGGCTATAAGCATGTCGGTTCCGGTTTCATGCCGAAGATGGACGAGGGCGGTTTTATCCTCGATTACTACGCAGAGCCGGGCACGTCCTTGAGCGAGACGGACCGCCTGCTGAGGCAGGTCGAGGCTATTTTGCGCAAGACGCCGGAGGTGGACACATATTCCAGGCGCACGGGTCTTCAACTTGGCGGCGGCGTTACGGAAGCCTACCAGGGAGATTTCTTCGTGCATCTGAAGCCGTTTCCGAGAAGGTCGATAGAAAAGGTGATGGACGATGTCCGGAAAAGAGTGGAGCGCTCCGTGCCCGGCCTGCATATCGAGATGGCGCAGCTCATGGAGGACTTGATAGGAGACCTGACAGCCGTCCCGCAGCCGATAGAGATAAAGATTTTCTCGGACGACGGCAAGCTCCTTGGGAAACTCGGCCCGCAGGTGGCTTCGATAATCGGCAATATCCCCGGCGTGGTGGATGTGGACAACGGCATTGTCCTGGCGGGAGACGCGCTCGACATAAAAGTAGACAGGGTGAAGGCGGCGCTTGAAGGCGTAGACCCGGAATCCGTAACAAAAGACCTCAAGGCGTTCCTCAAGGGCGACGTTACGACCCATGTCCAGAAAGGCGTAAAGATGGTCGGGGTCAGGGTATGGGTCCCTAAGGATTTCAGGGCGACGGAGAGGGATTTGGCGCGGCTCCAGCTGCGCGCGCCGGACGGCCATCTCTTCCCGCTTGGCAGGATCGCCACAGTCAGGGCAATCAGCGGCCAGCCGCAGATAATGCGCGACAACTTAAAGAGGATGATAGCCGTAACCGGGCGTATAAGCGGCAGGGATATGGGGTCTGTAATCAGGGACGTCAAGGCCGCCCTGGCGCGGCCGGGGCTTCTTCCAAAGGGCGTCTACTACACGCTTGGCGGTCTGTACAGGCAGCAGCAGATTGCCTTTGCCGGCCTTATTGCCGTGTTTGTCGCCGCCGTCGCTCTTGTTTTTCTCCTGCTTCTTTTTTTGTACGAGAGGTTCAGGGTCGCATTGGCTATACTCGCCACAACCCTTCTCGCCCTTACGGCGGTATTCATAGGCCTGTTCGTCACGAAGACGGAACTCAACATCTCGTCCATGATGGGCATGACGATGATTGTCGGAATTGCGACGGAAGTCGCCATATTCTACGTATCGGAATATTTCGAGCTGCCGGCGGATATGGACGAAAAGGAGGCGCTTATACTTGCCGGGAAGAACCGTATGCGCCCGATAGCCATGACGACTTTCGCCGCCATACTGGCCCTTCTGCCCCTGGCTCTGGGCATTGGCCAGGGCGCGGCCATGCAGAAGCCCCTGGCGATAGCCATCATCTCCGGCCTTGTCATTCAGCTGCCGCTCGTCCTCGTTTTCATGCCTGTGCTGTTTCACCTCCTGCATGTAAAGAGAACATAGTATCAGGCTGTCTTTTTTGCCTTCTGCGAGGCTTTGAGCAGGTTCTTCACGTCCTCGCTCAGCCTGACGGGCGAGGTCGTGGTCTTGGGAAGAAACTTTGAGGCGCCAGCCGACATGACGCGGTCTTTGGCTCCGCATGGGCCTTGCCGTATTTTCTTCGACATAATACCGGATATATTCGCGTCCGGCGTCATCCAATCCGGCAAAACTAAGCCGCATCCCTACGGAACCGTCGCAGCTCTTTAACATGATTTAGTCGTTAATCTTTTTTAATCTCACGGCAAAGGTTCGGCATGACAACGCGGGGGTTTTTTATCTTGCAAAGCATGACGAAAGATTATAAAATCAGCCGATGAAGGCGCTGGTTACCGGGGGGACGGGTTTCATAGGCAGTCATCTTGTCGAGGCCCTTCTGAAGAGAGGTTTTGAAGTAAGGTGCCTTGTCCGGGACCCGGGGCGGCTGAGATGGCTTGCCGGGCTGGATGTAGAGATAGTTCGGGGAGATACGGCGGCAACGGCAGGTCTGTCGGCGGCTGTTTCCGGCGTGGATTACATATTCCATGCCGCCGGGATTACAAAGGCGGCAAAGCCGCGGGACTACTACCTGATAAACGCGCAGGGGACCGGGAACCTGCTAAGCGCGGTCCGGGAGGGGGGACGGGTAAAAAAGTTTGTTCTGGTGTCCAGCCAGGCGGCGGCGGGCCCGTCGAGGGAAGGAATACCGAGGCGGGAAGAAGACGAGCCGGCGCCCGTCTCGGATTACGGCAGGAGCAAACTGCTTGCCGAAAGACATGCGCTGGCGTTAAAAGACAAACTTAACATAGCCATTGTCAGGCCCACGTCCGTTTACGGTCCGCGCGACCGGGATATATTCGCCTTCTTCGGAATGGTAAATAAAGGGTTCCGGACGGCATTTTTTGAAAAAAGACAACTGTCAGTCTGTTATGTTTCTGATATAGTTGAAGGAACGATAAATGCCGCGCTTGAGGACACGAAGTCCGGCGAAGCATTTTTTCTGGCCCATCCGGATGTAATGGACTGGGATTCCATCGGCGAGGCGATGGCCTGCGCTTTGGGAGTAAAGGCAAGGAGGCTTCTCATTCCCGTGCCCTTGATGGGGGCCGTGGCGTTATGCGCCGAGGCGTTGTCGGCTCTTACAGGCAAGCCGGCCCTCCTTAACCGCCAGAAGATGGCGGAGATAAGACAGCGTTTCTGGGTGGCGGATACGAAAAAGGCGGAGGAAGTTTTAAAATTCAGGGCCCGCGTTGATTTCCCGGCGGGTGCAAAAATAACAGCCGAGTGGTACAGGCTTCATGGATGGCTCTGAGGAGGTCTACAGCTTGGACATTTTCGGGAAGTGCAAACGATTTACAAAGGCGGACGACTTAAAGGCGATAGGCGCCTATCTTTATTTCCGCAGGATAGATTCGCCACAGGACCCGATAGTAACGATGGACGGCCATGAGCTGATAATGCTCGGCTCCAACAACTACCTTGGCCTGACAAACGACCCCAGGGTGAAGGAAGCGGCTATTGCCGCCATAAGGAAATACGGCACAGGCTGCGCCGGGTCGAGGTTCTTGAACGGCACGCTCGATATACATGAGGAACTCGAAGAGCGTCTGGCCGGGTTCATGCGGAAGCCCGCCGCGATTACCTTCTCCACCGGCTTTCAGACGAACCTCGGCACAATCTCCGCCGTGGCCGGAAAGGACGACACCGTAATAATCGACAAGCTCGACCATGCGAGCATTATCGACGGCTGCCGCCTCTCCTTCGGCGAGGCCAGGAAATTCAAACACAACGACATGGAAGACCTCGACCGTGTCCTGACAAACTGCGGGAACGGCGGCAAGATAGTCGTCGTTGACGGCGTGTTCTCGATGGAAGGCGACATAGCCGACCTGCCGAAGATTGTGGACGTGGCCAGGATACGCGGCGCGCGCGTGATGGTGGACGACGCGCACGGCATAGGAGTCCTGGGGAAGAACGGCAGGGGCACTGCTGAGCATTTCGGCCTGGAAGACAAGGTGGACATCATAATGGGGACTTACAGCAAGTCCCTTGCCTCCATCGGCGGGTTCGTAGTCGCGGAACGGGACGTCATAAACTACATAAAACACCATGCCCGCGCCCTTATATTCTCCGCAAGCCCGCCGCCGTCGTCCGTGGCGTCGGTAATAACCGCGCTGGACATTATCGAGAGCGAGCCGGAGAGACGGAAGGCGCTGTGGGACAATACCCATAAAATGCAGAAAGGCTTCAGGGAGATGGGCTACGACATAGGCGTCAGCGATACGCCTGTCGTGCCTGTCGTCGTGGGCGAGGACATGACGGCGTTCATTATGACAAGGCGGCTCCAGGAAGAAGGGGTTTTCGTCAATCCGGTTGTCAGCCCCGCGACACCCCCGGGAAGGGCGCTTATCAGGACGAGCTACATGGCCACGCACACATTCGGGCAGCTCGACCGCGTGCTCGAAGTCTTCGAGAAGGTTGGCAGGGAGCTTGGCATCCTCCAGCCGAAGCACGTGTAAAAAAATATCGAGCCGGACGCGATTGAAACATCCAGGCCGTAAAATGTATCACCTCGCGGGCGGTCTTGTCATAGGCGCCGCGTATATCTCGCTCGGACGCGAACGGGGGCTTCCCGCGCTTGCCGCGCTTACGGCCATTGCCACGGCTACCGACATATCCCGCCTTGTATTTCCGAGGTTCAACGACTTCATGTTCCGGCGCTTTGGCGCGTTTATCCGTGAGTCGGAGAAACACGCCGTCACCGGCACGCCGTGGTATCTGGCGGGTATGCTCGGAGCGTTTTTCCTGTTCAGCCTGCCGGTCGCGGTATGCTCGATTGTTTTCCTCGCCTGCGGAGACGTCAGCGCGACGATAGTCGGCGAGAGATGGGGGACGATAAAAATATCCGGCGTCAAGAGCCTTCAGGGAACGATTGCGTTCTTCCTTGCCGCGCTTGTCTGCGGCTATGCGGCGGGGAGTTACTGGCAGGGGCTTCCGTTGCCGGTCGTTGCCGCCGGGGCGCTGACGGCGGCTGTAGTGGAAATCCTTCCGCTCAAGATCAACGACAACCTTTCCATACCGATAATCTCAGGCGCTGTAATGCAGGCGCTGGCGCATTACTGAACCATCACCCCTGCCTCTCTCCCATTAAAGGGCGAGGAGTTAGAAAGCGATATAACTTGTCCGCCGCCCGGACGCAAAGCGGCGCAAGAACCGCCCCGGCGATTACGTCCGCGACATAGTGATACCGCAGATAAACCGTCGCAAGGACAAGGCCGGATGCGAGCGGCAGGGCCGCCCAGAAAAACCATCTCCTGTATCTCCATGCGTATGTCAGCACTATCAGCACGATTTCCGTATGGCCTGACGGGAACGCGTCCCGGTTTGTCCCTTCGAGGAAGTTCAACGCGGAATTAATCGCCTTAGCAAAACCGTCCCGCATCAGCCCGTGAGTGAACTGCCCGGCCAGATAATACCTCGGCCCGAACGCCGGGACGATTATGTAACCGATGTATGAGACGAAAAACCCGAATGTTATACCGAAGAAAGCGATGTCGAATTTTTCGGTCTCTCTCCTTGAAAGCAGGATGAGACAGAATATCATTGGAATGAAATAATATGAGGTATAGCAGACCTGGAGCACCGCCGTGAGCGCGGGGCTTATCATCCAGTCCAGCCATGCGCCGGGAACCGGGCCGACGATGTATGAATCAATCCGCGCGAGGAAGGCGTCCTTGTCGGGGGGATTGATGTATGCGGTCATATGGCCCATGCTGTCGAACGTGAAGAGTATGACGAACAATGGCATCAGCAGGTCTATTGATTTTATCAGCGCGCTGTGTGGGGCCTTACGGCGCATCCGGTCCGTTAAAAGGACGACGACACCCACCGCGCCGAAACGCAGGGCCAGGATTCCGGCGTCGGGTATTCTTTTGTAGTTCAGGAGGGTAATGGCAAGAAGGCCAAGCAGGAAGACCGCCGAAAGCTGTGTTACGGGTTTCGCCTTCCGGAAGAGTAGCATCTCCTTAGACGCCGGCTGTAACGGTCAGGCCGAAGTCGGCGGCCACTTCCTCGACGATGTCCAGGTCTATGCCGGGTCTTTTTGTAAGGAAGCCCTCAAGGAGTGTATTGTCGCATATGGTGTTAATGAGCCGCGGGATGCCCTTGGAGAGTGTATGCACGGCCTCTATCGACGAAGGCGAAAAGATTTCCCTCTCGCATCCGGCGATGTGCAGCCTGTGCCGGATATACTGCGCGGTCATCTCGTGCGTAAACGACTTCAGACGGTATTTAACGGCTACTCTCTGCTTTAAAGGCTCGTCCAGGGACAGCACGTCGTCGAGTTCCGGCATTCCGAAAAATACAAACGACACAAGCTTTCCTCCGGGCACTTCGAGATTGAGGAGTCCCCTGAACTCTTCCATTATTTCCCTCGAGTTCAGCATCTGCGCCTCGTCTATCAGCACCACCGCCTTCTTGCCGGACTCGTGAATTTCTATAAGGCGGTTATATATCGTGCTCAGGAGATTGACCTTGTCCTCGGGAACGTCCTCTACGCCAAGCTGCATGGCGATCTTTTTAAGGAGCCATTCGGTCGTGATGGAGGAATGTATTATCACGAGCAGGGCGGACTCGTGCCCGCCGTCGTCGAGCTCGTCGAGCATCCTTCTGGCAAGGGTGGTTTTGCCGGTGCCTATGCCGCCTACAAGCACGGCGAGGCCCTTCATCGTGCTTACGGCATATTTCAGCCGCAGGAGGGCTTCGGCGTGTTGTTCGCTGTTGTAATAGAACCTGTTGTCGATGGAGTTGGTAAAGGGCTGTTCCTTAAGGCCGTAATATTTCAGGTAGTCCATCGCGCTCTCCGTTGGTTATAGATAAGACACCTTGCTCTTTTTAGGCGCTTTATCGCCTGCTTTTTTCTTGTCCGGCGGCGGCATCGCTCCGGATTCCAAAAGCGCCCTGCCTAACCTCTGAAGCCGGTCCTTTATATCCCTGAAGCCGCTGTTCTCCGAGGAAATTTCACGGGAGATGGACTGAGCGGTGGCAATGTCTCCCTTTAGCTCGTATGCGGTCGAAAGGTCGTATTTCAAGCCGAGATACTCCTCTCTTTCGCGGCCGGCGATATTAAGCCCATCCTTGAAAAACTTTATGGCGGAATCGTAATCGCCCTTTTCTATATTGCACAGTCCTATCATGCTCGCGCAGTCAAGGCGCCTGTCCGGGTCGCGCGACGCCAGATCGAACTCGCCAAGGGCCTCGTCGATCATCCCCATTTCCTTGTAGGCGATGCCGAGGTTGTAATGTGTCTCGTAGTCCTCGTTATTAAGCTGTTCTTCGACGCCTTTCTTGAACTCCTGGAACACGTCCGACAGCAGCTTGTCTTCAAATACGCCCGCGGGCTTATCGGTATCGGTAACAGGCTGTGCCTCGGTCTCCTTGTCGAGTTCCTCGCGCAGTTCGGCGCCAAGGTCGAAGAAATCATCATCCGCCGTCTTATCGTGTTCGTGTATTTTAAATACCGGAGTAACCTTGGAGAAATCCTCCGGGTCGGGTGCTTTCGCAGATGGTTTGCCGACTGTCGCATCCTGGACCGCATCGGAAGCCGCATTTGGAGCAGTATCCGAAGCAGTATCCGAAGCAGTATCCGAAGCAGTATCCGAAGCAGTATCCGAAGCAGTATCCGAAGCAGTATCCGATGGAGGCTCGTCCCAGGTCTGGAACGCCTCATCCAGCTCGCTGTCGAGAGAACCGAAAGCCGCGTCTTCCTCGCTCACCTCCGCCGGGATTTCCTGATTACTTGCCGCATATAATTCCGGTTCGGCATACTCCGGCTTATAGGATTGAAATTCTGTCCCGGGTTCAGGCCTGCTCTCCGTTTCAGCCGCAGCCTGCTCCGGCGCGGCTTCCTCCGCGGGAAACACAGTGTCATTTTCCGGTTCGGTTGGAGTCGGCGTCTTCAGCGCATCGAGCTTTTCGCGGATTTCTTCGTCGTCGGGATTTATGGAAATCAGCCGCTCGTATATATCTATCGCTTCCCGCACAAGCCCCTGTTGAGCGTAGAAATCCGCCTCCGCGCGCTCTTCAAGGTAATGCACGGAACCCGGTTCCATCGAATGCGAGTCGAATTCATCGAAATCGATACTGAACGGGTGTTCCTCTATTCCGGTAAAGGAGACTTTTTCCGCCGGAGATTCATCCGCCCTGGAAATCTCTGCATCCGCAACGGCGTTGTTTTCCTCCGTCGGCAAAGCATCCGAAAGCTCAATCATCTCGTGGATGCTGTCCGGCTTTTGTTCCTGCATCGCCGGAGGCGTATCCGGAGCGGACGTGGCAAGCAGAGGATTGCCGGGGTCGAGACGCCGGGCCTTTTCAAGCGCCTCGTCGGCCATCTTATTCATGCCCATTGAATTATAAATCCCCGCAAGCTCGACCGAAGCGTCTATAAAGCTGTCGAGATCGCCCTGGGATTTATAGAGCTCCAAATATCTCTTTTTTATTTCAGGGTCCCGAGGACGGGTTTCGGAAAGGGCGCTCAGAACATCTATAACCTTTTCCGTCGTGCCGTACCGGAGGAGCATGTCGGCCTCGGAGAGCCGTTCCTCGAAGCTTTTTCCCGGCGCAACAGGCGTATCCTCGATATCCGGGATGCCGTCTCCGGGGTCGCTTTGCATCCCGGATATGTCCGCCGCCGAGGTCTCGTCGAGTCCCTTGTCAACGGCGAATATGTCTATGCCATCAAGCTCGCCTTCTTCGGGAAGGCGTTCCGCCCCAGCCTCCCGCGGAAATTCAGCCAGTCCTTCGTCCGGCTCCATCTGCTGGAGTTCTCCAAACTCATCGGGCAGCTCCGGAAGAGCGGATTCCGGCGATGCTTTCTCCTGTTCAATTTCAATCGGGGCGGGTATTGTTTCAGGCGCGGCTTCCGAAGACGGCTGGATGTCCGCATCCAATAAAATCTCTTCAGATGCCGTGGAATCATCTATGGCAGTCTCTTCTTCCGCCGCTTTTTCTTCCACTGCGGCAGGATTATCTTCCCGTATTTCTTCCTCCGGCGGGGTTGTTTCAGCAGCGGCGGATTCGAGCGGGATTTCCTCCCCCGATGTCTTATTGCCGGTAATCCCAACGGCGGGAGGCGCGGTCTCCTTTGACGACAGGTCTTTCGCCTCACGTCTTAGGGATTCGGCCTCTTCCGGCCTGTTCTGCTTCTCCAGGATGTCGGCCAGGAGATTCACGGCCTCCATGCTGTCGTTTTTGTGAACAAGGAACTCCCTGACGAACTTTTCTGCCTGGGCAAACTCGTTTTTGGAGATATGCAGGTCCGTGAGCGCCCTGTATTCGTTCCAGGCGGACGCAAAATCGCCGGTCTTTACATAGATGTCTATAAGCTGGAGCCGGTAGTTTGCGTTCCCGGGGTCTTTTTCCTGAAGCCCGCTGTATATTGCAGCCGATTCTTCATACCTGCCGGAGCGCAGATAAGCTTCCGCAAGCGGCGTCAGCACACGGACGTCGTTCGGGTCCAGCTTGTTTGCCGTTTCGAGTTTGGCCGTCGCCTCGCGGAGTCTGTTGTCCTTTATGTCGAGCAGGGCGGATACGCGGATAAACTCGAATCTTCCCGACGCTTTTTTCTCCACTTTTGCAAGGAAATCCCTTGCTCCGGCGCTGTCGCCCTGTCCGAGTTTCTTCTCCGCAAGCTCGATGCACTTGTTTATCCCTTCCTTTTCAAAACCTTCGCTTAAGTAAAGCTCCGCCAGTTTATGGGCAAGGGAGAAGTTGTCGGGGTTAAGGTCGCAAAGCGTCTTGTATATGTCGATTGCCTTGAGCTTTTGCCCCTGCCTGGTAAAATAAGACGCCGCCGCAAGGTAGCTCTCGTTTGCGTTACCGATCATGCCGCGCTCGGCGTTCAGCTTGCCCATGAGTATGTAGATATCGACCTGGTCAGGCTTTATGTTCAGGACTTTTTTATATAGGGCTATGGCCTTGAGAGTGAAGCCTGTCCTGTTGAATAATTCGGCGGCTTTTTTGAATGATTCTATCGCCTTGGCGGTGTCGTTCCTCTTGAGGCAGAGGTCTCCGATGCTATTGATGGTGTTGGCGTCGTTTGGGGATTCCGCGACAATCTTCTCGTACTCGATTATCGCCTTGTCCCACTGGGACTTGGCTATAAACTTCTGCGCGTCTTTTAATACTTTGCTTTTGTTAATCACGTAAACCTCGAATAAAGGGCAAAAAACCCCATGTAAATTTAACATAACCGAATTCCCGCTGTCAAGGGAGAAATGGTGTTGGAAAAACCTGTAACTTCTTGAAAATAAAGCTACAAAATTGTTAGGCCGCATGGTTTACATCCTCGGCCCGTTGTGTTATAAATATTCAAACTAAGTCTTAAGGAGAGAGTCGTCTTGAGAAAACGCATTTTCAGTCTCGCGGCCGTTGTCCTGGCTGTTTTAACCTGTAAATCCGCTCTTGCCGCTTCCCATGAGGAATGGGCCGGGATATATCTCGGAAAACAGAAAATAGGCTATGAGCATATCGCGGTGGAGAGGATTCCCGGCGGGTTCAAGGTTACCGACGATATGACGGCAAGCCTTGGCGTGCTTGGGACGGTGCAGGAACTTAATGCAAAGACGTCTTCGGTAACCGACGGCTCCTACAGGCTGAGGAGCTTCCGTTTCTCCATGCGTTCCGGGTTTGCGGATTCCGAAATCTCCGGGAGCGTGGACGGGCATACGCTCCGGCTGAGGACCGGGCCGGATGCCTCCGGCGCAAAGGACATAAAAATAGACGAGGCGCCGTTTCTCGCCTCCGGCGCGGACCTTTATCTCCGGGGTCTGAAGCTTAAGGCGGGAGATTCCTTCGACCTTCCGATATTCGACCCGGCCTCTCTCTCGCTCGAAAGCATGAAGGCGAACGTCAGGTCTGCGGAGACGATGAAAACGGGCGACGCGCTCGTCCCGGTATACCGCGTGGACGAAAGCTATGCCGGAATAGATGGCATCGACTGGATAAGCCCGAAACTCGGTGTCGTCAAATCCTCCGGGCCGATGGGTTTTACATACATCCGGGAAGCCAGGGCGCAGGCGGTTGATTTGAAGTCCTCAGCGCCCCCGGACATCACGGCGCTTGCATCTGTCCCGGCCGGGGGTGCGGCAGTCGCCGACCCGCGAAGCCTGTCTTTCATGCGGGCCAGGCTTGAGGGAATCGATTTCGCCGGGATGTCACTGAATGGCGGGCGGCAGAGTTTTTCGGGCGGAATCCTCACTGCGAGGAAGGAAAATATATCCGGCCTCAAACCGGCGGAACTCCCGGTGAAAGGGCCTGGCCTTGAAAGATTCCTCAGGCCTCAGCCCTTCGTGCAGTCTGACGACCCGGAGATAATAGGCAAGGCGCGTGAGATAATCGGACAGGACAAGGACTCGCTGAGCGCGGCCGGGAAACTCCTCGAGTGGGTCTATGAGAACCTCAGGCAGTACCCTTCCGCCGGGATACCGAGCGCCATCGAAGTATTGCACAACCTCTCAGGCGACTGCAACGAGCACGCGACGCTTTACCTTGCCCTTGCCCGCGCCGCCGGCATACCGGCCAGGATGGATTCCGGTCTTGTGCTGATGGACGGGAGGTTCTATTACCACGCCTGGAACGAGGTATATGTCGGCGGGTGGATAACCGTAGACCCGACATTCGGCCAGTTCCCGGCAGACGCGTCGCACATCAGGCTTGCCGAGGGCGGGCTGGACAAGCAGGTCGAGCTCTTGAAGGCCGTGGGTAAATTAAAGATAAAAATTCTGCAATATAAATGACGACCTCAAGACGGCGCGCTACATACACCGACAATGGGAGGGCCCGATGACATCCACACGTTTCAACACCGGTCGTGGAATCCGCGGATTTGCGCGGCGGTTGTTTTGCCTGGCGGCGATAGCCTGTCTGTCTCTCATTGTTTCACTTCCGGAGCGCGCGCTTGCCGGGCAGCGCGTTTTCTATGCAATCGGCTCGGCTGGTTATCGTAAACCGCAGTTCCGCGAGGTAGGTAAGAGATTAGAGCTCGTTTCTCCTCCAAGTTTTCGTGATGTGCGGTTGTACGAGGTGGACACGGCCACGCTGCGCGTTGTGCGCTCCCTCGGCCTGCCGGGAGGCTTCGGGTTTAACTCATCAGGGATGCTGGATCCGGAGCGCGGCGCAATTGTCATAAGCGATGGAGAATGGGGGCCCTCCACTGTGATGCGTGTCTCGGCGCCCGCCCTGACGGTACAGTCCGTGATGAAGATCGACATATACCCCGGGGTCAACTGTATGGAGAATACGTTCGTTCAGCCGGTAACCGGCCTGGCGTACTTTTCCTGCAATTATGGCAGTGACTCGAGCGGGCTTCTCGCCGTAGATACTATCAAAAAGAAGGTGGTGACCGATATTAAACGGGCTGGCGGCCAACCAATGGCGTACGACCGCAGGCGTCAGCGGCTATACATTTTAAACTCCGGCGCCATCACGATTGTCAGCCCGCGGAACCGTGTTCTGAGCTATATTGAGGGACCGACGGCCCGTGCCGGCAAGCACCGCATCGGTTCATACATCCGGGGTGCAGCCTTGCTGCCGGACGGCAACCTGGTGCTTATAACTAATTTCGGTAGGAGTGCGCTCACCTTTCAGATTTACGACCCCGACAACAAAAAGGTATTGCGCTCCCGGACGGAGAAGGAGACTTTTAAAGTCGTTGAAGATGCCGGTCTCTCAAAGGATGGGGCGCGCCTGTTCGTCGACTTGTTTGTCAATATTAAAGAGAGCGATCGCGCAATACTCTTCGATACGGCTACGCTTAAACCTCTGCGGCGCTGGATACTTCCCGAACAAGGCCGCCCCTGGCCAGAAAAATGTTTTGTTCCGGCCCCGGACAAGCTTGGCGGGATGTGGTTTTTCGGCAGAAGCGGCAAAATCTATCGTCTTGACGACCACGACGGCAAACTTCTGGGAGAGGTTAAACTGCCCTTTCACCTTATCTCCCTGGTTCGGGAAAAATAGGGCGAGGTTTTAAAATTCGCCCGATGAATCGGGCAGTTGCGGTCATTATGAAAAAGCGAAGCCTGGTTTACATAATCATTTTCTCCGGTATCCTATTGCTTTCCGCCTGCGGCATGAGCGGCGCGGTAAGCAGAATGACCATAGAGCTTGAAAGCGTAAGGATAACCGACATGACGTTCGCCGGTTTCGACGCGAAGGTATATCTCAGGGTGACGAACCCGAACTGGTTCACCGTCGGCGTGTCCGACCTCAGCTATCGCGCGTATATTTCCGGGCGGGAGGTGGCGTCCGGGCAGGCCGGGCAGGAAATATCCATACCTTCCGGCGCCGCAGCCGAAGTAATCCTGCCTGTGAAGGTAACCTACGGAAACCTCGGCGGAAAAATCTCTCAGGCGTTCTCCGGCGGGAAACTCGACTACCGCCTTGCCGGGTCAGCGGTATTCCATACCTGGTTTGCAAGCAAGACCGTCCAGTTCGATACAAAAACCAGGAAGCTCAAATGAATATGACATGCCGCCCCGAAGAGTTGAAGAGCGCAAGCCTCAAAATAATGCGGACAAAAAAATACCTGCTGCTGCCGTTTATCGCTGTCCTGCTCTTCTTCTCCGGGTGCGGTGCGCTCGAAGGCATGGAGAGCCGCGCGATGCTGGCGCGGGAAGCCGCGGTTCATCCGAGGGATCCGAAGACCGGTCTTCTGCCGAACGCAGGGCCGATATTCATCCGGGGAAAAGGGCCGAGGGCGGCCCTTTTGATACATGGTTTCGGCGCAACTCCGTTTGACTTGAAACCCCTTGCCGTTGCGCTAAGTAAAGAAAATATAACGGTTTACGCTCCGCTCCTGCCCGGCCACGGCACCACAATCCAGGACTTTGCGCGCTCTACCGAAAAAGAATGGATTTCCGCGTCAAAACAAGGGCTTAAAAGGCTTGCAAGATACCCGAAGGTATATATAATCGGCTTCTCCATGGGCGGCGCGATAGCGCTCGACATCGCGTCGGAACAGTCCGTGAAAAATAAGATTTCCGGGGTTGTGCTGCTCGCGCCGTGCGTATTCATAAAGGGCCGGCACAGGCTTGTAACGCCGGAATGTGCGATTATGCACTTCTCCCGCTTCCTTTTTACGGACTACATAATAAACAAAGAACCATCATTCAGCTTCGACAAAAAAGCCCTCGCGGGGAGACCGGCCTACGACCTTTTTCCGTTAAAGGACCTCCGAGAGCTGGTCATGCTCGAAGAAGCCGCCCGTAGAAAGCTTCCGGCGGTGAGCGAGCCGCTGCTTGTTGTGCAGTCCAGGAACGACCCCACAGTTTCCGCCTCCGGCCCGAACTACATATTGTCTCATATCTCCTCGAAAGATAAAGGAGTTTTCTGGGTGACGCATTCGGGGCACATGCTTGTTCTGGATGCGGAAAAGGCGCGGATAATAAAGAAAGTCGAAGAATTTATCCAGTCGCATTAGCCCGTTGAAGGAATATCATGGCGTTCTTTGCCGACCTGCCCGTTTTTACTCTACAAAATATAGTAGTTCTTTTCTTTCCCTCCACATCTTTTAGCGCTTCTTTGTTGATTTTCCCCGCCGCATATGATATAAATCCACACTGAAAAACCGTGAAAAAGCAGTTCTCCGGACCCCGAAAATGAGGTAACAATGCGCTTTCACAAGCTGGAAATGACAGGTTTCAAGTCCTTCGCGGACAAGACCTCCGTCACCTTCGAGCCGGGCATGACCGCCGTGGTGGGGCCGAACGGATGCGGCAAGAGCAACATCTCCGACGGCATCCGCTGGGTCCTGGGCGAGAAGAGCGCCAAGAACATGCGCGGAGAAAAAATGGAGGACGTGATATTCAACGGGACGGAGGTAAGGAAACCAACCGGGATGGCGGAGATAAACCTGACTCTCCAGGACGTCGAAGGGGCGGACTCGCTCGGGTTTTCGGAGTTTAAGGAAATTACCATCACGCGCAGGCTTTACAGGAGCGGCGAGAGCGAATACCTCATAAACAAGATACCATGCCGCCTGAAGGACATCCGGGATTTGCTCATGGACACCGGGGTCGGCTCACGGGCCTATTCCATAATCGAGCAGGGGAAAATCGGCCAGATTATAACGAGCAAGCCGGAGGAGCGGCGTTTTATAATCGAGGAGGTCGCGGGGATTACGAAATACAAGTCCCGCAAGACAGAGGCGCTTGGAAAACTAAAGGAAACGGAAGACAACTTAAGCCGCGTGAGCGACATAATCCAGGAAGTTAAGCGCCAGATAGGGAGCCTCGACAGACAGGCGAAGAAAGCCGAGAGATACAAGAAGCTCACGGCGGAGCTCCGGGGGCTGGAGCTTAAAATGGCCTGGGAGGACTACGGCGCCCTGCTTGCAAGGGGCGCGGAGACGGATAAGGAGCGCGAAGGGCTTGCATCGCGGGAATCCGCAGCCAAAAACGCCGTTCTGGCAAGGGAGGCGAATCTTTCCGAGGCGAGGCTTCATCTCGCGGAGAAAGAGCGGGCGCTCATGGAGCACCAGCGCGAGACGCACCGCCTTGAGTCGGAAGTCAGCCGCCTGGAAGCGAGGGCCGAGGTGGCGGCAAGCCAGCTCAAAAACCTCGACGAGCAGGAGGAGCGCAGGCTTTCCGAAACCGGCAGACTTAAGGCGGAGGAACAGGAGCTTCAGGCGCACTCCATGTCCCTCCGGGAAGAGGAGGGGGCGCTTAAGACGGAGCTCGACAGCCTGCGCGCCGGGCTACAGACCCTTGAGACGGAGTATCAGGCAAAGGTCGATGGCGCGCACACTCTCGAACAGGAGATAGAGCGCGGGCGCGTCCGGCTTTTCGACGTCCAGGCGGAGCTTGCCGCCGGCCGGAATAACCTTGCGAGACTTGAAGAGCGAAAGGCCGAGCTTGAGACACGTTCGTCAAGAGGGCGCGAGGAGCGCCTTGAGACCGAGGCTCGCCTGTCTTCGGCAAAGATCGAGGCGGAGAAGAAAAGACTCGAATTACAGGCCGCCAGGTCATCCTCCGACGGCCTTCAGGCCGAGCGGGAGACGCTCTCGGCGAAGATCGACGGGACAAGGACGGCGCTGAAAGAACTCTCCGAAGGGCTTGCCGCAGGACGCGAAAGGCTGTCCCAAAAATCCAACCGTCTGAAATCGCTCAAGGAACTGGAAGAGAGCCTTGAGGGCCTTGCGGAGGGCGTGAAGGCCCTTGTTTCCGAGAACAGGCGCGGGGCGTTTCCGGGAATGAAGGGACTTATCGCGGATATTCTTTCGGCCATGCCGGAGCACGAACGCGCAATCGAGGCGGCGCTCGGCGAGAGGCTTCAGAATATAATCGTCGGCGGTCACGAAGACGCAAGAACGGCGATAGCTTTCCTTAAGGCCAGAGGCGCGGGCAGAGGGAGTTTTGTCCCTTCCCTGCCGAGGTCGTCTTCCGGGAATATTATCCCTGAAGGCGCCGGAATAATCGGCAGGGCTTCGTCCCTTGTCGAGGCTAAAGACGGATACAAGGAAATTATCGACACGCTCCTTGGCGGCGTGCTGGTTATGCGGGACCTCGACTCCGCGTTTGCAATATGGGAAGCCGGCGCTCCCTTTACGCTTGCCACGCTCGACGGCGAGGTGATCGAGCCCTCCGGCGTAATAACGGGCGGAGCAGGCAGACCGGCTTCGGACGGCAAGGCCCCGGACCCGGAGTCCGGCGGCGGGATACTCGCCAGAAAACGCGAGATAAGAAGGCTTGCCGAAGAGGTGGAGAGCCTCTCGCGCGAGAACCAGGCGGCTGAAAGCAGGCTGTCCGAGACCAGGGTTCTTATGGACGGGCTTGAAGGAAAGATAAAGGAGCTTCACGAGATAATAAGCGAGAAGCGCGTCGCGGCGGTAGCCCTGGAAAAGGACTCGGCGTCTCTGGATACGGAACTTGAGAGGATAACGAAGAAGCTCGAGGTGCTCGACATCGAGGCGTCCCGGCGCTCACAGGAAGAAGACGAGGTGAGGGAATCCATAACCAAAACCCGCGCCGCGATGAATGATTCGAGCCTGGAAAAGGACAATGCCGAATCCGCTCTCTTCGCTGGGCAGGAAAGGCTCAAGGCCGCCAAATCGGAGCTTGAAAGAGACCGGGAGATACTTACCGCCAGAAAAATGGACCTCTCCGCGCTTATCCAGAAGCACGAGTCCTGGGCGAGGGATTTAAAGCGCGCGGACCTCAAAAAAGATGAACTCGAACGCAGGCGCGCGCAGCTTGACCTGGAAGGACACGGGATTTCCGAGAAGAAAAACGAACTTGCAAAGGCCCGCGAGGAAGCCGAAAAAAGCATAAACTCGACGATGACAGAGGCCATCGCCATGAAGGAAAAAACACCCGCCCTCCAGGACGCCTACCAGGAATCGTACGACGCCATAGACGGCCTGGAAGAGTCCGTGAAATCCGCCCGGAGGGATGCCGAGGCCGCCAGGGACGCCCTCGGAGAGATTGAGCTTAGGCGCGCCGAGCTTAAACTGAAGATAGAACACCTTCTTGAGACGGTCGAGCATAATTACCACATTCGCATACCGGAGATAGAGGACGAGATAAAGGCGCTTGAGATAGAGCGCGAACAGGCGGAGATGGACGCCGCCGAGCTTCGGATAAAGCTCGAAAAGCTCGGGCCTGTGAATGTCGGCGCGATAGAGGAATATAACGAACTGATGGAGCGCTTCGAGTTTCTGAGCAGCCAGAAGCAGGACCTGGAGTCGTCCGTGGCGCGCCTCCGGGAGGCCATCGGCAAAATCAACAAGACCTCCGAGGAGCTCTTCATGGACGCGTTCAACTCCATCAACGAGACCTTCAAACAGGTATTCCTGTCCCTCTTCGGCGGAGGCAAGGCGGAGCTGGTTCTCGTGCCGCCGGAGGAGGGCGACGACGTGCTTGATTTTGGCCTCGAGATTGTCGCTCAGCCGCCGGGGAAGAAGCTTCAGAACCTGCTCCTTTGCTCAGGAGGCGAAAAGGCGCTTATCGCCGTCGCGCTTGTCTTTGCATGTTTCCTCGTGAAGCCGTCGCCTTTCTGCGTGCTTGACGAAGTTGACGCCCCGCTCGACGAAAACAACGTCCAGCGGTTCGGGAACATGCTGAAGGACTTCGCCGGCAAGACCCAGTTCATCGTCATCACCCACAGCCGCCCGACAATGGAACTCGCCGACGCGCTCTATGGCGTCACGATGGACGAGCCTGGCGTCTCGCGCCTCGTCTCCGTCCGCCTGAAAGAAGCCGCGGAGATGGCGGGGGTGTAAGTTCGGGATGAAGCGCATTCACGGGAAGAACCCCGCTATTATGCGCTTGGAAAAACCGACAAGGGATGATGCCTGTTCGCTGTTTTTACGATACGGAAAAGGTAAAAAAATAAATGCATTCCGCGCGGCATGGGTAACTTGGAACGAAATGTATCTCAATTCATCCGCCCCACCGGCGGATTTTTTATTTAAAAACAACGGTCTCTGTGCTATCTTTATTAAATGGCGGGAACTGAAACGATCTCTGGGGATATAATAGAAAAACTGGGCGTCATTGCCGGGGCTGAGAACGTCGCCGCGGACGAGACCGGGTGTCTCGCATACGCCTACGACGCGACGCGCCTGAAGGGGACGCCCAATGCCGTTGTGCGGCCGGGGAGCGAGGAAGAAATCTCAAAAATTTTATCCCTCGCAAACGAGCGCGGTGTTCCCGTGGTCCCGCGCGGGGCGGGCAGCGGCCTATCGGGCGGAGCCGTGCCGAGCCGGGGCGGTATTGTCCTCTCGTTCGAGAAGATGAACAGGATAATCTCCGTCGATACGGAAAACCGGATTGCGACAGTTCAGCCCGGCGTCGTTACCGCTGACTTGCAGGCGGCTGCCGAGGAGAAGGGACTTTTCTATCCGCCGGACCCCGGAAGCCTCGCGTTCTGCACTATCGGCGGGAACGTGGCCGAGAACGCCGGCGGGATGCGGGCGCTGAAATATGGCGTCACGCGTGATTACGTAATAGGTCTTCGCGCCGCGCTTCCTTCGGGCGAGGTTATCCGGGCGGGCGTGAAGACGGCCAAGGGCGTTGTGGGATACGACCTCGCGCGGCTTATCGTCGGCTCGGAGGGGACGCTTGCGGTTGTTACAGAAATTACGCTGAGGCTCATCCCCCTGCCGGAGAAGGTAATTACGATGACCGCGTTCTTCGCGGGCGCGCGTCAGGCGGGAGAAGCGGTGGCGGCGGTCATGGCGTCTCCGTTCACGCCGCGCTGCCTTGAGTTCCTGGACGGCGAGGCCCTTGGCGCCGGAGCAGGGAAAATCGGCTATGCGCTTCCGGAAGGCGCGGGGGCGTTTCTCCTGATAGAGACCGACGGAAGCCAGGACGAGGCCGCCCGGCAGATGGACGGAATCCGCGCGCTATTGAACAACAAGGCGCTGAGAATAAATATTACGCAGGACAAGGCCGCCTCGGCCGAGCTCTGGAAGCTTCGCAGGAGCACCTCGCAGGCCCTGTTTTCCATAGCGCCGCACAAGATAAACGAGGATACCGTCGTACCCGTAAGCCGCGTGCCGGAGGCGCTGGAGGGTTTCGGAGAAATTGCTTCGAGATTAGGGCAGAAGATAATCTGTTTCGGCCATGCCGGGGACGGCAACATTCACGTGAACGTGATGACGGACAAGTCCGACCCTGAGCGGCTTAAGGAAGCGGAAAAAGCGGTCTTCGAGGTGTTCAGGCTGGTGCTCGCGCTCGGCGGGACAATCTCCGGAGAGCACGGCATCGGGCTCACGAAGCTCCCGTATATCGGAATGGAACTTTCCGCCGAGGAGATAGAACTGCAAAAGAAAATAAAATCGGTTTTCGACCCGAACGGTATACTTAACCCGGGAAAGATATTTCCGTAAAACCCGTGTTCGCGGCAAATCGAAAATACGTGTTCGTGAATCGTAGCTCGTGTTCGTGGTGGAGTTAAGAATTTGGATTTTCACGGACACGAATCACGGCCTTTTCAGGAGGATTCATGGGGATTGTTGAAGAAGCGTGGGAGCGGTCCGAGACCGAGAGGATACTGAACCATAACGTCGATATAGTGGCGGAAAAGATAAACCTCGACCACGAGATGCGGACTTTCCTGAAGGTGCCGTTCCGGGAGATAAAAGTCCAGATACCGCTCAAGATGGACGACGGGCGCGTGGAGATATTCGTCGGATACCGCGTCCAGCACAACCAGACGCGCGGCCCCATGAAGGGCGGGATACGTTATCACCCGCGGGTTAACCTTGGAGAGATAAGGGCGCTTGCGGCGGCCATGACATGGAAGACCGCGCTTATCGACATCCCGTTCGGCGGCGCAAAGGGAGGTGTTACGTGCGACCCCAAGACGCTTTCCAGGGGAGAACTTGAGAGGCTGACCAGGTCTTTCATAACCAGGATAAGCGACAGCATAGGCCCGAACCTCGACATCCCCGCCCCGGACATGAACACAAACCCGCAGGTGATGGCGTGGATAATGGACGAATACTCGAAAAGGCACGGATACACGCCTGCGGCTGTTACGGGAAAGCCTGTAGAGCTTGGCGGCTCCGTCGGACGCATCGAGGCCACGGGCAGGGGCGTGACATACCTTGCAAAACGGGCGATGAAGGATAAAAAAATCGAGATACAGGGCGCAAGGGTGGTTGTGCAGGGCATGGGAAACGTCGGCGGGACGGCCGCGAGGCTTCTCGCGGACGAGGGCTGCAAAGTCATAGCGGTATCCGACAGCAAGGGCGGCCTCTACAACCCGGACGGCCTGAACATCTCCCGTGTAAACATGCACAAGGAGGACACCGGTTCGCTTAAGGGTTTTAGCGGCGCGGACTACATCACGAACGATGAACTGCTCGAACTGCCGTGCGAGGTTCTGATACCGGCGGCGATGGAATGCGTGATAATGGAACATAACGCGGCAAGGCTCAAATGTTCCGTCGTCGTCGAGGGCGCCAACATCCCGACATCCCCGGAGGCGGACAAAATCCTTGAGGACAAGGGGGTATATGTCGTTCCGGACATCCTTGCGAACGCGGGCGGGGTTCTTGTGTCGTATTTCGAGTGGGCGCAGGATTTACAGTCGGCGTTCTGGGAAGAGGAGCGGGTCAACAGGAAGCTTCTTAAAATGATGCTCGATGCATACGAGATGGTGAAGGAAGTATCGGCGCAGAATAACGTCAGCATGAGGGTGGCGTCCTACGCAATCGCAATCGAGAAGGTGTCGAAGGCGGTACGGCTGAGGGGATTTTAATTTCCAAATTATGCCTGAAAACATTATAGAAGCCAAAGGCCTGCGCAAGGAATATTCCGGATACCCTGCTGTCAAGGGAATAGATTTCAGCGTGGAGCGGGCGGAGTGTTTCGGGTTCCTGGGGCCCAACGGCGCCGGCAAGACCACGACGATGAACATGCTCCAGGGCTATGTGACCATCACCGGCGGCACGCTCAGGATATTCGGAATGGAACTGCGCGGGAACGAACGGAAAATAAAGGCCCGCATGGGCGTCGTCCCGCAGGAGAACAACCTTGACCCAGACCTCTCCGTAATGGAGAACCTCCGCGTCTACGCCAGGTATTTCGACATCCCGAAGGCCGAGGCGATGAGGCGCGCGGCGTCACTTCTTGAGATGATGTCTCTGCTGGACAAAAAAAACGAGAAGATAACAAGGCTCTCCGGGGGGATGAAGAGACGGCTCATGCTCGCCCGCGCGCTGATAAACGACTCCGACCTCATAATGCTCGACGAGCCGACGACAGGGCTCGACCCGCAGGCGAGGCATCTCATCTGGCAGAAGCTCAAGGAGCAGAAGCGCCAGGGCCGGACGATGGCGCTTACCACGCACTACATGGACGAGGCGGCGCACCTTTGCGACAGGCTTGTGGTGATGGACCAGGGCAGGATACTTGCGCTGGGCTCGCCGCAGGAGCTGGTTGATAAATACGCCCGGGGAAGCGTCGTGGAACTGCCTGTGCCGAGAGGTGGCGAATCGGAAGTGTTAAATGCGCTCGCCGGCGCGGACTACGACTACGAAATATCCGGAGATACGCTTTTTATCAACAGCGCGGACGGGGACTCGGTTATCGCGAGGCTTGCGCGCTTTACAAAGGGCGGTTTCGTCCACAGGCCCGCCACGCTCGAAGACGTGTTCTTGAAGCTTACGGGCAGGGAGCTTCGGGAATGAGGGATTTTTTCAGGCCCCCGCAGGTCGGGCGGCGCGCGTTCAAGGTCTGGCAGAGGAACCGGGACGCATGGCTGAAGTTTTACAAGGCAAGCCTTGTCGGGAACCTCGCGGAACCGATTCTCTTCCTTCTCGCCTTCGGCTTGGGGCTGGGGAGGTTCATAAGAAACGTCGGCGGCGTCCCGTATATAAAGTTCATAGCGCCGGGGCTTGTAGTCTCCGCGGCGATGAACGCGGCGTCTTTTGAGTGCACGTTCGGCTCCTTCACGCGCATGAGCACGCAGAAGTCATACGACGCCATTATCGTAACGCCCGTGAATATCGACGAAGTCGCGGCGGGCGACATCCTCTGGGGGGCGACAAAGGGTTTCATATCCGCCGTCATAATGCTTCCCGTGCTCGCCGCCTTCGGCCTTATGGACTCGCCCTGGCTTGTCCTCTCGCCGATTCTGTATCTACTAATGAGCCTGATGTTCGCATCGATGGCCCTCATCGTAACGGCGTTCGTCCCGTCTTACGACTATTACGCCTATTATTTCAGCCTCGTCATATCGCCCATGTTCTTCTTCTCCGGGATATTTTTTCCGCTCTCGACCCTGCCGCCGTGGGTTATGAAGATAGCGTGGTTCACGCCGCTGATCCACGCCGTGAACGTATCCCGCGCGCTTGCCACGGGGCATTTTTACGGCGGCCTTGCCGTCGATACCCTGTGGATGGTTGTCTTCACGCTCATATGCTCGTGGACGGCGATAAAATTCATCAGGAGGAGGCTTATAAAGTAATAAAACACGTGTTCGTGGTTCGCAGCTCGTGTTCGCAAAGGAGGTCTTCATGAAGTCGAAGAATCTTTTATTCGCCGCAGTTATCATAGCCGTAATCGGTTTTTTGTTTTTCCTTAGCTCGACCGCCAGAAAACCGCCTCTCATTCCGTCCGATGCGATTCATAAGAACCTCACCGGCATCCGGGCCTGCGCGCCATGCCACGGCCCCGGCGGGAGCAGCCCGCTCAAGAAGGAACATCCGCCGAAGCGGCACTGTTTCAAGTGCCATAAAAAAGCATGAAGGGATTTTTGACACGGGCCTTTCAGGGTGATACGATAAAAGAATAACCCTCCCAACACGCGGAGGGATGGGCGGCGCCCCGGCTTTATACATGTCCCGAGGCAGGCTCCGCGCCGGGAGATGGCTAAAGGAAGTTTCCGATAGAACGGAGGTTGACATGCTCGACAAAATGAAATGGCTCGGCCACGACACGTTCAGGATAGAATCCGGCGGCAAGGTTATCTATACCGATCCGTTCCAGATCAAAGACGGCCTGCCGAAGGCCGACCTTATCCTCATCACACATGCGCACCCCGACCACTGCTCGCCGGACGACGTAAAGAAGATAGTTAAGAAGGATACCGTGATCGTCGCGCCGGTGGGCTGCGAGGAAAAGCTGAAGGGAAACACAAGGAAGGTAAAACCGGGCGACAGGCTTACGGAGATGGGCGTGGAGATAGAGGCGGTGCCGTCTTACAACACGAACAAGAAGTTCCACCCGAAGAGCAATAACTGGGTAGGGTACATATTCGCTGTCGAAGGCAAGAGGATATACCTGGCAGGCGATACCGACCGCATCCCGGAGATGAAGACCTTCCGGTGCGACATCGCGCTCCTGCCGGTTTCCGGGACATACGTCATGACGGCGGAAGAGGCCGCGCAGGCCGCCTATGACATAAAGCCCGGCGTCGCCGTGCCGATGCACTACGCCTCGATAGTAGGCTCCGAAGAAGACGCGGAAAAGTTCAGGAAGCTGTATAAAGGCGAGACGCACATCTTCAGGAAGGCGGCATGAAGCTTTATTACACGACTATAGATCTTTCCGCCCTCGGACTGCCCGCGTTCCGGCACGGGTCCGCCGGCTTTGCGGCGGCCACGGAGAAAGGACTTTGCCGGCTGGCGCTTAATCCGCTGCCACTTGCGGAGTTCGTGGACGAGATGGAGGCGCAGTATGGCGCGAAGCCGGTAGAGGACGGGCAGCCGTTTGCAGCCCTTCGGGGCGAGCTTTCGGATTATTTTGAAGGGGAGCCGGTCGCTTTCACGCAGAAACTCGACCTCCGCGGGACAGATTTTCAGAAGGCCGTCTGGCGCGAGCTTATGAATATTCCCTACGGCAATGTCCGCTCGTATAAGTGGCTTGCGGCAAAGGTCGGGAAACCCGGCGCCGCCAGGGCCGCAGGGAACGCGCTCGGCGCAAACATGATTCCAATACTTGTCCCATGCCACAGGATAATAGAATCATCCGGCGGCTTGGGCGGGTTCGGCGGCGGGATAGAGCTGAAGAAGAGGCTCCTGGAACTGGAGGGGATACGCGCGGGTAGGGGGGTATTCTCGTAGAAAAAATATCTTGAACGTAAAACAGAACCATGGCCGAAACCGCGCTATCGTGAATAATATTTTTTCGGAGAGAATGTTCCCTCCCCGGACATTTTAAAAACGGCGTGTCTGCCTCAGGGCCTCGTAGAGGGCTATCCCCACGCAGGTCGAAAGGTTTAAGCTCCTGACCTCTCCGAACATAGGCACGGTAAGCGAAGAATCCGGGTGGGCCGCAAGCCACTCTGCCGGCAGACCCCGTGTCTCCGGGCCGAAAACCAGCGCGTCGCCGTCCTGGTATCGAACCTGTGTATAGGGCCTTGACACCTTGGTGCTGAAGTAGAAGAAACGGGAGCCGGAAAGCTCCGAATAGACATCGTCCATGCAGTCGTGCACGGTGAGCTTTACGTGCGGCCAGTAGTCCAGTCCGGCGCGTTTAAGGTAACGGTCCGAGAGGGAGAAGCCGAGCGGGCGCACAAGATGCAAACGACAGTCCGCCGCTGCGGACAGCCGGGCGATGTTCCCGGTGTTCCCGGCTATTTCGGGCTGATAAAGCACGATATGGAGCATGAGGCATTATAACATCTGTCAACCACGGAAATAAAGGGTGTCATTCTTACGTGAAGCGAAGAATCCGTATTTTATGAAACTCAGACTCCACCTGCTCCTCTTCATACTCACCGTATTTTCCACGCTGTTCGCGGGCGCGTATTTTATAGGGGAATATAACCTCTTCGGCGAATTCCCGCACCGCATCCTGCCGGGTCTCGTGAAGGGGGCGCCGTTTGCCCTGCCGCTCATGGCAATACTCGGCGGGCACGAGATGGCGCATTACGTAACTTCCCGCCGCCACAAGATAATTGCGACGCTGCCGTATTTCATCCCGTTCCCGAACCTCTTCGGCACCCTGGGCGCGGTTATAAAGATAAAATCCCGCATCCGGGACAAATCCGAGCTGATAGACATCGGGGCGTCAGGCCCTGTTGCAGGTTTCATTCTGTCCGTTATCGCCTGCTCGATAGGGCTTTCCATGTCCCGCGCATTGCCCGCGCACCCTCCGGCCCACGGCGAAACCATACTCGGCGGATCGTTGATTTACAACTTCCTGATGCGCATATTCATAAAAGGCGATTTGCATTCGCAGGCGGTGGACTTGAGCCCGGTGGCTGTCGCAGGCTGGGTGGGTCTTTTCGTTACGTCCATCAATCTTATGCCGGTAGGCCAGCTGGACGGCGGGCATGTCGCCTATGCCTTCTTCGCCAGGCGGCACGGGATTGTCTCGAAAATATTTGTAGTTATCCTCATTGCATTGGGTTACCTCTTCCCGGGCTGGTTTATCTGGGGCGTTTTACTCATATTCCTGGGCACGAAGCATCCGCCGGTCGAGAACCCGGACGAACCCCTGGACGCCAGGAGGGTTGCCATAGGCATCTTTGCCTTCCTGATTTTTATAATCACATTCACTCCCGTGCCGATAGTCGTCGCGCCATAAATCACTCGTTTTCTCCTTTTTTCTCTTGCATTTCTCCACGGTTTGTGGTAAAAAATACATAACTCAGAAGCGATTACCTGGGTGGGCTCGAAAGGCCCACTCTTTTTGTTTAGGATGATTTCCCCTCCTCTCCGCCTGCGGGAGAGGGGTCATGGGGGGTGCAGGGTGGCCAGGGAAAAGATAGCAGACGCCGCAAGAAGGGTGGCCGGGCCGGTTATCGAGGAGATGGGCTGCGAGCTTGCGGAGGTCAGGTTTGTCATGGAAGGAGGCCGCTGGCGCCTGCAAATTTTTATAGACAAGCCGGGCGGCATCACAATCGATGACTGCGAGGCCGTAAGCCGCGAAATCGACACCCTGATAGAGGTGGAGGACTTCATACAGGGCGCATATATCCTCGAAGTCTCCTCTCCGGGGCTGGACAGGCCGCTCTATAAGCCTGCGGATTATATGCGTTTCAACGGGAAGCTGGCTAAAGTAAAGACGAACGCGGCCATAGATGGGCAGAAGGCTTTTACCGGCAGGATAGACAGTCCGGACGAGGAAGGGTTCAGCCTTGTTATTCACGACGGCAGGAAAATCGTTTATATAAAATATGGGCAGGTCGAGAAAGCCCGCCTCGAAGTCGAATTTTAGGAGGATTTTCAGATGAATCACGAGCTGATTACCGTAATAGACCAAATCTGCAAGGAAAAAGGCATATCGAAAGACGTGCTCCTTGAGGCGGTGGAGTCCGCCCTGGTCTCGGCGGCAAGAAAGAAGTTCCCGGATAACGAAAACATAAAGGTAACGGTCAATCCCAAAAACGGAAAGATTTCCATTCACCTGATTTATCAGGTGGTGGAAGAGGTGGAGGACCCGGGCAACCAGATGACGCTCGAAGAGGCGAAAGACCTCGACCCGTCTGCGGAAATCGGCGGCGAAGTGGACATACTCCAGGATTTCGAGGGCTACGGACGCATAGCGGCCCAGACGGCAAAACAGGTCATAGTTCAGAGGGTAAAGGAGGCCGAGCGCGACATCATCGTCAACGAATACTCGGGCCGCATAGGCGACCTCGTGAACGGCATCGTCATGCGCCAGGAGAAGGGCAACTACCTCATCGACATAGGCAAGACCGAAGCCGTCCTCCCGGTTCGGGAACAGGCCCCCCGTGAAAGCTACAAGCAGGGCGACAGGGTCCGGGCCTACCTGCTCGACGTCCGCACGACGAACAAGGGGCCTCAGATAGTCCTTTCCCGGAGCAACCCGGAGCTTGTGTCGAAGCTCTTCGAGATGGAGGTCCCGGAGATTTACGAGAAGATTGTCGAGATAAAGGGCGCGGTGCGCGAGGCCGGGGACAGGACCAAGATTGCGGTCTGTTCAAAGGATTCCGCCGTCGATCCCGTAGGCGCCTGCGTTGGGATGAAAGGCTCGCGCGTCCAGGCCGTCGTCCGGGAGCTGCGGGGCGAAAAGATAGACATAATCCCCTGGACGGAAGACCCGATACAGTTCATAAGCAAGGCGCTCTCGCCCGCGACTGTCGAGAAAGTCGCCGTGGACGAGGACGAAAAATCCGCGCTTGTCATAGTCTCCGATACGCAGCTCTCGCTTGCGATAGGCAAAAAAGGGCAGAACGTCCGGCTCGCCGCGAAGCTTACCGGATGGAAGATTGACATATACTCCGAGTCCGAATACGACAAGATGACCCAGAAGGACAGGGAAAAGGAGATAGAGGAGGCGATAGCCCGCGAATCCAAGCTCCTGGAGGAGGCGCAGGCGGCGGACGCCGGTTCGGCGGACGCCCCTGAGACCGGCGATGAAGGCGCGGCCTGAGAGGTCTTGCATAGCCTGCCGCAGGAAGGGCAAAAAGGGAGAGCTCATAAGAATGACGGACTCCCCGGCGGGCGTCATAATCGACTATGCGGAAAAACTTCCGGGCAGAGGGGCATATGTCTGCCCGGAAAGGGAATGCATGGAAAAGCTCCTGAAACCGGGGGGCGGCGGCGCGCTTTCACGGGCTTTGAAACGGGATGTCGCGCCGCCTGCCAGGGAAGCCTTTTACGAGGAGCTTTCGGCGAAGATAAAAAGGAAGGTTTCGGCGCTGCTGGGGATGGCAAGGAAGGCCGGCCTGGCGGAGTACGGTTTCGACGCGGCGCTCGGCGCGGCCAGAAAGGCTCCCGGCGGCGTTATGGTGGTTTCGGACGACCTGGCGGAAAACAGCCGAAGGAGGCTCCTGGAAAAAATAAACGGAGACGTTTCGTCGATATATAATTTTTCAGACAAGGAAGCGCTTGGGGCTGTAACAGGCGCTTCCGGGCCGGTCGGGATAATTTACGTGAGGCCGTCGGAGCTCTCGCATTCCCTTGCGAGGGAGATAACGCTTCTTTTAAAAGTCAGCGGGGGGTGATTTAACAAATGGCAAAACCGAGAGTCTATGAGCTCGCAAAGGAACTGGATGTCGATAATAACCCTGAGGCCTACAAGCAGCTGATTCAGGACATCCTCTCCGAGCTTAAAAGAATTGGACTGAACGACAAGACCCCGTCTTCGGGCCTGGACGACGAACACGCGAAGCTTATCCGGGAGAAGTTCGGAAAGCCCAAGGAAAAACCGGCCAAGCCGGAAGTATTGAAGCTTGGGGCAAAACCTTCCGGCGCCGTCAGGCTCAAATCGGCCCCCCCGGCCCGCGAACCAGAAGAAGGCGTCAGGCCTGCGGCGGCCAAAAAGGTGGAGAAGGTGGAAAAGGAGAAGCCGGCGCCCAAATCCCGTTTCGGTTTCTTCCATCACAAGGCAACCGCCGTTGCCACAGGCCCCGCCGCGGGGACGGCTGAAATCGTAAAACCGAAGATTGAAGTAAAACCTCCCGAGCATCCGCCGGAGGAGATAGAAAAGATTGAAGCCGCCCCGCAGGCGCAAGTTGTCCAGGAAGAGCCTGCCAGCGAAGTCCAGGCCCCGGAGACTCCGGCCGCCGCCGGGGAAATCCCCGTCCGGGAGCCGCGCAAAGCCGAGACGCCCAGGCCGCCGGCGCCGGAAGAAACCAGGCCTATGGTATCCAAGGAGATGCTCGAAAGGCTCGCGGCAGAGAATATAAGGAAGAAGGAAGGAACCTTGCCGCCGGGGTCTCCGCACCCTGCGCAGCAGGGGCTTAAGGAACAGGCCCCAAGGGATGCATTTGCAAAGCCAAAGAAACCCAAAGGGCCGAAACCCGTCCGGACTGAACTGGAAGTTCTGGAAGGCGTGGATAAACTTCCGTCTATTTCATCCAAGCTGAAAAACCGCCTGCAAACCGTGAAGAAAAAACCCGCCGGCCCGGAAACCGTTTTTTCCAAGAAAGATCAGGGGCCTCAGAAGTGGCAGGAGTTCAGGGGGGGCAAAAAGAAAGTCCAGAAGCAGGAGTTCAGAGGCCACAGGCCGATGCCCCAGCCGGCACCCGCGCCGGTGGAAGACATCGCGTCCACCGTTGCCAGGAAAAAGGCAATCCGGATTACCGAGGGCATAACCGTAAAGGATTTCGCCGACAAGATAGGCGTAAAGTCCGGCGATATAATAAAAAAACTGTTTGAAATGGGCCTGATGGCAACTATCAACAACCCCATAGACACCGACGCGGCAATCCTCCTGGCGGATCAATATGGCCTGAAGGTGGACGTAACGCCCATTACGGACGAGGAGGCGTTTGTCGAAGAGGAGCAGGATCGCCCGGAGGATCTGAAATTCCGTCCGCCTGTCGTCACAATCATGGGCCATGTAGACCACGGCAAGACGTCGCTCCTCGACGCCATACGGCAGGCGAACGTGACGCAGGAAGAGGCCGGAGGCATTACGCAGCACATCGGCGCGTACAGGGTGCGTCTGAAGGAAAAGGATATAGTCTTTCTCGATACGCCCGGACACGAGGCGTTCACGGCCATGAGGGCGAGAGGCGCGCAGGTAACGGACATAGTCGTCCTTGTCGTGGCCGCGGAAGACGGCGTCCGCCCGCAGACGCTCGAAGCCATAAACCACTCGCGCGCCGCCAAGGTGCCCATAATCGTCGCGATAAACAAGATAGACAAGCCGGAGGCCGACCAGGAGAGGGTGAAAAGGGAGCTGTCCGACCAGGGCCTCGTGCCGGAGGAATGGGGCGGCGATACGATATTCGTGCCGGTTTCCGCCAAGAAGCGCATCGGTCTTGAGAGCCTTCTCGAAATGATACTCCTCCAGTCGGAGGTCATGGAGCTGAAAGCGAACCCCAACAAGCCCGGCCGCGGCACGATAATCGAGGCGAAGCTGGACAAGGGACGCGGCCCCGTCGCGACGGTGCTCGTATCTTCCGGGACGGTCAAGCCCGGCGACGTCTTCGTTACCGGCCAGCACTACGGGCGCATAAGGATGCTTCTAAACGACAAGGGCAGGAAGGAAAGAGAGGCCACGCCGTCCTATCCCGTGGAGGTTATAGGGCTGTCGGGCGTGCCGCAGGCGGGGGATTCTTTCGTGGTCATGGAAGACGAGAAGAAGGCCCGCCAGGTAGCCCAGTCGAGGATGCAGAAACAGAGAGAGGCGGAGCTTGCCCAGAGGAAGAGGATTACGCTGGACGACCTCTTCTCGCAGATACAGAAGGGCGAGGTCAAGGAGCTAAATATCATAATCAAGGCGGACGTGCAGGGTTCCGTGGAGGCGGTTTCGGAATCGCTCTCAAAACTCTCCACGGAGGCGGTCAAGCTGAACGTGATACACGGCTCCGTCGGCGCCATCACGGAATCTGACGTAATGCTGGCGTCGGCGTCGAACGCCATCATCATCGGTTTCAACATACGGCCTGAGCCCAAGGCCTCGCAGCTTGCGGAATCCGAAGGGGTGGACATCCGGCTCTACAACATAATCTACAACGCGATAGAGGAAGTGAAGCAGGCGATGGAAGGCCTGCTGGAGCCGACGCTGAAAGAAAAAGTCCTCGGACGCGCGGAGGTGCGCCAGACATTCAGCGTGCCGAAGATAGGCATCATCGCCGGCTCATACGTCCTGGACGGCGTCATTACGCGCGGCAGCGCCGGCGTGCGCGTGCTCCGGGACAACGTAGTGGTATACGAAGGCAAGCTGTCCTCGCTTAAGCGTTTCAAGGAAGACGTGCGCGAGGTTCAGACGGGATACGAATGCGGCATAGGCATCGAGAACTTCAACGACATCAAGGTCGGAGACATAATCGAGGCCTATGACGTGGAGAAGCTCGCCGCGAAGCTGTAATGCATGTTTGTGGGTATTCTTACAGTCGAACTGCTCGTGTATGACGCGGGCTCGCTCAAGAGCAAGCGTAGCGTCGTGAAGGGCCTGAAGGACAGGATACGAAGCAGGTTCAACGTATCCGTCGCCGAGGTGGACAACCAGGACCTCTGGCAGAGGGCGACGCTCGGGGCAGCCTGCGTATCCGGCGATAAGGCGTTTACTGCCGATGTCCTGAACAAGGTTGTGGACCTGATACGCTCAAACACCGGGGTCGAGCTGACAGATTACCGGATAGAGATACTGTAAAACATAGTGAGACCGCACGACTACAAACGCTCCGACAGGGTGAGCGAACAGATACGCGCCGAGTTGTCCGATATACTGCTTCGGAAGACAAAAGACCCGCGTATCGGGTTTGTCACCATCACCCGCGTGAAGCTCAGCGACGACCTCAAATACGCCACTGTGTTCGTCAGCGTGATAGGCGGCGAGGCGAGGAAGAAGGAGGCCGTCAAGGGCCTCAAGAGCGGGAGCAGCTTCATGCGCGCGGAGCTCGGGCACAGGCTTCGGCTTCGCGCCGCGCCTGAGCTTTCCTTCAAGCTGGATGAATCCATAGAAAAAGGCTCGAAGACCCTTGATATTCTTCGCAGCCTTGATATAAAAAAAGACGAGGGGGATATAGAATGACCGGCGGTATAGAGGCCGTGGCCGAGGCGATAAAACATCTTGATTCCGTTCTTGTTTCCACTCACATAAGCCCCGAGGGAGACGCAATAGGCTCGGAGCTTGGGCTTGCGCTGTCGCTGATAAAAATGGGAAAGAAGGTCTCGATTCTGAATGCCGACCCGGTGCCTGAGTTCCTTCGGTTCCTTCCGGGGGCCGAACTCATAAAGACCGGCACGGAAATACCGGAACAGTACGATGCGCTGGTGGTGGTGGACTGCGAGCCGGAACGCACCGGGCTTAAACTCAAAGACGCGCCGGGGCTTAGGACGATAAACATCGACCACCACATCACAAACCCCAGGACCGCAAGCGTCTTCTGGATAAACCCGGAAGCGGCTGCGGCGGGCGAGATGGTATACGACCTGCTCACGTTTATGAACGCCCCCATTGACAGGGACATAGCCACGAACCTCTACACCTGCATATTCACGGATACCGGTTCGTTCAGGTATGCCAATACCGACGCCGACGCCCTCGCGAAGTCCGCAAAGCTGCTCTCCTACGGAGTCGAAACGTGGAAGATCGCCGAGAACGTCTACGAGACGAAGTCCTTCGGCAGGATGAAGCTCCTGGGCCTCGTCCTGGCGAACATGGAGATCAGCCTCGACGGCCTCGTGGCGTGGGTCACGGTGAAGGAGGAATTCTACCGCATGACCGGCACGAAGTCCGAGGATACGGACGGCTTCATAAACTACCCCCGCGCCGTGAAGGGAGTGGAGGTGGCCGTGCTTTTCAGGGAGGCCGGGCCGGACAAGGTAAAGATAAGCTTCCGCTCGAAGGGCAGGGTAAACGTCTCCACGCTTGCCGAAAACCTCGGCGGCGGCGGGCATCCCAACGCCTCAGGGGTCGTTATGGGAATGTCTCTTGAGAAGACCAGGGATTTCGTGCTTCCGAGGGTCATGGAGCACATGAAATTATTCTCCGCCTGATGGACGGACTCATACTGACAGACAAACCTCTCGGCTGGACATCCCACGACGCCGTTTTATTCCTGCGCAGGCTGCTGAAGGAAAAACGCGCCGGACATACCGGCACGCTCGACCCGTCCGCGACAGGCCTGCTTCTCGTCCTCCTGGGCCGGGCTGCAAGGCTGGCCCGGTTTTACACCGGCGACAGAAAAGAATACACGGCTGTAGTAACGCTCGGATGCGAAACGGATACGCTCGACGCAGAGGGCAGGACGGTGCGGGAGATGCCCGTGCCCGCGCTCAACAGGGGCGCGCTGGAAGAGGTTCTGTCCCGCTTTACCGGAGAGATGGAGCAGGTTCCGCCGTCTTATTCCGCAATAAAGATTGACGGCCAGCCGCTTTACAGACATGCGAGGAAAGGACTTCATGTCCAGGCCCCGCCGAGGCGGGTTGTGATATACGCGCTTGAACTCCTCAATATCTCCGGCGCGGAGTTTTCCATTCGCGCGGTCTGCTCGGGCGGCACGTATATACGCTCGCTCGCGAGGGATATTTCAGAGGCGCTTGGAACGTGCGGACACCTCTCCGGGCTTCGCAGAACCGCCGTCGGAACTTACAGAGCCGAAGACGCCTTGCCGCTTGAGCCGAAACCTCAGGCCGATGAGGCCTGTGGCAAAATAATTCCCCTGGACATGCTCCTGCCGGGGTTTCCCGCGGCAAGGCTGACACCCGTCGGCGCGGATGACGTCCTGCACGGCAGACCGCCCGCGCGCGCCGATTTTATTTTGATTCCGGAATGCCCGGTCGATGCCGCCGTCCGGCTTACGGACGAATCCGGGAGGCTTCTGGCCATAGGCATGCCTGCGGGAGAAGGCGCCGGGAAACCCTATCTCCCCAAGGTGGTTCTTGGCTAAAAAAAGCTTTACAAACACCTGTGGTTATGCTACTTTTTGAAGGTTGTGGGCTGTTATAAACCGAGACTCATGCAATAAAATCGGGAAGGAGGTGAAAGCGATGGCTATGGAGAAGGACACCAAGCAGGACTTAATCGGTAAATATAAGATACACGAAACCGACACCGGTTCGCCTGAGGTGCAGATCGCCCTATTGAGCGAGCGGATTAAATATCTTACCGAACATTTCAAGACGCATAAGAAGGATTTTCATTCAAGGCGCGGGCTTCTGAAAATGGTCGGGCGCAGGAGAAGGCTTCTTGACTACCTCAAGAACAAAAGCGTGGACCGCTACAAGAAGATGGTCGAGGATCTTGGCTTAAGAAAATAATACTGGAGAAAAACTTTTAAATGGTTCATAAAGTGGAAATGCCCTTAAGGGATGGCACCCTCACTCTGGAGACGGGAAAGATTGCCCGGCAGGCGAGCGGTGCGGTTATAGCGGCTTACGGGGACACTGTTGTCCTCGCCACGGCAGTCGCTTCGAAGGTCGAGCGCGAGGGACAGGATTTCTTCCCCCTGACGGTCGATTACTTAGAGAAGACATACGCCGCCGGAAAGATACCTGGCGGTTTTTTCAAGAGAGAGGGACGGCTTACCGAGAAAGAGACCCTTACTTCGCGGCTTATCGACAGGCCGCTTCGGCCTCTTTTCCCCAAAGGCTTTTTGTGCGAGACGCAGATAATCGCCAACGTCCTTTCGTTCGGCGAAGAGAACGTATCCGACATAATGGGCCTGATGGCGGCTTCCGCGGCCCTGACAATCTCCGACATACCCTTTGGCGGCCCTGTGAGCGCCGTCCGTATCGGCATGATAGGCGGCAGGTTCGTCGTGAACCCGACGCTGAAGGAGATGGAGGAGACGAAGCTCGAGCTTACCGTCGCCGGGACAAGGGAAGCCATAATGATGGTCGAGTCCTGGGCCGCCGAGGTGAGCGAGGACGTCATGCTCGACGCCCTGGAGCTCGCGCACGAAGAGATTAAAAAGGGTGTGGCGCTCCAGGAGAAGCTCCGGGAGCAGGCCGGTATCGAGAAGCGCGTCGTCAAGGAGATAAAGATAGACCCGGCGCTTGTGGACGAGGTAAAGGCGAAGGCACTCTCCGGCATAAGCGAGTTCATACAGATACCCAACAAGACCGAGCGCCAGAAGTCCCTCGACAACCTCAAGGACGCCATAACCGCCGGGATTGGCGGGGACGACATCATGAAGATAAGGGACATCAGCATCGTCTTCCACGACATCGAAAGGGACATGGTCAGGAAGATGATACTGGAGAAAGGTATGCGCGCGGACGGCAGGGGAGTCCGCGACATCCGCCCGATAACCTGCGACACGAGCATACTTCCCAGGACGCACGGCTCCGCCCTTTTCACGAGGGGCGAGACCCAGGCCCTCGTTACCGCCACCCTCGGCACGTCCGAGGATGCGCAGATGATAGACGCGCTCGAAGGCGTAAGCTACAAGCCGTTCATGCTTCACTACAACTTCCCCCCGTATTCCGTCGGAGAGGCGAAGTTCCTGCGCGGCCCGGGCAGGCGCGAGATTGGCCACGGCGCCCTGGCCGAGAAGTCCTTGAGGCAGGTAATCCCGCCCAAGGAGAAATTCCCGTATACAGTCCGCGTGGTCTCGGACATTACGGAGTCCAACGGGAGCTCGTCGATGGCGTCCGTCTGCGGCGGGACTCTCGCGCTCATGGACGCGGGCGTGCCCATAAAGGCGCCTGTCGCCGGCATAGCGATGGGGCTTATAAAGGAGGACGACAGATACGTCGTGCTCTCGGACATCCTTGGGCTTGAGGACCACCTCGGCGATATGGACTTCAAGGTTACCGGGACGCGCGAGGGCGTCTGCGCGCTCCAGATGGACATAAAAATAGGCGGAGTGACAAAGGCATTGATGAAAGAGGCCCTTGACCAGGCAAAGGAAGGCCGTCTCCATATCCTCGGCAGGATGCTCGACGCGCTTCCGGAGCCGAGGGCGAACCTCTCCCCGCACGCGCCGAGGATATTCACGATAAACATCAAGCCGGACAAGATCAGGGAAGTCATAGGCTCCGGCGGCAAGGTCATAAGGGGCATAGTCGAGGAAACCGGCTGCAAGATAGACATAGAGGACAGCGGAATCATAAACATCGCATCCTCGGACGAGGCAGCGGCGAAGAAGGCCATCGACATCATCCAGGGGATTGTCATGGAGCCGGAGATCGGGAAGATTTACAAGGGCAAGGTCAGAAAGATCATGGACTTCGGAGCCTTTGTTGAGATACTTCCCGGAACGGACGGCCTTGTCCACATATCCCAGATAGCCGAGCACCGCGTCACGAACGTCTCCGACGAGCTGAAAGAGGGCGACGAGGTGATGGTGAAGGTTCTGGAGATAGACCGCCAGGGCAAAATCCGCCTTTCAGCCAAGGAAGCGGCCAGGGAATTGAAGGCGAAAGAGGGATAGGACGCGCCGCCGCGACAGGACTTCTTAAAGAGGGGAAATGGGCATTCGGCGTGGGCTCGTTTCCTTTTTTTATGGTAATATTTTAATCAGAGGCTATGTTTAAAAAAGAGTTGCTCGACAACGGAATGCGCGTGGTAACCGAGAGGATTTCCAACGTCCGCTCGGTATCGCTTGGGATTTGGATCGACATCGGTTCGAGGGACGAGTCCCCGGAGCTTAGCGGCGCGTCGCATTTCATAGAGCATATGCTCTTCAAGGGCACGAAGAAACGGAGCGCCCGCGACATAGCCGTGGAAATGGACTCGATGGGCGGAGAGCTCAACGCCTTTACCAGCAAGGAAGGCACAACCTACTACTTCAAAGTCCTGGACGAGCATCTCCCCCGCGCGCTCGACCTCCTCTCGGACGTCTTCAATAACTCCACGTTTGAACAGAAGGAGCTTGACCGCGAGCGCAAGGTCATAATGGAAGAGATAAAGATGGTCGAGGACACGCCGGACGACCTTGTCCACGAGCTCCTCTACGAATCCGTCTGGAAGGGCACGCCGCTCGGCCGGCCGGTGCTCGGCACGCGGAGGAGCATGAGCGGGCTTTCCCGCGAAGACCTTGTCGGCTACATGAAGAAGTTTTACACTCCGCGGAATGTCGTAATCTCAGCCGCGGGCAATTTCAATCACGACATGTTAATCGAGACGCTGAACAAGAGCTTCGGCGGCGGGAAACGCGGGAGCGACAGGGAGAAGTCCGGCCCCGTGGATTTCAAGACCTCCGTGAACATAAGGAGCCGCAAGCTCGAACAGGCGCATATCTGCATTGGCGTCAAGGGCCTGCCGTATTCTCACGGGGACCGTTTCGGAATGTACGCCCTTAACACGCTGCTCGGCAGCAGCATGAGCTCAAGGCTCTTCCAGGAGATACGCGAGAGGCGCGGCCTTGCGTATTCCGTCTATTCCTACCTTACCTCCCTCAAGGACACGGGTCTTTTCGTAATCTACGCCGGCGTCAGCCCTTCAAAGGCCGCGTCGGTGCTCAGGCTTGTCTGGAAAGAGATAGACAAGCTCCTGGACTCTGGCGTTAGAAAGGACGAACTGGAGAAGGTTAAGGAGCAGCTAAAGGGCAACATGGTCCTGGCGCTTGAGAACACCTACAACAGGATGAGCCAGCTCGCAAAGCACGAGATGTACCTTGGACGCCGCTACTCCTTAAACGAGATAATCTCCGAGATAGAGAAGGTCGATCCGGAACAGGTGCACAGGCTGGTTTCCGAGCTTTTCGGCAGCCGGGAGATTGCCATGAGCGCGCTTGGGCCGGTAGACAAGGAAGAGCTTCAAAAAGAAATTCCCGTCCGCTGAAGATGTCAGGGAAATTAAAGATAAATATCAAAAGGACCGGCCGCCTCGACCTGCCCCTGCCGTCCTACCAGACGGAGCATTCCGCCGGCATGGACATCATGGCCGCCGTGGAAGAAGACTTCACTATCCCGCCCGGCAAGTGGGGTCTTGTCCCGACCGGAATAGCCATTGAGCTGCCTCCAGGATACGAGGCGCAGATACGCCCCAGAAGCGGCCTCGCCGCGAAATACGGCATAAGCCTCGTCAACACCCCCGGCACCATCGATTCCGACTATCGCGGCGAAATAAAGGTAATCCTCATCAATTTCGGTGGCGAGCCCTACACCGTCAGGCGGGGCGACCGAATCGCGCAGATGGTCGTAAACGAAGTCGTCCGCGCGGAGCTTGTCCGTGTGGAAGAACTGGGCTGCACGAAGCGCGGAGACGGCGGTTTCGGGCACACGGGTAAATGATAAAAATCCTTCCCGAACATATCGCCAACAAGATCGCCGCCGGAGAGGTCGTGGAAAGGCCGGCGTCGGTGGTCAAGGAGCTTGTCGAAAATTCCATAGATTCCGGCGCGTCGAGGATATTCGTCGAGACGTCAGGCGGCGGGACAAAGCTGATAAAGGTAACCGACGACGGCTCCGGCATGTCCCCGGACGACGCCCTCCTCGCGTTCGAGCGGCACGCCACAAGCAAGCTTGACTCAGGCGAAAGCCTTTTCTCCATATCCACCATGGGCTTCCGGGGCGAGGCCCTGCCGTCCATAGCGTCCGTCTCCCGCTTCAGGCTGATTACCTCCGCAGGCGAAGGGCGCGGCTCGTCCGTCGTAATCGACGGCGGGAATATCCGTGGCGTAAAGGAGACCGGCGCGCCGAAAGGCACCACCGCAGAGGCGCGGGATTTATTCTTCAATACCCCGGCGAGGCTCAAGTTCCTGAAGAGCCGCGAGACCGAGCTTTCCCACATCGCGTCGGCTGTCGAAAGGCTTGCACTGGCGTACCCGGAAATCCACTTCAGGCTTGCAAACGACGGGAAGGAGCTGCTCGATTGTCCGCCCGTCCGCGCGCTTCGGGAACGCATTGCACAGGTCTACGGGCGGGATTTCGCAAAAGGGCTTTCGGAAATAAATGCCGCCGGGCCTTGCAGGATTTACGGCTTCGTGTCGATGCCGGGAACGAGCTTCTCCGACCGCTCAAGGCAGGAAAGCTTCGTGAACCGCCGCCCCGTGAAAGACCGCGTGATACAACGCGCGATTTACGACGCCTACGAATCACTCCTGATGAAGGAGAGGCACCCCGCGTCGATACTGTTCATCGACATAGACCCGTCCCTCGTGGACGTGAATGTCCATCCGGCAAAGAGGGAGGTTCGCTTCGCCGACGCGCCGGGGGTGCAGAGGGCGATAAAGGATGCCGTGACCGGCGCGCTGAAGAGCTCCGAAGGCGCGGACGCGGAGGCCTTCGCGGAATCCGGCTCTGTGCGGGAGATTCCAGCCCCGTTCGCTTCGTCATCACCTCACTATGGAGGATGGAACAATGCCCATTTTAACCCCGCGCCCTTCGGGAGACGGGCAGGGGGCGAGGGTGAGCATCAGGAGCGGATGCCGCTCCACGCGGAGAGAAATTTCGCCTCTTCGCCAGAACCTTTTCGTGAATTTCCCATGCAGGTGCTGGACTCCTACATCATCGCCCGGAGCGCGGACGGATTTATCTTAATCGACCAGCACGCGGCGCACGAGCGTATTCAGTATGAGAAGGTCAAGGCGCGCTACGGCAGGCAGGGCGAGGCTTCGCAGGGCCTGCTCGTCCCGGAGAGAATCGAGCTGACGGCGAAGGAGGCGGCGCTCCTCGAAGCCGTCCTGCCGGAGCTTAAGGCAATTGGCATCGAGGCCGAAGCCTTCGGCGGCGGGAACTTCCTCATACGCTCAAAGCCGCTATTCCTCGACAAGTCCGACATAAAGGAAGTCGTGCTGGGGCTGGCGGGTGAGCTTGAAACCGCGGACGTGAAGGGCAGGGCGGACGAGCTCAGGGAGAAGATCTGCAAGTCCGTCGCCTGCAAGAGCGCCGTCAAGGCCGGAAAGAAACTCCACCCGCACGCTATGGAGCGCCTCATCGAAGCTCTCTTCGCCTGCGAGATGCCTTACACCTGCGCCCACGGCAGACCGACAGTGATAAAATTCGGATTGAACGAACTGGAGAAGATGTTCAAGAGGAAATAGCGACTTAGACTGTCATTCCGAGCGCAGCCGAAAAATCCACGGTTGACTTTAATGACGTTCAACCTGTCCCATAATTATGCAAAAGTTATTCGTCATCCTCGGCCCTACCGCCGTCGGCAAGACTGAAATATCCCTCGCCCTTGCGGAGGAGATCGGCGCGGAAATAATATCCGCCGACTCAATGCAGGTATACCGCGGCATGGACATCGGAACCGCGAAGCCGACGCCCGCCGAGCGCGCGCGGGTGCCGCACCACCTGATTGACGTGGCAGAACCTTGGGAGGAATTCTCCGCCGGGCGATACGTGAGCCTCGCGGACGAGGCGATTGCGAACATCAAAAGGCGGGGAAAGATTCCGCTCGTCGTCGGCGGGACGGGGATGTATGTCCGGGCGCTCCTGGAGGGTATTTTCGATGGGCCGGGCGCGGATTTCAAGCTCCGGGAGGGCCTTGCGGAAACCGAATCCGGTGAACCGGGCACGCTTCATAACATGCTGAAAAAAATAGATTCCAGGGCGGCGGAGAGGATACATCCGTCGGACACAAGGCGGATAATCCGTGCGTTGGAAGTATTTGAGAAAACAGGGAAAACCATCAGCGAGAGCCAGCGCCAGTGGCGCGGCGAGGGGAGCGAAGGCGGCAGATACGATTATAAAATCGCGGGCTTGACCCGGCCCCGCACGGAGCTGTACCGCCGTATTGACGAGCGTGTTGAAAAGATGATGAAAAACGGGCTGTTGGAGGAGGTGTGGGCTCTCCGGAAAAACGGCTGCGCGCGCGGTTTGCCCTCCATGCAGGCCCTCGGATATAAACAACTTATGGCGCATCTGGACGGCGGCGGCCTGTCAACAGGCGGCGGAGAACCGGGCCTTGAGGAGGCGGTGCGGCTCATAAAACGCGATACGAGGCGCTACGCCAAGAGGCAGTATACATGGTTCAATGCGCAGAAAAACATGGCGTGGATTAACGTGTCTCAAGAAAAATTTGCCGATTCTCTCGCATCGGTAAAGAAAGCGCTTGATATTTCCGATAATTTCCGATAGCTTTATAAGGTTTGGACGGCAGTCAGGGTATCAACAACCGGGAAAAGGGAGAGCCATGTCGAGGTCCCAGATAAACCTTCAGGACGCATTTTTGAATCATGTTCGTAAAGAGAAAATCCCGGTGGTCATAAATATCGCCGGGGGAGGCAGGATCGAGGGCCTCGTAAAAGGTTTTGATAACTTTGTGATTTTGCTCAAGCACGACGGTCAGCACCTGATTTACAAGCACGCCATAAATTCGATAGTGCCGGAGCGCGCCGTCGAGTTGGCGGGGCACGGCAATCAGGCCGAGCCGGAGCCAAAAGAGGCAAGGGAAATCCCTTCCCCGGAGACCCAGGCAACAGCTCCGGAGGAGCCTTCCGAACCCTGGGTGGAAGGCTGATGCCGGAGAGGAGAAACCCGCTCCCAACTGTCGATATAATAATAGAAATCCGTTCCGGGATTGTGCTGATAGAAAGGGGAAACGCCCCGCACGGGTGGGCGATACCTGGCGGATTTATAGATTACGGAGAGAGCGCGGAGGCCGCCGCCATCCGCGAAGCCAAAGAGGAAACGGGCCTAACTGTTGAATTAATAAGGCAATTCCATACATATTCCGAGGCCGGAAGGGATCCCCGTTTTCATACGATTACCACTGTGTTTATTGCACGGGCGGATGGCGTTCCCGAGGCGCGTGATGACGCCAAAGGCATTGGAATATTTGATAAAAACGACCTTCCTTCACCCATCTGTTTTGACCATTCCCTGATACTGCAAGACTACTTCTCCGGGCGATACTAACCCTTTAAAACCGCTCCGTCCCCGCGCCGGTTTTTTGCCCGAAATTGCCCAAAAACGGCCCGTTTTCGAGCCGCTTTCGATACCGCCGGAAAAATGCTATTTTAAATTATTTTTTCTTTAATAGTCAGCAGGTTGCATAGCTAATCCGGAATAGCCACTGACAGTGAACATCGTCTATCGATGAGAATTACTCACGGGTGTCCGTGTTGTTTTATGAGTAAAGCCGGGCGCAAGTGAACTCGCGCCCCTGCGATACGGGCAGGGCGGCGGCGAACCCTCTCCCATGAAAGGGCGAGGGGTAACGTCCGGGCGCAATGAATTGCGCCCATACGATGAGCAGGAGGGGGGCAAAGGATATTCGGAACGAGCGCAATTCGGGATGAGGCATCGGCAGCTCTCGGCGAAGTTAGCGGCCATGCGGCAAACCTGTCCGACGAACGCAGCGAGGAGTTTTTGCCGCATGGCGAACGAGTCGATTAGAGATGCCCTGCCGAATCCCGTGGAGCGAGTCCGAATATCCTTTGCCTGACCTGGATGTTCGGGATGAGCCGAATATCCTGAAAATTTTTGGGTTCCCGCCTTCGCGGGAATGACGGGCATAGAGTGGATTCTTCGCTTCGCTCAGAAGGACAGCTTACCTTCATCCCCCTCTTAAGATAAAAGGAGGAACGAGGGGCGTTATGACAATGTAGCTTATTCGCGCTGTTCAGAAGGACAGGCGTGGAGGCAGGCGGCGGCGGGGGCTATGAAAATATTGGCGTTGCGGATTGTCCATGCTATAAATTTCCGCTTGATAATCCACCTTGCAATGCTGTAAAATTTACATGGCGTCAATTAAGCGGAAAATGGGGATAAACCGGCCTTGAACCTCCCGAATGCACTCACGCTCCTACGGGTCCTGCTGATACCCGTATTCATTTTTTTCCTGTCGTCGTATACGCCTTTCGATATTCCGCTTGAGACGCGGGCCATAATCGCCGCATGCGTCTTTTTCGCGGCGTCCATGACCGACTGGCTGGACGGCTACATAGCTCGAAGCACCGGCCAGATAACCAGACTCGGCAAGCTCTTCGACCCCATAGCCGACAAACTGCTCACGTCGTCCGCGCTCATACTCCTCGTATCGCTCCACGGGGAGGCGCCGGCGTGGATTGCGATTGTAATAATCGGCAGGGAGTTCGCCGTAACGGGGCTTCGTGCGGCGGCGTCTTCGGCGGGGCATGTAATACCCGCCACGGAAGGCGGGAAGGCCAAGATGGTATTCCAGACGATTGCGATAATCGCGCTCCTCCTGGACATCGGCGTAAAATCCGCCTACCTCGACATGTTCTGGATAGGGACGGTCGCGCTTTGGATTTCCATGATACTTGCGGTAATCTCCGGTGTGCAGTATTTTGCCGAGTACTGGGATAAAATCGGACTGTCCGGCGATGGGGGAGGGGAGGGCGGACAATGAAATGGGGTTTCTGCGCGCTGGCTTATCTCATGGGATCGATTCCCTTCGGGCTGATTGTCTCGAAGGCATACGGAGCCGACCTGCGTTCAAAGGGGAGCGGAAATATCGGCGCCACGAACGCGCTTCGGGTAATCGGGAAGAAGGCGGGCGCGCTGACGCTGCTTGGCGACATGCTGAAGGGTGCGGCTGCGGCGCTGATTGCGCTTAACTTCGCCGGATACGAGACCGGAGTCATTGCCGCCGGCGCGGCGGTAATCGGGCACGATTTTCCTGTGTTTGCGAAGTTCAAAGGGGGCAAGGGGGTTGCAACGAGCCTGGGGGCGCTTCTGGCGCTGGAACCTTACATCGGCATCGCGTGCCTCTCGATATGGGTAATCGCATTTCTCGTGTTCAGGATTTCATCCGTAGGGGCGCTGGCGGCCTTCGCGGCCCTGCCTGTCCTGGTCCTTATGTTAAAAAGCTTTAATCACCCTATGATTATACTTTCCTTTTTCATGGCTTTTATGATATTTATTAAACACCGCGAAAACATAAAAAGACTGATTAAAGGGGAAGAAAAGGGGTTTTCCTAAAAACAACCTTAGAAGAGCGATACGCAGGTCAATATGCCTCTGAAGAGAATAATCTTTCTGACAGCCGTAATACTCGCTTTTTGGGCGATGTCCTTCGTCCAGGGCGCGAAGGCGCAAGGCGCGGCGCAGGCCCCCGCCGCCGTCGCCCCTCCGGCAAAAGCGACGGATATTTCCTACATAAACAGCCAGGCATACCAGAAGCTCTCGGACGCCCGGAGAAAGCTCGACGCAAAGGACTACAAGGGGGCGAAAGAGACCCTTCGCGGCCTTGAGAATTTCTGCCTCGACCTGGGCATCACGTCATTCGAGCCGCTCTCCGCGTCGATGCTGAAACAGGCGAAGTCCCTTATGGACCAGAACGACCCGGGCGCCGCGCTGCTCCTTATCGATTCCGCGGCCAGAATATCTCCATATTATCCTCCGGCATATTTCGCAAAGGGATGGGCATACCTTTCGCAGGACAAGATGAAGTTCCTTATGACGCTCGATTCCTTCCGGGAGGGGTTCGTAAGGTCATTGAAGGACTTCTGGTGGCCGTTCCTGTACGTCGGGAACAAGTTTACCAGCCTGCTCTTCACGCTTGCGGCGGCGTTCTCGCTGTTCGGCCTTTTCGTGGCGTCAAGGTATTCCGCGCTCCTCGCGCACGACATCTCGGAGGCGTTGAACAAAAGGGAACTGGAGCCGCATATCAAATACATTGCCCTGCCGGCGCTTTTCCTCATCGTGCTCGCCGTCCTCGGATACTGGTGGGCGGCCACAATCTGCTTCCTCTCGCTCTGGATATATTTCAACAAAAAGGAAAAGGCGCTTGCGATAGGCTTCTTCGCTCTCCTTGTATTCATGCCCTGGATAATCGGATACTACGCCAATTTCCCGCAGGCGGGCGGCAACAGGCTGCTGTGGGTGATGGACTCCGTAAACAAGGGACATCTGGGCCAAGGGACGGAACAATACCTCGAGTCCCTGACAAAGCGGGAGCCGGGAAACGAGCCCGCCGCCATGACGCTGGCGCAGTTCTACAAAAAATCCGGCCAGTATGACGCCGCCGCGGCAATCTACGGAAACCTTATAAAACAGTCGCCCTCCAACCCGGCATACATGAATAACCTCGGCAACATCTATTTCCTCGACGGAAAGGACGCCGACGCGATAAGCGAGTACCAGGCGGCAATCAACGCGGCGCCGAAGGACCCGATGCCCTGGTTCAACATGAGCCAGGTATACGGCGACAGGCTGATGTTCACCGAGAGGGAAAAGGCCGACCTTGCCGCGAGGGAGATCGACCCGGACCTTATCTCGACGCTCAGGGAAAAGGCCGGTTCCCTGCCTGTTAGGATGGTGTTCGACGAACCGGTGCCCGTCATGGCGTTCTGGAAGATTGCATTTGCCGCGAAAGACACAAGGCTTGCGGATTCGCTGTGGGCGATGACGGTAAAGGTGCTGCCCTTAAACGGCGCTCCCGTGGCGGGGCTTTCCTTTATTCTCCTTGTCGTTGCGGTAAGCGCGCTAAGGAAAAAGGGGGCGTTCTCCCATTTCTGCGCAAAATGCGGCAGGGTAAGCTGCCGGAAATGCCAGAAGCCCAACTACAACAAGGAACTCTGCCCGGAGTGCCACCAGATATTCGTGAAACTGGAAGGAGTGGAGGCGAGGGACAGGGTGCGCAAACTGCTCGAAATGCGGGAGAGGGACAGGAAGAAATCGCTCTTCTGCCGCTCCGTATCGCTGATCCTGCCCGGAAGCGGCCATTTCCTGACGGGGCATCCTTTCAGGGGATTTTTGTTCATGGGCGCGTTCATATTCTTCGTCAAGGACATATTCTTCGGCGGGTTCCTTTCCGTCCCGTACGATTTCAGGCTTCCGTTCCCGCAGCCGGACGTCATGGCAATGGGTTTGCTGCTGGTTGTATTCTACCTGGCGGCGCAGTTCAGCCTGCGCAAGTTGATATGAGGCTATAAATGGCGCTCGAAGGAACCATAAAAGAGTTCGGCCTGGCGGATATTTTCCAGCTTATCGGCCTGCAAAAAAAGACTGGCACGCTCTTCCTCAAGGGTCTTGAATCCACGGTTAACATACACTTTGAAGACGGGGCCGTGGTGAAGATCGACGAAAGCGCGAAACTGCCGAAATACCTTACCGGCAGGATATTTATTAACCTTGGGAAAATAAAGCCGGCGCAGCTCGAAGAGGCCCTTGAGATACAGAAGACGACGGCCCGTAAGATAGGGAGCATCCTTATAGGCCAGGAAGTCATAAACAAGGACGACCTGAAAGACGCCCTGTCATTCCAGATGAAAGAGGCGGTTTACAGGGTCTTCAGGTGGAGGGGCGGGGATTACAAGTTCTACCAGGACAAGGTGGACTACGACCGGGACACCATCACCCCCTTAAGCTCCGAGCACCTCCTGATGGACGGCGTAAGGATGCTCGACGAATGGCCGAGGCTCGAAAAAACCCTTCCGTCAGCCGATACCGTCCTCAAGAAAGACGAGCAGAAGACAATCCCGGAAGAGGCGGCGGAGGGAGAAGAGATATTTTCGTACGAATCAGGGCCGGGCGGCCTATCGAAGGAAGCCGCCCTTACGTTCAGGAATATCCGCGGCAGCAGGACGGTCTACGAAATCATAGAGTCCTCTCCGCTTGGCGAGTTCGACGCCTCGAAGGCGATTGTGGAGCTTATAGAAAAAGGCTATCTCGGCAAGACGGAGTCCATACCGGAGATTGTGCTGCACGAAAAGGCGATAAAGCGCAACAACGGCATTGCCGGCTGGTCTCTCTACATCCCGTATCTCGCTGTATTCCTAAGCCTGGGATTGATTGTCTTCCAGATTACGGGGACAAGGAAGATAATGAACCCGGGAGCGACGAACTTCCCGGATATAAAGGTCTCGTTCTGCTCAAGCCAGGTCCAGAAGCTCAAGGAAAACGCAGAGCTTTATTATTTCGATTACGGCCTGTATCCTCGGGACGCATCCATACTTAAGAAGCGGGGTTATTACACGAATATAATCGACCCCTGGGGAAGGACACTGCTTTTGAATTACAGCGGCGGGGAGCCCGTGGTTTCAAGCGCAGGCCCCGACGGCGTCCCCGGCACGGCAGACGACATCTCAAGTAATCCGTAACCAGGACCACCCGGGATGAAAAGAGTTACAGCACAAGAGGCATGACAGACGACATCTCCGGCAATCCGCATCGAGTTTACATAATATATCTTATGGGACGTTCTTGATTATCCGGGCGAAAAAGATATTGCCGATAACCGCGCCGCCTATAGACAACGGCGCCGTTGTCGTTCAGGGCCGAATGATAGCCGCAATCGGCAGGGAATCCGCCGTCATAAGGAAATATCCGAAGGAAACCGTTGTGGACCTGGGCGACCGGCTCGTCATGCCGGGGCTTGTCAACTCCCACACCCACCTCGAACTCTCGCACCTCAAGGGCAAAATCGGCGAAAGGCGCGAGTTTTTCGACTGGATAATTGAGCTGGTGGAGACCAGGCGAAGGCTCGGCTCGAAAGGTCTTCGGCAGGCCCTGAGGGCCTCGCTTATGGAGGTTTTGACCTCCGGCACGACCTGCATCGGCGACATATCCGCAACCGAGGCCGCGATCCCGATGCTCTCCAAAAGCGGGCTCAGGGCGACGGTATTCCTTGAGGCGCTCGGCCCGGACGAGCGCAAGGCGGAGCATGTATTCAAGGCCCTGAAGGCCCGACTTGCAAAGCTCGGAGCTCTGCCGGACAGGGTCTCAGTCGGTGTGTCTCCGCATTCTACTTATTCCGTATCTCCATTATTAATCAGAATGATAGCCGAGTATACTTCAGATAATGGCTTACCTGTCGCGGTTCATCTGTCTGAAAGTAAACATGAAAATCTGTATATCAACGGCAAGGCATCGGGCATCGACGGCTACATGAAACACTTCGGCTGGGAGGGCGCAACAAGAAAAAAGGCGCGCTCCCCGCTGGGACTGTTGAGCCAGGCCGGGCTTGGGAATTTTGCGGCGGCGCACTGCGTGCACGTCTCAAAACAGGACATCAACTACATGAAAAGCAAGGGGATTTCCTCCATTTTCTGCCCCAGGAGCAATTATTTTCTGGGCGTAGGAAAGGCGCCCGTGGAAGACATGGCGCAGGCCGGAGTCAACATTGCCATCGGGACGGACAGCCTGGCAAGCAACATAAACCTCAACCTCTGGGACGAGATGCGTTTTGCCTACCTCGTAAGCCGTCTCCCGGCAAGGAATATCGTGGAGATGGCGACGATAAACGGGGCCAGGGCGCTGGGGCTTGAAGGGATAACCGGCTCCCTTGCGCCCGGCAAGGAGGCGGACATTATCGCCGTCCACGGCACCGCCGCAAAGTCTAACGACCCGTATTATCCCCTCCTGATGGATACAAAACGCGAGGACGTCTCCGCCGTAATAGTCCAGGGCAGGCCCCTGCACTCCACAGACGGATACATCGACTATGGATTTTAAAGAGCTCAAGAGGAAACTCTCCTCCGGCGGACGCATGTCCGATGCCGAGGCCGTGGAACTCCTTCAGACGGAAGACATCTTCTCGCTTGGAGAGCTGGCGAACAGCATCTGCGAGAAGCGGAACAGGAAGTTCGTCCATTTTATCAGGAACAGACACATAAACCCCGGCAATATATGTATTAATCGCTGCAAGTTCTGCGCGTTCAGCCGGAGCGCCGGAGAGAAGGGCGCTTACGCATACACCATACCGCAGATGGTCGATATGGCGCGAGCGAGCAAGGGGTCGACGGGCCGGCCTCAGCCGCCGGTAAGCGAGTTCCATATTGTGGGCGGCCTGAACCCGGACATGGGCGTGGACTTCTACTCGGAGCTCTTCAGGGCGCTGAAGAAAGAGGTTCCGGGCGTAACAATCAAGGCTCTGACTGCGGTTGAAATAGATTATCTTTCAAGATGTTCCGGTATTAAAATTAAGAAGATACTTGAAATACTAAGGGACGCCGGACTCGACTCCATGCCCGGGGGCGGCGCGGAGATATTCCGGCAGAAGGTGCGCGCTTTGCTCTGCCCGGAGAAGATAGACGGCAAGAAGTGGCTGAATATAATGGAAACGGCGCACAAAACAGGAATAAAGACAACCGCGACTATGCTCTTCGGACATCTCGAATCCTTCGGGGACAGGGTGGATCACCTCCGCAGGCTCCGGGCGCTCCAGGACAAAACCGGCGGCTTTCTCGCCTTCATCCCCCTGCCCTTTCATCCCAAAAATACGGGAATAAAAGACGCGCATCCTGTCAGTGGTCTCGACATACTCCGGACGGTTGCCGTCTCGAGGCTGTATCTCGACAACTTCGACCACATCAAGGCCTACTGGATAATGACGGGAGAGAAACTCGCCCAGACGTGCCTGCTCTTCGGCGCGGACGACCTCGACGGCACGGTGATTGAAGAGAAAATTGCCCACGACGCCGGGGCCGAGAGCAAGAAGGCCATGACCGTCGAAGAGATAACCGGCATGATAAAAAAGGCCGGGAAGACGCCTGTCGAGCGTGATACGTTCTACCGGCGTCTTAAGGTGTGGGAGTGACGAACAAACGGTGAAAACCCTGCTTAAAAAGGCCGTGTGCGGGAAGCGTCTGACGAAGGACGAGGGAATCTCCCTGTTCCTCGGGGCCGGGCTGCTGCCGCTCGCTCGTGCCGCGGACGAAGTCCGGAAGCGCCTGCACCCGGAAGGCGTCGTCTCCTTCATCATAGACCGGAACATAAACTATACCAATGTCTGCGTAAACCAGTGCAGGTTCTGCGCCTTCTACAGGGCCGAGGACGCGCCGGAGGCATATCTCCTGCCGGACGACGTAATATTCCGGAAAATCAGGGAGACCGTCGAGGTCGGCGGCACGCAGATACTCATACAGGGCGGTCTGCACCCCAGGCTCGACATCTCGTATTACCGGAGGCTTTTCTCCGGGATAAAGAAACGGTTTAACATTAATATTCATGGGCTTTCGCCAGCAGAGATAAAGCATATTGCTAAGAATTCTGGCCTGACAATCAGAGAGACCTTGGTTAACCTTAAAAAAGCCGGGCTGGATTCAATCCCCGGCGGCGGCGCGGAGATACTGGTTGACAGCGTCCGGGGCGAGGTAAGCCCTAAAAAAATATCGTATGAGGGATGGCGCGAGGTGATGCTGACGGCCCAGGAGCTGGGGTTCCCGACTACCGCGACGATGATGTTCGGGAGCGTGGAGAGGCCGGAAGATATAGTCGAGCATATCTTCCGGGTGCGCGAGATGCAGGACGCGCACCACGGCTTCACAGCCTTTATCCCCTGGACGTATCAGCCGGGCAACACCGAGCTTGGCGGAAAAACGGCGACGGGCGTGGAATACCTACGGGTTCTCGCGTTCTCGCGGCTTTTCCTGGATAATGTCCCGAATTTGCAGGTCTCGTGGGTTACACAGGGGGCGGCGATGGCCCAGGCGGCGCTTCGGTTCGGGGCGAACGATTTTGGGAGCACGATGCTCGAAGAGAACGTCGTGGCCGCTGCGGGAGTAAAAAACCGTATGGATTCCGGGGACATTGTATATCTAATTAAAAATGCAGGTTTCACTCCCGCGCAACGCGACACCAAGTATTCGATTTTAAAGGTTTTTTAGCCACTGTTTTAAATTTTCCAGTGTTTTCCTTGACTTAAGCCCCCAATCCACAATCTCTGTGGAAAATCTGTTGAAAACACTGTTGAAAATAAAACAATCCCTCTCCCGGCAACAGCCGGGAGAGGGTGCTTAAAAACTGGGCATCTTTAAAAAATATAAGCAATTTTTAATCTGAAAACGGTTGTCATTTAACTGACGGAAACTCTTAAAATATAAAATTTATCGTCAAAAAATTAACGGCTTGAGATCTTCACCAGCAAATCCCGCAGGGATTGGTTGTCCCGGATGCCCTTGTCGATGAGCTTTGCGAGCACCTTGTCGAGCCGTTTTATCAGCTTGTTGCGGTCGGAAGTCGTCAGCTTGTTCTCCGATTCCGCCTTGTAATCCGACCAGAGCACGTCGCCGGTCTTCACGTCCAGCACGTAAAGTTTAAGCGAGCCGGTGACTTTGACATGGCTTCCGACGAGATTTTTCTTGGAATCCGCCATAAAGTCCTGGACTTTTGCGCCCAGGGCCACCTGCACGTCCGGATACTGCTCCATCAGTTCCTTCCGGACCTTTGTAGCGCTCTGCCTGTCGAGCGGAGTAGTAAGGCCGGTCCTGACCATTTTCACGCCAAGCCTGCCAAGCCCCGCCTCGATTGAATCCCGGAACACGTCCGAAACCGTTTTGTCGTTAATCTCGTAGCGCACGTTCCCGCTGTAATCCGTGCGCCTTATGACCTGCTTAGGATACGTCTGCGTCCCCTGCCTTGCGTCCACGACCGGCAGGAGCGTGCCGATTACGGGCTTTGGTATCGTCGTTACCTGCCCCTGGCTCGCGTTATATGATACGTTCATCCTTTCACCGGCACACCCGCTAAAGACAAAAGCCAGAGAAATCAATGCGCTAAGCACTACAATCTTAAGTTTCATCTTAAGTTTTCCTCCCTTTTGGCGATTAGCCTGCCTTAAGTTCTTCGACAAGAGAAACCGGCGCCGGGCGCGTCTGGATTGTCCTCGTTTCCTGCCCGGAAGATACTTCCATTGCCATGAAATCAAGCCCCCCGTTATCCGAATATCTTGCCGTAATCCTGGCCGCAAGTTCGATCTCGCCTTCGGTCGGGCTGCCCCTGAAAACCGATACCGGCCCCGGAACGTCCCTGGCCCTGATTATAACCTCTCTCTCCCCGGCAAGAGAAACAAGCTTCTCGTTATCGCTTTCGTTCCTGCCGACATGGAGAGTCCCGCCCGGGAACCTGAAAAACCTGCCCGCCGTAAGGAGCTGTATGTCCCGCGCGTCCACCGCCTCCTCTCTCTTGCAGAAAAATTCCCGTATCCTCTTCGAGAGCACAGGGTCCGTCAGCATACAGCCCCCGGCGGGCGTCGCATAGTCCTTTATCCCGAACTCCGCCGCCAGGTTAATCTGGTCCCTGCGGGAGCGTCCGGAGAAACCGTAGAGCCTTTCACGGTCGATAAGCCCCTTTTCTTCCGGGATGGTCGGCGGCATGAGCTTCGCGCAGAGCGGCCTCAGTAGCCGGCCCTTCAGCCCGGAATCCCGCTCGATTATGCTCATGGCGTCGCGCCTCTGGGACATCGGCCTCTGGCCGAGCACCTCGCCGGAGATGATGAAGTCGGCCCCTTCTTCCAGCATAAGCGCCCGCGCCTTTTTCATCATGAATATCTTGCAGTCGAGACACGGGTTAAAGTTCTTTCCGTAGCCGTAGACCGGCTTTTTTACCATCCCCATGTATTCCGGCGAGACGTCGATTATCCGGACGCGAAGGCCGTATTTTTCTTTGAAATCTCCGGCCGCCAGGGCCTCTTTTCCCTTGTTTTTGTAGCCGAAGAAGGGCGTAATGAAATGCAGCGCGGTAACATCCACGCCCTGCTCCATCACGACCCTCGCCGCGAGCAGGCTGTCCAGACCCCCGGAAAAAAGAGAGAATGCCTTAACCATAATTGTCACCTTCATCCCCCTCTTGTTCTTAAGAGGTGGAGCGAGGGGGTGTTATGAAAGTCCCTGGATTCCCGCCTTCGCGGGAATGACGTCCGGCGCACCAGCGTTATGAATGACGCCGCTTGTCGCCCACTTGTCCGCGCCAATTATTTTAACATCGATTGGCCTGCCCGGGGCGGCATTTTTCCCGTCGAAGGAGACCCGGACGTAATTATCCGTCAGGCCGGAGAATGTCCCGTCCTTTTCCTCCGCTACGACCGTCATGGTGTTCCCGGCGAGGCTGCGCCGGAAGTCAAGGTTCTTCCTGCCGCCAAGCTCCCGGAGCCTCTCGCTCCTCTCGCGCTTCACGTCCCCCGGCACCGGGTCTCCCATAGTATACGCCTTTGTGCCCTTCCGGGGGGAATAGCTGAAGACGTGGAGATAGTTTATGGGAGAGTCCTCTATCCGCTTCAGCGTCTCTTCAAAGGCGCTCTCGTCCTCGGCGGGATAGCCGACAATCACGTCCGCGCCTATACACGACTCAGGCTCCGCCTTCTCGATTCGTTTTACGACACCCAGGTAATCCTTCCAGTCGTATCCCCGGCCCATCGAGTCGAGGACCTTATCGCTTGCGCTCTGGAGCGGCACATGGAAGTGCCGGCAGAGTTTTCCGCGCGATGCAAGTCCTGTCAGCTCATCGTCGATTTCCATCGGCTCGACGGAGCTAAGGCGAAGCCTCCCAAGCCCCGGCCTTTCCAGGAGCTTTGCGACGAGGCCGGAAAGCCTTAAGCCGCTTAAATCCTTTAAGTCCTTTCCGTATGCGCCGAGATGCACGCCGGTAATAACAATCTCGTAATATCCCCTGGCTATGAGTTCGTCCGCCCTGGCCATGACGTCTTCGGGCCTTGCGCTCCGGGAGCGGCCCCGCGCATACGGGACGATGCAGTATGAGCAGAACGAGTCACAGCCTTCCTGTACCTTCAAAAAGGCGCGAGAGCGGCCGCCAACCGCTTGAGCGAAATGGGAGACCAATTTTATAACCGTGGATTCTTCGCTGCGCTCAGAATGGCATCCTTCCTTACGCCTACCCGCTATAATATCCGGAATACTTTCCCGCTCCTCGTTCCCAATGACCGCATCCACGCCGTCCATGCCCTTTATGGCGTCCGGGGCGACCTGCGCGTAGCACCCGGTAACGAGCACCATACCGCCGGGCTTCCTGGCCTTTACCGCACGGCGAATCTCCTGCCGGCACTGGTAGTCGCTCTTGCCGGTAACGGAGCATGTGAAGATTACCTGCGCGTCGGCCTCGCCCCTCGAAGCCACGGCTTGTCCGCCGCGCGCCGAGAGGCTTTCGCCAAGCGCCGCCGCATCGAACTGGTTTATCTTGCAGCCGAGGGTTGTTATGTGGAATTTCATATTATCTTTCCCGCCAGCGAATGCTTTTTGCCTTCAATTATCTTCACCTGAACGAGCCTTCCGACAAGCTCCGGCGGGCCGTCGAAGTTCACAATCTTCCCCTGAGTTGTCTTGCCGGTGAGTCTGCCCCGCGCGCCAGATTTGTCCGGGCCTTCGACAAGCGCTTCCTCGACGAGGCCGACGCGCGCACCTATCTTTTCCCGCATTATCCTGTCCTGGACTTCCAGAACTTTATACAGCCGCTCGTCCTTGACATTCTCGGGGAGATGGCCGGGCAGCCTCTGAGCGGCGGTCATAGGTCTTCTGGAATATTTGAAGGCGAATATGCCGTCGTAGCGTATATCCTCAAGCGCGCGGAGAGTCGTCCGGAAGTCGTCATCCGTCTCGCCCGGGAATCCGGCGATTATGTCCGTGGACACGGCGAGGCCGGGTACGGCGTCTTTCAGCGCGCCAAGCCTGTTCATATAGTCCTCGAATGTATATTTCCTGTTCATCCGGCCAAGCACGCCGTCCGATGCGGACTGAAGCGGCAGGTGTATCGCGTTGCAGACCTTCGGGAGATTCGCCATTGCGTCTATGAGCGAGTCGGAGAGGTCTTTCGGGTGAGAGGTTACGAAGCGGATGCGGAGCAGGCCGTCGATGGCGTTTATCATTTGTAACAGCGAAGGAAAATCGCAGTAACGCTCATTGATATTTCCAAGTAACGCCCCCTCTGTCCCCCTCTTAATATAAGAGGGGGATGGGGGAGTTATGATTCCGTATGAATTTACGTTCTGCCCGAGCAGCGTAACCTCACGGCAGCCGGACTTCACGAGTTCCTCTATCTCGCGGATAATGTCCCCCGGCTTCCTGCTCCGCTCGCGGCCCCGGACAAAAGGCACGACGCAGTATGTGCAGAAATTGTCGCAGCCGTACATTATGTTCACGAAGGATGTTACCGCGTTCCCGCGCGAAGCGGGGATTGACGCGTGTTCGTAGCCTTCCGGGAATTCCGTGGCGGCCCGCCTTCCGGAAGCCTGTCCGCCGGTTTCCTCGAGCAGGTACGGGAGTCTGCCGATGTTCTGGTTTCCGAACAGGACATCGACAAACGGCGCGCGCTTCAGGACGGAGTTTCCTTCCTGCTGGGCTATGCAGCCGGACACGGCGATCTTCATGGAGGGATTCTGCTCCTTGAGTTCCCGGAGCTTGCCGAGGGCGCTGTAGAACTTCTGCTCCGCCTTTTCGCGGATGCTGCACGTATTGAGCAGGACAAGGCCCGCGTCTTCGAGCCTTTCGGATTCCCGGTAGCCTTCGGCTTTCAGGAGACCTGCCAGTTTCTCGGAGTCGTGCTCGTTCATCTGGCAGCCGAAGGTAAGGATTTTGAAGCTCTTCATCCTCCTACCCCAGAAGGTCTTTCGTCCTGTCGAGGAGATCCTGAGGCGAGAAGGGCTTCGTTATGTATTCGTCTACGCCCACTTCCAGCCCCTTTATCTTGTCGGATTCCTGACCCTTGGCAGTCAACATAATCACGATGATGTCGTTTGTATTCGGGTCGTTTTTAAGGTGTGAGCACACCTCGTAGCCGTTCATGCCGGGCATCATGACATCGAGGAAGACAAGCGCGGGTTTCTCCTCCCGCGCTATTTTCAGCGCATCGACGCCGTTCAACGCGGTAAAGACGTCATATCCGGCGGATTCCAGCTTGTACTTGACTATCCTCAGGATATGCATCTCGTCATCCACTACAAGGATTTTCTTGGACATGTCGCTCCTCCGGAAATAGAATTAGCGCTTCTTTACGAAAACCCTGTCGCCCCTCTTAAGCCCGCACGTCCTCCTGGCGTCTCCCTGGCATACGAATATCTCGAGGAATCCGCCGCCGTTTATCACGGCCCCCGTCTCGCCTTTCTTCAGCGCGGAATAAAACGGCGAGACCACGTTCAGCGCAAGCTGGCCCGCCTCGATGCCGCACTGCGCGTCCTGGCCGCATAACTCTTCGATGTCCCGGGACGTTATGTTGGATATGGCGTTCCCGAACTTGTCGATATAGACGACCTCCCCGGCCACGCCGTCATTTTCCTTGCGCGAGCGCGGGATATTGAACCGCACGTAGTCTGTTATCTCGTCGCCGAAATTCTCCGCCTCGACACCTTTGGAGAGCCACGCGGCAGACGGCGCGAATATGTCCCTCGCGTTAAACGTGCTGCCCTGCCAGGCGCCGGTAGACCGGTCCTCCCGGAAGTAGTGGCTCGCGGTGAGGTGGATTACCTTCGAGAACCCCGGGTCGGCATACACGAACGACAGGACGCCGTTGTCCGGCGCGATGAAGCAGTGCTTGTCCGTCACGGCGAGAATGGGCCTTCTCTGGCTTCCCACGCCGGGGTCTACAACGACAAGATGAATCGTGGACTGCGGGAAATATTCGTATGCCGCGCCAAGCAGGTAGGCGGCGGCCCAGATGTCGTGCGACGGCACCTCGTGGGAGATGTCTATAATACTCGCGTCAGGGTTGACGCCGAGTATAACCCCCTTCATCGCCCCCGAAAAATAATCCCTCGTCCCGAAATCGGTCGTAAGCGTAATCAGTCTTTTCTTAATGTCCATTATTCCCTCTGTGGGCGCCGCCCATCCGTTCATATTTCTTAAAGTCGAAATTCGGGCTTCGGTATTCGTCGTGGCATTTCGTGCAGACCTTTTCCTTCACATGGGCGCGCGGGACATTGTAAGGGGTCAGATAGTTCCCCGGCCTCTCGTAGTTGTAGTGCAGTCCGCCCGCCCCGTGGCAGTCCTCGCAGGTGACGTTCCTGAGGTCCGGTTTTCCGCCCGTCGTCCCGTTCCCGTAGCCGGTGGGATAACCGTACCCGGTAACGTGGCACGGCAGGCACTCCGGGTCATACTCGTCGCCCGTCTTTACGAGCGCGGAGTAGGCCCTCGCATGTTTTGTCGAAGACCAGTTATGGAAACTCCGCGCATGACACTTCCTGCACGCAGCAGGCCCGGCGAAATAGCCGTTAAGTGCGGTCATGTCCGTGAAAACGAATTCTTTCTTCTTCAGCTCCCGCCTGTATTGCGCCAGGAGTTCCTCCACATCCGGGTCCGGCAAAATATTCTCGCCCAGGCGCACCGCCTTGTATCTGTATTTTTCTATTTTTCTGTTCCCTTTTCCGAGCCAAAGGTCGAGCCTGCCTATGAGCCTCCCCTCGTAGAAACCCTTCACTACAATTGTATCGCCATACCGAAGCGGTTTCTTGAGTATACCGCCGTCGTCCCCAAATATTACCACGTCCGCGCCGGATTTGGCGGCGAATTTTTTCTGGTCGGAGACGCTAAGGTGCGCGAGGAGCACGACAATATCGGCCTTTTTCCGCAGCGCCCGAACCTGGCGTCTCGCCGCCGCAAGCGAGTTTTCGACCTTAAACCGCTTGAAAATGGAAGGGAATGTCCCATACGGGAATTCGTCGTCGATGACGCCGGTTATGCCGACGGTTACAGGCCCGACCTTCTTTATCATGGAGCCCTGGAAGGCCAGGCCGGAGGCGGTATAGAGGTTGGCGCAGACGAGCCTGTCGCCCGCCTTTCCGGCGTTGTTTTTCAGAAGGCCGAGCCCGAACTCAAGGTCGTATTCGCCCGGCAGTATCGCGTCGTATCCGGCGATTTTCATCGCCTTCATGAGCACGGATGCCTTGAGGTTGTAAAACGCCTTCCTGTCCTTCGGGTCGTTTAAGCCGTCGAAGAGCGTATCGCCCGCGTCGAGCACGAGCGTCCTTGTGTTCCTGTGCGATTTTATATAGCTCGCCCTGGCGGAGAGACCGCCCAGCTGTCCGTCCGTGCAGCCGCACCGCCTTATCATCCCGCGCGTGTCGCTCGAGAAGAATATCGTAAGGCCGGGGTTTGACGCGGCATGGACGGCAATGGGAGCAACAAAGAGCAGGAACAGGATAATTCCGAAGCCGGTCAACCGGCTAAGCCTGAACCTGACCGATGAGATGGTGCGCATGGTCGATACCATTTTCAATCATATACCTTTCTATCCCCGCGATTATCTCCACAGGCGCAAGCGGGTTTACGAAACTGGCCGTGCCGGCGGCCACGGCAGTCGCGCCTGCGAGCATGAACTCTATCGCGTCTTCGGCGTTCATTATCCCGCCCATGCCGATAATCGGAAGCCCCACGGCGCGGTATACCTGCCATACAATCCGCACCGCGACCGGCCTTATCGCCGGGCCTGAAAGCCCGCCGGTAATGTTCGCAATCCTGGGCTTCCTGTTTTTTATGTCGATGGCCATGCCAAGCAGCGTGTTTATGAGCGAGAGCGCGTCCGCCCCCGCGTGCGCCGCCCTGTCCGCAAACGGCACGATGTCCGTAACGTTCGGAGACAGCTTCGCTATTACCGGAAGCGATGTGGCATTCCTGACCGCCCTGATAACATCATACGTGGCCTCCAGGTCCGTCCCGAAGGCCATGCCGCCTTTCTTAACGTTCGGGCAGGATATGTTCACCTCGATGGCGTGAACGCCTTTCGCGCGGTCGAGCCTCGCGGTTACGGCCTCGTATTCCTCGACGGTATTCCCGAAGATATTCGCTATTACCTTCGTATCGAACCCGGCCAGAAACGGCAGCTTACGCTTGATAAAATCGTCCACGCCGACGTTCTGAAGGCCGATGGCGTTCAGCATACCCGAAGGCGTCTCGCAGAGCCTCGGAGGAGGATTGCCCTGCATGGGCTTAAGCGACAGCCCCTTTGTCGTTATCCCGCCGAGCAGGGAGAGGTCGAAATACTTTGAGTATTCCTCGCCGTATCCGAACGTCCCGGAGGCGGTAACGACCGGGTTCTTCAGCGTAAGCGGGCCGAGCTTAACAGACAGTGAAGGTTTTATTTTTACCATACTATATCATCGGCGTCGAAAACCGGGCCGTCGTCGCAGACTTTTTTATAGACGCTGCTTCCATGCTCCCGGTCAAGCACGCCAATCACGCAGCCCATGCACGCGCCGATACCGCAGGCCATGTTAGATTCCATCGAGGTATAGTTTTTAATCCCGTATTTCTTCGCCATCGCCGCGACGCTTATGAGCATCGGATGAGGCCCGCAGGAATATATAGCCCAGCCGCCGGTTCCCTTGTGTTTGTGTTCATGGATGTATTCGTCAAGGATATGGGTTATAAAGCCCTTCTTCCCCAGGCTCCCGTCCTCGGTCGCCGTGAACGTCTCGATTCCCTTCCGACTGAACTCGTCCGCGCCCAGGACGTATTCCCTGCTCCTGCCGCCGATGAACGCCGCGGCGGAAATGTCTTTCCGTTCGTCCGAGATGTAATCCGCAAGGGCCATGAGCGGCGCGATACCTATCCCGCCGCCGACGATAAGCGCGTGTTTTATGCCCGCAGGCATCGGGAAGCCGTTTCCAAGCGGCCCCAGGACGTCGATCTCGTCTCCGGGGATGAGCCGTGAAAGAAGCGCCGTGCCCCTCCCGGCCCGCCTGTACAGGAAGCGCACGGAATCGTCCGAAAGCTTCCTGTGCAGGCTGAGCGGACGCCTCAGGAGCGGGTCCGTGGACGGCCCTGCCTTCAGCATGTAGAACTGGCCGGGGACGGCAGGCCGACCGGCTTTACGCAGACCTATGCCCTCGGCCTCTATGTCCACGATGAAATATCCTTCGAGCAGTTCCTCGTTCTTCCTGATGCGGGCTATCATCACTCCTCGAAAAATATTTCCAGGATTTCGTAGTCAACCGTCCCGGCCGGAATCCTGCACGTGACGACATCGCCGACGGGGTGTCCTATAAGGGATCTCCCGACCGGCGAGAGCACGGATATTTTGCCCTCCTTCAGGTCGGCCTCGTCCGTGCCGACGATGGTGTAGCGTTTCTCCTCCTCGGATTCCTGGTCGAGAAGGACAATCGTCGCGCCGAAGACGACCTTTTCGTTCGAGAGCCTGCTCGTGTCGATGACCTGCGCAGCCGCGAGCTTTCCCTGAAGTTCCTGCATCCGGCCTTCTATGAATCCCTGGCGCTCTTTTGCGGCGTGATATTCCGCGTTTTCGGAAAGGTCTCCGTGTCCCCTCGCCTCTTCTATGTCTCTTATATTTTTGGGCCGCTCCACCTTGCGGAGGCGCTCCAGCTCATCCTGGAGCTTCAGATAGCCCTTCTTCGTCATCGGGATTTTCTCTGGCATCGTAAAATAACGACTCCTTTCATAACTCCCCCGGCTTCGCCTCCCCCTCTTATTCTTAAGAGGGGGATAAGAGGGGGCGTTAATTCATTTATTATGATACTCCTGTATGGTCTTGACGCTGCACTCGCTCTTGATGTTAGAGCTTATAGCCATCACGGCCGCCCGGGCGCCGGACAGCGTTGTGAAGTAAGGCACGTTCTGCGTAAGGGTCGTGCGCCGGATACTTAAGGAATCGCGCTGGGACTCCGAGCCGAAGACGGTGTTTATCACCATGTCGATGTCGCCGTTTTTCAGGTGGTCTACAATATGCGGCCGCCCTTCCTTTACTTTATTGACCGTCTCAACCGGAATCCCGTGGTCGGTCAGGAATTTCGAGGTTCCTTTCGTCGCCTCGAGTTTGAATCCTATCTCCGAGAGATCCCTTGCAATGGAAACCAGAAGCGGGTTTTTGTCCTGGTCCTTTACGCTTACAAATACCCTGCCGGTGTTCGGGAGATGAGAGCCTGCGCCGGACTGCGCCTTCGCGAACGCCTTGCCGAACCCGGCGTCCACGCCCATGACCTCGCCGGTGGACTTCATCTCCGGGCCGAGGATGGTGTCCACGCCGGGGAACTTCGCAAACGGGAACACGGCCTCTTTTACAGCGGTATATCCTATCTCCACTTCCTTTGTGAATTCAAGCTCGACGAGCGTCCTGCCCGTCATAACCCTTGCCGCCAGCTTCGCAAGCGGGACACCTGTAGCCTTGCTCACGAAAGGGACTGTCCTGGACGCCCTGGGGTTGACTTCAAGTATGAAAATATCGCTTCCCTTGACGGCGAACTGGACGTTCATAAGCCCTATAACCCCGAGCTCCAGGGCCATCGCCTTGGTCTGCCGGGAGATATCGTCGATTATGCCCCTGCCGAGGGAATACGGCGGGATGGAACAGGCGGAATCCCCGGAATGCACGCCCGCCTCCTCGATATGCTCCATGACGCCGCCGATGACGACCTTTTCCCCGTCGGAGATGGCGTCCACGTCCACCTCGACTGCGTCTTCAAGGTATTTGTCGATAAGTATCGGGTGCTTCGGAGAGACCTTCACGGCGTTGACCATATACCGGCGGAGGCTCTCTTCGTCGTAACAGATTTCCATGGCCCTGCCGCCCAGGACGTAGGAAGGCCGGACGATGACGGGATATTTTATCCTTGCGGCGACCGCCACGGCTTCATCGACGCTCCGCGCAACGCCGTTCTCCGGCTGCCTGAGGCCCAGCTTCTCAAGAAGCTCCTTGAAGCGCTCCCTGTCCTCCGCCCTGTCGATGGAATCCGGCGACGTGCCGATAATTTTTACACCCGCCTTCTCAAGCGGCACCGCGAGCTTCAGAGGCGTCTGGCCCCCGAACTGGACTATGACGCCGCTCGGGTTCTCCTTCTCGATAATTGTCAGGACATCCTCAAGCGTCAGAGGCTCGAAATAGAGTTTATCCGACGTGTCGTAATCCGTGCTGACGGTTTCCGGGTTGCAGTTCACCATTATCGTCTCGTAGCCGTCTTCCTTGAGCGCGAAGGCGCCGTGGACGCAGCAGTAATCGAACTCTATGCCCTGGCCTATGCGGTTCGGGCCGCCGCCGAGGATTACAATCTTTTTCCTGTCCGTGGGATTGGCCTCGCACTCCTGCTCGTAGGTGGAGTAAAGATACGGCGTATACGCGGCGAACTCCGCGCCGCAGGTGTCCACGGTCTTGAATACGGCGCTCACGCCGAGATTCTTCCGCATCAGGCGAACGTCGTCCTCGGTCTTTCCCGTGAGGGCCGCGAGCCTCCTGTCGGAAAAACCGAGTTCCTTCGCCCGCTGCATAAAATGCCTGTCTAACCCGGAGCGCGCCCTGTCCTTTATGGTTTCCTCGAAGTCTGTTATCTCTTTTATGTTGTTCAAAAACCACGGGTCGATATTCGTGAGGTCGTAGGCCTCGGCTATCGTAATCCCCTTTCTGAAGCCCTCGGCCAGGAGCCACAGCCTCTCCGCGGACGGCGTCTTTATGAGGTTCTTTATCTCGTCCAGCGTCTCGCCGCGCGGCTCGAACCCGTAGGAGCTTATCTCAAGCGACCGAAGCGACTTCTGGAGGGATTCCTTGAAAGTCCTCCCGATAGCCATCGCCTCGCCGACGGACTTCATCTGAGTCGTCAGGGTCTTGTCCGCCTGAGGGAACTTCTCGAAGGCAAACCTGGGGAATTTTGTCACGACATAGTCGATAGTCGGCTCGAACGACGCCGGGGTCTCGCGCGTGATGTCGTTCCTTATCTCGTCGAGCGAATATCCAACAGCCAGCTTCGCCGCGATCTTCGCAATCGGGAAGCCCGTCGCCTTCGACGCAAGGGCGGAGCTGCGCGAGACGCGGGGGTTCATCTCTATGACTACGAGCTTCCCGTTGTTGGGGTTCACGGCAAACTGTATGTTGGAGCCGCCGGTATCGACGCCTATCTCGCGTATGATCGCTATGGAGGCGTCCCGCATTATCTGGTATTCCTTGTCCGTAAGCGTCTGGGCTGGCGCGACGGTTATGCTGTCCCCGGTATGAACGCCCATCGGGTCGAGGTTCTCGATGGAGCAGATGATGACGACGTTGTCTTTCATGTCGCGCATCACCTCAAGCTCGTATTCCTTCCAGCCGATGACGGATTCCTCGACAAGTATCTCGTGCGCCGGAGACGCCTGAAGGCCCCAGTCCACCTGGGACTCGAACTCCTCGATGTTATACGCGATAGACGCCCCTGTCCCGCCGAGCGTAAAAGACGGACGGATAATGGCCGGGAACCCCACGGTGTTTATAATCTTCATGGCCTCGGCCTTCGAGTGCGCATAGCCCGATACCGGAAGGTCGAGCCCGATCCGTCTCATGGCCTCCTTGAACTCGTCCCTGTCCTCGGCCTTTTTTATCGCGTGTAGCTTGGCCCCGATAAGCTCGACGTCGTATCTCGCCAGCACTCCTGACTCCGCAAGCGCTACGGCGGTGTTGAGCGCGGTCTGCCCGCCCATGGTGGGCAGGAGGGCGTCGGGCCTTTCGCGCTCGATTATTCTCTCCACGACATCCGGGCGTATCGGCTCGATGTATGTGCGGTCGGCCGTATCCGGGTCCGTCATGATAGTTGCGGGGTTCGAGTTTATCAGGACGACCTTGTATCCCTCCTCCTTCAGCGCCTTGCAGGCCTGGGTGCCGGAGTAGTCGAACTCGCAGGCCTGGCCGATGACAATCGGGCCGGAGCCGATGATTAAGATTTTATTTATGTCGGTGCGTTTCGGCATTACACGTGCTCCTGCACCCAGCCCTCGTACAGCCCGTAACGCTCCATTACGTCCTGCGCGGCCAAGTATTCCTCTTCCGTTATCTTCCTGTTTATCTCCGGGTAATCTGCCGACTCGTATGTCGGGAAATACTGGTCCATCAGGCTGATGGAAACGTCCGGAGAAAGCTCTTCCGCTATGAATTTCATTACGTCATCCGTCCCGGCGATATTATCGGGAAGGACAAGGTGCCGGATAATCAGCCCGCGTTCGGCCACGCCGCCGCCGTCCGTTTCAAGAAGCCCGGCCTGCCTGAACATCTCTTTTATTGCGGCCCGGTTATATGAAACGTATTTCCTTGCCTTTGAATATTTCTTCGCAAGCCCGTCGTCTGAATACCGCATGTCAGGGAGATATACATCGACTACGCCGTCCAGGAGCTTCAGAGCCGAGAGCGTTTCATAGCCGCTCGTGTTGTAGACGATGGGGATATTGAAACCGCCTTCGGCTGCGATTGGAAGAGCCTCGAGTATTCTTGGCATGTAGTGCGTCGGCGTTACGAAGTTTATATTGTGCGCGCCTCGTTTTTGGAGTTCGAGCATAATCCCGGCAAGCCCCGCCGCGTCGTATTCGATACCGTTTCCCTTGTGGCTTATGGGCCAGTTCTGGCAGTAGGCGCACTTCATCGTGCAGCGGCTGAAGAATATCGTCCCGCTGCCGCGCGTGCCGGATATTGCCGGCTCCTCGCCGAAGTGCAGGTTATACGAAGCAATCTTCGCCTTTGCGCCAGCTCCACACAGCCCCACCTGCCCTTCCAGCCTGTTTACTCCGCAGTCGTTCGGGCAGAGGTCACATTTCTCGAGCCGCGCCAGCGCGGACTTTGCGCGGGAGTTAAGTTCGTCTATAGAAATCATAAATTCAGATTCTTCCCCTTCGCTTTGTTCAGGGCTTCGGCTCACTCGCTCAGAACGACATTTTCCTTCATCCCCCTCTTAAGATAAGAGGGGGACAGAGGGGGCGTTATGTTCCTTAATTCTTCACTTTTATCTTCTCTATCTCCATCATGGCTATAAATCGCTGGAAGAGATAGGCCGAGTCGTGCGGGCCGGGGGAGGCCTCCGGGTGATACTGCACGGAGAATACCGGAAGCTCTTTGTGCCTCATGCCCTCGACGGTATTATCGTTCAGGTTCACGTGCGTAAGCTCTACCGTATCCGGCATGGTATTCATGTCCACGGCGAAACCGTGGTTCTGCGCCGTAATCTCGACCTTGCGGGTGCTTAAGTCCATCACAGGCTGGTTGGCGCCGTGGTGCCCGAACTTGAGCTTGTACGTCCTGCCGCCCAGAGCTATCCCAAGGAGCTGATGTCCGAGGCAGATGCCGAAGACGGGAACTTTACCCAGCAGGGCCTTTATGTTTTCCACGGCGTATGTTACGGGCTCCGGGTCTCCGGGGCCGTTGCTGAGAAGGACGCCGTCCGGCCTCATGGCCATTACCTCGCGCCAGGACGTTGCCGCCGGGACGACCGAAACCCTGCACGCCAGGGAAGAGAGTATCCGGGGTATGTTTCTTTTTATCCCGAAGTCGTACGCGACGACGTGAAGCGAGGGGTTCTTCGATTCGCCGTAGCCGCGCTCCATGTTCCACGTCGTCTGCTTTGTCTCGTAAGGTTCCGCGCAGGAGACCACCTTTGCGAGGTCCTGTCCCGCCATAGAAGGCCGGGAGGCCGCTTTCCTTGTCAGGCTTTCCGGATTGGTATCCACGGTGGAGATTACCCCCTGCTGGGCGCCGAAGTCCCGGATGTGCTTCGTCAGGGCGCGTGTGTCTATCCCCTGTATTCCGACGATGTTATAGCTTTTGAGATAGCTGTCCAGGCTGCCCCTGTTGCGCCAGTTGCTTGGATATCCGCTGTATTCCTTTACGATAAACGCCTCCACCCATGGCCTGCCGGATTCCACATCCTCGGCGTTCACGCCGTAGTTCCCTATGAGCGGATAGGTCATCGTCACCATCTGCCCCTTGTAGGAAGGGTCGGTAAGGATTTCCTCGTAGCCGGCCATGGAGGTATTGAAGACCACCTCTCCGGCGGCTTCGCCTTCCGCGCCGAAAGAAATACCCGCGAACCACGCGCCGTCGGCAAGGGCGAGAATTGCTTTTTTATGGTTTTGACTCAATTTTTTTACCTTCACGTATTGTCATAATCGGCCAGCCCTTCAGGACGAGGCCGGAAAACGCGGTGTTTTTCCCCTTGCTGAGCAGCATCTCCGGCCGGACCGTCTTTTCCATTTCCGGGTCTATAAGGACGATGTCCGCGGGCGATCCGGGCGCAAGCGATGGCGGGGCCATACCGAGGGCCAGCGCCGGGTTTACGGTCAGTTTCTTGAGCAGTTCAACCATTGGGATAAGACCGGAATGGGCAAGGGCCATCGCAAGAGCCAGGGCCGTTTCCAGCCCGGAAATCCCGAAAGGGGCAAGGTCGAACTCCACGTCTTTTTCGGACGCGGCGTGCGGCGCGTGGTCTGTCGCTATGACATCGAGCGTGTCGTCAGAAAGCCCCCTTATTATCGCCTTCCTGTCCGCCTCCGTCCGGAGCGGAGGGTTGACTTTGAGGTATGTATTATATGACATAACTCCTTCATCGGTCAAGGTAAAATAGTGCGGGCAGGTCTCCGCCGTGACGTTTATGCCTTCCGCCTTGGCGCGGCGAATCAGTTCGACCGAGCCGGCCGTCGAGACGTGCGCGATATGGAGCCTTGCGCCTGTCAGCCTTGCCAGGGATATGTCCCTTGCGACCATGACCTCCTCGGCTGCGGACGGTATACCCCGCAGGCCAAGGCGGGTGGAAACCGCCCCTTCGTTCATCACGCCCCCGGCGGAAAGAGATGGCTCCTCGCAGTGCGAGATTATCGTCCTGCCGAATGTTTTCGCGTATTCAAGCGCATGCCGCATTATCTCCGCATTGGCGACCGGCTTGCCGTCGTCGGAGAAGCCTATGCAGCCGGCCTCGGCCATCTCGCCCATCTCGGCGAGCTCGGCCCCCATCGAGCCTTTGGTTATTGCGCCTATCGGCAGCGCTTTGCAGAACCCTGCCTTTTTCGCCTGCGCGATTATGAATTCCGTGACGGAGCGGCTGTCGTTTACAGGGCTGGTGTTCGGCATGCAGCAGATGGTCGTGAACCCGCCCGCCGCCGCCGCGCGCGTCCCGGATGTTATGTCTTCCTTATACTCGAAACCCGGCTCGCGGAGGTGGCAGTGCATGTCGACAAGACCCGGCGCGACAATAAGGCCCTTGGCGTCTATAACCTCGGCGCCGGCCGGTTTCTTGTTATTTTTCGGCGGCCGGACAATCCTGTCCCCGTCTATATAAATGTCCTGCGCCTTGTCGATGCCGCTCGCAGGGTCTATTACCCTGCCGCCCTTGATTATCAGAGTCATGCAGCCCCCCTGCCCTCCGTCAGTAGGTATATAATTGCCATCCGCACCGCAACCCCGTTCGTTACCTGGTCGAGGATGACGGAATACGGCCCGTCCGCCACCTCCGGCGAGATTTCCACGCCCCGGTTTATCGGCCCGGGATGCATAATCAGGACGCCCTTCTTCGCCAGCCTTACGCGCTCCGCGCTCAGGCCGAAGAAACGGGAATACTCCCTGACGCCGGGGAAAAGCCCGCTTTTCTGCCGCTCCATCTGTATCCGGAGCATCATGATGACATCCGCGCCGTCGATTGCATCTTCCGGCCTGGAATATACCTTCGCGCCCATCTTCCCGATTTCCGCCGGGATGAGTGTCGCCGGGCCGCATATGCGGACATTCGCTCCCATTTTGTTCAGGCAGAGGATATTCGAGCGGGCTACCCTGCTGTGTGCTATGTCCCCGATTATGGCGATATTGAGTCCCTCTACCTTGCCGAGGCGCTCCTTCATGGTAAACAGATCGAGGAGCGCCTGGGATGGGTGTTCGTGAGCGCCGTCGCCCGCGTTTATTACGGAACTTTTAAGCGCCTTGGCGAGTATCATGGGCGCGCCGGACATCGAGTGCCGCACGATTATCATGTCCGAGTTCATCGCCTCGATGTTGCGCGCGGTGTCGAGAAGCGTCTCGCCCTTTACGACGCTGCTCGTGGAAGAGGATATGTTTATGATGTCGGCGGAGAGCCTCTTTGCCGCAAGCTCGAAGGATGTCCTTGTCCGGGTGGATGGCTCGAAGAAAAGATTAACGATTGTCCTGCCCCTGAGCGCCGGGACTTTCTTGATGTCCCTGGTCGAAACCTCCTTGAAGGATTCAGCCGTGGAGATAATCTCTTCTATCTCGGCTCTTTCAAGGTAATCTATCCCCAGCAGGTCTTTTTTCTTCAGGGCCATTTGGTTACCCCTCAGCCTTTTCCATTATCAATACCTCGTCTCTTCCGTCCTCTTCGATAAGCCGCACCTTTACGGCCTCTTTGTTGGACGTGGGCACGTTCTTCCCGACATAGTCCGCCGTGATGGGCAGTTCCTTGTGCCCGCGGTCCAGCAGCACGGCAAGCTGTATAGCCTTTGGCCTCCCGAAGTCCATCAGGGAGTCCATCGCCGCGCGTATCGTCCTGCCGGTAAAGAGAACGTCGTCCACGAGGACTATCGTCATGCCGGTTACGGAGAAATTAATCTCCGTCTTGCCCATCGGCGTCTTTCTCTTGCGGGAGGCGATGTCGTCCCGGTACATTGTAATGTCCAGCGCGCCAACGGGGACGTCAACCCCCTCGATTTTACTAATATTTTCCGAGAGCCTGCGCGCCAGGTGAACTCCGCCGGTGCGTATCCCCGCGAGGGCCAGTCCGGCTGTTCCCCGGTTTCTTTCGAGGATTTCATGGGCGATGCGTATCAAGGCCCTGTCGATGCCGTCCTTGTCCATAACTTTTGCTTTAATTTTCAATGGGTTTTAACCTCTGCACAAAAGCAAAAAAAAAGCCTCCCGTGTAGTTACGGGATGCTTCATTATAGAAATCTGCGCGAAATCCGTGATGCTTCGTTATCGAAACCCGCACGGTCATATCAAGCCCCCTTTTTAGCCTCGCCGGGCTACGTTAAAGGTCGGCTGTTAAACTACCCTATTCCGGGCCTTATGTCAAGGCAAATCAACTCTGTATTTTGCTGTTCCTGGAATCGATGGAAAAATGGAACTTCCTTTTTATTCCGTAGCCGTAGTCCACATCTTCGCTCCAGGATAGTTTTATCTCGACGCTTCCGTCATTGTTTCTGACGAACGAGATGCCGCTTCTCTTTATCGGGAGGCCCAGGTCGTCTATCTTTTTCATCAGGTCCTTGATTATGACATCGTCGCTGTCTATCGTGGAGAGGCTCAGCTGCTGGGCTACTTCGTCGTCCAGGGCGTAGTAATGCATGTAGGGCGGGACAGTCTTCACGGTGACATAGACCGCCAGAATCCCTATTAAAACATAAAGCAGTGTCGCGGCCTTGCCGCCGCCGCGGGTATTAAGCATTTTATTTCACCAGGCGTCCTATCCTGCCCCAGCGGACAGAGTCGTTGTTTTTGTCCCATGACCAGTAAATAATCATGGCCTTGCCGAGTATCTCGTTTTCGTTCAGAAAGCCCCAGAACCTGCTGTCGCGGCTCCTGTCGCGGTTGTCGCCCATCATGAAATACTCGTGCGGCGGGACGGTTACAGGCCCGAAATTGTCCCGCGGCTCCAGCGCCCTCGGCAGTATCTCGCTGTCTTTGTGAATCGTATACGGCTCGGTGAGGGGCTTGCCGTTGATGTATACCACCTTGTCGATTACCTGCACGACATCGCCCGGCATACCGATAAGCCTCTTTATGAAATCGACCGATTCGTTCTCGGGATATTTGAAGACGATTATGTCTCCTCTTTTTGGTTGGCGCACCGGCAATATTTTGATGTTCGTAAAGGGTATGCGCGTGCCGTATATGAACTTGTTCACGAGGATATGGTCTCCGACCAGTATCGTGTTCTTCATCGACCCTGACGGTATCTTGAACGCCTGCACGACGAATGTCCTTATGAAGAGCGCAAGCACCGCCGCGACGATGATTGCTTCAGCGTACTCCCGGAATACCGATTTCTTCTTGGCAGACAATTGAAACCTCCGCTAATTAATCTTTTACCTTCAATACCGCCAGAAAGGCCTCCTGCGGCACCTCGACGGAACCGAGCTGCTTCATCTTCTTTTTCCCCTCTTTCTGCTTCTCAAGGAGCTTTCTCTTCCTCGTAATGTCGCCGCCGTAGCACTTTGCGATAACGTCCTTCCGAAGCGGCCTGACCGTCTCTCTGGCGATTATCTTTGCCCCGATTGCGGCTTGTATCGCCACCTCGAAGAGCTGCCGGGGGATAAGCTCGCGAAGCTTTACGGCGAGCTCCCGGCCCCGGGCCGCCGCCTTGTCCTCGTGGGTTATGAGGGAAAGGGCGTCAACCCCCTCGCCGTTAAGCAGTATGTCGAGCTTCACGAGGCTCGATTCCCTGTATCCGATGAAGTCGTAGTCCAGCGATGCGTAACCCCGGCTCACGGACTTCAGCCTGTCGTAGAAGTCCAGGACAATTTCGTTTAGCGGAAGCTCGTAGGCTATCATGGAACGGTCGCGGTCGAGATAGCTTAAATCCTTCTGGATTCCCCGCCTCTCCTGGCAGAGCGAAAGTATGGAGCCGATATGCTCGTTCGGCACCATTATCGTCGCCAGTATGAAAGGCTCTTCCATCTTCTCGATCTTTGGCAGTTCCGGGAGCTTGGCCGGGTTATCAACCATCACGACCGAGCCGTCCGTCTTCGTAACCCTGTAGACGACCGTAGGCGCCGTGGAAAGGAGCGACAGCCCGAACTCCCGTTCCAGCCGCTCCTGGATAATCTCCATGTGCAACAGCCCCAAAAACCCCGCCCTGAAGCCGAACCCCAGGGCAAGCGAGGTCTCCGGCTCGTATGAGAAAGACGAGTCGTTGAGCCGAAGCTTCTCAAGGGCGTCCCGGAGGTCTTCGTATTGCCGGGTATCTGTGGGATAAAGCCCGCAGAAGACCATCGGCTTTACCTCCCGGTAACCCGGAAGCGGCTCCGGCGCGGGCTTGTCCGCAAAGGTTATGGTATCGCCGATTTTGGAGTCCTGAACCCTCTTTATCCCCGCGATGATATATCCTACGTCGCCGGCAGTCAGCTGCTCCGTCTTTATTAGCTTCGGCGTGGAATATCCGACCTCCAGTACCTCGAACACCTTGTTATTCGAGAAAAGCTTTATCTTCGTCCCCTTGCCGACGCGGCCGTCTACGACCCTCACAAGAACCACCACTCCCTGGTAGTTGTCGAACCAGGAGTCGAATATCAGGGCCTTGAGCGGCGCTTCCGGGTCGCCCACGGGCGGGCTGATCTTCTTAACAACCGCTTCGAGGGTCTCGCGTATCCCGATGCCCTCCTTCGCGCTCACGGGTATCGCCTCGGAGGCATCCAGGCCGATGACGTCCTCTATTTCTGTCCGCACGCGCTCGATGTCCGCGCTCGGCAGGTCGATTTTGTTTATGACGGGGATTATCTCAAGGTCGTTGTCTATGGCCAGGTATGCGTTCGCAAGCGTCTGGGCCTCCACGCCCTGAGATGCGTCCACGACGAGCAAAACCCCTTCGCAGGCGGCGAGGCTTCTTGAGACCTCGTAGGTGAAATCCACGTGCCCCGGCGTGTCGATAAGGTTCAGGATATAGTCCTTCCCGTCCGAGGCCCGGAAGTTTATTCTCACGGCGTGGGCCTTGATGGTTATGCCGCGCTCGCGCTCAAGCGGCATGTCGTCAAGGACCTGGTCTTCCATCTCGCGGGAACTGAGCGCGCCCGTAAGCTCCAGTATCCTGTCCGCCAGTGTGGACTTCCCGTGGTCTATATGCGCAATAATGCTGAAATTTCTTATATTCTGGATTTGCATCGCGAACTTAGGATTTTATAACGTATTCGCTTGGAAGTCAAAGGAAAACAGGATGATAAAAGGAATTTCAAGGATTCTTTTTCAGCGCAAGCCCCGCCGCGCCGAGGATCCCGGCGTCGTCTTTGAGTTTTCCCCGGGCTATCCTGCACCTCTGTGCCGGAATTCTGAACGCCCGCGCCTTGACTTCCTCTTTCAGCGGCCCGATAAATAACTCCCATGCCCCGGACATGCCGCCCCCGATTACAACGCACTCCATGTTCAGAAGGTCGATTAATCCGGCAATGGCGATGCCAAGGTATTTCCCGGCCTCGGAGTAAATCCTCGCCGCCGCCCTGTCGCCTTTTTTCGCAGCGTTTGCAATGGCTTCCGGAGTTAACATGCCGTTTCTAAGCAGGCTTTTAATCGCGGTTTTCCCGCTCCCCGAGGCCGCCGAAACGGCCATTTCCATGACCGCCGTGGCCGAGGAATATCTCTCCAGACACCCGCGGTTACCGCACGGGCAGAGCGGCCCGTCCGGGTTTACGGTGATATGCCCGACCTCGCCGGCCATGCCGTCCGCGCCCCGCCAGATGTCCCCATCCAGTATTATCCCCCCGCCCACCCCGGTGCCGAGCGTAATGCAGACCATGCTTTTCGCGCCCTTTCCGGCGCCGAACCAGTACTCGCCCAGGGCATAGGCGTTGGCGTCGTTTTCAACGTATACGGGATATGGGAAGCTCTCCTCAAGCCGCGCCCGGAGCGGGATGTCCTTCCAGCCCGGCAGGTTCGGGGAAAGCCTGACCATGCCGTCCCTGGCCGATATTATTCCGGGGACGCCGATGCCGATTCCGGCTATTTCCAGCCCCATCGACTCCGCCCTCATGGCAAGCGTCTGGATTCCGCTCGTCAGCCTCTCAAGGACAATCTCCACGCCTTCCGTGGCCATCGTCCCGGTGCGGCGGCGCGAGATTATCTTTTCGTCCTCGCGCACAAGCCCGAAACGCAGGTTCGTGCCCCCGAGATCGACGCCTATAGCGGCCTTTTGCAATGTATTTTCTCCCTTACGTTTTGATTAACAAAAATAATAATTCCTCCGTAGCCTTTTGTCCATGATAAATTCGAGGAATCGTCCTTATAATAATAGATTTTCGCAACCGCGTATGCAAGGCTTGAAATTATTGAAGAAAAATAAATGTAAATTACCTTGAAATTTTTTCTTATACGTGGTAGTATTTGTTGCGTATGCAATTATCTAATAATCCAAGCGGGACATCTGCCATGAAAAACGGAGATGGGGTCAAGTACAGAATGACCAAGCAGAAGAGAGTTATCCTCGAAGTCCTGAAAAACACAAAGTCCCATCCGACGGCTGACTGGGTGTACGACAAGGTGCGTAAAAAAATACCCAATATCAGCCTCGGCACCGTTTACAGGAACCTCAACATACTGAAAAACCAGGGAGAGATACTCGAACTGTCCTACGGCAAGGGCTTCAGCCGGTTCGACGGCAACGCCTCGATGCATTACCACTTCACCTGCGAGCACTGCGGCAGGATACTCGACATCGAGACCCCTGAATTTATCGAAATGGAGCGGGAAGTCGCCAAACAGATGGGTGTAAAGGTCGCGCGGCACCGCCTTGAATTCTACGGCTCCTGCCCGGACTGCATGACCGACTGAATCTATACCTGATTACGGCACCGGATGACTCAATCACTCAAGCTCGAAGAATCTTTTCTGAAGATTGCCGCCGATGAGGCGCTTCCCTTAAGACTTACCCTCGCAAACCGCGAAAGGCTGACGGGCGTGGTAAAATCGGTCGGGAAATACGACCTGGCGCTCGAATCCGAAGGCCGCGTGCTCGCGCTTATGAAAAAGGAGATTTTTCAGGCGGTTCCCCCCCGGAATATCCTCGACGAATCCTTCTTCAACACCCAGCCGCACGAAGAAGAGTTCCCGCAGAAGTCCCGCGTGCAGGACGAGTTCTTAAGCCGCTTCGCAAAGGAGCGTACCCTTGCCCTCCTGCGGCTCATAAACGGCGAGGAAATCCGGGGAGTCATAGACGGCTACGACGGCTTCACCATCTCCATCAGGACCGGCAGGGGGCAGGTTATGATATACAAACACGGGATATGCAGCATCAGCCCCGGTTACAGGCGGCGGCAGACCGGCGGACCGGTTTCAGCCGAGGGAAAATGAACGGCAATCCGTTTGACGATACGCTCGAAGATTTATATTCCAGGGGCATGGAAGCGGCCCTTATGCTCAAGGACGGCTCCCGGCTTACGGGCAGGATAAAGCGGTTCGACGGCTATGTCGTTTTCCTTGAAAACGGCGTCGAGATGATGGTATACCGCCATTCGATACTGAAACTCTCCGAAGCCTCGGCGGAAATAGCGCAAACAGAGCCGCGCCCGGCGCCTGGGCCCGGAACGGCCCCGCCTTCGAAACCCCGCCCGAAAACCCCTCCGCGCCCGAAAAGGCCGCCAAGGAGGGAGCAGTCCCCTTCCGTCCGGCAGAAGGAGCCTGGAGCCGTCTCTCAGATGGGAGAAGAACTCCTGAAATGGCTTAAAAACCAGAAGGGCAATGAGTAACATTTCCCTGTTTTTCCTCCCTGTTGTCTCCGGCATTCTCCTCGCTATGTCTTTTCCGAAGCCGGATATGTCCATCCTGGCGTGGATCGCGCTGGCGCCCCTCCTCTATTCGATAAGAGAAAAGACGCCGCGGCAGTCCTTCGCCGCGGGTTTTATATCCGGGATAGTCTTTTACGCTTACTCCCTGAACTGGGTCGTAATCGTCATGCGCCATTACGGGGGGCTCGGGTTTATTCCAAGCCTCTTCCTTCTGCTCGCGCTGTCGGCCTATCTCGCCCTTTATATCGGAGCGTTCGCGTGGCTGTATTCAAATGCGCGCAGGTATGCCGGGCAGGCGTCGATATTCCTGGCGCCGGCGTTCTGGGCGGCGCTGGAGCTGCTCAGGAATTACGCCCTCTCCGGTTTCCCGTGGAACCTGCTTGGCTATTCCCAGCACCGGGACCTGACGATGATACAGATTGCCGACATCACGGGCGTCTATGGCGTGTCGGCCTTGATAGTCCTCGCAAACGCGGCGATTGCCGAGCTTATGGCCGTAATGGCCCGCAGGGAATATGCAGGCTACAGGAAATACATTATGCCGCTCCTCGCCACGGCGGTTTTTGCGGCTTGCGCCATATACGGGAATTACCGTCTGGCGAACCTCCCTCGTCCGTGCGGCTCCATGAAGATAGCGCTTGTCCAGGGAGACATAGACCAATTCCACAAATGGAACCCGGCCTTCCAGGACAAGGTGTTCGATACCTATAAAAAACTGACAGCAGAAGCCGCCGCGCAGAAAATCAAGCCTGATCTCGTAATCTGGCCTGAGACCGCAACCCCGTTCTGCTTCCAGGACGGCAATATGGAGGCGCAGCTTAAGGACGCGGTAAGGAAGGCCGATACGTGGCTCTTAACCGGCAGCCCGTCGATCGAGGAGAAAAACGGAGACGACGTAGAATATAACAGCGCGTATCTGCTCGACCCTTCGGGACGGGAGGCCGGGCGCTACGACAAAACGCACCTTGTCCCGTTCGGAGAATATGTGCCGCTCAAGACCTTCCTGCCGTTCGTGAACAAGATAGCGCATGGCATAGGCGATTTCGGCAGAGGGACAAAATATACCGTCATGCGGACGGACAAGGGCGCTTTCGGGACGGCTATATGCTTCGAGGTGATATTCCCGGAGCTTGTCCGCCAGTTCGCGCTTAACGGCGCTGCGTTCCTCGCCACCATAACAAACGACGCGTGGTTCGGGAACTCCGGCGCGCCATACCAGCATTTCGACATGGCGGTCTTCCGGGCGGTGGAGAACAGAAGGGCGATGGTTCGCGCGGCGAATACCGGCATATCCGGGATTATACTCCCTTCTGGTAAGGTATACGCCAGGACGGAAATATTTACGCGCGGCGAGATAACCGGAACCATCCCGCTGATGGATAACATGACATTCTATACCCGGTACGGGGACGTATTCGCGTATTTATGCTCTGGAATAACGGCGATATTTATTGCTATAATCTTACGCAGGAGGTTTATAAGGACATGATAACGATGGAAGAGGTTCAGCGGGAGCTTCCGCGCCTCCGGGACAGGGTCTCGGCCCTGGGGAGGCATCTTTGACATACCGACCAAAGACAGGCGCGTCCGGGAGATAAACGCCCTCATGGAGGCGCAGGGGTTCTGGGAGAACGCCGAGGCCGCGCAGTCGCTTATGAAGGAGAAGACCGCGCTTCAGAATTCCATAGCGTCCTGGGAATCCCTGAACAAGGCGTCCGAAGACCTGTCGGTCATGCTGGAGCTTTCGTCCGAGGAAGGCGGAGAGGCCCTGGCGGCGGACATAGACGCTGGGATGCAAAAACTCGCCCATGACGTGGACTCATCCGAGCTGGAGCTTATGCTCGCGGACGAGAACGACAGGCTGAACGCCATCCTCACAATCCACCCCGGCGCGGGCGGCACGGAGTCCCAGGACTGGGCCGAGATGCTCCTCCGGATGTACCTGCGGTGGGCGGAGCGGCGCGGATTCAGGACGGACGTCATAGACTCGCTTCCCGGAGAAGAGGCCGGGCTCAAGAGCGTTACGGTCGAGGTAACCGGCAGGAACGCGTTCGGCTACCTGAAGGCGGAGGCCGGAGTCCACAGGCTGGTAAGGATTTCTCCGTTCGACGCGAACAAGAGAAGGCACACGAGTTTCGCGTCCGTCTTCGTATACCCCGAGGTCGAGGACGACGTAAAGATAGAGATAGACGAAAAGGACTTGAGAATCGACACCTACCGCTCGTCCGGTGCGGGCGGCCAGCACGTAAACAAGACCTCATCCGCCATACGCATCACGCACATACCGACAGGCATAGTCGTGCAGTGCCAGGACGAGCGCTCTCAGTTCAAGAACAAGGACAAGGCGTTCAAAGTGCTGCGCTCCCGCCTTTATGACCTCGAAATAAAGAAAAAAGAGGCTGAAAGAGACAAGATAAACAGCGAGAAGAAGGACATCGCCTGGGGAAGCCAGATACGCTCGTATGTATTCATGCCCTACCAGATGGTGAAAGACCACAGGACAGGCCGCGAGGTCGGGAACATAAACGCCGTCATGGATGGCGACATAGACGGTTTCATAGAGGCGTATCTCCTGGGCAGGCGCGCCCAGCCGGGAGAAAAAGACGTGGATGAATAAGACGTGAGTGAACGGACGTGAAAAAAGCTGTCCTTCCGGGCGAAGCGAAGAATCCGCTTCTGACTATCGATTCCCTTCTGCGGCACCACGTATCCCGCAGGGGTGAAATCCGCGCCCGCCTGGCGGAGTTCAAGGAGACATGGCGGCAGGGAGACCTTGCGATATTCAGGGAACTCTGCTTCTGCATCCTGACCGCGAACACCTCCGCCAAGATGGGCATCACATGCATCGAGGCCGCGGGCGACGAGATACTCACCGCCGACGCCGAAGGCATACGGCATATCCTCTGCGGCAGATACCGCTTCTGGAAGACCCGTCCGGAATACATCGTGCATACGAGGGAATACCTGCGGGAGAAAAATGCGCTACCTCCAACCATCTCCCGGCGCCTGGCGCCGCCCTCCCCCACAGGTGGGGAGGGTTTAAAGAATAAGATCGAATCCCTCTCCGACTTCCATGAACGCCGCGACTTCTTCGCGGACAACCCCGGCGTCAAGGGTCTCGGATACAAGGAGGCGAGCCATTTCCTGCGCAACATCGGCTTTGAAGGCTATGCGATCCTCGACATACACGTCGTCCGGCTCCTGCACGAGCTCGGCGTGCTCCCGGAGGCCAAACGCCCGGCGAACAAAAAGCAGTATATATTCATGGAAGAGAGGATGCGCGAGTTTTCAAAAGACGTTAAAATCGGCATGGACGAACTCGACCTCGCGCTCTGGAGCTACCGGACGGGGGAGATACTTAAATAACCGTCCCCTTTATTCCCTTGACCTGCCTGCAATTTCTTTCTATAATTCCAACACGTTATAATCCACGAAAGGAATAATAATGCTCGAAGAAAATGAACTGATACAGGTGCGCAAGGCCAAGCTCGAAGAGCTTCGGGCGATGGGGATAAACCCCTACGGGCAGCGCTACGAAATAAAAGACCACGCAAAAGAGCTCCACGGCAAATACGGCGAGACGTCCAAGGAAGAGCTGGAAAACGGCAAAGTCCAGGTAAAGGCGGCGGGACGCATCGTCGCGCTCCGGAGCTTCGGTAAGGCCGCATTCGCGCACATACTCGACGCAAGCGGCAGGATTCAGATTTACATGAAGCGCGACATGCTTGGCGAGGAGCAGTTCAAGCTGATGAACCTTCTGGATGTCGGCGACCATATCGGTGTCGAAGGCTTCCTCTTCCGCACAAAAACAAATGAGCTTACGATAGAAGTTGAGAAACTGACTCTCCTGTCGAAGTCGCTTCGGCCCCTGCCCGAGAAATGGCACGGACTGACCGACATCGAGACCCGCTACCGCCAGAGATACGTGGACTTAATCGTAAACCCGGAAGTCCGGGATACGTTTGTTACCCGCAACAGGATAATAAAAGCGATACGCGCGTTTCTGGAAGGTCTGGGGTTCCTGGAAGTCGAGACGCCGATGATGCAGAGAATCCCCGGCGGCGCTACGGCGCGGCCATTTATTACGCACCACAACGCCCTGGACATGGACTTATACCTACGCATCGCGCCGGAGCTTTACTTAAAGCGCCTTATCGTCGGCGGTCTTGAGAAGGTATTCGAGCTTAACAGGAACTTCAGGAACGAGGGCATCTCCATAAAGCACAACCCGGAGTTCACGATGCTTGAGTTCTACATGGCATATGCGGACTACCGCGTCCTTATGGACTTGACGGAGGAGTTGTTTACCCGTATTGCGCAGGATGTAAAAGGTGGTTTGAAGCTTGCCTGTCAAGGCGAGGAGATAGATTTAACCCCTCCCTGGCCGCGCATGAGCATGGAGGAGGCCATAGTAAAATTCGCGGGAGCTTCCGCGGAAGATTTAACCGACCTTGAGCGCGCGCGTGAGTTTGCAAAGAAAAGCGGCGTGGCGCTCGAAGACGGTCTGTCGCTTGCGAAAGTCGTTAATGAGATATTCGAGAAGACGACCGAGTTCAGGATAATGAACCCCGTATTTATTACAGACTATCCCGTCGAGCTCTCACCGCTCTCGCGCAGAAACGACAATAACCCGGAAATGGTAGACCGATTCGAGCTTATAATCGCCGGGCGTGAGATGGCGAACGCATTCTCCGAGCTTAACGACCCGCAGGATCAGCTTTCACGCTTTCAGGAGCAGGTCGCACAACGCGAGAAGGGAGACCAGGAGGCGCAGTTCATGGACGAAGATTACGTCCGTGCGCTGGAATACGGTATGCCTCCGACAGCCGGAGAAGGCATCGGCATCGACCGCCTCGTAATGCTGATGACGGACTCGCCGTCCATTCGTGACGTGATATTATTCCCGCAACTTCGGAAAGAGCAGTCTTAACGGATGTCTTATTCCTCGTTTATTGCGCTTCGCTATTTAAAGGGCAAGCACAAGCGCGCGCCCATTTCGCTCAACACCATCATATCCATCGGCGGCGTGGCGCTTGGCGTTATGACGCTCATCGTCGTCTTGTCCGTGATGAGCGGGTTCGAGAACGACCTGGAGAAGAAAATTCTCGGCACCAATTCCCCCATTATCGTAACGTCCTTCTACGACAAGGGCATACCGGATTATAGACAGCAGATGAAGAAAATACTGGCCGTCCCGCACGTTGTCTCCGTCGCGCCGTTTACATACAGCGAGGTCATGCTCACGTCTCCCAACGGCGTTTCCGGGATAATCCTGAAGGGCGTTGACCCGTCGTCCATAGGGAAGGTTACAAAGCTCTCGAAGACAATGGTCTCCGGAAGCATATCGGGGCTCTCTGCGCCGGGTTCCGCGCCGGGGATACTCCTTGGGCGGGAGCTGGCCGTAAACCTCGACGTGCAGATGGGCGACAAGGTGCGGGTGGTGTCGCCCTTCGGGACTATAACCCCGCTCGGCCCGGCGCCGAAGTTCAAGGAATTCACAGTCCGGGGGATTTTCGACACCGGCATGTACGAATATGACTCTAAGCTCGCGTACATATCCATCCCGGAGGCGCAGAGTTTTTTCGGGTTTGGAGATTCCGTCACGGGGTTCGAGGTGCGGATAGACGACCTTGGCCGCGCCGCGCCATTGGCAAAAGCGATACAGAAACGCCTGGGCTTTCCATTCCGCGCGCAGGACTGGATACAGATGAACCAGAGCCTTTTCTCGGCGCTGAAGCTTGAAAAGATTACCATGTTCGTCATACTCGTGCTCATAATCATCGTCGCATCTTTTAATATCGTCAGCACGCTTATAATGATTGTCATGGACAAGGCGCGGGAGATTGCTATACTCAAGTCAATGGGCGCGACAAACAGGGGCATAATGAAGATATTCGTTATAAACGGCACGATTATCGGCCTCGTCGGGACGTCCATCGGGCTTGCGAGCGGGCTCGGGATATGCCTTCTCATAGAGAAGACGCATCTCATATCGCTCCCAAGCGACATATACTACATCAACCATCTGCCCGCGAGGATGGACCCTGTCGAGATAATAGTCGTATGCGCATCCGCCATAATAATCAGTTTCGGGGCGACGCTCTACCCGTCCTGGCAGGCGGCAAAGCTCGACCCGCTTGAGGCCCTCAGGTACGAATAAAGGAGGTAATGGGTATGAGATTCAGAACTGTCGCGGCTTTCGTGGTGTTCTCCGTCTTTATCGCGTCCCGGGCGTTCTGCGCAGGGACGGGCGGACAGATTTCTTCCAATTCCGGGTTTCTTCTCCAGGGTTCGGTATACAAGCAAAGCGGCGCGGTAAGGAGCGGCATCATCGTCATCCACACAAACTGGACGCTCCCGGCCGTCGCTCCCACGTACAGGTACGATTTCGACATCCTTTACGGCAGCACGGAAGGCAACCTCTACAGCTTCATGCTCTCCGATATCTCCCGGATAGAATTTCTGCCCGTCCAGGGCGACAGGCAACCGGTCAATATACTGCTAAGGAACGGCACCATGCAGAAAGTGACGCTTTCATCCAGGAAGGAAGGCATTATTATAGGCGCCATGAACCTGCAACTCGAAAATGTGGAAGTTTTCACGCGCTACGGAGAGAATATCATCTCCGGCGGCGACATCAGCAAGATAGTCTTCGCCGCGCCGCCCGACGCCGAAAAAGAATCCCTTGGCGACATGATAAACCTGCTCGGCAAGACGCTTCATGCGGGCGCGAAAGACGGGCTGGCCGATAAAAAATTCATGGCCGTGCTGGAAAAAATATATTCAAGGCTGAAGTCAAAGGCCGGAGAAAGCGCCAAACAACAGTGAGCGCGCAGTTCATAATATCCGTTCGAGGCCTCCTGAAGTCGTTTAATATGGGAGATTCGGAGGTCTCGGTACTGAAGGGTATCGACCTCGACATCCCGCATGGGGAAATGCTCTCCGTCGTCGGCGCGTCGGGCGTCGGTAAAAGCACGCTGCTGCACGTGATCGGGGCGCTCGACAAACCCACGTCAGGCCAGGTTCTTTACGGCGGCAAGGACATCTTCGCCATGCCCGACAGGGAACTCGCCTCTTTCAGGAACAAAAATATCGGATTCGTGTTCCAGTTCCATCACCTCCTGCCGGAGTTCTCCGCCCTTGAGAACGTCCTGATACCGTCCATGATAGGCGGTATCGACCCGAAAGCTGCAAGGCTCCACGCCGAGGCGCTGCTCGATGAAGTTGGTCTTTCCGGGCGGCTTATGCACCGGCCCGGAGAGCTTTCCGGCGGGGAACAGCAGAGGGTGGCAATCGCCAGGGCGCTTATGTCCGAGCCGAAGGTAATTCTTGCGGACGAACCTACCGGCAACCTCGATACGCATACCGCACAATCGGTGCACGAGCTTTTAAAGAAGCTGAACCAGGAGAAGGGCCTCACTTCCATTATCGTAACGCACAACGAGAAGCTCGCCGGGATGGCCGACAGGACGATACGCATGGTGGACGGCATCATATATCGCCCATAGGCACTTTCGCGATTATTTCCCCCGCAGTCGTTATGCCGGCGTTCACCTTCTCCACGGCGTCTTCAAACAACGTCCTCATCCCCTTCGCAAGCGCCGCTTTCCATATCTCCTCCTCCGACGCTCTTTTGGCGATGAGGTTTCTTAAGTCCCTGTCCAGCGCCAGGTATTCGAATATCCCTACCTGGCCGTAGTATCCCGTCCCGAAACATTTGTTGCAGCCCGTTCCCCTGAAGGACTTCTTTATCTCGGGCAGGCCGTATGCGGCGTCGTTTTGCTCATCCTCTCTTGTGCAATACGGGCATATCCTTCTCACGAGCCTCTGCGCGAGCACGCCGGTAAGCGAAGAGCCTGCGAGATACGCCGGTATGCCTATGTCGATAAGCCTCGTGATGCTCGATACCGTGCCGTTGGTATGGATCGTCGAGAGCACGAGATGCCCCGTAAGCGAGGACTTTACCGCAATGTCCGCAGTGTCCCTGTCGCGTATCTCGCCCACCATGATAATGTCCGGGTCCTGCCTGAGGACAGAGCGGAGCACGTTCGGGAATGTCAGACCTATGGCCTCGTTAATTCCCACCTGCGTAACGCCGGAGAGGCGATACTCCACCGGGTCCTCGATTGTCACCACGTTCTCCTTATCGGAGCGCACCTGCCTGAGAATCGCATAAAGCGTAGTGCTCTTTCCGCTCCCGGTGGGGCCGGTTATGAGCATGAACCCCTGGGGCCTCGAAAGGGCTTTTAAAAGCGGCTCCTTTATGCCCGCCGGGAAACCTATCTGGTCGAGCGAGATAAGGCCCTTGCTCTTGTCCAGGAGACGTATCACGACCTTCTCGCCGTATAGCGACGGCAGCGTCGATATGCGGAGGTCAACCTCCCTGTCGGAGAGCTTCAGCTTGCTCGTCCCGTCCTGCGGCAGGCGGCGGTTTGTTATGTCCATGTCCGCGATAATCTTTACGCGCGATATGACATAGTCTTTTATCCTGCGTGGGATTGTGAGGGTCTCGCGCAAGTCTCCATCCACGCGGTAGCGCACCGCGACGTCATCCTCGCGCGGCTCTATGTGTATGTCTGACGCGCGCATCTTTACCGCCTCGACGATTATCATCGTAACAAGCTGGATTATCGGCGGGGTTTCGCTCAGTTTATAGAGCGACTGCGCGTTCACGACCTTTTCCTCGGAGCGGTCGCGCAGAAACTCGGCGTCTTCGTAGGATTTTATGGAGTTCATCAGGTGAAATACTCTTTCCTTCACCTGGTAGTGCTTTTCGATGCAGTCGATGATGTTCTTCTCGGCGGCGATGGCGGGAATGATTTCGCAGCCCGTCCTGAACTTCAGTTCCTCTATAGTCTGGTAGTCCATCGGGTCGGCCATCGCAATCGTCAGCCTGCGCGCCTTCAGGCGCACCGGGAATATCTTTTTCTTCTCCGCATACTCCTGCGGCACCATGTTCAGCGCCTCATGGTCGGCCTCCACGGCCTGCAAATCCACGGATGGAATGCTTAGCTGAAGGGCAAGCGCGCTCATGAGACTCTTCTCGCTTATGAAGCCGAAGTCTGTCAGGACCCTGCCGATTCTCGCCTTCCCCGTCTTCTGGAAAGAAAGGGCTTTCTGGAGGTTTTCCCGCGAGAGCGCCCTTTCCTCCACAAGCATTTCGCCTATGTGTTTTCGCATATTGGCCTTCTTGCAGGTCATTCCGGGCGTAGCCGGGGAACCTGCTTTTGACTTTTCGGAAATTCAAGACCTGCCGTGGATTCTTCGGCCCAAAATACGGGCCTCGGAATGACATCATTTGGATAACGGTTTTGGATTGCTCAGGAGGGCTAATCTCTCTTGCAGATCTTCGCTATTCTCTCGGCGGCGTCGGTCACGTCGGCGGGTATGCCGACATCCAGCCCCTTTTCCTGAAGCTCCTTGAAAAGCTCCACAAGGATGGGGAAATCGAGCCTTGCGTGTTTATAGTAATCCGTCCTTGAGAAAAGCTCCGCCGGCGTATCCCGCACCATTATCCGGCCTCCCTCCCCCAGGACGTAAACGGAGTCCGCCATCTGGCTTACGATGTTTATATCGTGCGTAGACATCAGTATGGACATGCCCCATTTCTCGTTCAGCCTGTTGAGCAGCGCGGCCAGTTCTTTCCGGGACATCGGGTCGAGCCCCTCGAACGGCTCGTCGAGCACCAGGAGCTCCGGCTTCAGCACCAGCGCGCCGGCAAGCGCGACCTTTCTCTTCTCTCCGCCGCTTAGGTAATGGCAGACTTTCTTCCGGATGCCGCTTATCCCAAGCTCGTCCAGCGCCTCGTCCACGAGGTGTTCAATACCGTGCTTCGGATAGCCGTAATTCCTCGGCGCAAACGAGACGTCTTCTTCGACCGTGGGCGCGATAATCTGGTCCTCCACGTTCTGGAGCACCACGCCGATCTTCTCTCTTATTTTATCAAAATCCTTAGAAGGGTCGTGCCCGAATACCTTTATGTCCCCTTTATCGGCCTTCAAAAGCCCAAGGATATGGAACATAAGGGTAGTCTTTCCGCTGCCGTTCGGGCCTATTATGACGACCCTTTCCCCCCTGCGGACGACAAAATCAAGCCCGCAGAGATAAACCTCCGTGGAGTCCGGGTATACATGTCTTATGCAGCTTATGCGGACGATTTCTTCCAAGACCTCAAGGCCTCCATCGACACAATATAGATTATAACAACAATTAAAATTATAATGCCGCCCTCGGAAGAATGGCCTTCTTTCAGGATTGCCATAAGCAGGAAGGCCGCGGTAACCAGGAGATACGGCATGTCCCGGAGGCCCGGCCTTGGGATATCCCTCCTGGCGCTCAGCCTGCCGCTATAACCGCGTATGGACATGACGTCATAGAGCCTCTGGCTCTTCTCGTAGGCGACTATGAAAAGCATCCCTATCCCCGAAGCCATGTTCGTGGCATTGCTCACCAGGCGCCTGGGGCCAAGCCCGCCGCGCAGCCTCAGGGCTGCCAGGAAATTGTTCATAAGCTCAAACAGTATGAAGAACGAGCGGTATGTCATGAAAATCCCGTCCCTTATGACCCGCGGCATCCACCGGCCCGCGAGGTCCATGACCTCCGTGAACGGCGTTGTGGAAATGAGCAGTATCATCGACGACGCGGCGGTAACGGCCTTCAGCATAATCGCCGCGGGCAGCATCCAGCCGCCGGAGGCGAGGCTCAGGGCGTAAAGTATCGTGAACGCGGCGGGAAGAAGCGATATTGCGATTACATACCTTACGGGAATCATGGAGAGCCTCACGGTCATAAGGACGCTCAAGTACAGACCCGCCAGGAGGCGCAGGTCCTTCGTGATTACAACGGAGGCTATTACCATCGACGTGGCAAGGACTTTTGAGACGGGCGACGACCTGTGTATGACGCTTTTGCCGGAAGCGGCCCAGTAATCTATCCGCGTGATGTCCAAGCGCTTGTCCTATGAGATGATTTCAGGCTTGACCCTGCTGATGAACCTTACGGCGACACCCGTAACAAGTGCCTCGATAGCCCAGCCTATCGGGCCCAGGCCGAGGGCCGCCACGGCAAAGAATTTAAAATTGAACCCCGTGTTTATCTTCAGAAGCCCGCCCAGCGCCTTCGCGGGATGCGTCTCTATAATATCCCGTATCTCGCCCGACGACGGCAGACTGAAGTTTATGTTTGCGAGATAGACGATAAGCAGCATGAGGCAGGTGGACATGAAAAGCGTTATCACCGTCGCGGCGGCGGCGGACACGCCGGGTTTCGCCATCTTCCTGAAGACGGAAAACAGCAAATAGCCCATCACGCCCTCGAACCCTATGATAATCGTATTCAGGCCGACGGTCGTTACGCCGCCGTGCCCCACCAGCGAGAGGATAAAGTTTACTATGAACGCGGCAACGACAGCCAGCCACGGGCCGAGCAGAATGCCGGTTATGACGGACAGGTTGACGTGGTATGCTATCGGGGCCAGCTCAAGGCTCATCCCGACAAGCATCATGGCTGACATCATGCCGAGGAGCGGCACCTTCTTCTTTAAGTCAAGCTTGCGCGCCATGAAAAGCGACAGGGCCACGGCCATCGCGGCTATGATATAGCCCGTAAGCCAGAACCATACAGGCAAAACACCATCCGGGATATGCAGATGAGACATCAGGGCCTCCCCTTGAAGAAGTGGAACTCCGCGTCGAAAAGTATGGAGATGAACCAGCTGACGAGGCTGATTACGAGCGCGCCCCAGAGGGCCGGCCAGAAACCGTTAACCTCAAACCCCGGCACGGCCCACGAGACGAGCTTCAGCATCAGGGCGTTTATCACAAGCGTAAAAAGCCCAAGCGTAAGGATATTGAGCGGCATGGTAAGTATTATAAGGACGGGCCTGATGAACGCGTTGACAATCCCCAGGAGCGCGGCGGCTATAACGCCCGACCAGAAATCGAGGATGTGGATGCCGTAGACCAGGTAGCCGGCTGCGAATACCGCAAGCGAATTTATCAGCCATTTTATGAGCAGCCTGTGTATCATTTTTAGTCGGCTAATTTCTTTTCCACCTTCGCCAGCAGGAAATAGGAAACGACCAATATCAGAACTATGGCGGTGCAGATGCCGAGCTCCGAAAGATGGTAATAGTCCGATTGCCTGTCCATGGACATCTGCGCTTCAAGCATCAATATCCGCCGCAGGCTCGAAATAATGCCGATTCCAAGAAAAGGCTTAAGGGAAAACTCCTGGCGCTTGAGATACCTGATGACCGTCCAGAAAAGCTCCATTATAATCAGGACGAACAGGATGTCGTTTATAATCAGGAGTATAGAAGACACATTAACGGCGGAGAAGTCCATCGCCGTGAAAGCAAGCATGAAAATCGCGGAAAAAAGGAGCGCCAACGCCACGAAAACGTGCACGGCGTCATCCGCGTAAATCAATATCTTCCGTATGCCGCATATCAGCTTCGGGCTCCCGTGCCCCTTTTCGTTCTCCATGGCCATCCGCTCCTCCTTGCGTAATGCTTCGGTAAATCATGAAATATACCACATGGATATATTCCATGACAATAAAAATAATACCAGAGCTGCGCGCTTCCGGCAAGGCTTTCCGATGAAATACCGGCATGTTTTCTTGACTAACGCATTAAATTAAAATATCATTAAAAAGTTACCTGCGCCTAAAAATATCGAGGGACATGAAATGTACGAACTTATGATAGAGACGAAATTCGCCGCCGCGCACCAGCTAAGGAATTACGGCGGCAGGTGCGAGAGGCTCCACGGCCACAACTGGAAGGTGGTGGTCTACGCCGTCGCGGAGAACCTGAACGATACAGGCCTGGCGATGGATTTCAAGGATCTCAAGGACAGCGCGAACGAGCTGCTTTCCATAGCCGAGCACGCGTTTCTTAACGAGGTGTTCCCTTTCACGGAGATTAACCCGTCCTCCGAGAACATCGCAAAATGGATATACGACAGCCTCTCCAAGAAGATTAATACGGAAAACGTCCAGGTGTCGATGGTAACCGTATGGGAATCCGACACCGCCTCCGCAAGCTACTATGAATGAGACGGAAAAACACGAGGAAATCATCCTGGGCGCCGCGGATGGCGCGGTAAAGGCGTTGCGCGAAAAAGGAGCGAAGAACTTCGACGTATACGTCCGATGGAACTCCTCCATAAGCGCCGAGGCCAGGGAGAAGAAACTCGACGCCTTCGAGCAGGCCCGGGCCTGGGGTGCGGGCATCAGGGCGCTCATGCCGGACGGTCGGCTCGGCTTCTCTTTTGCCGCAGGGTCGGTTGATGCGGCACGCGAGGCGGCCATCATGGCCCTGGAGAACGCGCTTGGCTCCGAGCCGGACAGCTCAAACAACATCCCCGCGCCATCCGGGCCGTTTCCGGATGCAACGGAATATGACGAAGACGCCGCTAAGGCCTCCGCGGATTATGCGGTTGCCCGCGCAATAGAGCTCGAAGAAGCGGCAATGTCTTACGACCGCAGGATAACGAAGGTGCGCAAGGCGTCGGTATCCATTACCTCGTCCTCCTGGGCGATTCTGAGCTCCGAGGGCCTGAGGGCCGTCTCGCGCGGGACGTGGCTGTCCTGCGGCGTAATGGCCGTCGCGGAAGAAGACGGCGACTCGCAGATGGGCTACGGGTTCGGCTATTCCCGCGGGCTCTCCGGGATGGACTATCAGGCAGCCGGGGCCGAGGCGGGAGAAAAGGCCGTAAGCCTGCTCAAGGCCCGGAAGACCCCGACAGGGAAATTCCCGGTAATACTCGAGAACATAGTCGCCTCGGAGTTCCTGGGGGCGCTCGCGTCGTCGTTCTCGGGCGAATCCCTCGTGAAGGGCCGCTCGCTCCTTGCCGGGAAGACGGGAGAGAAAATATTCTCCGACACAATAAGCATCATAGACGACGGCACTCTTAAAGGCGGTATCTCCACACGTCCCTTCGACGACGAGGGCATAGCATCGCGCAGGAATGCGCTCGTGCGCGGCGGCATCTTCGAGGGCTTCCTGCATAACGCATACACGGCAAAAAGGACGGGCGGCTCCTCGACAGGCAGCGCAGTCAGGGGCGGGTTCCGCTCCGCGCCCGGAGTCGGCCCGGCAAACCTCTACATCGAAAAAGGAACCTTGGATAGCGATGCGCTCACAGGCCGGGTGGACAATGGTCTTCTTGTCCGCGAAGTCCTCGGCATGCACACGGCAAACCCCATATCCGGAGATTTTTCCGTCGGCATCGCGGGGATCTGGATAGAAAACGGCAAGATAGCCTATCCCGTGCGCGAAGGCGCTATTGCGGGAAACCTGATTTCAATTTTTTCGGGAATCGACGCGGTGGGGAGCGACCTGCGGTTCGCGGGCAGGCTCGGCGCGCCGTCGCTACTGCTGAAACCGATTTCAGTCAGCGGGAGCTGAGGCTATTATACATTTCCTCGTCGCTCGCCACCACCTGCGCCTTGCCGTCCTTGAACGCCGCCCAGACGCGCTCCCGGCGGAAATAGAGCGTGATTATCGAGCCGAACATTACAATGCAGGAGGCGGCAAGGGCCAGGAGAGCGCCGGGGTCCCGGTTTATGTCGAAGACGCTGTACGGAAGCATATCCAGTCCGGCGAACTTCACATCCACGCCGGGGTTGTGAAAAGTGTCGTTGTCCGGCATCTTGAGGAATATCCAGCCGGAGGACTCCGGCTTTCCGTTCTTCAGCAGGGTTATCATCGCCGCCGGGTTCGTAAACCCGTCCGACTGCGAGTAGGGCGTCCCGTTTCCGTCAACGGCGAAGTCGCTTATGAAACCGTCCACCCGAATCTTGTAAGGCGTGCCGGGGATTTCCGCATAACCCGCCGTTTTCGGTATTTTAAGGTATCCGCCGGTATTGCCGGATTTTACGGACGCCTTTATGATTATGCCGTTTAAATCCTGCCCGAAATCGCGCTGATATACCGCCCCTCCGCGCACGAACATCGGCATGTTCGGACCCGCTACGGCGTGTTTTATGACGCTTCCGTCGGATTTAAGCGCGGTAAGACTGCTCCCGTAGTCCTTCAGGCTCCCGTCCCGCCTGAAGTCCACCCGCACCTTGTCCAGCCGGAGGTAATAATTGCCCTCCGGGGCCTTGATTGTCTCTCCCTCGCTTATCCGGACTCCGCCGTGCCTATAGCCGGCCACGGCGCTTATGAGGTGCGCCGCGAGCACCAGCAGGACGCCCGCGTGCACGACATAAGGTATGAACGGCAGCCACCGGTTCTTTTCGGCAAAGAGCAGGTTGTCCTGCGTGAATACCCTGTATCCGCCCCTCGCAAGCCTCGCCGAAAGCTCCGCCTCCGGGATGTCGAGCAGGACGCCTTTTTCTCCTCCGGCCTCCACCTCGCGCAGGTTCGAGAGCGGCTCCCTGTATTTTTTTACGACCTTCGGCAGGCGCTCAATCGTGCAGACGGATGTGTTTATGCCGAAGAGCAGGACGAGGAAAATAAGCAGGAAGAGCCACCACGAAAGGACAATGTGTTTAAGCCCCACCGAGAAAAGGAACGGGAAAAAGATATGCATGTCCATGTCCCCGAAGATTTGGGGATGGAAATAAATCACGAACGAGCCGTACATGGCGACCGCGGTTATCGCCAGGACGAGGTATACGGTCAGTTTCAGAGAGTTGAAGAAATCCCGGAGAGCCTTCATAGCTGGTGCGTATTCTTCATGAAGATGCCGACGCCGATATATGTGAACATGGTTATGGCAAAGCCGAGTATCGAGAGCCAGGCGACTCCCCTGCCCCGCAGCTTCTTCACGTAATAGGCGTGCAGGAACCCGGCATAGAAAATCCAGATAAGGAACGACCACAGTTCCTTCACCTTCCACAGCCACCACGTCCCCCATGCGAGATACGCCCAGATGCCGCCCACGACCATCGAGATGGTAAAGAGGACGTAGCCGTAATAGGCCGTGCGGAAGACGAGCTCCTCAAGCTGCCTTCCGGCCTCGGCCTTCGAGACGAGATACAGCGCCGCACCCGCGAAAGACGCCCCGAAGAACCCGTAGCCCACAAAGGCCGAGCCGACGTGCGTCGTGAACATCCATGTATCGAGCGCGGGATAAAGCGGGGTTATCCGGCTTGGCGATATGCTCACCATGAACATCACCAGCGCGGCCAGGGGCATGAGGAAATAGCCTGTTCGGGCCTCTTTGTAACGTATCCTGACGTACCAGTACACGAAGCCTATCGACCAGGCGAACGATGCGAGGGACTCGTACCTGTTGGACATGGGGGCATGGCCGGACTTAATCGTCCGGGCGGCGAGCGAGACTGTTATGGCCGCAAAATACAAAAACGCAAGCGTTTCCGCAAGGAGAAGAACAGGCTTTTTTGTAACGGCCAGCCTGAGCAGGAACACTGCTCCCGCGCCTGCGGAAAGCCAGAGAGCGGCATCACGCGCAACCGACTCGATGTTATGCAATTTTACGGGCGCCTTTCAATCACGGGCGCGGGGGGAATGAACGAATAATTTTCGAGTTCATCGTTGTATTTCCTGCGCCAGACGGAGTGCTCCTTCAGCCAGATGGAATAGTCCTTCATATTGGCTATGCCGTGCGCCTTCATAAAACCCGCCTCGGTGATATTACCTATGTCCGCCGGGCACTTCTTCGCAGGATCCCCCCAGGAGGAATGCATGAAAAGCCCAAGCGAGAGAACGATTACGCCAAGCTTCAGGAAATTCTTCATAATGATTTCGCCTGCCTTTATTTTTGTCACCCCCGTGAAAACGGGGGCCCGGCGATTTTAAAGTCACTGGATTCCCGCCTTCGCGGGGATGACGGGAACCAAAATTTGAACTCCCTGAAATATTAATACAGGCCGGTAAATTATTCAAGAGGAATTACGGATTAAGCCTTGCGCAGGCGAAGGGAGTTGCCGACGACGGACACGGAAGAAAGGGCCATTGCGGCGGCGGCCATTACGGGTTTCAGGAGAATCCCGAAAAACGGATACAGGACACCCGCGGCCATGGGAATGCCGACGGTATTATAGAAAAACGCCCAGAAAAGGTTCTGCTTTATCGTCCTCAGTGTCCTTCGGCTTATCTCAAGGGCCTCGGCGGCGCGGGTAATCTCCGGCCTTATAAGCATTATGTCGGACGCCTCGATTGCGGCGTCCGTCCCCGTCCCGACGGCGATGCCTATGTCGGCCCTTGCCAGCGCCGGCGCGTCGTTTATGCCGTCCCCCACCATTGCGACAACTTTGCCCTTCGCCTGAAGCCCGGCCACAACCTTCTCCTTCATGTCCGGGAGCACGCCCCATATCACGTTTTCGATGCCCACCTTCCCGGCCACCGCCCGCGCCGGAAGCTCGGCGTCCCCGGTAAGCATTATGACATCAAGGCCGAGTCCTTTAAGCCTCCGTATGCCTTCGGCGGAGCCTTCCTTCACGCCGTCGGCAATGGCTATGACACCCGCCGGTTTCCTGTTCCTGGCGACGAATATCGACGTATAGCCTTCCCGGGCGTATGTAGCCCCGGCCCCGGTGAACTGCGCCGTATCCACGCCGTTTTCGGCCATGAGGCGCGCATTTCCTATGAGAACATCTTCATCCCCCACCCTTGCCCGCGCCCCGTAGCCAGGCAGGGCCTCGAAACCCTCCGCCGGGGATATTACAAGGTTTTCCTCCCTCGCCTTCTCCGTAACGGCCAGTGCGACGGGATGCTCGGAATGGTTCTCCACGGATGCCGCAAGGCCGAGGAAATCCTCGCCGCCCTCCACGAGTCCCTTGAGCGCCATAACCCTTGGCCTGCCCTCGGTTACCGTCCCGGTCTTGTCCAGGACAATCGTATCCGCCTTGGCGAAGCGCTCCAGGACGTCCCCGCCGCGGAATATTATGCCCTTTTCCGCGGCCCTGCCCGTCCCGACCATTATCGCCGTCGGCGTGGCAAGCCCCATGGCGCAGGGGCAGGCGATAATCAGCACGGCTATAAAGGCCAGCAGGGCAAACGTAAAGCCGGCCCCGGCGGCGAGCCATGCCCCGAAGGCTATGAACGCGGCGACTATGACCGACGGGACGAAATACGCAGCCACCCTGTCCGCGAGCCTCTGTATCGGAGCCTTGGCGCCCTGGGCCTCTTCCACGAGCTTTATTATCCCGGCCAGCACCGTGTCTTTTCCAACCTTTTCAGCCTTAAACTTAAAGCTGCCCGTCAGGTTCAGCGTCCCGCCGAATACCGCCTCGCCCTCTCCTTTTTCCACGGGCAGGCTCTCGCCCGTAAGCATGGACTCGTCCAGCGAGGAAAAACCCGAGGTTACGGCCCCGTCTACCGGGACCTTCTCGCCTGGCCGAACGATTACCTCGTCTCCGGGCATCACGTCTTCAGCCGGTATTTCCGCCTCCTGCCCGTCCCGCACGACCCTCGCCGTCCTCGGGGAGAGTTTCAAAAGCCTCTTTACGGCCTCGGACGCCTTGCCGCGCGAGCGCGCTTCGAGGAACTTCCCAAGAAGTATCAGGGTGATTATCATCGCGGAGGTGTCGAAATAGACTTCGCTTCCGAAACCGGCGAAGGCGCCGGGGAGGAAGGTTATGGCCGCGCTGTAGAAATAGGCCGCGGACGTGCCCGTGGCAATCAGGACGTCCATGTTGGCGCTCCCGTGGGAAAGCGTCCCCCACGCGCCCCTGTAAAACCGCCAGCCCGCCCAGAACTGCACAGGCGTGGCAAGCAGAAATAGGATGAAATCGAGCGTCCGGCTGGAAACCGGCATGGATACGCCGTGAAACGAAGACGCCATGATAACGGAGCTTGCGGCTATGCCGAAGATTAACTTGATCCTGAGCTCCCGAAGCTCCTCTTCACCCCTGGCCTCTTTTGCCTCCGGGGCGGCCTCTTCCTTTTCGAGCACCTGGTATCCGGTCTTTACGACCGTTTCCTTAAGCTCGGCCTCGGAAATCTCTTCCGGCGCATATTCCACGCGCGCCGTCTCGGAGGCGAGGTTTACGTTCGCGGAGACTACCCCCGGCCGCTTCTTCAGCGCGCGCTCGACCGCCGCCGAGCACGAGGCGCAGGTCATTCCTCCGATATTCAGGGTGCTTACAGCGGTTTTGTTATTATCCGGCATGGCCTGTCACAGTAAAAAAGGGGCCAATATCCAGGCCCCCGGCAAGGCATAATGCCTGTATTTGAATCCCCGTCCGAAAACCCTCTTACGCGCGGCTGTGGAGACGGGCCTTCTCCTCTTCCATGGCCTTCTTCCCTGCCTCGACCGCGCCATGAATGGCGGGCCCTTTCTCTTCCACGAATTCCCGTCCGCGGCTCAAGGTATCCGCAATCTTAAGCTTCGCGTTGTGGCCCACGTTCCAGATCTTGTCCTTGGCGTCTCCGGCGAACTCGCCTATCTTCTCCCTTGTCTCGCGCCCGGACTGCGGGGCCGTCAGAAGCGCTATGCCTGCGCCGACAATACCGCCGACAAGAAACGAAAGTATCATAGAGCCGGTGGAAAAGTTCTTTTCTTCGTACATTTAAGCCACCTCCTTCTTTTTCCATGACCCGAGGTTTTCGACTAATGTCCGCACCCCGACCTTTATCCCGGTGAGGTACGCCGCCACATCGATTAAAGAACCGCGTATCTTATCGTCAACCAGTGCATTTATGCCGTTGACCGTGCCGGTTACCGCATCGACCGTCCCCTCGACTTTTTCAACTCCGGTCTTAGCCGCCGCGACAATTCCGTTCACCTCCTCCATGGTATTCCTCACGGAGCCGACCAGAGGCATTACCTCCGCGCTTATCAGCGTCTTTACGGAACCGTTCAGGTCGTCCAAGGCGGATTCTATGGATTTTAGCGTGCTCCTGAGTTGGATTATAACCGGAATCAGCGCCAGTACCGCAGCAGCAAAGGAAATCGCTATTATCAAGACCGCCGCAGGAATCATTTTAACCTCCCTCTTTGATTTTAAATATACCTCAAGCCGGCCTTATTAACAAGACGGCGCAGCGGGCGGGCGGGAAACATTCAAAAAAAGGCGTGTATTCAGGGCCGCGCGCCCTGTTCCATGCTGACAAACACGATACCCCTTACGACTTCGGCCTCTTTGCCGAACGGCCCCATTTTTTTGCCGTTGAGCTCCGCAGTTACACCGCCCGCGTTTCCAAGCGTCAGGTCTATCTGGCTGTTCGCCTTTATCACCCTGGTCTCTCCTTTTTTAAGAATCCCGCTCATCACGTGTATATTGTCAGCTCGGTAGGAATAGTAGCTGTCTTCGGCGGCGAATAGCCTGAGGGTTAGCGGGCCTGCCGCCTGGAAGGGTTTCTGCGCGGGACGGGTGGCTGAGGCGCTGTTCTTAAAGGACGTTGCGGCTTTCATTACCGGGGCCGGAGACTTCCGCGCCGCGGGCGGCGGCGGCATCGAAGCCCGCGTATTCACGGGCCGTTTCGGAAAGAAGAGCAGGGTTGCTCCCGTGAGGGCCGCGCCTATGACAAGCCCAGCCATTATTATAAGGTATAACGGGATTTTTCTCCTCGCCGGCCTTTCCGCCGGGCGTCTGCTGCGGGATATGCTTATAAGCGAGGGTTTCGGGTGGTGCTGGACTTCTTTGTCGTCAGGCTCAGGCGTCTCCTTCGGCGGGGGATTCAACTCCCTGTGGCGCGCCATTATTTCCTTGACGTTAAGGCCCAGCTCCTTTGCATAAGTCCTTAAGAAACCGGACACGAAGACGTTGCCCGGAATAACCGTGTAGTCGTCGTCTTCCAGGGCCTTGAGGAATGTATGGCTTATCCTTGTCTTCTCGGCTATTTCAGTAAGGGAAAGCCCCTTTGCCTCCCTCGCCGCTCTGAGTTCTTCACCGATGCTTTGCATTTTACTTTAACAGATTCAGGTACTTGTCGGCCTGAGCCGAAAGCCCGGAGTTCGGAGCCAGGCTCTTTGCCTTCTTCAGGCTCTCCACGGCCCTGGCGTTCTTGCCCTGCTGGAAATACACCAGGCCGAGCTCGTAATAGGCCTGGGCGCTCTTCGGCGCGGCAGCGGTGGTCTTCCTGAAGAACTTCTCCGCGTTCTTCATGTCGCCGAGTTTTTTATACTCGTCCGCAAGACCGTACATCGCATCGACATTGTATGGATTGGACAAAAGCGCCCGGCGGAAGGATTTGGCCGACTTCTTGTGTTTTCCCATCGAGTCGTAGACGTTCCCGAGGTTGACAAGCGCCTGGTCTCTTGTCGGATAGACCGGGTTTTTTATAGCCTTTTCGAGCTCCGTTATCGCATCGGAATAATCCTTCTTCCGCGCGTATGCAAGCCCGAGGTTGTTATGTGCCTCGCCGTAGTTCGGGTCGAGCGATATGGTCGTCTTGAACTCCGTTATCGCCTTGTCGAAGTTCCCCTCGTTGTAATAGATTATTCCCGCCGCGAAATGAGCGTCTGCGTTATCCGGGTTCTCCTGAATCGCCACGTTGAATTCATATAGCGCGGACTCGCTGTTCCCGGCCTGCATCCGGTTCAGCCCGTTCTTGTAGTGCGATACGGATTCCTGCATCGGAGTCGGGCCGCTTGCGCAGGCGGAGAGAATGGAAGCGGCGGCCAGGACGGCCAGGATAATAAATATCGGTTTTTTCATGCTATGTCCTCGAAAAATGTTATTTTCCTAAACTCTCTGTAACGCCTTTCGATTTCCTTGTAGTCGAGGCCTTTCATCCCGTTCAGGCTGAAGTCCTCGACATTGAACGACGCCATGACGCTTCCGAATATTATCGCCTGCCGAAGCGACGCCTCGTCGAAATTCCGCACGTTGTCAAGGTATCCCATGAACCCTCCCGCGAAGCTGTCTCCGGCGCCGGTCGGGTCGAATACGGTTTCGAGCGGGTATGCCGGGGCGGAGAATATCCCGCCGGAATTGAACATGACGGAGCCGTATTCGCCCCGCTTTACGATAAGCGTCCGGGGCCCCATCGCCTGCACCGCGCGCGCGGCCTTCACGAGGTTCGGCTCCCCGGCGAGCTCCCTCGCCTCCGCCTCGTTTATGAGGAGTATGTCCACCTCCGCCAGCGTCTTCACAAGCTCGTCTTTCTTGCCGCCTATCCAGAAGTTCATGGTATCGCAGGCGACGAGCTTCGGCCTGTTTATCTGGTGCAGGACTTCGCGCTGGAGCACAGGGTCGATATTCGCAAGGAACACGACGTCGGAGGCCTTGTATGCGTCCGGGATACGCGGCTTGAAGCTCTCGAAGACGTTAAGCTGCGTATCGAGCGTCCTGGCCTCGTTCAAGTCGTAGCCGTACTCACCCTTCCACCGGAACGTCCTGCCTTCGGACTTCTGGAGGCCCGATACGTCGATCCTGCGGCTTTTCAGGAACTGGACGTGTTTGTCCGGAAAATCCTCCCCGACGACCGCTACGAGCTTCACGTCCGTGAAGTAGCTTGCCGCCGTGGAGAAATATGTCGCCGAGCCTCCCAGGACTTCGTCCGCCGTCCCGAAGGGCGTCTTTACGCTGTCGAACGCAATGGAACCCACGACCAGCAAACTCAATCCCTATGCCTCCTGCCCGACGTATTTCCCGATGATGGCGTCGAGCTTTCTTTTGGTTTCCTCAGGTATGACATCCGGCTGGGTCATAATGGCGTATTTCAGGGACTCGCCGCAAGCGCACGAGCGCGAGACCGGCAGCGCCTCCACGGCTGTCTGGATGATTTTCTTCGCCGTCTCGACATTTTTCCTGAGTATGGCGATTACGGCCTCGATTGTCACGTCTTCCTCGGTCTCGTGCCAGCAGTCGTAGTCCGTGGCGAGCGCAAGCGTCGCGTAGCATATCTCCGCCTCGCGCGCGAGCTTGGCCTCGGTCACGTTAGTCATGCCTATTACATCCACTCCCCAGCCGCGGTATATCCTCGATTCGCTCCTTGTCGAGAACTGCGGCCCTTCCATGCAGATATACGTCCCGCCCATGTGCATCTTCGCGCCGGCTTTTACTCCCGCGTCGTAAAGCGCGCGGGAAAGCTCCTGGCAGACCGGGTCCGCAAAGCCGACATGCGCGACAACCCCGCCGCCGAAGAACGTGCTGACGCGGTTCTTAGTCTGGTCGTAGAACTGGTCCGGAACGACAATCTCTCCGGGCCGTATCTCCTCCTTCATGCTGCCGACCGCCGAGACGGATATTATGCGCTCCACGCCCAGCTTCTTCATGGCGTAGATATTCGCGCGGTAGTTTATCTCCGAAGGCGTGAACCTGTGCCTCCGGCCATGACGCGGGAGAAACGCGAGCCTCCTGCCTTCGAGGGTTCCCAGGACAAACTCGTCCGACGGCTCCCCGAACGGCGTGTCAACCCGGACGGATGTGACGTATTTGAGGCCCTCCATGTCATACAGCCCGCTTCCGCCAATTACTCCTATTTCCGCTTCGGACAATTCAAGCTCCTTTTTCCCGTAATTGCGAGGTCCCGGCTTTATGCATGACCCAAGGCAGGCTCCAAAACCGGAACCCGGCGACATTCATAGCACCACTATAATCTTTTTTGGCGCAGACTTGCAAATCAAAAGAAAATGCCAATAGAACTGAAGAATTATAAGACATTGTAACCGCTTTGTAAAGGGGATTTAACCCTGCGCGCAACATCAGGAAGCGCTGGTCTCACTTGCGCCCGGTCATACCCCTCTCCCGGTGCCCGCCACTCAGCCCTCTCCCACCGTCGGGAGCCGGTTCCCTCCCCCCAGCAGCGGGGGAGGGCAAAAGTTTACCCCCTCTCCCTTTCATGGGAGAGGGTGGCCGAAGGCCGGGAGAGGGTTCGCCGCTCATTCTGAGCGATGCGAATAATCCACGGTTGTCATAACGCCCCCTCGTTCCCCCTCTTATCTTAAGAGGGGGATGAATGCAGCCTGTCATTCCCGCCCAGGCTTTATGCACACCGGGGCAGGCTCCGCGAAGAATCCACCTTTCGTATGACATCTCAGCGCCCCCTGCTCATCGTAGGGGCGCAATTCATTGCGCCCGGCTTTACTCATAAAACGACTCGAACACCCGTGAGCAATCCTCATCGGTAGGCGAAGTTCATTGTCAGCGGCTATTCCGGATTAGTCATGCAACCGATTGATTATTAAAGTAAAAAACATTAAAAATCACATTTTTCCGGCGGTGTCGAAAGCGGCTCGAAAACGGGCCGTTTTTTGGCAATTTCAGGCCAAAAACGGGGTGCGGGGAAGGCGCGATTTCGGGGCAAAAACCGGGCATCGGGACGGGCGGTTACTCGGGGATTTCCCGACCGGCAACTAATTGAAAAGTTATTAAAAAAAGACAGGGCCTGCGGTAGTCTTACCCATTGAAATATTTGGAGTTTATCCTGTCCCAGTCCCCCCTCGCCCGAAGGATTAAATCTATCGCCTCGCGCACCGCGGCCTGGCCGCCTCCTCTTTCCGTAACAAAATCAGCCGCTTCCCTGACATATGGTTCCGCATCCGCGACCGCCATTGAAAGCCCCACCCGCCTCATCACCGGCAGGTCCACATTATCGTCCCCGATGTAGGCGATCTCCTCGTCACTTACGCCCAGCCTGTCCTTAAGTTCTTGATATGCCGGGAGTTTATCCAGCGCACCCTGGATTACATGCTCTATTCCAAGCTCCCTTGCCCGGACATCGACGGGCTTGCAATTCCTGCCCGTAATGAGCGCCACATCAACCCCGGCCCGCATCAGGAGCTTCATCCCGTGCCCGTCCCGGACGTGAAAGATCTTATATTCCAAGCCGTTACCGTCGAGGATTATCTCCCCCCGGGTCAAAACGCCGTCCACGTCGGATATAAAAAGCTTTATTTTCGAGGCCTTGAGTATTATCTCTTCGCGTATCATTTAACTCCTTGTTTTTTATACAATTCCGGCCTTAAGGAGGTCGTGCAGGTGGATTATCCCGTCCGGGCGGCCCTTTTCGTCAACGGTCAGAAGCGAGGTTATGGAATGTTTTTCCATGATGGAAACCGCCTCCGCCGCAAGAGAATTCTTGTTTATTATCTTAGGGTTGCCATGCGCAAGCTCTCCGGCGCTCCGCGAGAAGAGGTCGTCGGATTTCTCAAGATAGCGCCTTAAGTCCCCATCGGTTATGACGCCGACCAGCTTCCCCTTGCCATCCACGACTGTTGTTACGCCCATCTTCTTCGAGGTTATCTCGAAAAGCGCCTCCCGCATGGAGGTTTCCGCTTTTACAACAGGCACTTCCGGGCCTTTGTGCATGATGTCCTCGACCCGCAGGAGGAGCCTTTTACCAAGGCTCCCGCCGGGGTGGAAGCAGGCAAAGTCTTCCTCTTTAAACCCGCGTTTTTCAAGGAGAGTTATGGCCATCGCGTCCCCCATCGCAAGCGCGGCGGTGGTGGAGGCCGTCGGCGCAAGCCCAAGCGGGCAGGCCTCCTCCGAGACACCGACGTCAATCGTAACCTCGGCGGCCTTTGAAAGCGTGGAGCTCGCACCGCCGGTCAGGGCGATTACGGGAACGGCCAACCTCTTGAAAACAGGGAGTAATTTGACAATCTCCTCCGTCTCCCCGGAGTTGGAAATGGCGATAATCACGTCGCCCTTCATAACCATTCCCAGGTCTCCGTGTATGCCCTCGGCGGGATGCAGGAACAGGGCGGGCGTGCCCGTGGAGGCAAGTGTTGCGGCGATTTTCTTGCCGATAAGGCCCGACTTTCCCATCCCGGTAACGACTACGCGGCCCTTGCAGGCAAGGATTATCTCCATCGCCCGCGTGAACCCGCCGTCGATCCTGTCGATAAGGGCGAGTATCGCCCCGGCCTCGATTTTCAGGACTTTTTTCGCGTTTTCAAGCATATCTACCGCCTGTATATTAATCTTTCAGTTGGCTGTTTGAAACATAAACTAATAGAGGCGCATATCCGTGGTATTTTACAGTGTCCATGAGCCGGTAAGAAAATTTAAAGCGGGGGTCGTTATAAACGTTAGCTTCCATTGCATTAACAGAATTAGACTTGTCTGAGTGCATAATTACAATTTTGGGTCTAATTTTAAAAAAAATATCATTGTTCCTCCCTGTCATGAACTCTCCCTGCGGCGAGGTCAGGCCGGTAATATCGAGTATTTTTCTTTTTGTATAATATGCTATTGTGCCGGTTTCGAGCGCGGCGATACTGCCTTCCGGTATTTTGGAGTTTATTTCTCGCGCTAGTGTTCTGTATGCTTTATCCCGTACATCTGTTTCCGGATGTTTAATCAGTATAAAAAATTGATTGAGGGAAAAAGCCGTAATCAAAATAGCAAGAATCAATGCAACATCGGATTTATGCCATGAAAGGTTTGTAGTTTTCCAGTTCGGCCAAAACGGATATAAACCGGAACTTACTGAAAGAAAATATGTCTTAAAACCGTAAGCGCTGGAAAGAAGAAATACCAAGCTGAAGAAACTAACGTACCATGGATAGTCTGGCACATTCAGCAATATATATACTACCTGTTGAATAATCACGAAAAAGACAAGATACAGGAACGGAGATTTTTTTTTCAACATAATGACCAGCCCAAAAATTGCAGGTACTATCGAGAAACCGTACATAAAAGTGCTTGTTGCTAATAAATGGTGAATGTAGCGCAAATAAACAAGTCCATGCCCCCAGAAACCGGACCTGCCCTGCCACATCTTTTGAGAGAGCGTGGCGGGGAAAATTTGATGAAACCTATATAAAGAAAAAAGAAACCATGGCAAAACCACAACGGAAAATTGCAAAATGCCTTTAATTGGAATTTTTTTCTTTTTGACTATATCTACTGCCGTCTTAGACAGAAAAATGACTGCCCCATCCGGTCTTGCAAGAATTATGAATCCAAGGAGATACCAAGTATTAATTCCTTCAACTTCAAGCAGGACAAACAGAAGACAAAGCGCTGAAAACAAATAAATTTCAAGCCCCCAGGTATTATTGTACCCCAAGACCATGACTATAATAATAGAAACGATGGCAGCGTACGAATCATCAATTTTCTTTCTGAAAATCAAGAAACAGAACATTCCCGCAGCAAAAATAGATAGCCCACCTAAAATATGCGCTGATATTCTTGGGTCGTGAGTTATGAGCGAAAAAATCGCAATCAAAAGCGTATTCAGAACCGAAGTGCTTGCATTGTAGCACTCACCGGGATTAAAACACCATCCATTGCCATTTATAATATTTTCGGCATACCTGTACGCAATATACGAATCATCAAAGTCCCAGTGCCAAAATTTAATGATTATACCGATAACGATAAGAGTAATAGATACAAGGGATAAGATAAATGCAAGCCGCCTATTGAATGTAAAATTATTTTCCACCGATTACTCCTCCTGTCAGGACACTTTTATCGCTTGCACTATTTTCATTAAAGAAGCCATCCCGGCGATGTCCACCATGTTCGGGCCGTCGCAAAGGGCCTCGTCGGGGCAGGGATGGACTTCCATGAATATGCCGTCGATTCCGACAGCCGCCGCCGCGCGCGCAAGGGGCGCGACAAACCGCCGCTCGCCCGCGCTCTTGTCACCTCCGCCGCCGGGAAGCTGGACGCTGTGCGTGGCGTCGAACACCACCGGATAGCCCATATCGCGCATCACGACAAGCGAGCGGAAATCCACGACGAGGTTGTTGTATCCGAACGACGCGCCGCGCTCCGTCAGGATAATATCATCGTAAACCCCTCGCCTATAATGCCTCTCTTCCTTGTTACCCTCTCCCCTCGCGGGAGAGGGGGGACCGGCTCCAGCCGGTGGGTGAGGGTTGGGAGAGGGGCAGTGGGTGAGGGCTTCGCCTGCCGCTCTTATCTTGTTTATTACATTCTTCATCTCCCAGGGGGACATGAACTGACCCTTCTTCACGTTCACGGGCCTGCCTGTCCTCGCCGCAGCCTGGAGAATGTCCGTCTGGCGGCAGAGGAACGCGGGTATCTGCAGCGCGTCGAGGACTTCCGCCGCAGGAGATGCCTGCTCCGGGAGATGTATGTCCGAGATTACAGGAACCTTGAACGTCTCCTTCACCTTTGCGAGGAGTTTAAGGCCCTCCTTCAAACCGGGGCCGCGATACGACGACGAAGAACTTCGGTTCGCCTTGTCGAACGAGGACTTGAACACAAGCGGCGCGCGCAAATCTTCAACCGCCCTGACTATCTGTTCCGCCGCGTCCATGAGTTTCTTTTCGGACTCGATGACGCACGGCCCGGCAATCAGGACGAGCGGGTTATTGCCGCCGATTTTGATGGAACCTATTTTAATTTCTCGAATCATAAAATAAGCAGATTCTTCCGCAGAGCCTGCCCCGGTATGTATAAATCCGGGGCTCAGAATGACAACCTTAATCCCCCTCTTAAGATAAGAGGGGGACAAAGGGGGCGTTATGAAAATTCCCGGGTTCCCGCTTTCGCGGGAATGACAGGCTAATTGCCGGGCGCAATAAACTTACGCCCCTTCAGGCAGCGACAGTTCTTCCGACTGCTGGTGCTTCAGCGCCGCGCCGATGAAACCCTTGAAGAGCGGGTGCGGGTCGCGCGGGCGGCTCTTAAATTCCGGGTGGAACTGGCAGCCCAGAAACCACGGGTGCCCCGGAATCTCGACAATCTCCACAAGCTCGCCGTCGGGAGACGTGCCGGATATGCTCAGCCCGCGCCCGCAGACGATGTCTTTATACAGGTTATTGAACTCGTACCTGTGGCGGTGCCGCTCCATAATCTCCGTCTTGCCGTACATCTCGCGGGCGATAGTGCCTTCTTTTGTCACGCATGGATAGGCGCCCAGGCGCATGGTGCCGCCCATGTCGGACTGGCTCGTGCGCGTCTGGACGGCCTGTTTCTGGTAGTCGTACCATCTCTCCATGAGGTAGATTATGGGGTCGAGGGCGTTGACGTCGAACTCCGTGCTGTTCGCGCCGGACTTGCTGCAGACGTTCATGGCGAACTCGATTACGGCCACCTGCATCCCAAGGCATATGCCGAAATACGGGACCATGTGCTCCCGCGCGAACCTGACCGCGGCGATCTTCCCTTTTATCCCCCTGCTCCCGAACCCGCCCGGCACAAGGATCCCATGCACGTCCATGAGGTATTTCTCCGGGCCGTGCGTCTCAATCTCCTCGGAATCGACCCATTCGATATTGACGCGGCAGTCGTTGGCGACGCCGCCGTGCACGAGCGCCTCGTGCAGGCTTTTGTAGGACTCCTTGAGCTCCACATACTTGCCGACGAGGGCGATGGTGGTGTTCTTGCGCGGGTTGTTTATGCGCCTCACGACATCCTGCCAGCCGGACAGGTCGGGCTGTTTTTCCGGGAGCTTCAGGAGTTTTATTATCTGGTCGTCGAGACCCTCTTCATGGAGGTTCAGCGGGACTTCGTAGATATTGCCCACGTCCTTGGCCGTTATGACCGCCTCCTTCTCGACGTTCGTGAAAAGCGCAATCTTTTTCTTCATGTCCACCGGGAGCGGCCTGTCCGTGCGGCAGAGCAGGATGTTGGGCTGTATGCCTATGGAAAGGAGCTCCTTGACGCTGTGCTGGGTGGGCTTTGTCTTGAGCTCGCCCGCGGCGCTGATATACGGCACGAGGGTGAGGTGAATGTATATGACGTTGGAGGCGCCTATGTCGTACTTGAACTGTCTGATGGCCTCAAGGAATGGCAGGCTTTCTATATCGCCGATGGTCCCGCCGACCTCGACAATCACAACATCTTTCCCGTCGGCGACCTTCTTTATGCTCTCCTTTATCTCATCGGTAACGTGCGGGACAACCTGAACCGTCCCGCCCAGATAGTCCCCGCGCCTCTCCTTGCTTATGACGTTGAAGTATATCCTGCCGGAGGTGAAGTTGTTGACCTGAGACATGGACGTGGAGGTGTAGCGCTCGTAATGGCCGAGGTCGAGGTCAGTCTCGGCTCCGTCGTCCGTTACGAAGACCTCGCCGTGCTGGAACGGGCTCATGGTTCCGGGGTCCACGTTTATGTACGGGTCGAGCTTCTGGTTCGTAACGCTTAAACCCCTCGCCTCGAGCAGCGCTCCGATGGAGGCCGCCGCAAGCCCTTTTCCGAGCGAGGAAACGACACCGCCGGTTATGAAAATGAACTTGGTCATGTTCTCTCTCCGGGGAAGATGCTCCTTATCACGTCCAGGTCCTTGGGCGTGTCGACGCCAAGCGAATTCAATTCCGTTACCGATACCTTTATTTTATAACCGTGCCCAAGCGCCCTAAGCTGTTCGAGCTTCTCGACCTGCTCCAGGCCCGTATGGGGAAGCCTTGTAAACTTGAAGAGGAATTCGCGCCTGTAGGCGTAAATGCCAATGTGCTTCAGGCATTTCCCGCCGGCGAACGTCCTCTGTCTCCATTCGTCCCTGTGATACGGAATCGGCGCGCGGGAGAAATACATCGCAAAACCATTCTCGTCCAGGACGGTCTTTACGTTCGACGGGTCGAATATCTCTTCGGCTACGCCAATCGGGGTCGCGGCGGTAGCGACATCGACAGAGGGGTCTTCGAGCATCGGCGCGATTGTCAGCTCTATCAGCGCCGGAGGTATCATCGGCTCGTCGCCCTGGATGTTGACGTAAATATCCGCGGGTATTTTCTCCGCCGCCTCGGCGACGCGGTCGGTGCCCGAAGCGCATTCGGCGCTGGTCATAAGCGCTTTCCCGCCCAGACCCTCCACGGCGTCAACGACACCCTGGTCGTCCGTCGCCACCCAGACTTCGTCAATCCCCCTGGCCTGTGACGCCTGCTCGTAGACCCTCCAGACCATCGGTTTCCCGCCGATGTCGAGCATGGGTTTCCCCGGAAGGCGCGTGGACGCCATGCGCGCGGGGATTACGGCGACGACTCTCAAAGCGCCTCCCTGTTTTCGATATACCATTTCACGAACTTCGGCACCCCTTCCTCGACCTTTGTCCGGGGATTATACCCGAGCATCTTTTTCGACTTCGTGATGTCGGCATATGTGACCTCGACATCTCCGGGCTGGTCGGGGAGCTGCTCTATGTTCGCCTTCTTCCCAAGGCTTTTCTCGATAAGCTCTATAAGCGTCCGGAGCTTTGTGGTCTGGGATTCGCCGATGTTGAATATCTCGAAGGCGAAGTTGGCGTCGATTGCCTTGATGACCCCGTCAGCGATGTCGTCGATATAGGTGTAGTCCCTGCGGGAGGAGCCGTCGCCGAACATCGGGACGGGCTCTCCCCGGTCTATAAGGCGGGTGAACTTGTGTATGGCCATCTCCGGCCTCTGGCGCGGGCCGTAGACGGTAAAAAACCGGAGGCACGAGATGTTCAGGCCGTAGAGGTGATGATATGTGTGGCAGATAAGCTCGCAGGCTTTTTTCGTCGCGGCATAGGGAGAGACGGGATTGTCCACGAAATCCGTCTCGGAAAACGGGACTTTTTTGTTGTTGCCGTAAATCGACGAGGAAGACGCGAATATAAACCCCGGCAGGCTGTTTTCCTTCGCCGCTTCAAGGAGGTTCATAGTCCCCCGGACGTTCACGTCCTCGTACAGGAGCGGGTCGGCTATGGAAGGCCGGACTCCCGCCCGCGCGGCGAGGTGGAATACCCGGTCGAACCTCTCCCGCCTGAAAAGCCCTTTAAGCAACTCCAGGTCGCGGATATCCCCCTCGACAAGCTTATAGGATGGACTTTTCAGCGCCGCTCCGATGTTCCTTCTCTTGATCTTCGGGTCGTAGAAATTATCGAAGCAGTCGATTGCGACAACTTCGTCCCCGCGCGCCAGGAGCTTCTCCGAGACGCTCGACCCTATAAAACCCGCTCCGCCGGTAACAAGTATTTTCACAGTTGTCGATCCCCAATCTCATCACTCCCCCTGCTTCGCGTCCCCCTCTTATCTTAAGAGTGGGACGGGAGGGGGCGTTACCTTATAGTTGCCTGCTTGATTGCCTGCTTAAGTTGTTCCAGCTTCACCGCGGCCGTCCCCACCTCGCCGACGACTATGCCCGCCGCGTGATTGGCGATTACCGCCGCCTCGCGCATGTCCGCGCCGGTGGAAAGGGCCAGCATGAGCACGGCTATTACCGTATCTCCCGCGCCGGTTACATCGTAAACTTCCTTGGCGACGGTCGGTATGTGCTCCGGTTTCCCGCCGTTTATGAAGAGGCTCATGCCCTGCTCGCCGCGGGTAATCAGAACCGCATCACTCTTCAGCTTTTCGAGGAGCTTTTTGCCGGCGGCGGCGAGAGAGGCTTCGTCCGTTATCTCGAACCCGGCAGCCTGCGAGGCCTCGAGGTTATTCGGCGTAACGACCGTAACTTTTTTATAATAATCTAAATGCCCCACCTTCGGGTCTACGGCGACCGGTATATTCCTTTCCGCGGCCACCCTCACAATCCCGGAGACGAGCTTCCTGGTAACGACGCCCTTTGCGTAGTCCGATATTATAATCCCGGTAAAGGTGCTGTTATGGGTCTTGAGGTAGTCGAGGATAATGTCTTCGGAGGCGCAGGCGATGTCGCCCTTGCTCTCGCGGTCGAAGCGCACAACCTGCTGGCTGTGGGCTATCACCCGCGTCTTGACGGTGGTAGGGCGGCAGTTGTCCATGATTATCCCGGCCGTGTCGATTTTCTTAAGCTTAAGCTCGCGGATTATCCTGCGGCCCATCTCGTCATCGCCGACAGCCCCGCAGATGCCGGCCCTGCCTCCAAGCGAGACGATGTTGTTCAGGACGTTTGCCGCGCCGCCAAGCATTATGGATTCGTGGTTTATGTCAACCACCGGGACAGGGGCCTCCGGCGATATGCGCGATACCTTGCCCCAGATGAAGTGGTCGAGTATGATGTCGCCGACGACGAGGATGCGGGCGGACTTGAAACGCTCGAGGTGTCCGAGAATACTCTTTTTATCCAAAACACTCTCTCCCGAAAGACATATAAAAACGAGCTATTTTATATTACTTTCTTGTAAACCTCAAGAGTCTTCTGGAGAGTTTTTGCCCAAGTGAAGTTTTCCGATTTTAATCTTGCCCTTTTCCCGGCCTCGTTTCGAGCCTTTTCGCAGCCGAGATATTGAAGAATGGCCGCGAGTCCCGCCGCGTCCGCCGGGTTTTTAAGCACAAAACCGTCCGAGCCGTCTTCCAGAATCTCCGATACGCCGTTCTGCGGCGTGGTTATAACAGGCAGGCCGGACGCCATGGCTTCGAGGCAGGAATTGGAGAACGGGTCGTATTTCGTCGGCAGGACAAAAATATCCGCCGCGCCGTATAGCAGCTCCGGCTCCCTTACATGGCCGGCAAAAATAAGCCGGTCCGGGATTCCCAGACGCCCGGCCTGTCTGAGGAACGGTCCAGCGTCGTCCTTTCCGGCTATTAACAGCTTGATTTTGCTGACGTTTCCCTCCATATCCTTCGCGTGTCCGATTGCGTTTAAAGCGGTTTGAAGCCCCTTTCTCTTAAAACCCGCCCCGACGAAAAGCGCAATCAAGCCGTCTCCAAGGCCGTATTTCTGCCTGATTTCGGCCCGCTTCATGCGCGCGGAAACCGGGTTGAATTTCTCCAGATCCACACCGTTATACGCAACGAAGGCGTTCTCCGGCGGAATCGGGTAATACTTGAGCAGGCCCTGTCTTGCAAATTCGGAGTTCGTGATAACCGCCCTGCACCCGCCCGGCCTGTATCGCTCTTTTTCCATCTTCAATACCACGCCGTGCAGGGGGTTTAAGAAGTTAAAGGGATTTCCCATCCTTTCGAGATATTCCGCATGACAGCCGCCGCCCACCGTAACGACCCCGTCCGTGAACGGCCTTATCTGGTTGTGCACGAGGTCTATGTCCTTCCTTCCGGACAGCGCCCGAAGGAGGTTTTTCCGGAAGCTCGCCACCTTTATAAAGGACGGACCGGAGGCCGTCGGGACGATATTCACCTCCGCCCCGAAATCCGGCTCCTCGACGGCTGCCGCGAATATGGAGACCTCCACGCCCGCATCCGCAAGCCCCCTGGCGAGGTTCCACGCGCGCCGTTCGCTACCGCCTCTTCTGTCGAAGCGGATGGAGGAAATACCTACTCGCATCCGAGCACCTTCCGGTAAAGCGCTTCCGTGTCGTCGAGCATTCTTTCCCTTGTATGGCCGAGGAGCGCCATCCGCCTTCCCTGAAGGCCCATTTCGCGCGCTTTCTCGGGGTCGGACAGGAGTTTCAGTATGGCGCCTGCAAGGGCTTCGGGATTCTTCGGCGGCACGATACAGCCGTTTACCCCGTCCCTTATCACTTCCGGTATGCCGCCCGTCTGCGTGCCTGCGACGGGTTTTCCGGCGGCCATTGATTGAAGCGCGAACTGCGGGATGCCTTCGGAGGCGTAAGAAGCCATTACGGAGACATCGAATGCCGCGATAATTTCCGGCATGTCCTCTCGATGCCCGGCAAGTATTACGGAATCCCGCAGCTCAAGCTCCGCCGCAAGCTCCGTTATACCCTTCCGGAGGTCGCCTTCACCGGCGATTAAAAGCCTCGCTTTCGGGAAGCGCCTGAGCACTTCGGGCATGGCGCGGAGTATGTGCAGATGTCCCTTCCAGCTCCTGAGCGCCGCCGCTATGCCTATGACCGGCTCGTCCGCGGCTATGCCGAATTCGCGCCGCACCCTCCCGCCGTCCGCATCCGCAAACATCCCGACGTCTATCCCCGTGGGTATGGAATAAATCCTGTCCGGGGAGATGCCGAGCTCCCGGACAAGCTGCTCCTTTATGAAATTGCCGGTGGTGACGATGCCGTCGTTCAGGTGGCCGTAAACGAGCCTGGTGAAGGGGTTCGGCCTCAACCTCGAAGATATGTGCCTGGTGCGGACGACTTTTATCCGCGCGATTCTTCCGGCCAGCCCTCCGGCCCAGCTGTCCCGCGAGCTATGCGTATTAAGTATCTGAATGCGCTCGGATTGGATTAGTTTCCGGAGCTTGTGTCCGGTTATAAGGAGATTTTCCCTGTCGAAGTCTACACCGAAAACCTTTATCCCGGCTTCCGACGCCCTCTTGTAAATCCTTGCATGTCCCGGCGCGGCAAGGGCCACCATGTGGCCTCTCTGCTTCATTCCAAGCATCTCGCCCAGGATGCGTATCTCCTGCCCGCCCCAGCCCACGGAGGCCTCGGTATGAAGTACCCGGAACATCAGAGCTATCCGGCTTTATCCATTTTTTTGGTTCTCTTTTTAAGAGGATAAAGCACCTTCCTTCTCACGTCCCTTTCCAATCTCCTCAAAGGCCCCATATTTTCACAATCGGATAACTGTCTTTCAAGCCGTCCCACCTTGCGCAGAAGCTCCGTTAATTTCTCTCCGACGTTCACATCGGCGATATTATTCGCATTAGCGCTTACCTTGCTCTGATTGCGTGTTTTTTCCCAGGCATTCTTCAGGTTTTCCCGTCCCGCGATGAAGGACAGTTTTTCCATTTCGGAAAAGTCTTTTACGCTTTTAGGAAAGTAAATTGTGGTTACCGGAATATTTGAAAAGGCTGCCTGCCTGAAGAAAATCCTTTCGAGATGCGTGCAATAAACCTGCGCGCCATGAAAGGTGTAAATACCGGTTACGCCGCCGATGTTGCCGCACCCCGACCTTATTGCGCTGTCGTATATTTCCCTGTAATCCCTGGAACAATAAATTATATGCTCGATATTTATCCCGGATTCAATCCAAAAATCCAGTGTCTGCATGAACTTCGGGTCTTTTATTATCACGCCGTCCTGGAATTCCGATTTTATGTCGCCGACACCGGCCTGGCAGACAGCTTCGTCGAACGAAGAAGCCGCGCCAAGCCGGAGGAGTTCGTTAATCCTGACCGTCTTGGGGCATTCCATGCCAGCCTTGACGGTTTCGTCATACCAGTCGCCCTTTAAAGCGGCGCCCGCTTCGCACAGCACCTTGGCGGTGAAACTGGTGCCGGACCTGCCAATTCCTGTTATAATTATCATAATAATCTCGCACTTGGGGTTTCTAATTATTTGCCTTATCTGGTTGTGAACACTCATACAGCTTCTTTTACCGGCGCGCTGAATGTAGTATAGCATATTTTATGCAAACCTAATTGATTGTTGGTATTTAGTAATGAATGTTATATTCTGTTTTGCCAGCCGCCCTTAACCTTCCTCAGTTTAAACCGCAGATACCGCACCAGCAGGGACGGAAGTTTAAAGAGCCTGGACTTTCCAAACCTGACGGAATACGCCCATGACTCAAGCCCCGCATCCAGCCTCTGCATGGACATGTTCTTCCTTGCCCAATTGAACAGCTCGTTTGAGATGCTTCTTTTGATTATCTTCTTCTGGCGAGCGTCAAGGAATGGTTTTTGTTTCTCGTAAACCAGCTTGAAATAACTCCCGCGCCGCCCGATGAATCCGGTAAGGTTGCCGCCGTGCTCCCGGCGATTGTATAAATATTCGTTTATAAAACCTACCGTGTAGTTTCGCGCCAGGCTGATTGAGAAATCCCAATCGTCGATCCCCGGAATATTCTCCTCCAGAAGGCGGGTTTTTTCAATCGCCTCCTTGTTTATCAGAAGAGACGACGGCGTAAGGTTGCTTTTTCCGCTCAGAGTCGATTCATACAGGTCGTGGACACCCGTTTCAAGGATGCCGTCCGCCAGCATTGGCCTTTCGGAAGGAATTTCAATCCCGTTGCAGAAGACAGCCTTTGCGCCGGTCTCTTCCAGGAACCCGACCTGCCTTTCAATCTTGTCCGGCATCCAAATATCGTCATGGTCCAGAAAAGCGATATACACGCCCGTCGAGTTTTTTATGCCGGTGTTCCTCGCCGCGGCGGTGCCGCCGTTTTCGCGCCTGATATATTTTATTCTCGGGTCCGAAAAACCGCGCGCCACATCCCCAGTAGCGTCCGTCGAGCCGTCGTCTATAATCAAAATCTCAAGGTCGGCATACGTCTGGCGCAGAACGCTTCGGATTGCTTCTGCGATAAATTTCTCGCTGTTATAGGCCGGGATTATTACGCTTACCCTGCCGGGCATCGCTCTCCTTTTTTCATTCTTTTTATGCGAAATCTGAAATAGCGCACCACAAGCGAAGGGAGTTTAAAAGTCTTGAAGCCGTCCATCCGTATGGCGTCGGATAAATCCCGCATCCCGTCCGCAAACATACCGGCAGCCACATCGCGCCTGGCTTCGGAAAAGATATGCGCCGAGAGCGTCTTCCTCAGCCTTGCGGCCTGTTCCTCCGAGAGAGACGGCGCGTGCTTGCTGTAAAGCTTCAGAAAATACTTGCCCCTTCCCGGCTGGCCGGACAGGTTCCCTCCATGCATCCTTCTCTCGTAGAGCCGGTCGGGCATGTATATGAGCTTTCTTCCCCTGACTATACGCAAGGCAAAATCGAGGTCCTCGCAGCTCTGCCGGAAGCTCTCGTCGATGAGTCCGGCTTCATCTATCACATTCCTTCTGACCATCAAAGACGGGGTAAAAATATTCAGTCCGGACAGCACGTCGTCGAAATAACAGTCTTTCCCGCGCCCCGTGAACTCCCTCAACATTGGCCGCCCGTCGAAGGTCATGCCGTTGCAGAAGCAGCCTGCGGCCTCTTCGTCCTCAAGGAGCGCCGCCTGTCTTTCGAGCTTCTCCGGAAGATACCTGTCGTCGGCGTCGAGAAAGCATACATATTCCCCTCCGGAGGCCCTTATCCCTGTGTTCCTCGCGGCGCCCGGGCCTGAATTTTTCTGGTAGATATACGTTATCCTTACGCTTTCTATGTAATCTTTCAATATGTTTCTCGTGCCGTCGGTGGAACCGTCGTCCACGACTATGACTTCCCTGTCTGGATATGTCTGATTAAGAACGCTGTCCACGGCCTCTGTTATGAACCTGCCGTAGTTATACGTGGCGATTATCACGCTGACCTTCTTCACGCGCGCGCCCCCGAAAGCTCTTCAATAAGCGATGCGTATCTTCGCAGGTAGTCTTCCAGCGAATATTTCTCCGCAACGGTCCTGCGGCTCTCAATGCCCATTCTTTCCCTTAGAGATTTGTCGGCTATAAGCTCCGAGAGGCGCGCCTCCCATTCCTCGTTGCCGTTTGCGAGGAAGCCGTTTACGCCGTGTTTTATGATGTCGCAGTTTATGCCCACCGGAGAAGCCACGACGGGCACGCCCACGGAAAAATACTGGAGTATCTTGAACCCGCACTTCCCCCGACTCCAGATGTCGTCCGTAAGGGGCATAAGCCCAATGTCCAGTTCGCGCAGGTATGCGAGCTCGTCCTCTACGCTCCACTTCCTCCTGTTTATCTTTATCCCTTCGAATTCAGGGAAATCGCTGCATATAACCGACAGGGAAATGTTCGGAAATTTTTCGGCAAGGTTTTTAAAGACCGGCTTAAGGGCTTCGAGATAAAACAGGTTTCCCTTCATGCCTATCCAGCCGATTACCACTTCCTTTTTATCATTCAGTTTGCTGGGAAAATATTTTTCAGTATCCACCGGTGTAGTCAATATTTCCACCCGCCGGCAATATTTTCCGGCCTCCCTCGCCAGGTATTCGTTCCCGGCTACGGCTATGTCCGTTATCTCCATTATTCCCCTGAACCGGGCCGTGAACTTGCCGCTGTCCGGGAGGTGGCGCCGCGCGTCCGTATACATTATGGCGTCGTCGAAATCGAAGATTATCTTTTTCCCGAGCGCCTTCAGCACGCGAAGCTCCAGACGGTTGAAGAGCTTCTTGTGCAATAAAATAATGTCCGCGCCGAAAAGCCCGAGGATGAGACGTATCCTGCCGAAAAGACCTTTAGGCACGCCGCGGACTTCGCATCGCCAGTCTTTTTTGGCCATCTCATCGGCCACGGGATATATCCTCAGGCGGCTGTTCGGGTCTTCCTTTTTATGGACCACGAAAACGATGCCTGTTCTACTCATAAAGACCCGTGTATATTTCCTCGACCTTTCCGGCAACGCCTTCGCTTCCGTAAAACTCCCTCGCGCGCCTGGCGCATTTCGCGGAATATTCCTTCATCCGCCGCTCATCCGAGACGAGCCCGGATATAGCGCGTGCAAGCGCGGCGGAGTCTCCCGGCGGGACTATCACCCCGCAGGAGCCGTTGTCGAGCTGTTCCGGCATCCCGCCGACGGACGTCACGACGGACGGCAAGCCAGCCGCCATCGCATCCAGCAGGGAAAGAGGCGCGCCTTCCCACAAAGACGGCATCACGAAAATATCCATTGCCTTGTAAAGGAACGGTATGTCGTGCCGCTCGCCCATGAAAATTATTTTGTCTTCCACCCCAAAAGAACGCGCATGCTCCTTCAGCGCGCCTTCCAGTCTTCCTCCGCCTATCAATGCCGCCTTTGCATCAATGCCTTCTTTGTTGAGGATAGACACGGCCTTGATCAGGTAGGACTGCCCCTTGGCCTCGACAAGGCGTGCGACGTTGCCGAGCAACAGCCCGGCCTTCGGCAGTCCGAGCCGCTCCCGCGCCTCTTCAGAGGTAAGGCCGACCTGCATTCTCTCGAAGTCTATGCAGTTCGGGATTACGGAGATCTTCTCCGGTTGAACCCTGTCGTATTTCAGGACGTCTTTCTTTACCGCCTCGGAGACTGCGATTACAGCGCCGGTATGCCGGGCAAGCAACCTGTTTATCATAACCCTGTGCGGCTTAACCTTTGAATAAACATTCTGCGCATGGAGCACGCATTTCGGCCTGACGGCAGTGGGCAGCAGCATCACCGCAATCCTTCCATACATCCCGGCATGGTACAGATGCATATGAACGATATGAATCTGCCTCTGGACGATTATCTTTTTTATATCCCGAACCGCCCGGATATCGAAACCCTTTCCCTTCATCCTGTGAAGCGCAATAACCTCGAAGCCCATGTCTTCTATCCGCTCGCCGATTACGCCCTTGTCGGAGATGCAGCAGGTAATGGGGTTAAACCGCGTCCTGTCCAGCTTCTGAAGGACGTTCAGCCAGAAAATCTCCGCTCCGCCCACAGGCATGGTTACAAAAACGCTCAGGATGTTTTTCATAAATAAATATTTATAAGTTCTTCAACAGCCTGAATTACCTCGGGCACGGTTATGGCTTCGAGGCAGTCGCTTTTCTTGCTCCCGCCGCAGCCGTCCCTGCGGCAGGGGATGCAGGGGAATTCGTCGTTTTTCATCACAACGCGGGCCTTGCCGGTATACGGCCCCCATACGTTATAATCGGAAGGGCCGAAAAGGGCCGCAACCGGAGTCCCGACAGCCGCCGCCATGTGCATCGGCGCCGAATCCACGCCGAAGAACAGCCTGCTCATCTTAAGGAGCGAGGCAAGCTGTCCGAGCGTCAGAAGGCCGGAGAGGTCTACCGGTTTCTCTTTTGCGAAACCCGCGACCGCCCTTGCCTTGTCTATCTCCCTTTTGTCCGGCCCGGATGTCAGAACCACGTCGAATCCCCTGTCGCGCAGGTAGTCCATTACGCCGGCGGCGGACTTGTCGTTCCAGCATTTGAAGAGCCAGCGCGATGTCGGATGCACGACCGCTATCCGGGCGCCGTCTTTAATCCCGCTCCCGGCAAGCATGTCGAGGACGCGCTCGTCGTTCTCCCTGGACGTATGAAGCTCAAGCCTCTGGCCGCCCGGCTCTATCCCGAGCGGCCTTATCATCTCCATGTCCATGAGCGCGCGGTGCCTGTCCCACTTCTGGGGCACGAGGTCGGTAAAAAGCCTGCTTTTGCCGTGAAAACCCCTGCCCGCGGGGTCCGCGCCGATCCTCCTGCCCGCCCCGGAGGCGATGCACATTATCGCGCCTCTGTCTCCCTCGGTCATGTTTATAGCAACATCGAACCTTGCGCGGCGGAGGGTTTTAAGCAGCCTCAAGTCTTCGATAACGCCGCTCCCTTTTTTAAACGGGAGCACCTCCGCCACGCACGGATTAAAGGACAGCATCTCTTCCATCCCTTGCGGGATCACCGCCGTTATACCGGCATCGGGATAGAAATCCTTCAGTGCGCGCAGCATCGGGGTCATCATCAGGACGTCGCCGATATGCCGCAGTTTTATGACCAGAATCCTCATGAAATTAACCGCTGATCTTCACGGATTTTTATCCCGAATATTAGTCCGCGTCAATCCGTGGTCCAATCTCTCTTTTATCGTCATCTCCAGAAGCTTCGCGTATTTCGAGAACGTATAGCACGAATAAAGACCGGCGAGCAAAAGGCCGCGGATGCCGTCGCGGAAGCCGCCTTTGAATAGATACATTTTCATGAACGTCATATGCGGCCTTAAGAGCAGATCGGAGATTTTCGCACTGCGGCCCTGTTGCCGCATCTCCTGCGCCGCAAGGGTGGAATATCTGTCCGCTCTAAGGAGATAATCCGAGACGCCGTCGTAGGTGAAGTGGAGCATCGGGTTCTTAAGGTATCCCGCCTCCCCGTCCAGTTTCACCGCCTCATGCACGGCCCGCTCCTGGAACCTCCCGCGTCTCCTGTCGAATAGCCTTACAGAATAATCCGGATACCAGCCGCCGTGTCTTATCTCCCTGCCCATGAAGTGGTTCCTTCGCGGGCATCGATAACCCGGCCTGTCAGGACCGGCATCCACGAGCTTGCTTATTTCCTCGGCAAGGGCGGGCGTTATCCGCTCGTCGGCGTCGAGGACGAACACCCAGTCGTTCCCGGCCAGTTCCACGGCTCTTTGCTTTTGCGCCGAGAACCCGCGCCACTCCTCCTGGAATATCCTGTCCGTAAATTCCCTGCAAATATCCACAGTGCCGTCCGCGCTGAAGGAGTCCAGCACGACAATCTCGTCCGCAAAAGACGCGCCGGCAAGCGCATCACGGATATTTTTCTCTTCGTCTTTCGTGATGACGACAACGGAGACGGCGGCCATTACGGGAGCTTCTCCGCCTCGTCGATCAGCATTACCGGGATGTCGTCCTTTATGTGATACTTGAGCTTGCAGGCGTCACATATCAGCGCGTCGCCGCTTTCAGTCAGCCGCAGATCGCCCTTGCATTTCGGACATGCGAGTATTTCCAGGAGTTCCCTGCTTATCATTTTCCCTCCTCCAGCATCTCTTCCGCCGCGCGCAAGACGTCTTCCACCGTAATATCCTTCATGCACATCAGATGCTTCTTTTCCGGACATTCCCTTTTAAGACACGGAGAACAGGCCGCGCCGGAAGTAATTACCCTGTGGCCGCGTCCATACGGGCCGGTGCGCGCGGGAGCAGTCGGGCCGAATATCGCCAGCGCCTTTGTCCCCATTGCCGCCGCAACGTGCATCGGTCCGGAGTCGTTCGTTATCATAAGCCGCGCCATGCCGAGGAGCGCCGCAAGCCCCTTCAGAGACGTCTTCCCGAAGGCAAGGCTTTCTATTCCTATAAGCCCTTCCAGCCCGGACATCACGTCCGCTTCGTCCGCGCTCCCGATAAAAATATATTTCACCCCCCTGCGCTCTTTCAGCGCCAGCGCGAGGCGGGCGAATTTTTCCGCCTCCCAGCGTTTGGTTATCCATCTCGCCGACGGCGCAATAGCCGCAAACTCCTCGCCCTCGCCTATGCCAGCGCTTTTCAGGATTCGTCCGGCCCCGGTTAAATCCTCCGGGCCTGTTGCGATATTAAACCGCGGTATCCGCGGCGGCGCAATCCCGATGGCATCAAGCGCAAGAAGGTATCTGTCCACGGCGTGCATGTCCGGCTGCGCGGCACGGATTTTCCGGTTATAAAAGAACCTCGCGCCCTCGCGCGCATTTTCAAAACCAATCTTCCTCCCGGCCCTGCACGCAAGCGTCATAAGCCCGCTCCGCAACAGCCCCTGGAGGTCTATCACGGCATCGTATTCCTTCGCCCTCAACGCCCTTGCAAACCGGGAAAGCTCACTGAATACACCCGCGCTTCTGTCGAATGTGATGATGTTCGTTATCGCCGGGTGGCCGGCGAGCACGGGCGCGTGCGCCCTGAAGACCGCCCAGTCTATTTCAAGGTTCGGCGCGGCTTCCTTAAGGGCGTTTGCGACCGGCAGGGCGTGGATAATATCCCCAAGAGAGCTCGGTTTTATTATCAGGACTTTTTTAAGTCTTCGATTATCCAATCCGCCGCCTCCGGCAGGCTTTCGGACACCATGTCGGGCGCCATCCCTTTTTCTTCTAACAGGGCCTTTTCCTCGCTGCCGAAACCGGTCAGGACAAGCACCGTCTTCCCGCCAGCGTTTTTGCCGAGCTCTATGTCCGTCGCCTTGTCACCCACAAAATATGACGAAGACAGGTCGATGCCGAATTTCTCCGACGCGCTTACGGCCATGCCGGTCTTCGGCTTCCGGCACTCGCAATCGACCATCTCGCCGTGGCGCGGGTGGTGCGGGCAGAAGTAATATGCGTCAACCTTCGCGCCCTTCGCTTCCAACAGGTCGGCGAGTTTCAGGTTGACCTTGTGCAGGTCGTCCTCCGTGAAAAGCCCCCTCGCCACGCCGGACTGGTTGCTGACGACAACCAGCCTGAACCCGGCCATCTTAAGCCTTACGAGCGCCTCCGCCGCGCCGGGGATGAGGCAGACCTTCTCCGGGTCGGAAAGGTATCCAATCTCCTCGTTTATCGTCCCGTCTCTATCAAGGAAAACCGCTCGTTCAGGCATTTTGTCTCTTCATAACTCCCCCGGCCTTGCCTCCCCATCTTATCTTGAGAGGGGGATAATAGGGGGCGTTACTTCAGTAGCTCCTCCGCCGCCTTAAGGACCTTTCCAGCGTTTACGCGCTCAAGGCAGGCGTAGTGTTTGTACGGGCAGGTCCTTTTGAAGCACGGGCTGCACGTAACCGGTTCACGGACGACGACGGATTTTTTGTTGAAAGGCCCCGTCGCCGTCGGGTCTGTCGAGCCGAAAACGGCAACCGTCGGGACGTCAAGCGCGGCGGCGATATGCATCGGGCCGGAGTCGTTCGTGATGAAAACGGAGCAGGTTTTAATCAGCGCCATAAGCTCCCGCAGGCTCGTCTTTCCGGCAAGGTTTACGGCTTCTTCCCTCATGGAGGCCCGGACTGCTCCGGCGGTATCAGTCTCGCCGTGACCGCCGAAGATGATTACCTTTGCGCCCGTATTCCTTGCCAGCCCGTCCGCCGCCTGCCCAAAGCGCTCCGGGTGCCATCTCTTTGACACGCCGTATTGCGCTCCGGGGTTGATTCCCGCGATGACATCTCCCTTTTTTATCCCGAATTTATTCAAAAGCCCCCAGGCCGAGCTTATCTCCTCCTTCAAAAGATAGAGTTTCGGCGCGTGCCCGTCCGTCTTAAACCCCAGCTTCTCGATGAGGTCGAGGTAGTAGTAAACCTGGTGCTTCTTCCTTGTCTCGCTCGATACCTTCACGCCATTTGTGAGGAGTATCCCGCGCCCGTCAGTCGCATATCCCATGCGTTCGGGTATGTTTGCCAGGAACGCGAGCAAAGCCGCCTCGAACGCATTCTGAAGGAGGATGGCGGTGTCGAATTTTTTTCCCCTTATCTCGCCCACGGCGCGGACCAGGCCGCCCGGCCCGGAATGCTTTCCCCTCCTGTCGAGCGGCATTACATGGTCGATTGCCGGGTTCCCCAGAAGCAGCATGTCGAGCGGGGGGCGCACAAGGGCCGTAATCTCGGCATCCGGGCGGCTCTTCCGTATACCCGCCAGGGCCGGGGACGCCATGACAAGATCGCCCACCCAGTTTGTAACGCGGACAATTACCTTCTCACGCATTATTCCAAAGACTCCGGGGCCTCAAGCGGCCTTGTCTTCCAGCGTCTGTGCATCCAGAACCACTGGTCGGGATATTTCCTTATAAAATCCTCGATTACCATCGTATATGCCTGCGTATTGGTTATCAGATCGGCCTCTTTATCGCCGCTGTCCACAAAAGGGATCTCGTCGCCAATGTATATCTCGTGCAGTTCGCGGTCAACCCGCCTTATGAACGCGGGAATTACCGGGGCCTTTGTCCTTGCGGCTATCAGCGCAAGGCCCTTGTTCGTGCATGCAGGCCTGCCGAAGAAATCGACAAAGACCCCCTCCTTGCGCGCGACATTCTGGTCGAGGAGTATCCCGACCGTCCCGCCCTCCGAAACCGTCCGGAGTATTTCCTTCAGGCCCCATTTCTTGCCTATGAGAAAATTACCGTACCTCGTGCGGGCTTTCGATACGAGCCTCTCAAGGTGCGGGTTATCCAGGGGCCTAACAACCACCCCGAAGGGCGGCTTCCTGACCGACTGAGCCATGGCAAGGAGCTCCCAGCTTCCGCAGTGCCCGGTAAGTAGAAGCAGCCCCCCGCCCTTTGAAAGCGCCCTGTCGTATGCCTCCAGGTTAATGATTTTAAAGTGTTTTCCTATGCCGTCCCTGAAAAACCGCTCCGACCTTATGAACTCGATTGCAGACCTGCCGAAGTTTACGAAAACGTCTTTCGCCGTTTCGCGCAGCTCTGTTTCGTTTTTATCCTTAAAGCTGTTCCTCAGGTTATCAAGCGTAATATCCCGATGCCGCCTGTCAATCTTGAATGCCGTCAGCCCAAGTATTCCGCCCAGCCAGTATGCCATCGGATACGGGAGCAGTCTTGCAAGCCCGCACATCGCCAGTACCAGCCAATATTCGATAAGCCATTGTAACCTTCTGACTTGCCTGTTTTTTTTATTACTCATCACCGCCTTCAAACAAGCTGTTTAATGCCGCTTCCAGAGGCCCGGCATCGTCGATTTTCAGGCCCGCTTTCAGCGCGTAAGTTTCCGGATTTTCCGGCAAAAGTCCTTCTAATTTCACGGCGTCTTTTTCCGTGGTCAAGAGTATTTCCGCGCCGGATTTTCTTGCTTCTTCAAGGAGATATGCCACGTCTCCTGATGTGTATGAGTGATGGTCCACATACTGTTTCGACTTCGTGATTTTAACATTAACTCCATGTAAAATCAACGAAAAAGACCCCGGATTGGCGATTCCGCAGAACGCGAAAACCCCTCTTCCGGTAAGCGTTTCCAGAGGTCTTTCTTCGTGTGTTTTAATGTTGTAAATACTTATTGGGAAATATTTTGCATTAAGCACTGAACCTATTGTTAATGCATATGATTTTATTTCTTCAAGCGCCTCTGAAGGCACGTTCCCTGCCCCGGTAAAAACTATCAAATCCGCGCCGGCGGCCCCTTTTTTCGGCCCGCGCAGATAGCCCATCGGAATGGTGTGTCCGTTCCCGAACGGGTGCGCCGCATCCATCAGGAGGATGTTCAGGTCGCGGTGCAGCCGCAGGTGCTGGAAGCCGTCGTCGAGGATTACGGCCTCCGGATGGAAGCGCTCCCAGGCGAGCATACCGGCCCGATACCTGTCGCTCCCCATCACGACCGGCACACCCGGCGCCAGCAGGCTGCGGGCGATTAATACCGGTTCATCTCCCGCCTCGGACGCCGGAAGGACGTTCCCGCGCCCGTCCGAAGACGGTCGACCGTCCGAGACCACGCACACGCGGCCCTCGGACGCCCCCTTGTAGCCGCGCGTGAGCACCGCCGTTTTGACGCCCCGCTCCGTCAGCATCGTTGCAATCTCTATCACCATCGGCGTCTTGCCCGTGCCGCCCGCGGTGATGTTGCCGACGCTGATGACCTTGCACGGCAGACGCTTCGGCTTGACAAGCCCGCTCGTATACGCCCACGCATTCAGCCCCGCGCCCATGCCGTAAAGCGCGCTCGCGGGATATAGAAGATACATCCACGCAGGCAGAGGCCGTTCGCCCTTGAGGGCGGAGAGGAGATTGGGAGAGAGGTTCATTTAGCCCTCTCCCCTGGCTTGCCGCTCTTCCACTGCGGGGAGAGGGGTGGAAGGCAATGTTTTTGATGTTACCCCTCTCCCTTCGATGGGAGAGGGGATGGGGAGAGGGTGATCCAAATTTCTTTTTATATCCTCTAAAACCGCCTCTAATTCATTAAATAAATCATTATTCCAATACCTGATGACTCGGAACCCGTTCTCTTTCAGCCATTCGTCTCTCTCGTGGTCTCTTTCTTTTTGAAGCGCATGTTGCCCACCGTCAAGCTCAACGATAAGTTTTTTACCAAAACACACAAAATCAGCAATGAATTTTCCTATCGGAGCCTGCCGTTTAAATTTATAGCCTGCAAATCTTTTTGCTCGCAAATGTCCCCAAAGCAGATTTTCAGCATCCGTTTGTTCCTTTCGCAGTTGTTTGGCTATTGTGGCGATTATCTTTTCCAAAACAGATGAACCCTCTCCCCTGGCCCCTCTCCCACGACGGGGCGAGGGGTAAAAGTCTTCAATCCAGCGATTCCAACATCTCTTCCACCGCCTCCAAATCCTTTGCCAGCGCGCCTTTGTTTTTATCTATGGCTTCGAGGGCAGCTTTGCCGAGGGCGGAATATTTTGCCGGGTCGAGAAGGAGCTTTTTCGCTTCGGCTGCGAGTTCGGCGCCGTCCTTTACTTCTATGCCCGCGCCGCAGTCCTTCATTATGCGGCTGATGTCTCTGAAGTTGTGCATCACGGGGCCGAAGAAGACGGGCTTTCCGAAAGCGGCAGGTTCAAGAATATTATGTCCGCCCACGTCCGCCCAGCTCCCGCCGACAAAGTTTATGTCCCCGACGGCATATGTCCCGGCGAGTTCACCCATCGTGTCGAGGAGGAGGACGGAGCCGGATGCAATAAATTGCGCCCCTATACTCTTCCTCACGCACTGAAAGCCAGCCTGCCGCACCGCATCCTCCGCCGCGGCGAAGCGCTCCGGGTGCCTTGGAGCAAGCGCCATTACCATGCCGGGGAAATCAACCAAAAGTTCTTTATATGCCTTCAGCGCCTCGTCCTCCTCGCCCTGGTGCGTGCTCCCGGCGATGAAGACCTTCGCGCCCTCCGGGATGCCGAGCGCCGCGCGCGACGCGGGAGTTCCCGATGCGATAGACTGATCGAATTTTATGTTCCCGGAAACCGATACGTTCTCAGGCGGCGCGCCAAGCCGGATTATGCGCTGCGCGTCCGCCTCACTCTGCATCAGATACCCGCTTACAAGCGGGAGGACGCGGCGGAAGAAAAACCCGAACCGCGAATAACCTTTGAACGAACGCGGCGAGATGCGCCCGTTGATGATGAGGGACGGGATGGATTTGTCGTGGAGCGCCTTCAGGAGATTCGGCCATATCTCCGTCTCCACGACGACAAAGAGGTCCGGGGACATCTGTCCGATTACACGCCGGACGACCGCGCCGAAATCAAACGGGAAGAAAATAATACGGGCAGCGCCGCCGAGCTTCTCGCGCGCCACACTGTTCCCCGTCTCGGTTACGGTGGAGAAATAAATCTCTGCATCCGGCATTTTTTTCTTCAACGCGAGGACGAGCGGGACGGCGGCCAGCGTCTCGCCTACGGACACGGCGTGGAACCATACGCGCCTGCCTTTTTTATCCGCAAAAAAACCCGGACTGAAGAAGCCGAACCGCTCACGGAGGCCCAATCTCTTCTTCCCGCGCGCCATGCGCGAGAGCGCAATGAACGGGAAATATAGAGGTGCAATGGCATAGAGCAGCATGTCGTACAAGAAGAACGTCATCGGTTAAGATTCCCGGATTACCGCCGGAGCCAGCTCCCCATGCATAAAGCCGGGGCGTGGATCATGCCTGTTCACCCCACCAGTTGTCGGCTCTTTCCGTAAGCTCGCGCATCCGCGCTTCAAGCTCCTTGCGCAGGGATTCCGTCTGTTCCTTATCGGCGTCTCGCGGGACGTAAAACGGCTCGCCGTATATCGAGACAGCCTTGCTGAACGGGTAAGGGATGATGAAGCTATCCCAGGATTTCAGAGTTTTTTTTTGCGCGCGGAATATGTGACGGGATATATGGGGAGTCCGGTAGCCTTCGCGGCGTGGATGACTCCGGGCTGGACAACATACCGTGGGCCCCTCGGGCCGTCGGGAGTAAACGCGGGACAGAAACCTTCGCGGGCGAGTTTTATAAGCTCCTTGAGGGCGGACACGCCGCCTCTTGTCGTGGAGCCGCGCGACGACGATATGCCGAGGTATTTCACAATCCTGGCGATCAGCTCGCCGTCGCCGTGCCTGCTTATCATCACGGAGACCGGACGCGAGAGCGCCGTAAACGGCATCATAAGAATCCTGCCGTGCCAGAACGAGAATATGAACTGCGTGTCTTCCGGCGGACGGTTCACCACCTCCATCCTAAGGGTAAGCCGCAGCGCCTTCAGTATAAATGCGCCCAGCGGCGGGAAGGCGAATATAAATATCTTTTTAACGTATCTCGACATGTTCCGTGAGCTTCCCGAACTGCATGTCATACAGCCGCTTATAGATGCGGCTTTTTGACAGAAGTTCGGTATGCTTTCCTGTTTCGGTTATCCTTCCGCCGCCGATTACGACTATCTTGTCCGCGTTTATTATCGTCGAAAGCCTGTGGGCTATGACGAGCGTGGTCCTGTTCTTCATAAGGTTCTCAAGCGCCTGCTGGACAATCCTCTCCGATTCGGTATCGAGGCTCGACGTGGCCTCGTCCAGTATAAGTATCGGGCTGTTCTTCAGGATTGCCCGCGCTATGGAAATCCTCTGCTTCTCTCCTCCGGAAAGCCGGAAACCCTTCTCGCCGATTATCGTGTCGTATTTTTGAGGGAGCTTTTCTATGAATATATCCGCATGGGCGGCGCGGGCGGCGGTGAAGACCATTTCGTCCGTGAACTCTCCCTTGCCGTAGGCGATGTTGTTGCGGATGGTGTCGTTGAAGAGTATCGTGTCCTGCGTTACGACTGCGATATTCTGTCTGAGCGTTCTAAGCTGGAAATTCTTTATGTTCTCGCCGTCGATTAATATCTCGCCGTCCTTGAACTCGTAGAAGCGCGGGAGCAGGTTTACAAGCGTCGTCTTTCCGCCGCCGGACGCGCCGACGACGGCGACGACTTCGCCCTTGTTTATGGTAAGGTCAACATCCTTAAGGACGTAATCCTCATTTTCGTTATACCTGAAGCTTACTCCGCGGTATTGAATCCTGTCTTTTATGCCGTCCGGGCCGGGAATTCCACTGGACATCGCCTCGCCTTCGTTCGGCGTGTCCATTACGTTCAGGACCCTTTCGATTGCGGCGCTGGCGCCCTGGATGTTGTTGTGCAGGCCGCCGAGCGCCTTTACAGGCGGGTACAACATGAACAGCGCCGCGGCAAACGATACGAACTGGCCGGTGGTCATGGAACCGTTTATCACCCTGTGGCCGCCATACAAAATAATCACGGCCATCGCCAGGCCGCCGACCGCATCCATCGACGGAGAGAGAAGGCTGGCTACCTTCGCCTTCTTTATCTGGAGCTTGGTATACTTCTCCTGCTCATCGATGAACTTCCTGTTCTCGCGGTCTTCCATTGTAAAGGCCTTCACAATCCTGCTGCCGGTAAAGCTCTCGTAGAGTATGGACATCAGCCCGGCGATGGCCTCCTGGGATTTTCCGGTGAGTTTGCGCGTCTTTTTGCCGTACCTGGAAACGATTATTCCGGCAAGCGGCAGTATCGTAATACAGATTATCGCAAGCCTCCAGTCCCTGATGAAGAGCACGATAACCAAAAAGACTATCGTGAACGACTGCTGAAGCACGTCCTTTACGAGTGTCCCGGCCAGGCGTGCGAGCACCCCGACATCGTTCATAATATGGGATACCATCTTGCCGGTATTGGTCGCCTGGTATTCTTTCAGCGGCAGATAAACCATGTGGCAGTACAGGTCGCTTCTTATATCCCGGATTACCTTCAGAGAGACTGACTGCGTGATATACGACTGAATATACGCAAAAGTGTCCTTGATCAGGTATACGGCGAAGACGGCAATTGAGAGAGGAACAAGCATGGCGGGATTTCTCTTGCCGAATACATCGTCAACGACAGGCTTTGCAAGATAGGCGACAGCGCTGTTAGTGCCTGATACGACCACAGTGCAGAGTATCGCCAGGAATGTTATATTTAAATACTTTTTTATGTAAGGCCAAAGCCTTTTGAACACCATTTATATTCCAGCCTCCATCAGGACTTCAAGCGCAGCCCTTTCCGACGCGCCGCCGGAACCGAGTTTATTGCGCACGCAGCCCAGGCTGCGGACGATGCCGCAGTAATATGCTTTATCATAAAACATCTTTAAAATCAAGGAACTTATACGTTCGGGCGAGGCGTCGTGCTGTATAAGCTCCGGGACTGCCTCGCTCCCGGCGACAAGGTTCGGCATGCCGATGAACGGGACCGATATAAGCATCCTCCCAAGCCGGTAGGTAAGCCGGGAGAGCCTGTAGATTATCACCATGGGTTTTTGTCTGAGCGCGGTCTGGAGTGTCGCCGTGCCTGACGCGACAACGCCCGCGTCCATGAGCGACATCACCCCGGAGAAATCATTTTGAATCAGACGGACGTCCTCATAGCCTTTCAGGTAATCTTTAAAATCCTCAGCCGACAGCGTAGGCGCAACGGAGATTATCGCCTGTATATCCGGCATCTTCTCTTTTATAAGCGACAGGGCCTTCAGCATCACCGGGAGATGGAAATGCAGCTCTTTCTTTCTGCTGCCCGGCAGAAGCCCGACTACCGGCCTTTGCGGGTCAAGACCAAGCCTTCGGGCCAGTTCGTCCTTTGGCCGCGTTTCCGGCTCTTCGTCAAGGAGCGGATGACCTACGAAAGAGCAGTTCACTCCGGCTTCCTTATAGAGCGCCTCCTCGAAGGGAAAGACCACAAGCATCCTGTCCACGACCCTGGCTATGTGTTTTATCCTCCCTCGGCGCCAGGCCCATACCTGCGGGCTTACGTAATAGACCACCTTCACGCCCGCCTTCCTGGCCCTTGCGGCGATACGCAGGTTGAAGTCCGGGTAGTCAATCAGCACCAGGGCGTCGGGCCGTTCGTTTATTATAGTCTCCTCCATGAGGTTAAACGCAGCCTTTATGTCCTTGAGGTGTGACAGCACTTCCCATATCCCGACGACGGCAAGAGCGGAGATGTCCTGTAGTGTCCGCACGCCGGCCCCGCGCATCGCTTCTCCGCCCATGCCGAAAATATCGATGCCGGGCCGGAGGCGTTTCAGGGCCAGGGCGAGCTTTCCGCCATGAAGGTCTCCGGACGCCTCTCCGGCTATTATCATTATCTTTTTGCGGGACACGACAGAGAGGCCCTTATAGTCTCCGAGATAAAATCGACGTTCGCCGGGCTTAATTCCGGATAAATCGGAAGGGAGAGAACCCGCCTGGAGAGGTCTTCCGATACCGGAAAATCGCCTTTACCGTAGCCGAGTCCTTTGTATGATTCCTGGAGATGGAGCGGGACGGGATAGTAAATTGCCGACGCTATCTCTTTGGCCGAAAGGGCGTCCATTATATCGTCCCGACGGTCGGCAAGTATCGTGTACTGGTGATACACGTGATAATATCCATCCCTTTCTACCGGGATGGAAACCCCGTCCTGCATGGCCAGCCGCTCGTTATACCGCATGGCGCGCTCGCGCCTGAGGCTGTTGTAGCGGTCTATCCTTTTGAGTTTGACGCGGAGTATGCCCGCCTGTATCTCGTCGAGGCGGCTGTTATATCCTATCGTGTCGTGAAAATAGCGCTTCCTGCTCCCGTGGTTTCTTAAAGCCCGGAGAGCCTCGGCGGTTTTGTCGCTGTCCGTGGTGACCATCCCGCCGTCGCCGTAGCAGCCGAGGTTCTTGCTCGGAAAGAACGAGAAACAACCGGCGTCACCGAACGAGCCTGTCTTTACAAACTTGTAACCGGCCCCGAAACTCTGCGCGCAGTCCTCTATGACCTTAAGGCCGTGCGAGTTCGCAATGTCGAGTGTCTTCGGCATGTCAGCCGGATGGCCGAAGAGATGCACGGGTATGACTGCTTTCGTGCGCGAGGTGATTTTCCTTTTTACGTCGTCCGGGTCGATATTCCACGTATCGGGCAGGACGTCCGCGAATATGGGCCTCGCTCCGACGTATGATATGGCCTCGGCCGTCGCAATGAACGTAAACGGCGTTGTGATTACCTCGTCGCCCGCTTTTATGCCGCAGGCGAGAAGCGCCAGATGCAGGGCGTCCGTGCCGGATGCGCAGGCGACGGCATGTTTCGCGCCTATATATTCGGCGACCTCGTTCTCGAGCTCCCGCACGTTCGGCCCAAGTATGAATTGCGTGGCGAGCAGTATCTCTTCGAGCTTCGCGTCGAGCTCGTCTTTAAGCTCGATATACTGCGCCTTCAGGTCAACCATCGGTATTTTCATAATTGCAGCGTATGGCTCCTTATCTCTTCCTGGACAAGCATTGCCACCTTCAGCGCCTCCCTGCCTTCGACCCCGGATACGAGCGGTTTCATGCGCAGCGCCGTGCACTCAAGGAACGCCGCCAGTTCCGCCTTGAGCGGCTCGTCTTTCTTCACCTTCACCTTGCCGCCGACAATATCGGGCCTGCCTTCCGGGTCCTTTTTGTTCGGTATGCGGCGGTAGGCGTATATCTCCTGTTCCTGGTAGTTCAGAGATATGTAGGTATCCGGCTGGAACAGTCTTATTTTTCTTTCCTTCTTCATCGATATTCTGCTGGACGTGACATTCGCGATACAGCCGGAATCGAATTCTATCCGGGCGTTCGCTATATCGACGTTCTTCGATATGACGGGGATGCCTACGGCATGGATATTTTTGACCTGCGAACCCACAACAGAGAGGATTATGTCGATGTCGTGTATCATGAGGTCGAGCACGACGTCAACATCTGTAGACCTGTCCGGGAACGGCGAGAGCCTGTTGCACTCGATGAACTTCGGCGAAGTGACGAGCTCGGCCATCTTCAGCACCGCGGCGTTGAACCGTTCCAGATGACCGATTTGCAGGATACAGTTCTTTTCGGCGGCTAATCCTACAAGCTCGTCCGCTTCCTCGACCGTTACCGTCATGGGCTTCTCAAGGAGGACGTCGATTCCGGCTGAGAGAAAGTCTTTGGCGATGCTGTAGTGATGCACCGTCGGCGCGGCTATGGAAACCGCCTGGACTTTTCCGATTAATTCTTCATGCGAACCGAACGGGACGGTCTTTGCGGATTTGGCAATCTCTCTCGCCTGCTCCGCGTTCACGTCGCATACGCCGACAAGCTCGGCATCGGGAAGCTCCGAGTATATCCTTGCGTGGTGCCTGCCCAGGTATCCAACGCCCACTACGCCGACTTTGATTTTATTCATATCCCCATTATGCAGATTCCGGCCTTGTCCGCGCCCGAAATCAGCTCCTCTTTTTCCAGCATCAGAGTCTTCCCGGCCTCGATTGCCAGCACGCGCGCCCCGGCGTCTTTCATGGCCTCCAGAGTCCGCATACCCACAACCGGGACATCGAAACGCATGTCGTGGCCCTTCCTGCTGACCTTGACTATCGTTATGCCGCCCTTGCCAAGCTCGCCCGCGCGCCTGATGCAGTTGTCCGTCCCCTCGACGGCCTCGACCGCCACGACGGATAAATCCTTAACCGCGACACTCTGGCCTATGTCGTGCTCCGCAATCACTTTGGCCATCTTAAGGCCGAACTCCACGTCCGCCGCTTCAGGCTTTGTCGGCTTAGACTTCGTCATCACACCCGGCCCGGCAAGAAACGGCTTCATGTGTATTGTCGAGTCGATAAGCTCTATGCCGTTCCTCGACAGCTCGTCCGCCACGGCTTTAAGTATGGTCTCGCCCTTCCTGTCCGGGAGAGACGCCCATAGCCTCGCGGCGGTAAGGTCGAGCTTCAGCAGGTCGGAAGTATACATCCTGCGTTTGACCACCTGGCCGGCCATGACGGCATTTTTAACGCCTTCTTTCTGAAAGACCTTTATAAGCCCGCCAAGCTGCGTTATCGAAAGCCAGTGAACGCTGTCGGCTATATTTTCTATACCCTTGTCCGCCTCTTCCGACAGTGCGGCGACAACTACACGAAGACCTTCGGCCTTTGCGTTCCCGGCCAAAATTAAGGGGAACTTCCCGTTCCCCGCGATTATTCCAAGCTTATCCATTAATCCGTCACCTGCAAACGCCACGCTCGGAAGAGGCGACGAAATCGAGGAGTCTCTTTACCTCCGGGAAATCGCCGCACTCGGCTGCGGCCTTCTCCACGGCGTCTTTCACCGTGAGGCCGCTTCTGAAAAGAATCCTGTAGGCCTCCTTGAGCGCGGAAACGGTTTCTCTTGAAAACCCCCGCCTCGAAAGTCCGACTATATTAAGGCCGTGAAGCGTCGCCCTGTTGCCGGTGGCGTTGGTGAAAGGCGGCACGTCCTGGGATACGGCGGAACATGCGCCGACCATGCTGTGCGCGCCTATCCGCACGAATTGATGAAGCCCGGTAAGGGCGCCGATTATGGCGTGCTCCTCTATGTGAACGTGTCCGCCTATCTGAACGGAGTTGGCAAGGATTACGCAATTGCCGATGTGGCAGTCGTGCGGGACATGGGCGTATGCCATTATGAAGCAGTCGTCGCCGATTACCGTGGCGCCGCCGCCGCCCTCGGTGCCGCGGTTGAGCGTCGTGAACTCCCGGATACGGTTCCTGTTCCCTATGACAAGCTTCGATTCCTCGCCGCCGAATTTCAAATCCTGCGGGATTTCGCCTATCGACGCGAACTGGTAAATCTCGTTATCCTCGCCTATTTCGACGAATGGTTTTATTACGGCATGGGCTCCGATTTTCGACCCCCTGCCTATTTTTACGTTGTTTTCTATAACCGCGTATGGGCCGACGATTACATCGTCCGACAGGGCGGCCCCGTCATTGACTATCGCGGTAGGATGTATACTTGGCATGTAGCAACCTACTCCCTGGTCGTCATGGCCATGAACTCGGCCTCGCAGACAAGCTTCCCTTCGACCTTCGCCTCGCCCTTGAACTTATGGACGCTTCCCCTGCTCTGGAGCGGCACAACTTCGAGCATGAGCTGGTCTCCCGGCACGACGGGTTTGCGGAACTTCACCTTGTCTATACTCATGAAATAAACCATCTTGTCGTCTGTCTCGATTGTCTTGTGCACCAGTATCCCCGCAACCTGGGCCATCGCCTCGACAATCAGAACGCCGGGCATTATCGGCCTGCCGGGAAAGTGCCCCTGGAAAAAATGTTCGTCGAACGTGACGTTCTTAAGGCCGACTATTCTCTTCCCGGGCTCGACTTCAAGAATCCTGTCCACATACAGGAAGGGATAGCGGTGCGGCAGTATTTTCTGGATCTCCATTATGTCGAGCATCATTCCTCCGTCCGCGTATATTTCTCCAGCTTCTTTTCCAGATATATAACCCGCTTGCGAAGCTCCGGCAGCTTCCTGAGCGCCGCCTGAATCTTCAGGAATTCCTTATGGGGCATCGCCGGGGAACCCAGGTATGTCTCGCCGGCGTCGATATTATTCATCACGCCCGATTGCGCGCCGACCTGCACACCGTCGCCTATCTTTATATGCCCCACCAGGCCCACCTGCCCGGCTAAAACCACATAGCGTCCAAGCTCTGTGCTCCCGGAAATACCCGCCTGGGCGACTATTATCGAATCCTCGCCGACCACGACATTATGCGCTATCTGGACGAGGTTGTCTATCTTTGTCCCGCGCCTGATAACGGTATCCTCCAGAGCGCCCCGGTCGATTGCCGCGTTGGAGCCGATCTCCACATCGTCCTCTATGACCACGCCGCCTATCTGGGGTATTTTGAAGTGCTTCCCGCCGTCCGTGGCGTAGCCGAAACCGTCCCCGCCTATGACAGCTCCGCCGTGTATTATGACCCTGTCGCCTATTTTTACCCCTTCCCTGATGACCACGCCCGGGTAGATTATGCAGTCCGCGCCAAGAGAAGAGCCATCGCCGACATAAACGCCTGGATACAGGACGCTCCGGTCGCCTATCTTGACGCCGGCCTCTAAAAATACATCCGCGTAGATTGCGGCGTCCCGTCCGATATGCGCCTCAGGACTGACATGCGCGCCGTCCATGACGCCCGTCGGGAATTTCTTCTTCGGGGTGAAGAGCGTCAAAACCTTCGCAAAGGCAAAGTACGGGTTCTTCGCGCGGAGACACGGCCTTCCGCCGACGTCTATTCCCGGCGCGGCTATTACCGCCGAGGCGCGCGTCGAGGCAAGTTCGCCGATGTATTTCATGTTGGCGATAAACGTGATCTCGCCGACGCCCGCCTCTTTTATGCCGGAAACGCCTTTTATTCTGACCTGGACGTCGCCTTCCGCCTCTCCTCCGACGGATTCCGCAAGCTCCTTGAGCGTCTTTTCCATTTATTGTTTTATTTTCCCAGTCTGCGCCGGCGCCTTGGTGTCGTCGTAAGCCTTGATAATCTTATCCGTAATGTCCACGGCCTCCGGGGCGTAAAGCACTACGGAACGGTCGAGAATCAGTGTATAGCCTTCCTGTTTGCCGTATGTCTTGATGACTTTCGTGACCTCGCCGAACATCTTGTTTGCCAGCTCCTCTTTCTTCTTGGCGAGCTCGTCCCGCGAATCCGAAAAATATCTCTGGTAATTCTTGTATTCCTTCTGGAGCTTGTCTTCCCTGCGCTGTCTTTCGTCAGAGGAGATTATGGAAGACTGTTTGTCCAGCTCCTTCTGCATCTTCTCTATCTCCTTTCGGCGCTCTTCTATCTTGGCCTGCTTGTCAGCCGCCATTTTCTCAAGCGTCTTCAGCGCCTGTTTCCCGGCCATCGATTCTTTCTCGACCTTTAGCATGTTTATATAGCCGAGCTTGATATCCGCCGCCGATGACGCGCCGCAGAAAACCGCTCCCAGAAAGAGCGACACGGCAAAAACCAGAAATATCTTTTTCATACCGTCAACCTCCGTTTTTAAAACATAGAACCCATGGAAAACTCCCACTTGCCGGCCCTCTGCCCTTCTTTCCTGTTCAACACAAACCCGTACTCCAGCCTTATAAGGCCCATCGGAGAAGTCCACCTCATCCCGCCTCCCGCGGTATAGCTGAGCTGGCCCAGGTTAATGTTTTCACCCTCGTCGTACGCCCTGCCGGCGTCAGAAAATATAACGCCTCTGAGTTTTATGGCGGAGAAAAGAGGGAATGTGTATTCTGCGTTGAACACCACTTCCTTGTTGCCTCCCTTTGGGTCTCCCAAAGGCGACGGCACCAATACCCCGTTCACGTCTATCGGGAAGCGCGGGCCGGCAGTGCCCCAGTCCAGGCCGCGCACGGTGCCCATGCCGCCTACGAAGAACCTGTCGTCAAGCGGCAGCAGACGGCCCTGCAATCCGTGCGCATACCCTATCCTTCCGTGAAGCGAGAAGTCCGTGTCGAAATAGAACGGGAAATACCACGTGGAGTCGCCGATTACCTTGTAAAAGGCGTTGTCCCCGCCAAGGGCTGTCCCGGCGTATTCGGCATAGATAGAATTATTGCTTCCACGCCTGGGGTCGAGGTAGTTGTCCCTGCTGTCGCGGTAGAAATTTATCCCTACCTTGCCCGTGGTCTTAAACCCTTCGCTCTCGATAAACAACGGGTCCGACTGGATTGAGCTATCGACATTGAGATAGTTCTTGTCGGACCAGGAATATGTGCCGGTTATCCCCCAGTATTCCCAGAAACGGCGGCCAAGGCTCAGGCTCGCGCCGGTCGAGTGCTCGGCATAATCGGTGTATGTCCTTTCCTCCTTGAAGAGGTCGACGCTGAGCGAAACCGGTTTGTCGAGGAGCCACGGCTCCATGAAACTCAGGACAAAATCCTGCGTGCGGGCGCCAAACTCTCCTTTAAACCTCAGCATCTCGCCCAGGCCGAGGAAGTTGTTCTGCGTAATCTCGCCGATTCCGACAAGCCTGTCAATCGTGCTGTATCCGCCGCCTATGCTGAAGGACCCGGTGGATTTCTCCTTGACGTTAACGTCGAGGTTCACCTTGTCCTTGCCCTTCCTCTCCGGGATTATCTGAACATTCGAGAAGAAGTTGAGATTGCGAAGTCTTTCGTATGTGCGCTTCAGACTCGTCGTGTCGTAGATGTCGCCCTCGTCGAACGGCAGTTCGCGCCGGATGACTTTGTCGCGCGTCTTTACGTTGCCTGTGATGTTTATCCTGTTTATAAATATCTGGTCGCCCTCGCTGATGTCGAACGTTATGTCCACCAGCCGCTTCGAAACATGAGGTTTGACGACAGGCGAAACGGACGCGAACGCGTAACCCTTTGAGCCGTAGAGGTCGGTAATGGCGACAACGTCTTTCCTGAGCTGGTCCCGGTTCATTATTTCTCCCGGCTTGCTATTGACCTTGCTCATAAGCTCCTTGTCGCTGAAGACCTTGTTCCCGGAGACTTTTATGCTGCCATAGCGGAACTGCCTGCCTTCGCGTATGGGTATGGTTATGTAAAGACCTTTTTTATCAGGAGAGAGTTTGACCTCAGGCTCGCCTATGTTCACCTGAATATAGCCGTGGTCGTAGTAGAGACCTTTTATACTCTCGATGTCCTGGGAGAGGTCGAGCACCTTATACCTTCCCGTTTTCATTATCCAGGACCATATCGGGATATACACCCTGGTCTTCATAACCTTCCGTATTCTGGCGGAGCTTATTTTTTTGTTGCCGACAATTGTTATTTTCTTTATCCGGACCTTTGCGCCCTCTTTTATCTGATATATCACGCGCACTTCGTCCTTTGTCTTCTTGATTATCGGGAGCACCTGCGCGTTGTAGTATCCCTCGTCCTGGTAATAAAGCCTCACCTTCTCGGCGTTGTCTTCCACAAGGGACGGGTTGTATACCGAATATGCGGAAAGATTTACCTTCCCCCTCAGCTTGGAACTTTTAATCTTGGTATTGCCCTCGAAATCAAACGATGCAAGTATCGGCCTCTCGACAACAGTGAACGTAAGCTTCAAACCGCCCTGGTAGCCCTGCGCGTCCACCTTGACATCGCTGAAATAACCCATGCGGTAGATGTTTATGACATCCCGGCGAACCATGGAAGGGATAAACTTGTCTCCCACTTTCTCTATCATCCTGGAACGGATAGTGCCGGTTTCTATCTTCTTGTTGCCGGCTATCTCGATATCCGTTATTTTAGCCGCTTCATCAGCCGCGAAAGCTGAAATGGAAATGGCTAAATATAAAATGGGAAGGATGAATATCAGAATTTTTTTGCTGCGGGGGAAAAACAAAAATTGCCTCCTTGATGCATACCCTTCAAAGTGCCATAATATAGCATTACGACGCGATGCTGTAAACAAAAAAATTCTTAGAAAAACTCCATAATTACCCTGTTTGACGCAAGGACTCCCTTCATTGTGAGACACGCAAAGGCGCTGTCCGTGGAGATATATCCCGCATACGCCATTCCGGCCGCCGTGAGGCCGTATTTACTCATGAAATCCGTCCCGAAAGCGGCCCTGAAATCCTCGAAAGAAAGTCCCCGGCGTTTCCTCAGTCCCAGCATTATGAACTCACGCTCGCGCTCCGCTTCAGTCAGTATCTCCTCCGCCTCGCGCGGGTCTTCTCCGTTTTCGAGCCGCCCGATATACTCTTCGACGCCGGATACGTTCCGGGCGGCCCTTGCCCCGGCACGGGAGTGCGCGCCCACGCCAAGACCCGTGAAATCGCCCGCAGACCAGTAGTTCAGGTTGTGGAGACACTCGTATCCCGGCCGCGCGAAGTTTGAAATCTCGTAACGCCCGTACCCCGCCTCTTCAAGTCGGTTTACAGCATAAAGATACATTTCCGCCTGCGCGTCCTCCGGCGGAAGGGCTATGCGCCCGGCCTTTTCCATCGCGTGGAATTCCGTGCCTTCCTCTATCGACAGGCCATACAACGAGATGTGTTCCGGAGAGAGTTTTGTTGCCTCGTCGAGGGATTTTTCCCACTGGCACATGTCCTGCCCCGGAAGAGAATAGATGAGATCCAGGCCGATGTTGGCTATACCGGCTTCCCGAAGCGTATCCACGGCCCGTATTATCTCGCCCGGGCCGTGAATCCTGCCAAGCGCGGCAAGCTCTTCCGGGTTGAACGACTGCGCGCCCAGGCTTACCCGGTTGACGCCAAGGCCGCCAAGCGCCGCGAAATCGACTCCGCCAAGCGTCCCAGGGTTTGCCTCTATGGTCATTTCCGTCCCCGGCGCAGGATTAAAATGCTCCCTGACGCCTTCAAGGATAATGCGCAGGCTTTCCATCGGCAGGACGGTCGGAGTGCCGCCGCCGAAGTAGACGCTTGAAGGTTCGATTCCGCCGCGCAGGTTCATTTCCTTCAGGAGCGCGGACACATATTTCCCGGCGGGTTCTTTGTCGTACGGTATGGAATTAAAGGAGCAGTAGCGGCATTTCCTGATGCAGAATGGAATGTGGAAATAAAGCCCGGCCTTCATCAATCGAGTTTCAGCGTCATGGCGGTCTCGTTGCATTTGTCCGGATACTTCACGCATTTGTTGCGGCACTCGGTCCAGACCTTCTGCAGAAACCTTCCTCTGTTTGTTTTGTTGAAACCGACTTTCTCAAAAAACCCCTGCACGTAAGTAAGGACGAATATCTCTCTGACGCCCATCATGGAGGCATCTTTTATACAAGCCTTTACCAGCCGCCGGCCCACTCCTTTTTTAAGGGAATCTTTATCAACTGCGACAGAGCGAAGTTCTGCAAGGCCTTCCCATCCGACGTGCAGAGCCGCCGTGCCCAGGACTTTCCCATCCTTTTCGTATACGCTGAAGTCGCGGATCGACTCATACAGCTCGCCCAAAGACCTGTTGAGCATCTGGTCTTTTTCGGCATAGTGGCTTATCAGCGTCTTTATGGCCTTAACGTCCTGGACTTTTGCCTTGCGTATCATCAGCCGACCTGCGAGTAACCTTTTTCGAGCGCGGAGAGGTTCGCGTCAAGTAGATGTCTGTTCCTGGATGGCAAAGATTCTTCGAGAGCCCTGGTTATCTGGCCTATCGAGGCCGCGCCGGAGACCTTGAGGTATGCGCCGAGCATCGCCATGTTCACCACGCGCAGGTTGCCAATCTCCGCGGCGATCTCGTTTGCGCGGATTTTGTATATCCTCCTGCCGGGTCTTTTGATTTCCGTTTTGACAAGCGAGGAATTCAGTATTATTAATCCGCCGCGCCCCACACTGCCCGAAAACCTGACCGCGGAGGCCTCGTTCATGGCCACAAGAGCGCCGGGACTGTCCACCACCGGGGAGCCTATCTCATCATCGGAGATTATGACCGTGCAGTTGGCCGTGCCGCCGCGCATCTCCGCGCCGTAGGACGGGAACCACGTGACGAACTTCCCGCCAAGCATCCCGGCCCATGCCAGAAGCTTCCCTGCCAGCAACACGCCCTGGCCGCCGAAACCGGCTATGATCACGTCGCTTCTCATGTAATCCCTTGTAGTCCCCGAATGCTTTGGTCGGGGGCCCAGGGTTAAATCCCCGGATTCCCGCCTTCGCGGGAATGACGAAAAGAATTATAAATATTTACCATTATCCTTGAAAACTCTTACCGGGAAGACCTCCTGCATCGGCCCGGCCGCCCACTCCATCGCCTTGAGCGGCTCCATGCCCCAGTTCGTCGGACATAACGAAAGGACCTCGACAAACGTGAACCCCTTGCCCGCAAGCTGATATTCAAAGGCCTTCCTTATCGCGTTCTTTGTCCTCACCACGTTCTTCTTGCCGTCGAGCGCAGTCCGTTCCACATAATAAGGGGCTTCGAGCGCCGCGATCAATTCCGCCGCCTTCAGGGGGTATCCGTCCTCCGAAGACTTCCTGCCGCGCGGAGTGGTGGTGGTCTTCTGCCCTATGAGCGTCGTGGGGGCCATCTGGCCGCCGGTCATCCCGTAGGTTGCGTTATTCACGAATATGACCGTGAAGTTTTCGCCCCTGTTCGCGGCATGGATTATCTCGGCTGTCCCGATTGCGGCAAGGTCGCCGTCTCCCTGGTAGCTGAATATCAGCCTGTCCGGAAGCGCTCTTTTCATACCGGTGCATGCGGCGGGCGGACGTCCGTGAGCGACTTCGAGCACGTCGAAATTGAAATAGTCGTACGCGAAGACCGCGCATCCGACGGGAGCGATTCCTATGGTCTTGCCGCGCATACCCAGGTCGTCTATAGCCTGGGCTATCATCCTGTGCAGGGTGCCGTGGCTGCATCCCGGACAGAACCTAAACGGCACAGGCTTCAAGGACTTTGGCCTTCCGGAAATCCGCTTCAAATAGTAACCTCGAGAAGATGGCTGGTGGGGATGTGCTGGAAAAGCCCGTAAGCCCCGTAGCTGCAATTTGCCCGCTATAATTTTCTTGACAAACCGTCGGACGCTCTGTTAATTTAAGACTTCGTGCCGAGGTAGCTCAGTTGGTAGAGCAGAGGCCTGAAAAGCCTCGTGTCCGCAGTTCGATTCTGCGCCTCGGCACCATCTTTTCGCCTATTTCTTCACCTCCGTATAAACCCCTTCGGAGGCCTCCTTCTCCGCTTTCATCTTCTCCCAGACAATATCGGCAATCCCGCAGTATTCCTCGGAATACCTGTCCAGGTCCTTCGCCAGGTCGGTCAGTATCTTCTCCGCGCCCTCGTGCGTGGCCCGCGCGCCCGAGGCCAGGACGGCCTCGCGGATAAACCCCGGCTTGTCTATCATCATGCAGGGCGTAAGCATGTTCTTGTTCGTCTTTTGCCGCTCGCGTATCGTCCTGAAGAAAGGCGACATCAGGGCGTCCTTTATTTTCGTCCGCCTGATGTTGTCCACGGCGAAGTGGCAGAACACGCACGGCTCAATATCTCCGTGCGCGTTTATGTGCAGATATTTCCTGCCTCCCGCGAGGCATCCGCCCACGACATGGCCGTCGTTCCAGAAGTCGGCGAGCAGTATCGGTTTGGTGCGCCGCATACGCCAGACAGTCTCCCGAAGCGCGCTTCTCTGGACAGGCGTGGGCATAAGCTCCATGTTCGGCTCCCTGCCTATCGGTATATACGAGAAGAACCAGCCCACCGTGCAGCCCTTCTCTATCATCAGGTCGTAATACCGCTCCGATGTGATGGTATCGAAGTTCTTCCTCGTGGCGGTGCAGGAGAATCCGAAAAGCACCCCCGCGTCCTTCAGGAGGTCCATCGCGCGCATGACCTTCCGGAAGTGGCCTTTGCCGCGCCTTGCGTCCGTCTCCTCCTCGAAACCTTCCACGCTTATGCAGGGCAGGACGTTGCCGAGCTCGGCAACCTCCCTCACCTTTTTCTCGTCGAGAAGCCCGCCGTGCGTAAAGACAAGGAACGCGACGTCGTCGTGTTTCTCGAAAATCTTCAGCAAATCTTTTCTGAAGAACGGCTCTCCGCCGGAGACGACGCAGAAAAATACCCCCATCTCCTTCATCTGGTTTATGACGCCGTCAACCTCGTCGAAAGAGAGTTCGTCCGTCCTATTGTAGCTCCCGGCATAACACCCGAAACAGTTGAGATTGCAGCGCATGGAGGGCGATATGACGTAAAGGCCGGGCGGGTAGAAACCGCCGCCTTCGTCCTGGAACGCCTTCCGCCTGTTCGTTCCGACAAGCATCTGGCCTACTATGAACGTCTTCACCAGCCTCTTGCGGACGTTCGGGTGGGTATCCCTCAGTATCTTCTTCGCAACCTGGAGGCTGGGGTGGCCGTCCATGAACATCTGGCGGATGGAGCGGATTGCCCTGACGTAATGATCCTTCTTTGCGAATTTCTCGGCAAGGTATGTAAACCTTATGAGATTTTCGTCAGAACTGTTCCCGATAATACCCAGCAGGGCGTCCGCCGCCTGGGTAATGGTATAATTTTTAATCTGCTCAAAATAACTCATTAATCAAACACCCTCCGCTACTTTACCAGTAGCGTAATTTTTACAGGATGGAGGGCGTCAAGTCAAGGATTAATCCCAAAAATAATAAAAATTAAACCATTGTTCAGGATGGCGGCGGATATATTTCTCAAATATTATAGCTATTTTGCTTATATTTATCCTCAAGTCGGCCTCGGTGTCTCCGGTATTCGTCATTTCAATCGGAGGCTCGGCCACGGGGTGGTATCTGCCGTCATTGCCCATAATCGTAAACGCTGGTATCAGCGGCGCGCCGGTCTTCATGGCAAGGAGCGCAGGCCCTTTGGGGAACATGGCCGGTTTTCCGAAGAAATCCGCCATAATCCCGGATTTATTCAATACCCTGTCCCCTTGTATTGCCACAAGTTCGTTTCTTTTCAGGGCATTATACGCGCCGAGGGCGAACCCGGCGGGATTGTCAGGAGAGATTATCTTTATCCCCCGGATCGCCTTGTTTTTGTCGAGTAGCCGGTTCTGCTCCTCGGAGTCGTACAGATACTGCACGACGTTCACCTTAAACCCAAGATATTTCAGGAGTATCCCGCCAAGTTCCCAATGGCCTATGTGCGCGGTGAGGATTATCGCCCCCTTTCCCGCCTCGATCGCATTTTTTATATTCTCTACGCCCAGGAATTCCGGGACTCGCGCCGCAATCTCCGCGTCGCTCATGCGCTCGAAACGGAAGAGGTCGAGCAGGAACCTCCCGTGCCTGCGCCAGAGCCTGCGCACCACCTTTCGCTTCTCCCGCGCGGAGACATCCGGGCCGAGGACGTGGTCGAGGTTTTTTACCTGCTCCGGGACGATATTTTCCGATTTATAGTGGAAAAGCCAGTCGGCGATCCTGTCGCCGATGAAATTGGCAACCGGCGCGGGAATGTATTTTGCCCCCCAGGAAATCCACCAGTAGATGGAATGCCTGTCCAGCCGGTAGGAATGCGTCCCCTTAACCATCCAAAAGCCCAAGCCTGCCCAAGGCTTCCTTCATCGGCCCCTGAAAAGGGCGTGGAGTCTCGGAGAGAAACGCGTCCCTCACGTCTTTCGCCAGGACCTTCCCCGAACCCAGGGAGGCAGCCGTTTGCGCCTTTTTCCCGACCGCCTTGCGCGCGATTGGCCGCAAAAGCGCCGGAACCTCCGACAGCACTTTCTCGAAGACCTCTCTGGCGAACGCGTCCCATGAGACATCTCCCGATTTTAACTCCGGACGCCCTTGAAGGATGCCTTTCGCGGGATAGCAGACCCAGTCCGGATGCGTCCTGAAATAATCTTCGGCTGCCGGATACAGGTTATCCCCCAGCCTGCCGGAGACATAAAACTTCGGCTCCAGAAGCGGGTCGTCCGAAGCGACGAGCCTTTCCTTCACGGCGAGGCGGGCAAGAGGCGTGCCGGGGTATATCCGGATTCCGGCGACGGCGAAGACCTTGTCGGGCCGGACGTCTTCCAGTGTGTCGAAGGTCTCCCTCAAAGTGTCAATATCCTCGCCCGGGCCGCCGAGGATGAGGAAAACAAGGCACATCAACCCCGCTTCTTTCGCGGCGGTTATTGACCTTGCGGCCTCTTTCTTATCGAAGTTCTTGCCTAGCCTCGAAAGAACGCTGTCCGACAGCGAATCCGCGCCGACCTCCACGCTCCCGCATCCCGCCCGTTTCATCTTCTCAAGGAGTTTTGCGTCGAGACCGACCGGGCTTGCGAGGCATCCGAAAGACGGCCTTATGCCGCGGCTGATTATTTCGCCGCATATTGCAAGGGCGTGTTCAGGCGGGTTGTTGAAGATATTGTCCACAAAATAAAAAGGCGCGGAAAGTCCGCTGTCCATGGCGCCGGCCATTTCCCGCACGACATCCGCCGGGGGCCTGAGGCGCATTTTCACCCCTTCCAGGCCGGGATATGTGCAATAGACGCACGAGAACGAACAACCGCGCTTGGACTGTATGCCGAGCATGTCGTATTTTTCGGCCGGAAACATGTCCCATGCGGGCATGAGGAACGAATCTGCGGCAAGCCGGCTTGGCGGGTTCTGAATATAAGAGCCGCCCTCGAACCTGCAAAGGCCGGGAACGGAAGCGTATGGGATTTTACCCTGAAGGGCGTCCGCAAGCATCGGCGCGGACATCTCGCCCTCTCCGGCTATCCCGTAATCCGCCCCCAGAAATTCGAGCGCGGCCTTCGGCATAATGGAATAGCCCGGCCCGCCTACAACAACCGGGGCGTTCGTCTCGCGCTTTATCAGGGCTATGGTTTCTTTGTAATCGGGCAGGAGGAAACGGCTGGAAGACTCTATATTTCGTATCGAGACGGCTATAAGCTCCGGCGAGGCGGAAGCGATGGCGTCCTTTAGCGCCGCGTCCGGTTCTTCCGCGAAAAGGAGGTCGAGCACGCGCACGTCGTGCCCCGCCCGGCGAAGCGCCGAGGCTACAAGCGCAAGACCGAGCGGGGCCGCCGTGAACGGTTCCGTTTCACGGTTGACAGATACCAGCAAAGCCTTCACTCTGCCTTATCCTCCGTAACGGTCTACCTGCTCAGCTTCTGCACGAACTCGACTATCTTGTCGCCAGTTGCCCCGACCCTGCTTTCCACCATCTGCCACTTATCGCCGTTCTGGAGTCCGGAGGTGCTCTCGTGCCGGAACGTGGCGAGGACTTTCCCGGTCTTGGCGTCAACGAGCTTGCCCTTCACGGTGATTCCCGCCTGACCGGCGCCAAACCCCCAGAATACCCTGCTGAACGCGCTCCCCATGTTAACCTGCGTGAACTCGCCCTCGATTATCATGTCGGCCTTGTCCGCGTTCTTGCCGTCCGAATCAATGATAAAGGCGGTGACATTGCCCCCGTTAAGCTCGTTTTTAATAGTATTGGCGAGCAGTTTCTGCCAGTCCTTGAGGTAGTTCTTGAGCTGTCTTTTCTCATCCTTGTCCACGTTGTTGTATTTTATGTTATCCGTGGTGAATATCTTGATGCCGATGCTCTTGTACTTTGCGAGGCTCTCATCCGTCATCACGTTCTCTTTGTCGAGGACTCCCGGGGCCTTCATCCCGGCCAAGGCATTAATGGGAGTCAAAAGCGCTACGACTGCCATTATCAAAAGCATTTTTTTCATTGAGTCTCCTGTCGGTTAATCGGTTAATAAATGAAAACGCGGATAAAGTTGTTCGCCTCCTTTCGTTTTTATTTGTCTTTTAATATGTGCCTGGCCACAGCCCTGCCGGAGAGTATCGACGATGCGGTGCATCCGCCGACCGGCAGCACCGTCGAGCCTGCGCAATACAGCCCGCGCACCGGGGTCGCCACGGGCATCTTTTCGTAATTCACGCTCTCGGCAACCGGCGATATAGAACTTGTGAAACCAAATCTGGCCGCGTAATCGGCGGGCGTGCAGAGCCTGCTGTCCACGACGTTTTCACTGAAGCCTTCTATCAGCGAATCCGCTCTGCCCGTTATCCTCCCGGCCTCGGCTTCAATCGCCTCCCTTGAGACGGCGCCTTTCGGAACAAGGAATTTTATCGTCCCGGCCAGGTGTTCGTCCCGCGTGCCGTACGCCGCATCCGGGACGGAAACCACGAACATGTTGTCTTCCGGGAACGCCCCATCTTTCAGCGTCCTGAACATCCCGCTGACACTGGCCGGGAACATGGCATAGATATGCGCGCCGGGCGTTATTTTAGCATCTCTCCTGAACACTGTAAACACGCTCGCCATACTGAATCCCTCTTTGTAGTAGCCGAGCGTGTCAATGAATCCGGGCGGGAAATCTTTTCTGTCCGCAAGAGAATACACCGTGTGAAGGATCCCGGTCCCGCTTATTACGTTTTCCGCCTCCATCTCCCTGCCTTCGAGCAGCACTCCACGCGCCCTGCCGTCCCGGATTATTATCCTGTCGGGTTGAGCGTTATACACTATTCCCCCGCCGTTCTCGCGTATGACAGAGGCCAGAAGCTCCGGCAGCCTGCCGGAGCCTGCCCTGGGTATGAACGGCCTGTCATATCCGTACGTCCTGCCGAAAACGAGGTTGAACCAGTGCGATGGCATGTTCTCGGGATTGTTGCCGGAAAAAAACGCCCCGACGCTGAATATCTCCCTGAGGCTGCCGTTCTGCGTGAGCCTGTTTACAAGCTCGCCATAGCCGGAGATTTTCCTGTAGCGGTTGAACATTATCTGGCCGCCCATCCGAAGCCCAAGTTTTCCGATCTCTCCGGCGTTCATGCCCATGCCCCTGAAATCACGGAAGGTATGGAGTCCGGGCGGAATGCTCATGGATGAATTTCCGCGTTTCGCAATCACCCTGAACCATACGGGGTCAAGCTCCTTTTTCTTGCCGAGTTCAGCATATATATCCAGTATCTTTTTCCCGAAATAGTCCGCGCCTATGTCGAAGCGATGGCCCATAAGCTCCACACTACGGCAGCGTCCGCCCGGCCCGGACATCTTTTCCAGCACAAGCGCCCTCTTCCCGGCCCGCGCAAGATACGCCCCGGCGGAAAGCCCGCCCAATCCCGCGCCGATTATTATCGCGTCATATTTCATTCTTTATTCTCTCGACCGCAAGCCTTGCCGTATAAACGCAAGATTCGATGCACGGCAGACGATAGAAATCTCCGACGACATAAGCTCCCGGGACTTCCGTCTCCACTCCCCTTGTCCTGCTTGCCGGAGGGATAAGCGTTATCGCGGGCGACCAGCCGACTTTGGGCAGCTCCCTGTATTTCCCGAACACGGCTTCAATATCAGCGCCGGGCCTGTAGAGGAACATCCCGGCTATCGTCCTGCCGTCCGGCAGGTGCTTCATCTCTCCGCCGTGGACGCCGTGCGGGTTATTGAACTTCGAGAAGAGGAGGACGTCGTATTTCCTGTATTGCGGACAGCGCGCCTCGAATATGACGCCGCGCGTCTTGGTGCACTTCGTGTCGAAATTTATCTCCGGCATGATTCTGCCGAGGCTCTCCTGTCCGGTGGCGAATACTATATTATCCGCGGTCTCCTTAAACGGCTTTCCGCCCGGCCCAAGGATATTCACGTCAAAGGCTCCAGATGAGTTCTTCCTGGCGCTCTCTATCCTGAACCCCGTCTTCACCACGCCCGGCATACGCCGGATAAGCTCTTCCGCCACCTCCTTCATGCCCTTGTGCGGCACACGGATCGGCGTATCGCCGTAGGCGAGCAGGAAGAGGCCGTGGTCGGCGGCGATGTGCGGCGGGTCTATGTATCCGAAGCTCGAGAACGGCTGGACAATATAATCGAGCATCTTACCGGAATATCCCATGTCCCTGACGCAGAACTCTTCAAGGGAGACGGAATGCAGCTCCTTAAGCTTCGCGTCCCAGCTCTCAAGGCGAAAATCGAGGCCCTTTATAAATTTTTTAAGCCGCCTCCATTTCAGATATTCGGAGAGCGAGAAAAGACCGCTCTTAAACATCGACCATGAATCGAGTCCGGTGATTTTATCGCCTATCTGAAGCGCGAATTTCTTAAGACTGACAGGCCCGTGCGAGACTCCAAGCTCGGCAATCAGTTCCGTAAACCCGCGGTTCAGCTCCGGCGCGAACATCATCGCGCCCTTGTTTATGTATACGCCCTCATATTCAAGCGTCGCAAAACGTCCGCCGGCTTCCGGCCTCTTTTCGTACACGACCGGCTCGAAGCCTTCTTTCCTGAGGTAATATGCGGCGGACAGCCCCGCTATCCCCGCGCCGAATATCAAAATCCTTTTATTCAATCGCATAAGAGAAGCTTCTCAAGATTGCCCGAAAATATGTTCGCTTTCGACGTGCCGCTTATTGGAAGACTCCCGACCGCGTCTATAGACGCGCGTATCTCCCTGTTCGCCGGGAAGTCGCTGCCCCACAGCACTCTTCCCTCCCCGAAAACATTAATCGCCAGGTCGAGCATTCTCACGTCCGGCGAGCCGGAAGTGTCAATATAAATTTTTTTCAGAACCTCTTCCGGCCCTTCACCCATGTCTTTCACAATTCCGCGGTCCAGGAGCATTTTGTATGTCCTACCGTATCTCCCGGCGAGGAACGGCATGACGCCGGCAAAGCTTGCGAATACAAGCTTCAGCCTCGGTAATTTCTCAAGCAGCCCGCAGCCGATAATCCTTGCAAGACAGAGCGTGGTATCGAACGCATACTGGAATACGGGCGTGATGAGCGGATGGCGGAGTCTTTCAAAACCGAATGGCGTAAGCGTCGTCGGGTGGAAAAATACAGGCCTGCCCCAGGCTTCGGCTTTCTCGAAAAACGGCAGATACCCCGCATCGTCCGGATAAACTCCGCCGCCGTTTGTCGGCATTGTAAAACCGGACGCGCCTCCCCGCAGCGCCTCTTCTCCAAGCGAGATCATCCCGCCGGAGTCCGTCAATGGGACCGCCGCGAGCCAGGACAGGCGCCCGTTTGAGCTCGCTGCAATATCCTTCACGCCACGGTTATAAGCCGCAGCCGCGGCAATCTCCGTCATGGCGGCCCGGACATGAAAATCCGTAGTCGGATATGAGATCAGCGCGCGTGATACGCCGGCCTCGTCCATCGCCCTAAGATGGCCGTCCATGCCGCCCCAGGATTCGTTGTAGAACGAGGCGTTTTTTATTACTTCGCCGGGCAGCAGATGAAAATGGGCGTCGAATACCATCAGTATCTCAACACTTCCTTTATAGTTTGGTAAAGCTCGGAGTTCCACACGTCGCAAACCTGTTCGCCGACGGCGCGGGCCATGGCGAGCGCCGGCTTGTTTTCCTCATACGACGGCATCGGTTTGTCCAGTAGAGATTTGAAACCCGGATGCTCCATCGCAAAGCGCTTTCCCACCATGCAGAGATTTTTCATCTCCGCCTCCATCAAAGCAATCCCCGCGCAGGCGACGGACGTCGCAGTCATGGCCTTTAGGTAATGGAAGAGGTAGTAGAGCGCGCCCTCCATGCCGATGGCCGCGCCGACGGCGATGTTGCCCACGGGCGCGCCCTTGAACGGATTTTTCGGATAAGCCGTTATCGTCGTGCCCCATATCTCGGAGCGTTCCTGCTCGTGCAGCGGACGCGTCCTGTGCAAAAGATTGATTACAATCGCCGGCTGCTGATATGCATAGACGGGCGATGAAAAGATAAACGCGTCGGACTCGGACATCTTGTCGAAGATAAATCTGCCGTCGTCGTCCTTGTCTTCAAGGAGCGGACAGCTGAGGCCGCAAAGACATCGGTTACAAGCAAGACACGGCTTCACGTTATAATTAATAAGCCTGATAACCTCCGACTCCGCGCCCTTTTCCTCTGCGGCTTCGAGCGCCTTGCGCAGGAAATAATCGCTTGCGGATTTCTGCTTTCCTCTTTTATGCGTGCCGCATATACCGAGAATTTTCATTTTCCCTCTATTATCTCTTTTATCCTCTGCATGTTTTTCTTCGAGTGCTCGTTTATCCGGCCTTCTGCCGTCTTGTCATCCACCGGCGCTTTCTCGTCCATGGAAAAATCCTGCTCCCAGGTCATCTCCACGCCGCCGTCTTTCTCTTCATATGTCCAGAGCAGGTCCATATATTTGAACGGGAACATCGGCTCCTCGCGCTTCGCCGCGCATCTGTGCCCGGCCTTGTCGAGGATGCGGCTGGAGCGCCAGGACTTCCCTTCTTTATTTGTGAGCTGAAATGTTATTCTGTCCCCTTCGCGCGAAAGAATCTTCGCGTCGGAGTATTCGTCGAAAAGCTCCGGCCAGCGTTCGATGTTGTTGGTAACATCGAATACTTTTTCGTACGGCGCGTCGATGAATATGGAATTTTTAGTATGTGCCATTTTTTCAGTCCTCGATTATCGCCACAGCGCGCGCCCATGCCGCGCCAGCATCTTTTATCTTTACCGGGAAACAGGCGAACCTGAAACCGTGCGGCGGCAGCGAGGCGAGGTTTGCGAGCCGCTCGATATGGCAGTATTCTTTTTCCCGGCCGAGCAGATGAACAGGCCAGAGCTTCGATGCGTCCGCCGTCTGTTGATAATCCGAGGCCATATTCATAAACGGCCTGTCCAGGCCCGGCGCGTCGGTTCCGATGGTCCTGATGCCAAGGCCGAAAAGATATTCCGCCGCATCAATGCCCAAACCGGCAAATTTCAGGAAATACTCCCTGCTTCCGAAATGCCTGTCCGCGCCTGTCATTATTAGCGCAATGTCGCCGGGCTTCGGATTATATTTTATGGCTTCCAGCCCGCGGCGGATGTCTTCCGCCGTTATCTCGCCGCCCGGCGGCAGGGCAGTAGCGTCGATTACAAAACCGTTTCCGTAGCACCATTCAAGCGGGACATCGGATATCTTCTTCGCTGGCAGTCCTTCGGACTCCGGGCCGAAGTGCCAGGGCGCATCCATGTGAGTCCCGCAATGAACCGACGCCTCCACCGTCTCATGCGAAAGGAACATGCCGCCGGGAAACGCATCCGCGCCTATTTTCTTCTCGCCGGGGAATTTGTCCCCTATCTTTCCCGCGCCTTCCGCATGGCCGATGCGCGCTATCCGCACCGGGAAAGGTTCCGGCGCGCAGTCGTCTATTGGAATGCTCAGGTCTATTATTCTCAAGGCCTTGCCGCCGCGTTGGAGAAATATTCGATTATCTCGCGGACCGTGCTCCCGCCGTTTATCGCCCCGTCCGGAATCCTGACCGAGAACTCCTTTTCCAGCGCAACCAGCAGTTCAACCATCTCCGTCGAGTCAACTCCAAGGCCGGTCTTCAGAGCCGCTTCCGGACGCAGCTCGCTTCTGTCTATGCCAATCTCACCGAAGACCTTCTCTATTTTATCTTCCACCGGCATCGCTGCGCTCCTTGCTCAGGGCCTGCCTATTAAAAGACAGGCGTTCACTCCGCCACGCCCGATTGAGTTAATGATAACGTTCTCTTTGGTTAATTTCCTTGTCCCGCCGCCAAAAACAAAAAAATCAAACTCCGGCTCGTCCACGCTCAGGCATGGCGTCTGCCCGTTATTCAGCGCCATGCATGCGAAAGCCGCATCGAGCGCGCCGGATGCGCCGAGAGAGTTCCCTATCTGCGGCTTCGGAGAATAAAACGGAAGTTCGCCGGCCATGTCTCCGAATATCCTTGAGAACGCCCTGCCCTCGGATAAATCGGCATATTTCCCGGCGTTGGCCGACGGGATAGCCATGCCGATTCCGGACGCGGCAACGCCAGCCTCGCGCATGGCGAGTGTCATGGCGCGGGCCATGCCGTCGCCGGAGGCGTCGGAAATTATCGGGTGCATCCCGTCGCTCGTATGCCCGAATCCCTTTATCTCGGCGTATATCCTGGCGTCTCTTTTGAGCGCCCTGTCCATCTCCTCGACAACGAGCGCCGCCGCGCCCTCTCCGATTATGCAGCCGTCGCGGTCTTTGCAAAACGGCCTGTAGCGCCCTGTCCGGCTCAGTTCGCCGGAGGTGTTGCAGCATAAAAGCGCGTAGGGCGATACCGGCGCCTCGGCGCCTCCCGCGAGCATCACGTCCGCCCTGCCCGTCTTTATCGCGCGCGCGGCATATGATATGGCCATGTGCGAGCTGGCGACGTCGGAGATTATGGTCTTGGAAAAACCCTTCAGTCCGTAGAAAATGGACACCTGTCCCTGCGGCGCCGCAGGGAACCACGCGGTCGCCTGGTACGGGCTTACCTCCCGCAGGCCTTGCGTCCAGAGGTCCCGAAGCTCTTCCTCCGCAAACGCCCAGCCGCCGAGGGCGTTGCCGAAAGTTATGCCGATACGGTTCTTGTCTTCCGCGTCAAGGTCTATCCCGCTGTCCCTGAATGCGGCGTCGGAAGCCGAGAGCGCCATATGGGAGAACCTGTCGAGCTTCTTGATGAGTCTTTTGGAGAAAATCTCTTCGCCTCCGGGGCCGGATACCAGGCCCGCATGGCGCGAAGGATAGCGCGATGCGTCGAAACGGTCTATCTCGCCGATAAAGCTCCCGCCGGACGACAATCTTCCAAAAAACTCATTCAGGGTATTCCCGGCGGGGCTTGTCAGGCCGATGCCCGTTATGACCGCGCGTCTCATGCCCGCCTCAATATCATGGATGAGTGGATTCCGGAAAACCCGCTGCTCGTCTTTATCAGCACGTTCACTTGTTTGTCCCTGGCCTCGTTAGGCACATAGTCGAGATCGCATTCAGGGTCTCGCTCCCTGTAATTCGCCGTCGGCGGGATTACGCCGCGCTCAATGACCATCGCCGACACCGCGAGTTCAATGGAGTTCGCCGCCGAGAGCGGATGTCCTATCATGGATTTTATGGAGCTTACCGGCGCATGGTATGCCATGTCTCCGAGGGCGGATTTTATCGCGTTCGTCTCGAAGACGTCGTTCTGCTCCGTTGAGCTTCCGTGCGAGTTTATGTAGTCTATGCCTAAGGCGTCAACCCGCGCCTCGTCCATTGCGAGTTTTATCGAACGCGCCAGCGCGTCGCCGTCTTTCGGCAGGTCGGTCATGTGATATGCGTTCGACGTCGAGCCGAAGCCCGCTATCTCCGCATATATTCTCGCGCCCCGCCGGGCTGCGTGGCCGTATTCCTCGAGGACGAGTATCCCCGCGCCTTCCGAGATGACAAAACCGTTCCTTGTCCTGTCGAACGGGCGCGACGCCGCCTCAGGCTCGTCGTTATGCTTCGAGAGCGCCTTTATGACGTCGAAGGCCGCAAGGGCTATCGGCGTAATCGGGGCCTCGGACGCCCCGGTTATCATAACATCGCACAGGCCAAGCTGGATGTTTTCGTATGCGTAGGCCACGGAATCGGTCCCGGCCGTGCAGCCGGTCGAGATGACGCACGCCCCGCCTTTCAGCCCGTAGCGCGCGGCGATGAAGTTGGCGGGAGAATTGAATATCGACGCATCGTAGAGAAACGGCGAAGCGAGGGCCGGGTCTATAGGCTCACGACCGTTATGCGTAACTCTCAGGAACTCCTCCTCCATCCACTTCGTGCCGCATATGGCGTTCGCAAGCGCCACGCCGCACCGCTCGCGGTTCGTCCTGTCAAGCTCCAGACCCGCGTCCTCCACCGCAAGCTTCGCCCCGGCCAGGGCGAATTGCAGATACCTGTCCATTCCCGATGCGTCTTCATGCGGAATGCCGAATGACGCGGGATCAAAACCATTCACCTCCGCCGCGACCTTCGACAGGAACCCGGTCGTATCGAACGCCGTGATTAATCCAGTCTGGGTGCGCGCGTTTATCATGGAGTCCCAGAATGCATCCTTGCCGATGCCGCCCGGAGCGATGACGCCGAGGCCCGTTATGACCACCCTGCGGACGGTCGACCGTCTGCTGAGATTCAAGCCTCGACCCGCCTGACCTTGAACCGCACGTACCCGCCGTCCGGGCATGTCACGGTGTTGATGGAGTCCGGGTCTTCCATGAACGGATACTTTGCGCCGAAGTTCAGCGCGAAGAGCACCGGGAAGAGCGTGTGGTATGCCGCCCCGCAGAAGCCTTCCGGCGTCCTGAGCCCCAGCACCTCCACCTCCTGGCCCTGCCGGTATTTATAAAAACACGGCCCGGAGACCTCTTCGACGGATATGACCATTTTCTTTGGATTTGCCATTATAACTTCCTCACTTTGAATGTAAGATTCCCGCCGTCCGGGCATGTCGTCCGGACACAGCCTTCGCTGTCCCGGAACGGAAATTCCGCGCCGAACGTCCAGGCGTAAAGGACAGGGAACAGCGAATGATACGCGCCGTAACAGAAGCCGTCCGGCGGCGTCACGAAGTCCTTTACCTCGAACGTGTCGCCTTCTTTCAACCCTTTGAAGCATTCCTTGCCGACTTTATCCACCGTCAGGATAAAACCCGGGAATTCCATCATAATCCGAACCTCCTTAACATTTCATCGACCGACAGATATTTATTCGTTCTCTCCGTCTCCTTCACAAGCTCGACGGCCTTGCCGTTAAGCCTCGCCTTGCGCCCCGCCTCTTCGGCCTCCCTGACAACCTCGCCGTTTAGATAATCCACTTCCGAGGCCCTCCCGCGCATGACGCTCTGAAGGACTGAGCCGGGCAGCGGCAGGTGGGAAAGCCCGCGCATTATGTTCCCGTATATCTTCGGCCCTATATCCGCGGGCGCGTGCAGGAGCGACTTGAGTTTTTCGAGCGGCAGGTCGGGGAGGTCGGCCATCTCCATGCCCGCGGCCTCGAAAACATCCCATGCCTCGCGCATGAGCGAGAGGCCAAGGGAAGAGACCCCGTCTTCCGAGAACGCCTCCTGGAGGTCTTTGCCGAGTATGCAGGCGACAGCGTTATTGAGGTTCAGTATCAGCTTCGCCCGGTGCACGGCCTGTATGTTTCCAGCAACATGAACCTCGAAGGCCGTGGACAAAATCTTCCCGACCTTCTTCACAATACCATCGCCGTCATGTCCGAAAGCCTTGCCGATGACAAGCCCGCCGGGGAAATTATACGTAACGTGTCCCGGCTCCCTGTATGTGGCGCCGAACATCACGACGGCGGACACTATCCGCTCTCTGCCGAGGATTTCCCCGGCTATCTCGTCGGCCATCATGCCGTTCTGCATCGTAAGCGCCGGGAAGTTTCCCATGCCCTTCATCTGACCGCAGGCGGATTCCATGTCATGCGTCTTTACGGCAATCAGCGCAAGGTCGGGGATGAACTCCAGGGCTCTCGCGGCGTAGATTACATAATTTCTCCCGCCAGCCACGCCGTCAATTGAAAGGCCGTTATGATTTATCGCCCTTACCTGGCGCGGGTCCCGGCTGATGAGCGTAACCGCATGCCCCTTTTCATGGAGCAGAGCGCCCGCGACACACCCTACGGCGCCCGCGCCTATAACTGCAATTTTCATAAGTTCAGGTTCTTCGTTTCGCTCGTAATGACATCTATCTCTTTTTTTATTTCAACCCGCGGCGCTCGGCTGAAATCCGCGGTCAAACCAGGTCTTCCCGTCTTTATGTCCCAGCCGTGGCAGGCGTAGTATTCGTCGAGCATCCCGTCGTAGAGCGCCCTGTCGAGCTTCATCCCCTTAGACTCTTCGTCCAGCCCGTCCTGCCAGGCAAGCGGTTCGAAATACCTCGCGGGCGGATAGTCGTCCTTGCGTCCCACGCCTTCGCGGCAGATGAACATGCGCTCCACGTCCGTAATCGCGTTCCCGGCCCCGAACACCTCTTCCGGTGTCATATGTATGCCGCTTGCCGTTTTTATCAGGTCGCTGAAGACCCTGAAGCCGAATACGCCCGGTTCCGGCAGCGTATGAAACGCAAGGAGCTTGCAAAGGCCGAGGGCGTCGAAAAGCGCGAGGTAGCACTCCCACCACCAGACCACGCGCCCCTTGCCGCCGTATTTCAGCGGGTCCGGCTCCACGGGGCCGCCGTAGATCCCCTCCAGGAAATTCCTGTCGAACTCGAAGGCCTCCCACGGGCACCGGCTACGCAGGTGATCCGCGCCCCTCGTGGACGTGGAAACTCCAAGGGCGAACGCCTTGATGAAGCGGAGATCGACAGGGTCGGACTGCGGGAGGTTCTTTACCCATATCAGGCGGCTTTTCGATGCCTCGCCGAGCGTTGCCGACGCTTCCTTCGCGCCGTTGGCAAGGAAACCTCCAAAGCCTCTTCGGAATGCAATATCCTCCAGGAGTCCGGCGACCATCTCCGGGTCGTTCCAATCGAGCCTGACACCGCCCGTTTCGGCGTCTCCTATAATGCCTTCCCTGTATAATTCTATCGCCCAGGCGATGATGTTCCCGGCGGAGCTTGCGTCTATCCCAAGGCGGTTCAGCCTGTCGTTAAGCATCAACACGGCCTCGGCGGAATTGATGCCCAGGACAGGCCCCATGTGCCCCATGACGCCGTATTCGGGGCCTTCGCCGTAAAGCCCGGCGCGCTTTCCCGCGGTTATTTTGTATGAATGCCTGCATGAGACGGCGCAGTTCCTGCACCCGCGCCTGCCGGAATAAAACCCGGCCTCCAGCGTCTCCGGGGAGAGGTCGCCCGGCTCTTTCATTTTCGTGGACAGGCCGTTATACGCCCGGCCCATCTCGATATTCGTGTTTATGACGTTATAGAGATGCGCCGTCCCGTAGCGCGAAAGGTCCTGCGTAAGGAACTCCGCCTTCAGCTTCTTGTTTATTTCGCGCGTAAGGGACGCGAAATTTTCGGCGTCGCTCGGATGCGTTTTCCCGCTATCGACCGCCGCGACCGCCTTAAGGTTTTTGCTCCCCATCAAACAGCCCATGCCTGTGCGGCCCGCGGCGTTTTTCCTGCCGTGCATGATGCAGGCGAAGCGCACGAGATTCTCTCCCGCCGGGCCTATGCACGCGATCTGAACCCCCTCGCCGCACTGCTCCTCTATCGCTTCCTGCGCATCAAAGGAGTCCATGCCCCAGATTTGCGAGGCGTCCTTTATCTCGGCGGCCGTCCCGTTGCCGTTTTTACGGATAACCAGGTAAACGGGTTTTTCCGATTTCCCCGTAATGAAGAGGTGCCTGACGCCCGTGGAAACGAGGGCGCACCCGAAATCTCCGCCGATATTGGCGTCTCCGAAAAGGCCGCTTTCCGGGCTTTTGCCGGTAACGGTCAGCCTCGCCGACGACGGCCCCGGCATCCCCGTAAGAAGCCCGGCGCCGAATATCAACGGGTTTTCCGGGCCAAGGGGGTCAAGCCCGGCCTCGGTATTTTCAAGGAGAAGCGCGCTGTTTATCCCCCGCCCGCCGACATACCTGCGAATCAGGGCGTCAGGCAGGTCTCTGGTCTCGTAAGAGCCTGAAGATAAGTTTATGTATAATATCTTATGGTTCATCAATATCCGGCTGTCATACCCGTGAAAACGGGTATCCGGCGACTTTAAATTCCCGATTAAACCGTTCGGGAATGACGGACTTATATTGCCGGCATATCAAACCCGGCGCCCCTTGCCGCATCGCGCATACTCTTCTGGAACGGCGCCGGGGTTTCGGAGATAAACGCGGCGACAATATCCCGCTCTTCCACCAGCGCCGCTCCGCGCGCGGAGGCGTTTTCCTCCGCCTTCTTCCCGGCCAGCTTCTCCGCCATCTTCCTCTGGAAAAAAGGTATCATGGAGATCATCTTGTCGAACTTCGCCCTGCCGCCACGCTCCCAGTCCATAACACTATCTCCTTTTATTTTGTATTCCCGGCCTGCCCTCATCCGGGAATTTGAGCGCCCTCAAGGGCGGATTTCATCGCGTTCAGTATCCGGACAATGTTCCCGTCGTGCATACGGCGGTACGCGAGCCTCCATAAAATCCGGTTCATGCCTCCTGTAATTTCATAGTCCATCAGGAAATGGACTTCGCTCGATTTTTCGCCCGGTTTTATATACACTTTGTCCGTGCCCCGGAACATCCCGCTTATAAACCTCCTCGATATTCCGTGCCCGGGAGTTATCGATACGACTTCAACCTCCCATTCCGGCGCGAACGGCCTGTAAACCTTCTGGTGAAAGCGTGTGCCGACCCTTACCTCTGCGGAATCCTTCCGGCTGTATTTCATGGGAGATTCATCCGGCCACCACCTGCTCTCGCCCCAGAGGACGACTTCCCTGTATATCGCGTCCACGGGAGCGTTTATCGTTACAAAATGGTGGTTTATCAACCCGTAAGCTCCGTTATTTTTTCCTCTATAAGTTTCCTGAAAGGCGCGGGAGTGGCCCTCAGCCATGCGGCGCATATGTCGTCCACGCCAACCCTTCCGCCGCCTGAGGCGCGAACCTCGGATGCGACCTTTTTCCCGGCGGCCTGGCGGAATATCGCAGGCACAAAGCCGAGGAGCTTATTATGCGCTTCCCTGGCGCCGGCGTCCCATTCATCCACGGAACTCGTTGAATCTTCGAGGTAAATCTCGCCTGTCGCCAAGGATTCAAGGAGCGCTTCATACCTCTCAGCCGCCGCTTCGACCATCCCTTCGTCCACCTTCAGCGCCTTTTTTGCAATCAACCCGCAATAGCCGCACTCGCCGCAGTCGCTCGTTCTACAGTCTTTCGTCTTGAAAAAGCTGAGGAAATTCGACGGGATTTTTGAGTTGTCCAGCACAAGGCCTTCCGTGACCGGATAGTCCGTAATGTCGGCGAATTCCATTAATTTCGCAGTATTTATGTATTCATCCCTCAGTATATACTTTATATTTGCCGGCAGGAACGCCTTCTTCCGGGGAAGGTTTAAAAGTTCTACAATATTTCCCTCAAAGCGCCTCCCGGAATAGGCCTTGAGGTAGGAAAGGAGCGTCTCTGTCGTTTTGTAGCGGTCGATAATCTTCAGGCAGTCAACCCCCGCCATCTCGTAATCCTCGATGTCTTCCGGGCGTATCCATCTGATTTTTATAAGTTCTTCCGGATGCCGGACCTTTTCGTCCGTGCAGGAAAAATAGCAGTGATCCACCAGAAACCCCTCGGAGGAATGCCCGCCCTGCGAGCCGTGCGTCATTACGTTGGCGTGATAGAAGGAGCGCGGGCACCCGTAGAGACAGCCGGGATTGGCAATCAGGATGAGCTTGCACTTCACGGCCCTTCTTATGGCCTCCAACGTCTTGAAATCCCTGTTTATTTCCTCGGAGAGCACAATGGCGTCCGCGCCGAGGGATTCCCAGTACTGGGCCTTCCGCACGCTCTCGACCCTCGCCCAGCTCGATACGGCAATCTTAAGCTCCGGGAAATGCCTCTTTATTATTTCAAGGAGATAGGGGATTGTTACGGTTACCCAATCGGCGCCGGTGGACTTCACCCACTCTATGTGCCGGATTATCCTGGCGAATTCATCTTTTCTGTACTCCCTGTTGTCGAGACAGGAGGCGTTCAGCAGGAAGTTGAAGGAGTGTCCGGCGGCCCTTGCGGATTCGATATATCTCCCGGCATCCGGTTCAGTTATTTCCGGGGCGACAAAGGACGCCCTGCCGCCCGCGATAAGGCTTCCGGGGATGCCTCCAAAAAGCTCCACATCAGGGAAATTTTCCAATCCTTTCAGGAGGTTGACATCCCAGTTGCATGCCAGCTCGAACCTCATGCCGCATCCTTTCCGGCCTCAAGCCTGGCTATTATGCCTTCGAGGAACTTGATTTCCGCCGCGGAGTGGGCGAGGTAATGCTCCGGAATAAAAAGGAAATTCTCCGGCACACCCCTTGAGATGAGTTCCTCCCTGAACCTCTCGGCCTCGGCATGGTATTCCCTAAGTCTTACAAGGAGTTCCCGTATCTGGGCAAGGAAACTGCCCCGGTCAGACTCCCGGAGAAAATAAAAAGATATGTCGAGCGCCAGGTGCGGACGCTCGAAATTCGTAATGTTTTCCTGGAGTAAGCTGTCGAAGGTGGATGCGCCCTCGTCGGTGATGTGGTATATCTGCTTTTCCGGGTGCGCGGTGTCCTTGAGGGCGCTTTTGGTTACAAGACCGCGTTTTTCAAGGGTTTTAAGGTTATGATAGAGGGAGCCGGAGGTGATGGGCGCCACATGGACGAGCTCTTCGTCCACAAGCTGCTTTATCTCATAGCCGTACATGGGCTTTTTCTTGAGAAGCCCAAGAAGAAGCACCTCTTTTGACATGGTCGTGTAAAGACCTGCCATGCCATCCCCCCTTCGATATGATATTACGGCCTAAAATAGTTTATGTAAAATAGTCTGCGTATAATATCAGGCAAAATCCGGCATGTCAAGAAGAAGAGCGCAAAAAACCGCACCGTCTCCGCACCCCCTTTTTGGCCAGAAATTGCCAAAAAACGGCCCGTTTTTGAGCCACTTTAGATACCGGCGGAAAAACGCAATTTTTTCCTATTTTTAGTTTAAAAATCAACAGGTTGTATGACTAATCCATAATAGCCACTAACAATGAACTTCGCCGACCGATGAGGATTGCTCACGGGAGTTTGATCTGTTTTATGAGTAAATTTCGGGCGCAATAAATTGCGCCCCTACGATGAGCAGGAGGGGCGGGAATGACATGCGAAAGGTGGATTCTTCGCGCTGCTAAGAATTAGGGGCGTGGAGGGCGGGAGGATAGCCGCTTACGACAGCGCCTTTACCGCTTTCTCTATCCTGTCGATGCCCTTTTCGATGGCAGCCATCGAAGTCGCGTAGGAGAGGCGGATGTAATCGTCCGCGCCGAACGCGTCGCCGGAAACCACTGCCACCTTCGCCTCTTCCAGCAGGTATGCCGCCATGTCGGAGGAGCCTTTTATCTCCCTGCCGTTGAACTTCCTGCCGTAAAGCGGCGACACGCGCGGGAAGGCGTAGAACGCGCCGACAGGCATCGGGCACGACACGCCGGGTATGGAGTTCAGGCGCGCCACGATATACTTCCGGCGCTTGTCGAACTCCGCGACCATCGCGGGCAGAAAATCCTGCGGGCCGTTCAACGCCTCGACGGCGGCCTTCTGAGTGATGGAACACGGGTTAGACGTGCTCTGGGACTGTATCTTCGTCATCGCGCCTATGACTTCCTTCGGCCCGGCGGCATAGCCGAGCCGCCAGCCGGTCATGGCGTGGGACTTCGACAATCCGTTTATCGTGATGGTAAGCGCTTCGATTTCCTTTCCGAGCGACGCTATGCTTACGTGCCGGAAGCCGTCGTAGGTGATCTTCTCGTAAATCTCGTCGGAGATTACCATGACCTTGTGCTTAACCGCCACTTCCGCGATGGCCTGAAGCGCCTCTTTCGAGTAGCCGAGGCCGGTGGGATTCGACGGGCTGTTGAGTATGAGCGCCTTCGTCCTTGGCGTAATGGCCTTCTCGAACGCCTCCGCCGTAAGGACGAATCCGGCCTTCTCCTCCGTCCGGACGATAACCGGCTTTGCGTCGTTCAGGATGACCTGGTCGGGATACGAGACCCAGTATGGGGCCGGTATGATGACCTCGTCCCCGGGGCCGTAGAGCGCCTGTGCGGCGTTGTAGAGCGAGTGTTTCGCGCCTGTCGAGACGATTATCCGGGAGCGGTCGTAGGTTATGCCGTTATCGTTTTTGAGCTTGTTGATTATGGCGTCCTTCAGCTCGTCCGTGCCGCCGACGGGGGTATATTTCGTAAACCCGCTCTTCAGGGCCTTTACCGCGGCCTCTTTTATGTTCTCCGGCGTGTCAAAATCCGGCTCTCCCGCGCCGAAGCCCACCACGTCTATTCCTTCCGCCTTCATCGCCTTCGCCCTCGCGTCCACCGCGAGTGTCGGAGAGGGCTTTATACCTTTTACGCGTTCAGCCAAAGACATGTGAAATACCTCCTTATTTACCCCCTCTCCCCGCCCTCTCCCACGAGGGGCGAGGGTTAAATCATTTCACCCCTCTACCGCTACTGGGAGAGGGGACGGGGGAGAGGGCTTATTCGCCAGTTTTATTAACGCATTTACAATCGCCGCCGCGACGGGAGTGCCGCCCTTTACGCCGCGGTTGGTGATGAACGGGACTTCGCGTATCTTTTCCAGCTCTTCCTTCGACTCCGCCGCGCCGACGAACCCCACCGGCACGCCCACAATGAGCGCGGGCCGGGCGCCGCCTTGCACAAGCCTAATAACCTCGAAGAGCGCAGTCGGCGCGTTGCCGATTGCCACGATGGAGCCGTCGATAAGCCCGAGTTTCGCGGCCTTGCTCATGGCCGCCGCGGAGCGGGTAATGCCGCTTCCGCGCGCGGACTCCTTCACGTCATCGTCCGAGACGAAACACATGGCCTCCACGCCGCCCGGCCTGTTTTTCGTTATGCCCGCGCGCAGCATGTTTACGTCGGTTATTATGTTGCAGGAGGATGCAACGGCGCAGACGCCGGAGGAAAGAGAGCCTTTCGAGAAGACTATGGTGTCGGCGAAGTCCGGGTCGGCCGTGGCGTGGACGGCCCGCTTTACGACTTCCTTCTCCGGCCCATGAAGACCCTTGCCGGAGAGAAGCGTTTCTATGATTTCAAAGCTCCTGGACTCGATCGAACGGGGGTCGTGGAGGAATTGCAATCCTACTGTGCCCCCTGTTTCTCGCGTTCGGTGGCGATGGCGAGCTTCAGGGCCCCGGCCTGTTTCGCCACGTCCAGGATTTTCACGACCTCGCCTTCCATGACCGTCCTGTCGGCCTTTATGACGACGGTCTTGTCCGGGCTTGTCGCCATGCGGGAGGTAAGGAGACCTTTCAGGTCGTCCATGCTGACCTGCGCCCTGTTCAGGTAGATTATATTCGGCGGCGCAATGGACACGACCGTCGTCTGCGTCTCCTGCGGCTGGGCCGTCGCGGCCTTCGGGAGCTTGATCTTGAAGGCGTTATTCATCATGAGCGGAGTCGTGACCATGAATATGACCAGGAGCACCATCACGACGTCCGTAAGCGGGGTGATGTTGATGTCCGACATAAGCTTGGTCTTGCCGGTCCTGGTAATGCTCCATCGCCTCATAATTTATGCCTTCCTCTCCAGAAGCATGTCCATGGCCTCGGAGGCGGTCGTCTCCATCTCGGAGACCATCCTGTTGACGCGGTGCGTGTAGTAGTTGAACATTATGACCGCCGGGACGGCGACGAAAAGGCCGGACGCCGTGGCGACGAGAGCCTCGGCTATGCCGTTGGCGACGACCATAGGGCCGCCGCCGCCCGTCGAGAGGGAGAGGTCGTGAAACGCCCGGATGATGCCGATGACCGTGCCGAAGAGGCCGACAAACGGCGTGACGCTGCCGGTCGTGCCTATGATGCCCAGGTTCTTCTCAAGGTGCAGCGTCTCCTTCATCGCGGCCTTTTCCATAGACTCGCCCATGGCCTCCTCGCCGTGATTGAAAGAGTGAAGCCCGGCCTTTACGATTGCCGCAAGCGACGTTGTGGAACTCTCACAGAGTTCCATGGCCTCGGAGATATTGCCGGAGTGCAGGATTTTTTTGAGTTTCTTCAAGAATTCCGGCTTCCCTTTCTCGGCCTTGTGGAACACCCACCCGCGTTCCAGCATTACCGCGACAGAAAGAATGGAAAAACCGGCCAGAACGATCATAGTCCAGCCGCCTTTCGACAGGAGCTGAAAAAAACTTAATTCCTGAAACATTGCGCCAAGACCTCCATGCTCTGTGTTATTTTGAATTTTCCAGGACGAACCTGGCAAGGGCGTTTATGGAAGCGAACGCCTCCCGCCCCACCGCCTCGTCCGGAACCTGCACGCCGAATTCCTGCTCCAGTCCGACGACAAGCTCCAGGGCGTCGATGGAATCAAGACCGAGCCCTTCGCCGAAAAGCGGCGCGTCGTCGCTTATGCTGTCCGGCTCCATCTGGAGCTTGAGCCTCTGGATTATCAATTTTTTAAGCCTGACTTTTACGTCGAGCAACTCCACTTCCTGCATTACGCCCATGCCTCCCAGGGTCTATGGAAAAACGAGAGTTTATTTTATTACCGGCGGCATAATCTTGTCAAGCCAAAGTTATAACGCCCGCCTATCCCGCAAAGTGGCGGGGGTAAAACGCAAGAGTCCTACCACAGGAAGCTCCTAAGGAACATTATGCATATCCGATACGTGTCCGGAACAGTCCTGAAGTGGCTTTTCTTAAGCGCCTCTTCGTCGTAGATTGTCCTGACCGGGACGCTTGTTATCTTAAACCCCATCCTGCCCGCCCGCATGAGCATCTCCGATTCCGCCTCGAAACCGTTCGAGCGGACATTCATAACCCGCAGGAGCTCCGCCATGTATAGCCGGAAGCCGGACTGGGAGTCCAGTAGCGCGTTCCCCGCCCTCCAGGAGATGCACTTCACCCCGACCATGTTCGCCCAATACCGGGCGGGCGGTATCCTGTCCTTATCCGAGAGCCTCGCGCCCATGACTATCCCGGCGCCGGGCGACGCGGCGGACAGGAGCTTCGGAATCTCGTCCGGGTCGTGCTGGCCGTCCGCGTCGAGCGTAAGGACGGCGTCGTATCCGTTTTCGAGGCCGTATTTAAAACCGGTTTTGAGCGCAGCGCCCTTTCCCATGTTGCGCGGATGGGAGATTACCTTCGCGCCCGCCCCGGCCGCCTCGGCCGCCGTATCGTCGGCGCTTCCGTCGTTTACGACCAGCGCCTCCGGGAGATATTTCAGTGCGCCGCCGACTACCCGCCCCACCGACCCCTGGGCGTCGTACGCCGGTATCAACCCCATCACCTTCAAGGGATGTCGCCCCTTAGGTGCCTCACCGCCTCTTCAAGGAGTTCGTCCCTGTTGGCCGCGGTCAGCGTGAGGAGATGCGCGTCCAAACGCGCCTTTATCTCCTCGACGAACGCCGGGCCTTCAGCCGGGACTGTCGCCACGAGCGGTTTGTCCCCTTCCAGCGCGGCCACGGCAATATCCCTGAAATGGACGCTCATAAGCTCCATCTTCCCTATTTCGTCGATGACCACGACATCGTCATGGGCGAGCGCGTGCTCGACGGACTTCACGCCGATATTCTCAAGGGCATCCATGTTCACGGTATACTTCCCGACTTTCTGATGGCCGGGGATATTCTCGTGCGCGAGTACGCCCTCGCGCTTGTCGAGCGTGATTATCTTGAATCCCTTCCGCTCGCCGCGCTCCCGTATCTCGCGGGTGACGAAACCGCCGAGCCTCATGTCATTGAGCTTCGTTATCAGCCGTTCGACAAGCGTAGTCTTGCCGGATCCGGGCGCTCCCTGGATAATTAGCTTGACCCCCTTTTTGCCGGGATAGTCCTTTATGCTCACGTCACGCGAGAACTCCGGGCAGCGGGAAGGGTCCGCCATGACGAACTGTTTGTTGCACGTCTGTCTCCATGCGCATATCACGCAGGAGGGTTTTACACCGCTTGCCATGCCGTCTCCTTGAGGAACGCCGATATTACTTCCTTTATGTTCCGGATAAGCCCGCCCTTGCTGTTCACGATGAATATCCCGTTCCCGGCGCGGAAAAGCTCGTCCTTCCACCTGACGACCGGCGTCCCGGAAAGCGGCGTCTTCGGAAGAACCTGCTCGAACATGAATACGATTTTATCCTTCATCCGAAGCTCCGTGTCCACGACGAAAAGCGACAGGTGCGGGCAGAGGCCGAAGACCCTGTCTATGAACGCGGCGATTTCCGTCTCGTATATCTGCCTGGGCGGGGAGGACTTCACCTCCGCGTAAAGGAGGCGCCCCTCCAGGGCCGCAAGAAGGTCGTAATCCCCGCCGCCGGTGCCGGTAGACCGGCTTCGGGCTGAGCCGTCAGACCGGTCTCGGACCGGCCGGTTTCCTGGCGTCCCGCCGCCCCTGTTCCTGAAGCTCACGCCCCAGACCGCGCTGGCGAAGAGCTCGCGCCTCATAACCTCGGCAAGAAACCACTCGAGCGTCGGCCCGAAGTTCTTGACTTGTCCGCGCAGAAGCGAGATATTTCCGTCCCCTGTTTCCCTCGCAAGCCCGGCCCTTACCAGGAAAGCGCCGAACCCGCCCGCCGCTTCGTCTCCGATAAATTTCGACAGGCCCTCGGGCCTGAATGATTCCCGGTGTTTTATCGCGTCCCTCAGGAAGAGCCGGAACGAATATCTTCCCATGAGGGAGTAGAACTCTTCCCGGAAATTGTCGTCCGGCCTCAGGACGTCCCTGTCCCGCTCCTTCCTGTATATCGCAAAACCCCGCCTGGCCAGCATCTCTTCCACCGCGCCGCCCAAGGCCGTCCTTAGCCTTGCCGCTTCGCCCCTGAGTTCCATGACCTCGCGTTCGAGGTCTTTTATTCTTTTCGCGGGGGCGTCCTCCTCCATCTATTTCCTCGCAAAGGACTTCACGAACCGCTCATACGAGCGGTCGTACGACCTCTCGTCCTCCGGCGCGAAAAAACAGCCCGGAAGCTCTCCGGATTTCCTGTGGTAAGAGACGCACTCGCAGCACATGCCCTTACGCGGGCACGGCTCATAGGTGCATGTGCACTTGGATTTGTTTTTATCGACATTGCACTGGTGCATAGATAACCTCAAAGTAACGCCCCCTCTTAAGATAAGAGAGGGAAGCGAAGCAGTGGGAGTTATGATACTTTTACGAATACCCTCCTGCTTCGCGGGCCGTCGAACTCGCAGAAGTATATCCCCTGCCACGTGCCGAGGACAAGCTTCCCGCCCTCGACGAATACGGTCTCGGAGCAGCCGAAGAGGCTGGACTTTATATGCCCGTCGGAATTGCCTTCCGAATGCCGGAAACCGCCGGCCTGCGGCACAAGCCTCGACATGTGCGTCTCGATGTCCCGGACGACGTCCGGGTCGGCGTTCTCGTTTATGGTAACCGCGGCGGTGGTGTGCGGCACGAAGACATGGCATACGCCGTCATTCACGCCGCTCCCGGAGACCGCACGCCGCACATCGTCGGTAATATTAACCATCTCCACGCGCCTCTTAGTGCGGAGCGTTATCTCCTTCAATTCGCCACCTGGACGAACTTGCCACCCTCGACTTCCCACATGACGTAGCGGGCGTTTTCGTTGTCGCCGTTTTTGCTGAACTTTATTTTGCCAAGCGGCGTGTCGAAGGTGTTTTTCCGGAGATAGGCCGCAAGGACCTTGCCGTCCGTGGACTTAGTGTCGTTTATCGCCTGAAGCATGATGTCCGCCGCGACATAGGCATAGATGGAATACGGGCCGGGCGTGCCATACTTCGCCTTGTAACCGGCGAGAAAACCCTTCGCGCCCGGCATGCTCGACGGGTCGGGGGTGAACGTCACGTAAAAGCCGTTCGCGTCGTCTCCGGCTATGTCGATCAGCTTCTGGTCCATCGCGCCGTCTCCGCCGACAAATATCGCGTCGAGGCCAATCTCGCGCGCCTGCTTCACGAGGAGGCCCGCCTCCGGATACATCCCGCCAAAGTATATCACTTCCGGATTCACGTTCTTGATGCTTGCCAGGACGCTTTTGAAGTCCTTGTCTCCCTGGATGATGCTGCCGTCGTATACGACGCTGGCCTGCGGAGGGAGGTTCTTCTTGAACTCGTCCGCTATCCCCTGGCCGTATGTCGTCCTGTCGTTTATGACGGCGATTCGCGTCTTCTTCAGCACCCCGGTTACGAAATCCGCCGCGACCTTCCCCTGCTGGTCGTCCCTTCCGCATACCCGGAAGGTGTTCCAGTATCCTTGTTCGGTGAACTGCGGTTCCGTCGTGGACGGGCTTATCATCAGCATGTCTCCGTCCATGTAAATCTTGGAGGCCGGGATAGAGCAGGACGAGTTGAAATGTCCGATTAGGCCCGCTATGCCTTCGTTTGTTAGCTTGTCCGCCACGGACACGGCCTGCTTGGGGTCGTGCTGGTCGTCCTCCGGAAGGACTTCGACCTTCCTGCCCATCACGCCGCCCTTGGCCATCCATTCGTCAACGGCCATGCCGACGCCGTTTTTAAAGTCCACGCCGTAGCGGCTCTGGTCTCCGGTCATCGGCCCGGCGACGCCGATTTTTATGACATTGCCGCCGCCCTTGGAGCAGCCGGACACCAGGGAAAACACAGCCGCAAGACACGCAAAAAACATCGAAACCCGGCGCATCAAGACCTCCCGTTGAATAATTCCAGAAACCTTCTCGCAGTATCCGCCGCGTCTTTCGCCCCGGATATTGCGGATATTACCGCCACGGCGTCCGCTCCGGCGTCTATGACTTCCGGCGCATTTTGTAAATTTATGCCGCCGATTGCGGCGATGGGGATTTTTACTTTATCCCTGATATGCCGTATCGCGCCCGGCCCCCTGGCCTCGCCCGCGTCCTTTGTGGCCGTCTTGAATATCGGGCCGAAACCGATGTAGTCCGCGCCGCCCGCCTGGGCCGCCAGGGCCTCTTCGAGCGAGTGCGTTGAAATGCCGATTAAAAGCCTGTCCCCTGCAATCTTCCGCGCAGTCGAAAGCGGCATGTCGTCCTGCCCCAGGTGAACGCCGTCCGCCCCGCAGAGGAGCGCGGTCTCGATGTCGTCGTTTACGATAAGGGCCGCGAGACCGCTCGTAATATCCCGAAGCCTGAAGGCCGTCTCGCGGAACTCGCCACCGGGAAGCGACTTGTCCCGGAACTGGATTAGTTTTGCGCCCCCGGCAAGCGCCTCGCGGACAATCTCCTCGTGCCCCCCCGCCTCGCGCGCATCCGTTATGACATACAGGCCGCTGATTATTTCCTTATGGCGCGCCATGACGCATTCACGGCTTGTTGAATATTTCGAGGAACGAGGTGCTGTACCTCCCGGAGCGGAAGACCGGGTCCATGAATATCCGCCTGTGGAGCGGGACGGTCGTCTTGATGCCCTCGATTACAAATTCCTCCAGCGCCCGCGACATCCTCGCCATGGCCTCTTCCCTGTCATTTCCGTGGACGATGAGCTTCGCAATCATGGAGTCGTAGTTGGGCGGGACGGAGTAGTTGGAGTAGACCGCGGTATCGACGCGCACGCCGGGGCCGCCGGGGGCGTTGTAGGTGGTTATTTTGCCGGGGCACGGGGTGAACTTCTGCGGGTCTTCCGCGTTTATCCTGCACTCGAAGCTGTGCCCGTTTATTTTTATGTCGTCCTGCCGGTACTTCAGCGTAAGACCCGCCGCCGCCTTTATCTGCTCCTTTATGAGGTCTATCCCCGTGACCATCTCCGTGACGGGGTGCTCCACCTGTATGCGGGTGTTCATCTCCATGAAGAAGAACTTATCTCCGGAGACTATAAACTCCACGGTGCCGGCGTTACGGTATTTTACCGCCTTCGCCGCGGCTATGGCCGCCTCGCCCATCTTCTTCCTCATCTTCGGCGTAAGGATGGGGGACGGAGATTCCTCGATGAGCTTCTGGTGCCGCCTCTGCACGGAACAGTCCCTCTCGCCGAGATGGATTATGTTGCCCTTTTCGTCGGCGAGTATCTGCACCTCTACATGCCTGGGTTCCATCACGAACTTCTCGATGTATACCTCCGGGTTCCCGAAGGAGGACATCGCCTCGGCCTGGGCCATGAGGAAGGAGTTTATCAGACTCCCCGCGGAATGCACGACGCGCATCCCCCGCCCTCCTCCGCCCGCAGACGCCTTGATTATCACGGGATAGCCTGTCTTAGACGCGAGCGCAAGGATTTCGTCCTCGCTCCCGACCGTCCCCTTGCTGCCGGGTATTACGGGGATGCCGGATTTGGACATCGTCTCCTTGGCCTTAGCCTTGTCCCCCATGAGGCGGATATTCTCGGGCGTCGGGCCTATGAACTTTATCCCCGCGGTCTCGCACATCTCGGCGAAATTCGCGTTCTCGGCAAGGAACCCGTAGCCCGGATGTATGGCCTCGGAGTCCGTAATCTCGGCGGCGGAGAGTATGGCCGGGATGTTCCTGTAGCTCCCGGCGGAGTCGGCAGGGCCGATGCAGATGGACTCGTCCGCGAAACGGACGTGCAGAGATTCGGCGTCAACGGTGGAGTGCACCGTGACGGTCTTGATGCCCATCTCCTTGCAGGCGCGGATTATGCGTAGGGCAATCTCGCCCCGGTTGGCAATCAGTATTTTTTTGAACACGCTTTACCTCGGGCTCCCGGCAGGTTCAGACAGGCTCGATATGGAAAAGCGGCTCGCCATACTCGACAGGCTGGGCGTTCTCCACGAGTATGGCCGCGATCTTCCCGCTTACTTCGGCCTCTATTTCGTTCATAAGTTTCATGGCCTCGATGATGCAGAGTATCTGCCCCTTCTTGACGACATCGCCCACCTCGACATAAACCGCCGCGTCCGGGGAGGGCGAGCGGTAGAAGGTCCCGACGATGGGGGAATTCACGACGAAGAGGTTCTTTCCCGCCTCCGCCGGAGGCTCCGGCGCGGGCGCGGCAATCTGCTGCGGGGCCTGAACGGCCGGCGCCTCCTTCACGGGAGGCAGCGGGGCCTTTTCGCGGCCCGCTTGGCCTTTTCTTAGCCTGATCCTAGTCCCGGCCTTTTCCAGTTCTATCTCGGCAATATCCGAGTCCTTAAGAACTTCTATAAGCTCTTTTATCTCTTTGAGGTTCATTTATTATCCGCTCCGTTTTTGGGCAGACTACTTGACCCTTTCCAGATATTCGCCGGTCCTGGTGTCGATTTTTATGACCTCGCCCTCTTCGAGATACAGGGGGACTTTTACCACCGCGCCCGTCTCGAGAGTCGCGGGCTTCGTCCCGCCGGAGGCCGTGTCGCCCTTCACGCCTGGGTCTGCCTTTACAACCTTCAGTTCGACGAACATGGGGACTTCCACGTTTATAGGTTCGCCGTTATGATACAGGACCTGCACCGTTAGATTCTCCTTGAGCCACTTCGCCCCGTCGCCGATATGGTCCGCAGTGAGCGAGAACTGTTCGTAGCTCTCCGAGTCCATGAAGAAGTATTCCTCGCCGGTATTGTAAAGATACTGCATCGTCCGCTCTTCGAGGTTCGGCGTCTCCACCTTCTCGCCGGAACGGTAGGTGCGGTCTATGACGTTGCCGGTCTTCAGGCTCTTGAGCTTCGTCCGGACGAACGCGCCGCCCTTGCCCGGTTTTACGTGCTGGAACTCGACTATTACAAACGGCTCGCCGTCTATCTCTATCTTGGCGCCGTTACGGAACTCCGCGGTCGAAATCACTATGGATTACCTCCTGTCAGGCCGGTAGTCCCGGCCTCGTTTGCGATACGGCCGGAAACATTCCGGCCCGCCCGGTATTATTTGAAATCAATGCCTCTGGGAAGCGACGTCATAACCTCGCATCCTTCCGACGTCACAAGGACCATGTCCTCTATCCTGAAACCGCCCCAGCCGGGTATGTATATCCCCGGCTCTATCGTTATCACCATCCCCTCTTCAAGAATATCTTCGCTCATGTATGATACCGCCGGTGCCTCGTGCACCTCAAGGCCGACCCCGTGCCCAAGCCCGTGGCCGAAATAATCCCCGAAGCCCCTGGAGGCGATATAGCCGCGGGCCGCATCGTCAACCTCCCTGCATGACACCCCGGCCCTGACCTTATCTATCGCGCGCCTCTGGGCCTCCAGGACTATGTCGTAGATATCGGACTGCTTCCTGTCCGCCTCGCCCAGGACTCCGCTTCTGGTCAAGTCCGACTGGTAGCCGTAGGCCTCGCCGCCGAAGTCAACTATCAGGGTCTCGCCTTCCTTCATCTCTTTGGCGGAGGCTATGCCGTGCGGAAGGGCGGCGCGCTCCCCGGAGGCGACGATTATGTCGAACGGGACTTTCCTGGCCCCAAGGCCGCGGATATTGAACTCCAGCCCGAGCGCGGTCTCGCTCTCGACCATTCCGGGAGCAATCCTTGAGATGTTTTCGCGGAACCCTCCCTCGGCGCGCCTGACGGCCTCGGAGATCCTGTCTATCTCGCTCTCGTCCTTTACGGCCCGGAGCTTTTCCACCGCGTCTTTAAGCGGCAGGAACCGCGCCCCGGCCATTTCCTTGAAAAGCGCCTCGTGAAAATCGAACGAGACGTTCCTCGATTCAAAGGCTATCCTGTGCGCCCCGAGGTCTTTCAGGAGCTTGCCGAACTCTTCCGCGATGCGCCCTTTCTGGATGACTATGTCATAGCCTTCCACCTCGTCTTCGCTCTGCGTCTGATACCTCGAATCGGTAATGAACACGGCCTTTCTGTCCGTCACGACGGCATAGCCCGACGAGCCGGTAAAGCCGGTAAGGTATGAGACGTTGACAAGGTTCGTTGCAATGAACGCGTCCGCGCCTTCGGAGGAGAGCCGCGCCTTAAGGGCCTCCAGCCTCTTTTCTCTCATTTCAGACATCCGTATGCCCGCCGGTCTTTATGATGCTCAAGGCTGCGCGGATTCCGAGCAGGTAGCTGTTTATTCCGAAGCCGGACACAACTCCCGCGGCGACAGCGGATATGCAGGATTTACGCCTGAACTCTTCGCGGCCGTAGATGTTGGATATGTGGACTTCGACAGCCGGGACGCCCACGGCGGCGATGGCGTCCCGTATGGCGACGCTGGTGTGGGTATACGCGCCGGGGTTTATTATTATCGCATCGAATTTTCCGTCCGCATCCTGTATGGTATCGACTATGTCTCCCTCGTGGTTGGACTGGAATATTTCAAGCTCCACATCAGCCTTTGCCGCGGATTTCCGAAGCAGGACGTTCAGTTCATCGAAGGTAACGCGCCCGTACGTCTGCGGCTCCCTTTTGCCGAGGAGGTTCAGGTTCGGGCCGTGAATCACGAGCATCTTTTTCATCCGGGTCTCCTTAAAACTCTTTTAACAGTTTATCCGCGGCCATCCGAAGCAGGAAGCGGCCCTTGCCCATGTTGGATTCGGGGGAGAGCAGCAGGGCCACGAAATAGTCTTCGTTAATCCTGCGCATGACGAGCCACGCCCTCTCGGCGGAGACGGTTATCTCTTCCGTCTTTCCCATCTGGAGGGAGCTCGACGCGGCCTGGGCGCCTTTCAGGAGGTTCCCGTATTCCGCGCCAACGGACTGAAGGTCCACCCCGGGCTCGACCGCCGCTTCCTCGACGATAATTCCGTCCATGCCCACGACCGCCGCACCTCTCGAACCCGGCACGCCTTCCGACAGCTCTTTAAGGACTTCCGAGAAGCTCATTGTCCGGCCTTTCTCTTGATTTTATCAAGGAATTTTTCCAGCCTGTCCACCGCTTCCAGGTCTGCGGATTTCGCCTCCGCCTGCGGCGGCTCAATCCCCTTTTCCACTCTCTTAGATTCTTCGCCGTAAAACTCCCAGGAATTCATTGCGTCGTCTTCCGGCGATTCCGAAGGCCCGTCCCGCAAGACCTCCTGCGGCGCGTCAATATCCGCGCTGTCCTCGGCCGGAGCCGCCGACTCTTCTTTCCGGACCCTCTTGCCGATATTAGCGAGGAGGTATAGGTCTTCGAGCTTCTGCCTGAGATTCATGTCGGACGGGGATTCGGCGATAAGGTTTTTGTAAATATTTATCGCCCTGTCGTAGAACCCCTGGGTAATATAAAGCTCGGCCAGCGTCTCGGTCTCGAAGGCCTCCTTGCCGGCGCTCTCCGGGGCCGGCTGCGGAGCCGTCAGCTCCCCGGACGGCTGAAAGGTAACACCGTCTATTTCAAGGGACGATATGTCGTCCGTTATCTCGTAAACCGGTTCCTTGCTTTCCTCCTCGTCGGCCGATGCGTCCTTGTATGCCGCGAATATGTCCTCCGCCTCGGCCTGGCCTTCCGTTCCCCCCGCCGTATCGGCCAGGATTTCCGGCTCCGGCAGAAGGTCCATTCCGGGGAAGACATCCGGCGTGGGCAGAACCTCGATTACCTCCGGGATCCCGCCCTCCGGTGCCGGCTCCTGCCCAGGAACGGCAGGCTCTTCCGCGTCGATTGCCTCCGCCGGAAACTGCGGCTCAGGGATATTGCTCCCCGCCGCGAACTGGTCTGCGGGCAGAGGGATGTCGCTTTCGGCCTCCGGTTCTTTTCCGGCGGCATCCGTCTCGGAGATGTCGAACATGGGGACGGTCTGCGGCTCGGAAGCCTCTTCTTCGGCCTTTTCGGGAGCAGGCTCTTCGCGTTTCTCCGCCACGGGAGATTCCGCTTCCTTAAGCAGCGCGGCGGCCTCTTCGTCCCTGGGGTTTAAGAGCGTTATTATCTTGAAAGAGCGGGCGGCCTCGGCATTCATCCCCATTCCCAGGTAGATCTCGCCGAGTTTCCTCTGTGCGACGAGGTTGTCGGGATTTACCTTTACTACCGCCTCTAACTGCTCCCTGGCCTTTTCGGCCTCTCCGTTCTCAAGGTATGCCTTGCCAAGCATTACCTTTGCGCTCATGTAATGAGGAGTGGCCTTCAGGCCGTTTTCCAGCGTCGAGACGGCCTCGGAGGTCATGCCGGCCTTGAGATACAGCTCCGCAAGCTGGAGGAAAACCCTGGAACCAGGTTCCCCGGCAACCTGCGCCGATAAACGTTCAATCTCCGGGGAGATGCCCCCCGCCATGTCGTCAGACGCGGCCATAGATGCAATTCCTCAATAATTTCCTAAGCTTTCCTATTCTACCAGAGGCGGATTCAAAGTCAAGAAAAAGTTTTTCCTTGCTTAAAGCCGGTCGGGATGGTAAATTCTTAATATTGAAGGTTTTTTCCTGAGGTCATCCGTGCGCGAAACCATCCTTCTGGTAGACGACGAACAAAACACACGCGAGGCCCTTTCCATAGCGCTCGGACGTGAGGGTTACAACATAATCCCGGCCAGAAGCGGCTCCGATGGCATGAAAACCCTCGAAAAAGAGTCGGTTGACCTGATAATCACCGACATGATTATGCCCGGCGTGTCCGGGATGGACCTGTTGCAGTTCGCAAGGAAACGCCATCCGGACGTCATGGTAATCATGATTACAGGCCACGCCTCCGTCGAGACGGCAATCGCCGCCATGAAGGACGGCGCCTTCGATTATGTCACAAAGCCCATAAAGCTCGACGAGGTGAAGATAATAATCCAGCAGGCCGCCGACAAGCGGAACCTCCTGCTGGAAAACCTCCTGTTAAAGCAGGAACTCAGGGGCAAATATACCTTCGACAACATCATCGGGACAAGCACGGTCATGCAGGAGATATTCTCCGTAATGGCGAGGGTGGTAAACTCCGACAGCACGGTGCTCATAACAGGCGATTCCGGCACCGGAAAAGAGCTTGTAGCCAGGGCGCTTCATTATAACGGCCCCAGGAAGGAAAACCCGTTCGTCGCCATAAACTGCGCCGCCATCCCAAGCGAACTTCTCGAATCCGAGCTTTTCGGCCATGTGAAAGGCTCGTTCACCGGCGCGGTCGCCAACAAGTCCGGCAAATTCGAGCAGGCCAACACCGGGACGATGTTCCTCGACGAAATAGGCTCGATGTCAATGGCGCTCCAGGGCAAACTGCTCCGGGTGCTCCAGGAAAAGGAGATAGAGCGGGTCGGCGGCGCGAAACCCATGAAGGTTGACGTCAGGATAATCTCGGCCACGAATACCGACCTCGAAAAGGCCGTCAAAAAAAGCCTGTTCAGAGACGACCTTTACTACCGCCTGAACGTCATCCCGATACACCTTCCCTCCCTGAAGGACCGCGCGGAGGACATACCGCTTCTTGCCGCGCATTTCATAAAAAAATACAACGAAAAGCTGAACAAGAAAATAAAAGGGCTTGCGCACGGCGTCATGGACTACTTCGTGGCGTACGAGTGGCCCGGGAATATCCGTGAACTCGAAAACGTAATCGAACGCGCGTTAACCCTGACTGACGGGGAATACATCATGGAAGGCGCCCTGCCGCAGTCCATACTCGGAGCTTCGGGGCAGGACTTTTATAACGTGCCGCAGATACCGGACAAGGGAACGGACCTTGAAAGGGAGCTCGAGGGTTTCGAGGCGGCGATGATCAAGATGGCCCTGAAAAAATCAGGCGGCGTGAAATCGAGGGCCGCCGAGTTATTGAATTTAAAGCGTACTACTCTGATAGAAAAGATGCGCAGGCTAAACCTCTGACTCTCTCAGAAAAGAACTCCCGTCCATATCCTGTACATGCTTACGAGCAGGTAAAGAAATATGGCGCAGGCTACATAGTTCCTGCCGCAACCTATGTCCTTTTCCATGGCAGCCTCCGTTTTCCATATTGATTTTGGTAATAATATAGCACATAAATATTAAAAACCCATTAACGATAAGTTAAATAGTTTTAAGGAAAAACCCTTTAAAAACAAAAAGGCGCCGCAAGGCGCCTTTAACAGCAGATTTTAGTAACCGGAACTTCTACGTCCCCATCTCCCAGGACGCGAGATACTCTTCCTGCTCTTTCGTGAGCTTGTCTATCTTTATCCCCATAGCCTCGAGCTTCAGCCTTGCAATCTCGGCGTCTATCTCCTTCGGCACGGTATAGACGGTTTTCTTCAGGGCCTTGCCTTTCTTTACCATGAACTCGGCGGAGAGCGCCTGGTTGGCGAAACTCATGTCCATGACGCTTGAAGGATGGCCTTCCGCCGCCGCGAGGTTCACGAGCCTTCCCTCGCCCAGGATGTTTATCCGCCTGCCGGTCGGCAGCGTGTATTCCTCCACGAACTCGCGGATAAGCCGTTTTTTCCTTGCCATGTCCTCAAGTGACGGCAGGTCTATCTCGACGTTGAAATGCCCGGAGTTTGCGACAATCGCGCCGTCTTTCATAGCCTTGAAATGTTCGCCCCGTATGACGTTTATGTCCCCGGTGACGGTGCAGAAGAAATCGCCTGTCTTCGCGGCCTCCGCCATAGGCATAACCTGGTAGCCGTCCATGACGGCTTCGAGCGCCTTCAAGGGGTCTATCTCCGTAACTATGACCTTCGCGCCCATGCCCTGCGCGCGCATCGCCAGGCCGCGCCCGCACCAGCCGTAACCGGCTACGACAAAACAGGTCCCGGCGACAAGCCTGTTCGTCGCGCGGATTATGCCGTCCAGGGTGCTCTGGCCGGTACCGTAGCGGTTGTCGAAGAAGTGCTTCGTGTCCGCGTCGTTCACCGCCATGACCGGGAACTTCAGGACCTTCTTCTCCGCCATGCTCCTGAGGCGTATTACGCCGGTGGTGGTCTCTTCCGTGCCGCCTATGATATTTTTTATGAGGTCCGTGCGCTCGGAATGGATTGTGGAGACAAGGTCCGCCCCGTCGTCCATGGTCATCATCGGCTTCGTGTCGAGCACGGCGTTGATGTGCCTGTAGTATGTCTCGTTGTCCTCGCCCTTTATGGCGTAAACCGGGATGTTGTCATGCTTCACGAGGGACGCCGCGACATCGTCCTGTGTCGAGAGCGGGTTGCTCGCGCAAAGCGAGACCTCCGCGCCCGCGGCCTTCAGGGTCTTGCAGAGGCTCGCGGTCTCCGTCGTTACGTGAAGGCAAAGGCCGAGACGCACGCCGGAGAGCGGCTTCTCTTTCGAGAACCTCTTCATTATGAGATTCAGCACCGGCATGTTCTGGTTCGCCCATTCTATGCGGAGCTTTCCCTTGTTGGCAAGTCCCAGGTCCTTGACGTCGAATTCCATTATATGCCCGCCTCCTTTTTCAGCGATTTTGCCGCGTCCGTCCTCTCCCACGTAAAGCCCGGCTCCGTCCTGCCGAAGTGCCCGTATGCCGCGGTCTGCCTGAATATCGGTTTCCTTAAATCGAGCGACTTTATTATCCCGGCGGGCGTCATGTCGAAGTGGTCTCTTACGAGCTTGACAATCTGCTCCTGGGGAATCTTTCCGGTCTTGTATGTATCAACCAGTATCGAGACCGGCTCCGCAACGCCGATGGCATATGCGAGCTGGACTTCGCAGCGGTCGCATATCCCGGAGGCGACAAGGTTCTTGGCGATGTAGCGCGCCATGTAGGACGCGGAACGGTCCACCTTCGACGGGTCCTTGCCGGAGAACGCGCCGCCGCCGTGGCTCCCCACCCCGCCGTAGCTGTCCACGATTATCTTCCTGCCGGTGAGGCCCGTGTCGCCCTGCGGCCCGCCTATGACGAACCTGCCCGTCGGGTTTATGTGGTATACGATGTCTTCCTGGTCGAGGAGTTCTTTCGGGATGACTGGTTTTATGACCTTCTCGACGATGTCCTCGCGCAGCTCCTTGAGGGTTACGTCCGGGCTGTGCTGGGTGGATATTACCACGGTGCTTACCTTGTAGGGTTTGCTGTCCCTGTATTCCACCGTAACCTGGGATTTGCCGTCGGGCCTGAGGTATGAAAGGATGTCGTTCTTGCGGACTTCGGAGAGCTTCCTCGTGAGCTTGTGGGCGAGCATTATCGGGAGCGGCATAAGCTCCGGCGTCTCGTTGCAGGCGAAGCCGAACATCAGCCCCTGGTCTCCCGCGCCGCCCACGTCAACGCCCATGGCGATGTCCGGCGACTGCCTGTCGATGGACGTAAGGACGGCGCACGTCTCGTAGTCGAAGCCGTACTTGGCGCGCGTGTAACCGATGTCCTTTATCGTGCCCCGGACTATGTCCGGTATGTGAACATAAGTGCTGGTGGTTATCTCGCCCGCGACGACGGCCATGCCGGTGGTGACAAGCGTCTCGCACGCCACTCTCGCGGCGGGGTCGTCCTTTATTATCGCGTCGAGGATGGCGTCGGATATCTGGTCGGCTATCTTGTCCGGATGCCCTTCGGTTACGGACTCAGAAGTGAAGAGGTAGTTTACTCTGCTCATTTTATGGGTCTCCCTTTCGATTTGATTTCCTTTAACCGCAACAGTCCGGCGGCCGCGTCCAGAAGCCGGCTCGCGGCCTCGTCCTTCGAGACAAGCCCCGTATCCGTTACAAGCCCTTTTTTGTCGTATATGTAAAGCCTGTTGGTTGCGCCTCCGAAACCCGTGTCTTCCCCGATAACATTCGCCGCGATAAGGTCGGCGTTCTTTTCCTTGAGTTTCTTAAGCGCGTTCGGGCCGATGTCGTCCGTCTCCGCGGCGAAACCGACAACCGCCTGCCACCGTTTTTTGTCTTTCCCGAAGGCGCTTAATATATCAGGAGTCTTGACGAGCTTCAACGAATAATTTTGCAGGCCATCTTTTTTTATTTTGGAACCGGAATATTTTTCCGGGGCGAAATCCGAAACGGCGGCGGCCATGATTGCCAGGTCCGCGTCCCTGAAGGCTTCAAGCGCCGCCTTCGCCATCTCTTTGGCGGAACGGACGGCTACGGCCTTTACGCCCGAAGGCGGGACAAGCGCGGTCGGCCCGTAAATCAGCGTAACATCCGCCCCGCGGGAGAGCGCCTCTTTTGCCACCGCGAAGCCCATCCTGCCCGTGGAGCGGTTCCCGATGAACCGCACGGGGTCGAGGTCTTCGTACGTCGGCCCCGCGCTCACCAGCGCCCTGACGCCGGAGAGCGTCTTCTCCCGGAAAAGCGAAACGGCCGCCCGCAGAATATCTTCCGGCTCGCTCATCCTGCCCGGGCCGAACTCGCCGCAGGCCATCGGGCCAACCTCCGGCCCGACAAAGAAGACGCCCCGGTCTCTCAGTTTTTTCAGATTTTCCCGGAGGGCCGGGCTGTCGAACATCCGGCAGTTCATCGCCGGGGCGAAGAGGGTAGGACATCTTGCGGCCATGAGCATGGTTGAGAGCAGGTCGTCCGCTATGCCGCTTGCCGCCTTGCCGATAATATTCGCCGTTGCCGGGGCGATGATGAATGCGTCCGCCCTGGCGGTCATGTCGATATGCGGCATCGTGCCGCGCGAAGCGAAGATGTCGGTTTCCGCGTCCCTGCCTGAGAGCGCGGAGAACGTAAGCGGCGAGACGAACCTGCACGCGGCCCTTGTCATGACGACGCTTACCGACGCGCCGTTTTCGCGCAGGCCCCTGACAAGCTCGCAGGACTTGTATGCGGCTATGCCGCCGGTAACTCCAAGAATAATCTCTTTACCGTCGAGCGGCAGGCCCATGTAAGATTATTCCTCGAAATCCTCTTCCGGGGACTCTTCGTCTTCCGGAAGCATTTCTTCCCCAAGGCCCTCTTCCGGCTCTTTCCCGGACATGGAAGCCGTCTCCGCCTTGTACGCCTCTTTTATCTCTTCCATCTTCTCAAGCGACACGGCCGCGGCCTCTTCCATGCTCTCCCTGGCCATCCTCTCGCGGCGCATCCGGTATTCGTAGGACCTGGCGCGTTTTGCGTCTTCCCCGGTAAGATATTTCAACTGGCCTTCGATGCCCTCGTCCAGCGCGAGGCTTATGTTCTTAACATATCTCTTCTTCACCAGCACGGGCGAGCCCTCCGTGAGCTGTCTTGCCCTCTGGGCGGTCACAAGCACCAGCCTGAAGCGGCTGTCGAAGAGTTCGTTCCTGTATTCTATAGGCAGTTTAATGATTTCCAATTCTTCTCCCTCCGGTTATTTTATAATTATGCAAGTCCGAAATTCTTTTTGACGGCGGCGGTGTCCGTGTTGACAATCCTGCACCTCTCGGCGATTATGACGGATTTCAGCGCGTCGAGGGCCTTGCCGAGGTTGTCGTTTATGATTACGTAATCGTACATCTCGAAACTTTCCAGTTCTTCAAGCGCCCTTTTAAGTCTCCTCGCAATCTCGGCCTCGTCGTCCGAATCCCTGCCCTTAAGCCGCCTTTCGAGCTCCTCCATCGAAGGCGGAAGTATAAAAATAAACACGCCCTTTATGCCTGCGTTCCTTATCTGCGACGCGCCCTGGGTGTCGATGTCGAGTATGACGTCCTTGCCCTGTCCGAATATGCGTTCAAGCTCCTTCTTCGACGTCCCGTACAGGTGGCCGTGAACGGTGGCGTGTTCCACGAAACCGCCGCTCTCGGCGAGTTTTTTAAACTCCGCCTCCGGGACGAAATAATAATGTTCGCCTTCCTTTTCCGTCGGGCGCGGCGCCCTCGTGGTATGGGATATTGCGTGAGATATATCCGGCAGGAAACCCGAGAGCTCCTTGCAGAGGGTGGTCTTGCCGGCGCCGGAAGGCGCGGATACGATAAACAGGAGGCCCTTACTCAATATTCTGCACCTGTTCCCGGATCTTTTCCATCTCGGATTTCATTTCGATTACGCGCCTTGCAATCTCGAAATCGGACGCCTTGCTCCCGATGGTGTTCAGTTCCCTGTTTAGTTCCTGTATCAGGAAATCAAGCTTCCTGCCCACGGGGCCGCCTTCGTCGAGCATCTTGTGCAGTTGGGCCAGGTGGCTTTTGCCGCGGACGACTTCCTCCGTGATGTCGCACCTGTCTGCCATGAGGGCCGTTTCCTGCGCGAGTCTTTCACCGTCGAGCTCCACCCCCTGCGCAAGCCTTTCCACGCGCTCCTTGAGCTTTGCCCGGTATTCCTTCACCACCTCCGGAGAGCGCCTTGCGACTTCGTCGAGGCCGAGTGAGATATTCATGGAGCGGCTCCGGATGTCGGCGTCGAGGTTTGCGCCTTCCTCCGCGCGCATTTTCTCCAGCGCGCTCATGGCCTCCGCAAGCGGCGCTTCCAGGGCCGTCCAGAGCGCCTCGATGTCGCCCGTTTCCTCCTGGACGATAATTATATCCTTCAGCGATCCGACCATGCTTAAATCAACCTCTCCGGGCAGGCCGAACCGGGACTTAAGCTCCGTCAAAAGCTCAATATATAGCTTCGCCGCCGGGGCATCGAGCTTGAGCGCCCTGGGGCCTTCCTGAGAGCCGCCGGAGGTGACGAAGACGTCTATCCTGCCGCGTGAGAAACGCTCTCCCATGGCCTTCTTGAGCCGCCCCTCAAGCGGCGAGAGGGACTTCGGAAGCCTCGGCGCGATGTCGAGGAACTTGTGGTTTACAGAGCGCATTTCGACGACAAAACCGCCGCCCTCGCCCTTGCCGAAGCCGGTCATGCTTCTTATCATGTATCAGTCCCTTAAAATCAGGAATCATATTATAAAAAATCCCTTTTGTCAACGGCGCTTTTATGCTATCTTTCGGCACATGCGCGGACGATTCAGGCTTATAGATTCGGGGGCCGGGGGCGCCGCATGGAACATGGCGGTGGACGAGGCGCTTCTGCTTTCGTGCGGCCGTGAGCCTGTCCTGCGGTTCTATTCCTGGAACGCCCCGTCGCTCTCAATCGGTTCATTTCAAAAGGTTTTTGCCCTCGACCTGGACGGCATCTCGGCCAGGGGTATCCCCCTTGTCAGGAGGCCGACGGGCGGGCGCGCCGTCCTGCACGACTCGGAGCTTACATACAGCCTAACATGCGGAATTCCCAGCGTTTTTTTCCCTTCCGACCTCATGGGCTCCTATAAGAAAATCGGCGCGTGTTTTCTTCGCGGGCTGAATTCCCTCGGGCTTGCGGCGGAGCTTGTTCCGGTTAAAAAAGGCAATAATACCAATAGGTTCGGCGGGCCGTTATGCTTTTCGTCGCCGTCTTGGCACGAAGTCCTTGCGGGCGGGAAAAAGCTTATCGGGAGCGCGCAGAGGAGGCTTAAAAACTCTTTTCTTCAGCAGGGTTCCATCATTATCGATAAAGATTACGATGCGCTTTTGTCCCTTATGAAGTTCGAGGACGAATCGGACCGGGAAACCGCGCTGGAGGCGCTTTCCCGGAAGATGACAGCCCTCAGGGAACACCTGCCAAAAGTCGATATTGACGAGCTTAAGTCTTCAATTACAAAGGGGTTTTATGATGAACTCGGAGCGGATTTCATACCCGGATTCCTGACGCGTGAGGAGGAGACCCTGGCCAGCGAGCTTCTTAAGAACAAGTATTCACGCCCGGAATGGAACCTCGAAAGACGTCTTCCCCGCACCCCCCTTTTGCCCTGAAATTGCCCGAAAATGGCCCGTTTTTCAGCCGCTTTCGATACCGCCGGAAAAACGCTATTTTTAATTATTTTTACTTTAATAATCAATTGGTTGCATGACTAATCCGGAATAGCCTCCGGCAATGAACTTCGCCTACCGATGAGGATTACTCACTGGCGTAGGGGTCGTTTTATGAGTAAAAGGCGGGCGCAATAAATTGCCCCCCCTGCGATGAGCGGGCTGGGCAGGGGATGAGTTATAAAATTTGCGTTCTGGCGGCGGGTTTATGGTATAATACGCAGAATTCCGGAGGTGGCCCGTGTCTGTAAGGGTTCCTGTAGCCGCGCCGTTTTATTCCGGAGACGTTCGTGCGCAGATGGAGATATATGAGCGCGAGTTCACGCCTCCTCCCGGCCTTCCTGATGTGATTTCTGGCGGGATTGTCCCCCATGCCGGGTGGTATTACTCGGGCAGGACGGCATCGAAGGTCTATCTTTCCATAAAGCTCAGGCGCGCCCCCAAGACCTTTGTCCTGTTCGGGGCCGTGCATGTCCCCGCCGTCCATTCTTTCGCGGTCTATCCCGACGGCTCCTGGCAGACGCCGCTCGGCGAGGCAAGGGTAGACCGCGCGCTTGCCGAAATATTCCTTGAAGAGATACCGGACCTGCTCGTGTCCGACACGCATGCCCACGCCTTGGAGCACTCGATAGAAGTCCAGCTCCCGATGATAAAATACCTGTTTCCCGATGCCATGATTGTGCCCGTCGCGGCGCCGCCGCTCGAAGAGGCCGTGAAGATCGGCGGCAGGATAGGAAGGCTGATTGCCGGGATGGATGTTGCGGTCATAGGCTCGTCCGACCTCACGCATTACGGAGACGATTACGGCTTTGCGCCAGCCGGGTATGGCGCGGACGCAAGGACGTGGATGCGGTCTAACGACATGAAGATTATCGGGGCCGCGCTCGAAATGCAGGCGGAGAGGATAATACCGGAGGCCGAGGCGGACTGGAACGCATGCGGTGCGGGCGCGATGGCCGCGGCCATCGCCGCCGCGAAATCCCTCGGCGCCGAGAAAGGGATTCTACTGGAGCACACGACAAGCTTCGACGTGCATCCTGAGGGCGAGTTCCGTATGGCGGTGGGCTATGCCGGGATTATTTTCTGATATGCAGCTGCGGAAAGACCATGCCGCCGCAGGTTACGCGGGGATTATTTTCTGACGTCGCGCGGCGGCTCCACGTCCGTGATGGTCCAGCCGACCTTTACCTTCAGGTCTTTCCTGAGGGAGTGATACACGGAGCAGTATTTATCCTGGGAGAGCGCGACGGCGCGCTCGATGCGCCGCTCCGTGATCCCGCTCCCGCTCACGTGTATGTGCATCGTTATGGACTTGAAATACTGCGGCGGTGTGACGTTCCTTTCGGCGTCGATGTCCACCTTGAACTTCTCGATATGGCACTTCATTTTTTTCAGGAAGCTCAGGACGTCTATCCCCATGCAGCCGGCGAGCGAGAGCATAAGGGACTCCGTCGGCATACAGCCCCACTGGACCTCGGCGTCGAATTCGATCTCGTAGCCGGACTGCGTCATGCCCTTGAAGAGCAGATCCTTCTCCCAGAAGAGGAAGCCCTTCATCTGGCCCCTCACCTTGTTCTTGTATTCTTCGAGCTGAAGTTCCGCGTCGTGCGACATAACCTGAACGGCTCCTTAGCGCAATGCAATAATTGTCATCCCGCGCCTGACACGGGGATAGTTTACCGGATTATTTTACGCTCTTCTCCGGCCTGGCCTCCGGCACATATACCGAAAGCAGCGTTTTAAATTCCTTCCGAAGCCCCACCACCTCGCCTATCACGATAAGCGCCGGGGTATCGAGCCCCGAGGCGGATGCCGCCTGAAAAAGCTCGGAAAGCGGCGCGATGACCTGCCTCTGGCCGCGCGAAGTCCCGTGGCTTATCACCGCCGCGGGCGTGCTCCCGGGGCGTCCGGCGGAGATGAGGCGTTCCGCTATCTCGGGCAGGCGGGTAAGGCCCATGTAGATTACAATCGTGCCCACGGCGGTCGCCAGTTTCTCCCAGTCCACCGGGTCTTCCAGGCCGCTGCCCGGATGCCCCGTGACGAACGCGACGCTGCCCGATACGCCCCTGTGCGTGACAGGTATGCCGAGCGAGCCGGGGACGGCCACGCCGGATGTCACGCCGGGGACAACCTCGCATGGCACGCCGGCCCCGCCGAGCGCCATGACTTCCTCGCCGCCGCGTCCGAAGACGAACGGGTCTCCGCCTTTGAGCCGCACGACCGTATTGCCGGCCTGCGCCTGCTCTATGAGGGTGCGGTTGATCTCTTCCTGTGAAGGGCACATCCTTCCGGCGCGCTTGCCCATATACATAAGCTTCGCGTCAGGAGGCGCAAGCTTGAGGAGGGATTCCTGCACAAGGGCGTCGTAGACCACCACCCGCGCCTTCCCGAGGATTTCCGCGCCCTTTACGGTTATGAGCTCCGGGTCTCCGGGGCCCGCGCCGACGAGATATACGATTCCGGTTTTCACTGCCATAAAAAAACTTCCTTCGCGCGCCCAGGTTATGGTTGCGCCTTTAAACTCCAACTCATTCGGATAAAGCCGCCGCCGGAGGTATGCGACTCCGAGGCCCTTGTTACTGGTAGCCCTCGAACTTGCCTTCGATGTAGTCCTTGAGGTAGCGGTTTTCCGCCTCCACCTTGTGCATCAGGCCGCGCACAACGTCCCTGATGGAGATAATGCCGGTAAGGTTCTGGCCTGACATGACGGGCAGATGGCGGATTGTGTTCTTCGTCATGATGTTCATGACATAATCGAGGTCGTCGTCCACAAGCCCGATAATGATGTTGTTGGACATGACCTCGGACACCTTGCGCGTCCCGTATCCGCCGGGGTTGTCGTGAACCTCGCGTAGCACGTCTCTCTCCGAAAACATGCCCTTGAGGCTGCCGCTGCCGTCGATGACGGGCAGACAGCTTATCTTGTTGACAATGAGGGTATTAAAAGCTTCCGAGACTTTCTGGTCAACATTTGCCGTTATCAGGCCCCTGCTGGTATCGAGAATGTCCTTGATCTTCATTGCCGCCCCCTTTGTCTTTTACCCGTTAATCGTTCCGGCCAGCATCTCCCTTTCCCGTTCCTCACCGCGATTCCGCATATTGCTTCGCAATCCCGGGTTTCACAACTCCCCCTTTGCCCTCTTATCTTAAGATGGGGACAAGAGGGGGCGTTACCTTCGGGGTTGCCGCGGGCCAGACTTCGGCCCTCGGAGCGACAGACCTCGTATTCTTACCGACAACCTTAAGGCCCCGGAAGGCCGGGGCCTCGCGTGTCCTGATACTACTTCGTTTTTTTGATGAAGTAGTGCTGCTTGCCGTCCTTCTCTTCCGTGCCGAGAAGCTCGTTGCCCGTCCTCTTGGCCCATGCGACGATGTCGTTGACGGTGCCGAGGTCCGTGCCTATCATCTCAAGAATCTTTCCCGTCTCCATCTTCTTCACGGCCATGTTGGTCTTAAGTATCGGCTCCGGGCAGACAAGCCCAGAGCAGTCGAGCACCTGGTCAGCCTTGATGTCCATATCGACCCCCTTTGTGTTACGTGTTTATAGATGCGCCATGAATCATAACGCCCCCTTGCTCCACCACTCGCCGGTCTTCAGGTATTCGTCGATGCCCTTTGCGGCGCTTCTGCCCGCGCCCATCGCAAGGATAACCGTGGCCGAGCCGGTGACGATGTCGCCGCCGGCGAAGACGCCCTTCTTGGTCGTCCGGCAGGTCTGCTCGCTCTCCACTTCGATATAGCCTCTCTTCGTCTGGCCGAGGCCCGGAGTCGTCTGGAACAGGAGCGGATTGGAGCTCGTGCCGATGGAGACTACCACGGCGTCCACTTCGAGGGTGAACTCGGAGCCGGGTTTCGGCACCGGCCTGCGCCTGCCGGAATCGTCCGGATCGCCAAGCTCCATCTCTATGCACTCAAGGCCCTTGACCCAGCCCTGCTCGTTCCCGAGGACCTTCACCGGCGCGGTAAGGAGCTTGAACTGCACGCCCTCGTGCATCGCGTGCTCGACCTCTTCCTTACGGGCCGGGAGCTCGTCCTTCGAGCGCCTGTATACGATATAGGCGTTGTCCGCGCCGAGGCGAAGGGCCGTGCGCACGGCGTCCATGGCGACATTGCCGCCGCCGACCACCGCGACATTCTTGAACCTCTTTATCGGCGTGTCGAACTCCGGGAACCGGAACGCCTTCATGAGGTTCGAGCGCGTGAGGAACTCGTTGGCGGAATAGACGCCGTTCAGGTTCTCGCCGGGGATGCCCATGAACCACGGGAGCCCCGCGCCGTTGCAGATGTACACGGCGTCGAAACCGTCCTCGCTCATGAGCTGGTCGATTGTCTTTATCTTGCCGATGACGTAGTTCAGCTTTATCTCGACGCCCATCTGTTCGAGCACCTTTACCTCGCGCTCGACGATGGCCTTCGGGAGCCTGAACTCCGGTATGCCGTATACCAGGACGCCGCCCGCCTTGTGCAGGGCCTCGAATATCGTTACCTTGTGGCCCATGACCGTGAGGTCGAACGCCGCGGTCAGGCCGGACGGCCCCGCGCCGACAATGGCGATCTTTTTGCCCGTGGGCGCCTCGGCCTTTGGTATCCGGCCACCGCCGTGCTTCGCCTGGAAATCGGCCACGAAACGCTCAAGCCGCCCTATGGCGACGGAATCGCCCTTCTTGCTGAGGATGCAGACCTTCTCGCACTGCATCTCCTGCGGACATACGCGCCCGCATACGGCGGGCAGAAGGCTCGACTCCTTTATCTTCGCAAGCGCGGAGAGGTAGTCCTTGCTCTGGATGAGGCCGATAAAAGACTTGATGTCGATACCGACCGGACAGCCCGTGGTGCAGAAAGGCTTCTTGCACTGCAAGCACCGCGACGCCTCGAGGAGCGCCTGCTCCTCCGTATATCCGAGCGTCACTTCGTCGAAATTTTTTGCCCTTACGAGCGGGGCCTGCTCCGGCATACTCTGCCTGGGAACCTTGGGCCTGCCCTGACCCTTCCGGCCTCCTTCGCCCCCCTGGCCGCCTTGCCCGGCTGCCCCCTGATCCTTTTTCTCTTCAGTCATCGTTACCGTCCTTATCGCTTAAGCCGAATGGCAGAGTTTTTTCCTGCATATGTCAGCCGCCTGCTTCTCCTCCGGCAGATACTGCCTCTGGCGCGCCATCATCTCGTCGTAGTCCACCTCGTGTCCGTCAAACTCCGGCCCGTCAACGCATACGAACCTGGTCTTCCCGCCGACTGTCACGCGGCAGGCGCCGCACATCCCGGTGCCGTCAACCATGATGGTGTTGAGGCTGGCGAAGGTCTTTATCCTGTGCGGCTCCGTGACCTTGCAGACGAACTTCATCATAATCGGCGGGCCGATTACGACGACAAGGTCGACAGGGATTTTCTCGACCTCTATCATCTGCTTGAGCTCGTCCGTAACGAAGCCCTTTTTCACGTACGAGCCGTCGTCCGTGGTGATGCGCACCTCGCTTGAGGCCTTCCTCATCAGGTCTTCGTATATCAAAAGGTCTTTCGTCCTGGCGCCCAGGATGGAGATGACCTTGTTTCCTGCGTCTTTCATGGCCTTGGCAATCGGATGGACGGGCGCGATGCCCACGCCGCCTCCGACACAGACTACCGTGCCGAACTTCTCCACGTGCGTCGGCTTGCCGAGCGGCCCGGCGACATGCGTGAGCCTGTCGCCTTCCTTGAACGAGCCGAGGAGCATTGTGGAGGCCCCGACTTCCTGGAACAGGATGTTTATGGTGCCTGCCCCCGCGTCCTTGTCGGCAATCGTGAGAGGTATCCTCTCGCCCGATTCCCGCGGGATGATGATGACGAACTGCCCGGCCTTGTGAGCCCTGGCAATCTCCGGAGCGTTAAGCACGAACTCCGTTATTCTCGGTTCCTGCGCGGACCAAACTGTCTTTTTTAAGATTTCGTACATTCAGCCCCACCCTTAGTTATGTTCTATCTCTCTCATGAAATCGTCGTATTTCTCCTCGAATCCCCTCAGATGCCTGCTCTCCTCGTCCGCCAGCAGAAGGAACAATTTCCTGGCCTTCGGGTCGTCGGACAGGGCGGCATATTTCCTGTAAGACTCAAGCGCCTCTTTCTCCTTGGCCATTGCGGCCTGGAGGACGTCCTGGTAGCTCGCCGTCTCGTCAAGCCTCACCGTGCCTATGTAATCGGCATATCCGAGAGGTTTCGCCACGCCTTGCGACTTCGGTATTTTCCCGCCTTTTTCGACCTTCTTTTCCAGATCGTTCAAGTGGTCGATGTGTTTCTGCTCCTCCTTCGCCAGGTGCTGAAGGTATGCCCGGACGTTGCCAACCGAGGACTTTTCAGCGGCCTCAAGGTAGAAACGTCTCGAGTTCTCCTCGTTTATCCTGGCGTAGTCGATTATCTCTCTCAGCGTGATTTCTTCCATTCAGATCTCCTGATAAAAAACAGCCCGGAGGGTCCGCCCCATGGACAGGCGGCCCTCCGGGTAACGGAACGAATATTTTAGAACATGTCTATGTAGCCGCAGGGACAGGCTTCAGCGCATTTCTTGCAGCCCTGGCACTTGTCCAGGATGAACTCGTAATGCGTGCCGCGCGGGGTGGTCTTGGCCTTTTTCTCCACCGCGCCGTCCGAGCAGTACATCCAGCAGTTGTCGCAGTCGAAGCACAGCCCGCAGCTCATACAGCGCGATACTTCTTCCTTGAACTCCGTGTCGGTAAGTGCGAGCATCGGCTCTTTCGTCATGCTCGTCTTCACCTCGGACGCCGGGATATACCTGGTCGGCGTCCTCTCCTTCTTGACAAAGAAGTCGCGGTACATGTTCTGATACCTGACGACCGTAAGCGGGGCCTCGGCGGGCTTCTCATTGTTCCTGATGAAGTCGTCGATGGCCTCGGCGGCCTTCCTGCCAAGGCCTATGGCCTCCGTTACAAGGCCAAGCTGGTTCGTGACGTCGCCGCCCGCGAAGACGCCGTCCGCCGGCGTCTTGCCTGCCGCGTCCGCGGATATCCAGCCCTTTTCGTTCTTCAGGCTCTCAAGGCCGCCGAACTCCGGCTCCTGGCTGATGGACGGGCAGACGAACGTCGCCTCCACCACGAACTCCGAACCGGGCACCGGGACGGGCCTGCGCCTCCCGGAGGCGTCCGGCTCGCCGAGCTCCATCCTCTGAAGCTTGAGGCCCGTCGCCTTGCCGTCCTTCACCACGACTTCGACGGGAGCGGTAAGGTATTCGAACTTGACGCCTTCCTCCTCGGCGGAGTGGATCTCGTGCTCGATTGCGGGCATCTCGGCGCGGGTCCTGCGGTAGGAGAGGGTAACGTCCGAGCCGAGCCTGAGCGCGACTCTCGCGGCGTCGATGGCGCTGTTGCCGCCGCCGACCACAATAACCTTCCCGCCTATATCGACCTTTTCGCCTTTATTGACCTTGTGCAGGAATTCCGCGCCTGTCATGACGTTCGGCGCGTTCTCCCCGGGAACTCCGAGCTTCTTGCCCGCATGGGCGCCTATGCCCATGAAGACAACGCGGTTGGACTTCCGGATCTCGTCGAGCGCGACGTCTTTGCCTATCTTCGTCTTCAGCTTGAGCTGCACGCCGAGGTCGAGGATTTTCTTGATCTCCGCGTCGAGCACGTCCTCCGGCAATCTGTAGGAGGGGATGCCGTAGCGGAGCATACCTCCGGGCTTCTCGAAAGACTCGTAGATCGTTACGCCGTAGCCGCGCCTGGCAAGCTGGTACGCGCAGGAAAGACCCGCCGGACCGGAGCCTACGACCGCGACGGATTCGGCCTTCTTCTCCGTCGGCGCCGTGAGCGGCAGGTTGTTCTTGATGCCGTAGTCGCCCATGTAGCGCTCGATGTTGTTGATGTTGAGCGGCCCTTCGAGGCTTCCCCTGTTGCACTCGCTCTCGCATGGATGCGGGCAGACCCTGCCGGTGGTGGCCGGGAGCGGGTTCTTGTCCGTAAGCATGAGCCATGCCTCTTTCATGGACTGGTCGAAGGTCCTGCCGTACATCTCCGACTGGCTGACGTGCATCACGTAGCCGCGGATGTCAACGCCTGAAGGGCACTTGAACGTGCACGGCGGCGTTTTCGGCTGGTACTTGGGCCTCAGCGCGGAAGCCTGCGTCGCGGAGCCGGCTTTTATGCTGTAGTCCTTTTTCTTCTTCTTAACTACAATGGCCATTGATTTTTCTCCGTTTATGCGTTCGCGCTTCCCTCTACGTGCGGAAGCTCGATCGTAGTGCCGCCGAAATAGCCATATACGAGCTTCTCCTCGTCGATAAGCTCCTTAAGGGCCTCCTTCACGTCTTTCTTGGAGCACTCGGCCTCGCCGAAGTGCTCTATGACTTCCTGGGTAAGGTGAGGGACCTTCACCTGCTTTTTGCCGGCATAGGACTCCACCTTCTGAAACAAGTAGCTTTTTATCTCTTCTAAGGACGCCATTTTCGCACCTCTTAAAATTTAACGTGTGTAGAGGAATTGTACGTGCTGGACGCCAGGGTGTAATCGTCGATATGGTACTTGGTGAATTCCAGGCCCGTCTTCTCGAAGAATTTCTGCCAGCCTATCCTGTTAATCCACTCGCCGACCCTCTCATACTTCTTTGCGTCTTTCGCGTAGGTCTCGACAATGTTCTTGACCGCGCCCGTGACTTCCGGCCAGCGGGGCGGATTGTTCGGGAGATAGGGTATTGCGAGTTTCGAGAACATCGGCGCGTGCCTGGAATTGGAGACCTTGCCGCCCACCCATATCGATATGCCGTCGTTGAGCGGGTTCGCTATCGGCATAGCCGGGCAGACGGTGTAGCAGTTGCCGCAGTACATGCAGAGGTCCTCGACAACCTCGACTGTCTTCTTGCCCTCGATGACCTTCGGGCGTATTGCGGCCTTCGGGCAGGAGGCGACGGTTGACGGTATCTCGCAGAGGTTGCCGAGCTTATCATTATCGATTGTCGGCGGCGTCCTGTGGATACCGAGGATGGCGATGTCGGAGCAGTGAACCGCGCCGCACATGTTAAGGCAGCACGCGACCGCAATCCTCAGATGCGCGGGAAGCTTCATGGACGTGAAGTAATCGATCAACTCGTCCATGGTGGCCTTCACAACTCCGGAAGCGTCCGTCGCGGAGCTGTGGCAGTGGACCCAGCCCTGGGTGTGGACGATGTTCGATATGGAGTTGCCGGTGCCGCCGACCGGGTGTCCCATCTTGCTCAACTCGTCGATGATCGGCTGGACATTGGCTTCCTTGTCCGTCATGAACTCGACGTTGTTGCGGCTGGTGAACCTGAGGTACCCGTCGCAATACTTGTCGGCCAGATTGCAGAAATCCCTTATCTTGTCGATGCTGACGAGCCTCGATGACGCGGCGCGAACGGTGTAGAGCTTGTCGCCGGTCTCGGAGACGTGCATCAGCACGCCGGGCTTTACTTTCTCGTGGTATTTCCATTTGCCGTAGTTTGCCTTCACCATCGGGTGAAGCATTTGTTCGTAATGGGGTGGCCCTATATCTGTCTTTCTCTTCGGAGCTGCCATTTTCTCAATCCCTCCGTTTTATTTGTTCGTCAACCTGTCTGCACAATAAAATATCTGAAACCGGGGGACGTTATCCCAACCGCCTCCCTCAAACGCCTCCGCCTATTCTTCCTCGAAATACTCTTCGTAGAAGATGTACGGGTTGGACCTCGGCTCTTTTATCATGGCCGGTAGCGGCTCGAGGCCGATTTCCTCGACAAAATTGCCCTTGCCTATGCGGACGATCATCTCGCCTATACGCTCCCTGTTCTCGCCGTGCTCATCCCAGAACTCCCATATGCGGCGGATAAGGTCCTTGAACTCCTCGTACGGCGGCTCCATTTTTATGAAGGGCACTATTACGGAAGAGAGCAGCGCGCCCTGGACAATCGGGGCCTTGGCGCCCAGAAGTATCATCGCGCCCTTGTCCTTGCCGGGGCGAAGGGCCTTCGGCATGACGTTTATGCAGTGCATGCAACGGTTGCAGTTCTTGTTGTCTATGGAGAGCTTGGAGCCGTCCCACGACATGCAGCCGGTCGGGCATTTCGCCACTACGTCGTTCGCTATGTCAACCTTGCCGCCCTTGGCGTACTCTGTGACGGCGGCGTTGTCCTGCTGGATGTCGTCCCTCCAGGTGCCGATAATGGAGCAGTCGGAGCGGGCTATCGAGGCGACGCAATCGTTCGGGCAACCGGACATCTTGAACTTGAACTTGTACGGGAACGCCGGCCTGTGGAGCTCGTCCTGATATTCGTTCGTCAGGTCGTAGCACAGGTTCATGGTGTCGTAGCAGGCGAACTCGCAACGGGCCATGCCGTTGCAGCAGGACGGGGTGCGGACGTCGGAACCGGAGCCGCCCAGGTCCCAGCCGTGCTCGGAGAGGTCGGTGAATATGGGTTCGAGCTGATCCGTGGTAGTACCGAGCATGACGAAGTCGCCGGTCGAGCCGTGCAGGTTCGTAAGGCCGGAGCCGTGCTTCTCCCAGAGGTCGCAGAGATAGCGGAGCGCGCCGGTATTGTAGAACCACGCGGAGGGCTGGTTCACGCGGACGGTGTGGAAGTGGGAGACGTTCGGGAACTTCTCGGGCGAATCGGAATAGCGGCCTATGATGCCGCCGCCGTAACCGCGGACGCCGACTATACCGCCGTGTTTCCAGTGCGTCCTTTTGTCCTTGTAGGACATCTCAAGGAGACCCAGGAGGTCTTTGCACATGGCGTTCTTGGCGGCCATCCTCTTGATGTCCTTGATGAAGCTCGGCCATGGGCCGGTTTCAAGCTGGTCAATCATTGGGGTATCTGACATCTACTTTCTCCTTTTCTGGTTATGAAACTGAACCTAAGAAAATGCCGAACCGGACTATTCCTCACCTCCTTCACTGCTGTTTTTTCGAATCTTCACGAGCGCGCCGCCCGCGGCGCGCGCCACACTGATATTTTTCAAGGCATCACCTTCGTAAAGACTGATAACGGCGGCGTCCCCCGCAAGTTTCCTTAAGTCCTCTTCCGCCGCCGCGAAACGCATCCTGCCGAGCGCCCACGCGGAGAAGCCTCTTATCACCGGCTCCGGGTCTTCAAGGAACTTGACGAGCGACGGCCCCATCTCCGAAACCAGCGACGGCTCGTCTTCCGCAAGCGCGCCGATCGCCCAGATGGAACCCGCGAGTATCGGCGTATTCCTGTTGGACGGGTCGGAAAGCTCCGGGTCGTCCGAGAGATGCAGGACTGGCCGGATTGCATCACGCGCCATGCCCGGATTGTTCCTGTATATCTCCGCGATGGCCTGCGCGGAACACCAGCCCACGGTGCTCGATTCCTCGTTCAGGAACCACAGAAGCCGCCTGACCGCCGGCGCCAGCTCCGTCCTTCCCTCAGCCGCGACCAGCCCGAGCAGCGTAACGGCCCTCCACCTGACAAGCTCCTCCTCGGAATATAAAAGACCGAGCAGAATCCGCAGGTTTCCATGTCTTTTTTTAACCAGGTCCATCGCTTCCTGATATTTCCGGCCGAGCAGGAGTTCCGACAGGGTTTCCCTGTCCATGTTTGTCAGAGCCAGGTCATCGGCTTGTGCTGCTCGACAAGATCGACAAAATCGGCGTAGTCGATCACCTTCACGCCGGGGGTAAGATTGCCCGCCAGACCCCTTGCGGAAATGTCCGCGCTCAGCGCGTAGACCGGGTGGTCTTTCAAAGCGCTCTTGACGAGGGTTTCCGCCCCGCCGCCGGCTGCGGCGCCGAGCACGGCGTCTTCAATCAGCAGTATCGGGGCATCCTTCTGCGCCACCCTGATGCAGCTCTCAAGGCTGCTTTTCATATACGGAGATTTGTTTACTATGTGAAGCACCTTAAAGACCTCCTAATCTTAAAAAGGCAGGAGCACGTCCTGCTCTTCCATTATTTTGCCTATGCCCGCCGAATCCATCACCTCGACCGGTATGGCGAAATCATCCGTCTTCAGGCCGCGCTTTTCCATGGATTCCTTGTCCACGTATATCTTCTCGCAGCCGTAGTCCTCCAGCACCGGCAGGGTCTGAACAAACCCCTTTATGCCGAGGGCCGAGGTATCCTGTCCTTTTTTGAGGGAGAAAACGGCGTCGTCCATGTAGACGGCGGCAAGCTCGTTTTCGTATGCGCCGAAGATGAGGACGACTTCCAGTCCTTCCCAGGCGTATATCGTCCCGTGCGGGGCGTTCCTGTTTACGAACATTATCTTTGCCACTTTTTAAATCTCCTTTCCATTAATCGGGATATTGAAAAAACCATATCCCGATTAGTCTCCGAAGGTGACCACACGCTCCGCCTCGGTGCATATCTCGCTAAGCTGGCCCAGGCCGGATATCCTTGTGTTGTCAACTATAAGTTCCGGTTTCATCCCGCGCCTCTTCGCCGCCGCCACGCAGACTACTATGTCCACGCCCTTGGCGCCGAGCTCCGACCACCGCCTTGCGATATGCCTGTCGTCCTGCGGCGGCTCCATGTGCTTGGCGACGTTCGTCACCGCATCGTCATACATGAACACGCCCTGGATTGTATGGCCCTTGGCCAGCGCCGCTTCGACAAACTTGTAGGCGGTATCGGAAGCCTCGTGGTTATACGGGCCTTCCTGTATCATTACGCCTATTTTCATTTCCCCCTCCTCTTGAGATATTCCTTCCGGTATGAATTGCTTTAAAACGCCATGCCCTGTTCCGTGAAAATAACAGCCCCGCATCGATTCCCCGTCGGGCCGACAACCCTCCGCAACCGGCCTCGTGCCTCACCAGCCACCACGCCTGCCCGGGATCAGCTTTCCGACGCGCCTATCTTGCCGGCCTTCTGAAGGGCCTTGTCGAAAATGTCGGCGGCCCTGGCCTTGTCGTGCTTCGCGCAGGCGGAGGCGATATTCGCCAGCAGGTCGGCGGAGACGGCATTGTCGTTCACGGAAGAGGCGGACTTAACCGCCATGTCCCAGACCATCGGGGAGCGGTAATCGCCCCTGGCCGCGAAATCCGCCGCAATCTCGGAGAGGTAGCCGACCTTCATGTTGTCGCCGCCTTCCAGTTTCGCCGCGTAATAGATGAACTGGTTCGGGTCAAGCCTGCAAAGCGCAACCGCAGTCTTCCACTGGAGCGCGCCGCTCTTCGCCGTGGCGGCAGCCGACGCGGCCCTTTTGTAAAGCTTTATCGCGGCGGCGGGGTCGGTCTGCTCCTTGAGCTTCGCGGCTCCGTAAAGCGCGCGCGCCTGCTCGTAGACCGCTTCGGCGCCGGCGAATCTCGGCACCTTTATCTTATCGAGGGCCTCCTTGAACGCCTTGTCCCCGTCCTTTGAGGCCGCAACCGCGAGCGACGCGTATATCGCGTCCTTTATTGCCGGATATTTCTCGTCCCCGGCCAGCTCCCCGGCCTTTTTCGGGTCGGAACTGACCAGCGAATCCGCCACAAGCTCAAGCGCCTTCGCCCGGTCGTACGGGTCGGATATGGACTGCGCAACATCGATAACGCCGGACATGTCGGCGGCGTTGCCGGCGGCGGTGGCGGCCTTCATCATGGCCGCGAACTTCGCGTCGTTATGCTCTATCTTCGCGGCATAGGCGTTTGCATCGGCCGGGTTTGCGCCTGCAAGGGCCATGGCGACGTCGCTCATCGCGTAAGACCTGGCGTACGGCTGCGGTATAGAGGATGCCGTTTCTTCCGCCGTCGAAAACATCATCCGGGACTTTGCGGCGTCGGAATCCTTCAGCGCGAGGGCGGCATTTGCGAGCACCCTGGCGGAATATGCCATAAGGTTCCCCTTTTCCTTTGCGAGGACTTCAGCCTTTACTTCGGGAGGGGTGGAATCGGTAATGAGGTCGCTCGTGGGCTGCATGTTCAACACGGCATCCGCAGCATCGCCCGCGGCGGAAAACGCCGAATCCGCATCGCCGGAGCCGTCCGCCTTCGCCGTCCTGCCTATCTCCATGTATGCCCAGGCCTTTATCCTTGGGTCGGAGATTTTCGCGGCGGCATCCATGCCCGCCTTGAAATCAAGCGCGGCAAGCGCGGCGGAAACTCCGCGAAGGTCGAGGTCGCGGTATTTCGGGTCCGGTATGGACTCTGCGTCCTGCGCGGCCTGGTTAAGGATTCCAATCGCCTTTGCCTTGTCGAGCTTCGCTATGCCTTCGGCGATGGAGCGTATTACCCAGACGCGGGTGGAGGCGTTCGTAATTCTGTCTACAAGCGGGTCGATGGCCTCGTGGTCCTTGGGCCCCCAGCCGCTCGACATCCGGCGCAACCCCGCCGCGTATGTCTGGTTGGACTGCGCCCGGACCTGCGTCGCAAGCTTCAGGGCGGAATCGAGGGTATCGGACGCGCCGGGGACTCCCTGCATTGCCATCGCCATCCCGAGCTTCCCGAGCTCGAACGCCTTGAGGTTCATGTTGTCAAGGGTGTCCGCGGCCTTGCTCGCCTGAGAGACTGCGGCGGCCACCACCTTGGGGTCTGCCGTGCCGGTCTCCTTTTGCCCTTTATACTCGGAACAGGAGGAAAGGAAGGCCAGCAGCGAGACAGCAAATATTATTGCGAATATTCTTTTGAGCATCCTTAGACCTCTTATTCCTTTACGGTTTTCTTAAGCCCCAGGAAGAAAAGCAGGGAGACAATCATCACCACGAGCAGACCAAGCCCTATCACCTTTTCCAGCTTGTAGTCGTCGCGGAGCTTGTTTATCTTCTCGTAGATCTCTCCCATACCCTTTTTAATTTTCAGGTTCGGCCCGGCGAAGGAGCTTATGGAGTCCACGTCCTTCGTCCTGAGGTCGGCATACTTTATGTTGTATGTGACCAGGTCCTCCCGCATATACTCCGGGTATCTCATGGTCTGTTCTTCGAGGTCGGTCAGGAACTGGTTGTATTTCAGGAGCCTGCTTTCCGTGAAATACTGCCCTTCCTTAATCTGGAAAAGCCCCGGGCAGAGCGTGCTCTTCTGCTCCTGGTAAATGCTCCTGTCCCACTTCATCAGGCTCCCGAAGGAGGCAATCTCGCCCGCGGTATGGCACTCGGCGCAGTAGTTGTCTTCCGCCGCCGCGTAAGCGGGGATAAAAAGCACGACGAGAGCCGCTATTAAAAGAACTCCTCTTACTCTCCCTGTCACGGTATACTCCTTTTTTATTTAAGATAAGTGTCCCGCGATTGTAAGGCCGACGAAAATCACGACACCGGCGATGATGGTGGCCTTGCCGAGCGTTGACCGATTCTTCCAGCCCCTTGACTGCCCCCTGTCAAGGAATGGCAGCAGGAAAAGCCCCGTTATCGCGAGCACCTGCACCCCCATGCCTATCAGTTCCGCCACGTTTCCGAAGATGGTGGTCGGGAACATCTTCAGCGTCTGGTACGCCGCGAGGAAGTACCATTCCGGCTTCACGCCGAGCGGGGTGTTGGTGGTGTCCGCAGGCACCTCCGGCGGCAGGAAAAGACGCGGCACGAAAAAGGCTATCAGGAAGAATATCCCTATTACGACGGAGACTATTATCCCCTTGTCTATTACATCGTTCGGCCAGAAAGGTTCGAGCTCGCCCTTCCAGTTGTCTTTATTATATTTCATCCCCCTATCCTCTCGTTATACTTTCGGTTCCGCCATGCAGAAGCGCATAACGCCGGCCTCATTTATAACACGCGCATGATCCTTTAACATCACCCGTCCACCTGCCCAAACTGGTCTCGCCGAGATATTTGCCGATTCAGGGATGTCCCGCCCGCCTGTCCCGGCTCCCGCACGGCGGCCCCGGTCTCGCCCGCCTGACGGCTATAACTGCTCCTGAATGCCGGACCTTCTTATCATCATGAAATGGAAGGCCATGAGAAGCGACATGATTACCGGAAGCGCCAGGTGCAGGGCGAAGAACCTGCCGAGCGTGGCGCCGGAGACCGCGTCCGCGCCGCGTATAACCTTCATCATTATCGGCCCGACGACGGGCACGACGGAGAACGAGGTCGTAAGGACCGTGACCGCCCAGTAGGACAGCTGCGTCCAGGGAAGCAGATAGCCGGAGATTCCCATCATCATCGTGAGCATAAGGAGGAAGAAGCCGGATATCCAGTGAAACTCCCTGGGGGCTTTGTACGCGCCGGTCATTATAACCTTAAGCATGTGTATCATCACGAGCAGTATCATTACGTTCGCGCCGATGGCGTGCAGGCGCCTGAAGAGCCAGCCGAAATAGACGCCGTTGTCTATAAAGACCACGCTGGAAAAGGCCTCCTTGGGGGACGGCCTGTAATACAGCAGCAGGAAGGTGCCGGTGAGCACCTGGATTATGAAGAGTATGAGGGACATCCCCCCGAAGCAGCCGAAGAACTCGTACCACTTTTTTATCTTGGGCGCTTTCTTGGAGAACACCTCGTCGTCCAGCAGCTCGGAGATCCCCGTGCGGGAATCGAACCATTCAATCACCTTGCTCATCCTATGCACCTCCGACTATCAATTTGGAGCCGACAATCTTATACGCGAGATGCTCGAGAGGCGCGGGAGGAGGGCCGCCCTTGTTTACCCCGTGCTTGTTGTACCAGCCGTCGTGGCACGGGCACCTGAAAATCTGCTTCGCCGGTTCCCATTTTACAGTGCAGCCGAGGTGGGTGCACTTCAGGGATATAGCCTCGATCCCGCTCTTCCGGTTGAAGACCATGAACGAGTATCCGGCGTAAACGCCCCTGGCGGACCCGCCTTTTGGTATGTCGTCGAGGTTCAGTATCGCAGGCTCCGGCTTGCCTCTCTGGACGGGCGTGAAGGACGCCAGGAGCGGAACGCCTACGAGGCCCGCGCCCAGCGCGCCTATGCATCCGGCGAAAGCGCCCAGGAAAGCTCGCCTTCCGGCCATGAATTTCCCGCCGTGGTGCTCTTCAGGCGCCGCCCCGGCGCCCGCTTTAGCGGTATCTTTGTTTTCTTCCATGATTTGAGCTCCCCCTTTATTCGTATCCTGACACCCTTTTGACGCCTACATAATCATGGCAGTTGTTGCACGAGGTGTTCGCGTCGTGACACAGCATACACTCGTGCTTGTTGTAGTCGCCTCTTTCAAGAATGTCCATGTGGTGCGTTTTCCAGTAATCCACGGGCTGATGGTATTCCGGGGAGAGGATTCCCGGAGGAAGCTTGAGCGCAAGCGGCCCCGTGCCCTTCAGCTCCGGCTTGGTGACGCGCTCGTTGGAGCATCCGGCGGCGATTAAGGCCAGGAGGGATATGAACAGCAGGACGAGTATCGGTTTCCTCATTTATATCCCCTCCTTTCCGCCAAGGACTATCGCGCGGCTCACGAGCTGATGGACACCTCCGACTTCCTCCATCTCATACCCGTAATACGGGAAGACCTTCGTGAACTGTGCCTTGCATATTGCGCATATGAGCGCGAAGAAGTTTGCTCCGTGGCTGTCCTTGACGGCTTTATACGCCTGCATTCTCGGCATGACGCCTTTTATGCGAAGGTCGATTATCTCGTCCGCGAGGAGTCCTCCCCCGGCGCCGCAGCAGAATGTCTTTTCGCGGATGGTGTCGGGGTGCATATCTACGAACTTGTTGCAAGTGGCCCTGATTATAGCCCTCGGTATTTCGAACTGGCCTCCGGGGCTGTTGCCCATCCTCGACGCGCGGGCGACGTTGCAGGAGTCGTGGAATGTTACTACGAAATCGTCGTTGGCCGTCTTGTCGAGCTTCAGCGCGCCCCTGTTTATGAGGTCGTACGTAAACTCGCAGATATGCTGCGGGGCGGGATATTTCGGGTCGAGTGAATCGAACGGCCCGATAAGGGTGTTCCAGAAGCTGTAGGCTACACGCCAGGCATGGCCGCATTCGCCGTGCACAAGTCTCTTGGGCTTCAGTTCGTTTATGGCCACCTTTATCCTGCTCGCGATCTTCTGCATGTGCTCGTAGTTTCCGTTGAACATGCCGAAGTTGCCGGCTTCGGAGGCGTATGACGAGAGCGTCCAGGAAATCCCGGCCTGGTGGAATACCTTCGCGTATCCTGCGAGCGACTCGACGTGCGGCGTGGCGAAGAAATCAGCCGAAGGTGTTATAAGCAGAACGTCCGCTCCCTTGACGTCCATCGGGAATTTTACCGGGACGCCGGTCTGCTCCTTGACATCCTCCTCCATGAAGTCGAGCGTGCTGCGGATGGCGGGCCCGGGCATTCCGAGGTTGTTGCCTATGGTAATAGCCTTGTTGATTGTCTGGAGAGGATATTTCGCGCCGAGGCCGACGGTGTCCATCATCTCCCTGGCGGCCATGGTTATCTCCGCCGTGTCGATGCCGTACGGGCAGAAGAGCGAACAGCGCCTGCACTCCGTGCACTGGTAGAAGTAGGTATACCATTCCTCCAGGACTTCCTTCGTCAGGTCCTCGGCCTCCGCCAGCTTGCCCAATACCTTGCCTGCGGTGGTGAAGTAGCGGCGGTAGACCTTTCGCAGGAGTTCCGCCCTCGCCACCGGCATGTTGCGCGGATCCTTCGTGCTGAGGTAAAAATGGCATTTGTCGGTACACGCGCCGCACTTGACGCAGATGTCCATGTAGACCTTGAGTGAGCGATACTTCTTGAGAAGCTCGGCGAACTTGGCGACCGCCTTCTCCTTCCAGTCCGGGACAAGCTCCGTGGGGAAGCCCAGGTCGGTCATGTCCTTCGCCGGCGCGTTATGGCTTTTTACAGCCGCCGCGGCGTCTTCTTTTAGGCCGGGTATCGTTATCTCACCGGTTAACTCGGGGACCTCAACCTTTACCTTTGCCAATTTAAAATCTCCTTTAAGTAAGGTTCGGCGACCAGGGGTTTACGTGCCTTCTCTCCCTCGGGTTATCCGCCTGATTCCTCGTCGGGCTGAAGAATATTCCCGGCGCATGAACCAGCTTGCTGTACGGGAAGTACGCCAGAAGTATCATCACCAAGGTGAAGTGCACGAGAAAAACGGGGTCCGTCGGCACGGCGGAGAAATTAAAGGTGGCAAGCCCGTACACGAAGCCTTTTATATCCACCATGAACGGCCTCTCGTAGAACTTCATCATCAGGCCGGTACCGGCTATAAAGAAAATCAGGGTAAGGGCGAAGTAATCCGCCAGGGAGGATATGAACACGGTCCTGTCCACAGTGGTGCGCCTCATAAGGAGGTACAGCACCGCTATCGGGAGGACTATTCCGGCGACTATGCCGATGTATTGCAGCTTCATATCCCAGGCCGGCAGGGGATAAAGGAAATAACGCAGGTGCCGGAGCACAACAAAAAGAAAGGCCCAGTGAAAGACCACGCCGCCCAGCCATGTCCATTTGTTGCTCCTGTAGAGGCTCCTGAACAACAACACTTCGCTTAAGACGCGGACGGCTGCGCCGAAAGAAGTCGTGGGGGCTGGCGTAGTGGGTATCTTAAGGGGGGACGGGGTCTTGGCATATACCATTATCTTGCAAAGGATGCCGAAGACGAAGACAGCCGCCGCTCCATAGGCCATCAGGGAAAAGATTATCGTAAGAAATTGCATCGATCTCCTTCCTTCAAGACCGGTTGACGCTCATCCCGTCCCGCTCCGTCAGAGCGGGACGGGACCATCAAAGACCGCTTCCGATTTGGCTATACGCAGCCGGTCGGCTTGGGAAGCCCGGCGATTTTGCAGGCCTGTTTCGCCGGCCCGGCGGGATAGAGCGAGTAGAGATACTTCGTGTTGCCCTTCTCCGGCCCGAGCTTCGCGCCAATGGCCTTGACCAGTATCTTGATCATCGGGGCTATCTTGTATTCGGCATAGTAATCCCTGAGGAAATTTACCACTTCCCAGTGCGCCTCGGTCATCTCGACTTCTTCCTGCTCCGCAAGGAAACCGGCGACGTCCTCGTTCCAGTCGTTCAGATTAATCAGATATCCGTCCTCGTCAACCTCGTAAGATTTGCCTTTGAATTCAATCGTCGGCATCTTGCTACCTCCTGAATTAAGAGAGTTACCCTGCCACCCACAGACGCCCCAGCGACACCTGTGATTCTATAAAATGGCTCGACATTCTGCCTTGTTCCGCGGCTTTGTGACCCGGACTTAAGGACGGGAAAAAATAAACTTCGCGTTTTGTTGCCGGAGGTTATAATAATCAGGAATCAATTTTAAAACGCTGTTTATTTTCGCTGATAATATAAGTCTGGTAAAGGCTGGTTGTCAAGTTTTTTTAACAACATTAATATAGAAAATTTTAAAACCTTTATAAATTTAGTTAATAACTGCCTTTAACACCATCGATAGAAGTTTTTCTTATCAAATCCACAAATGCCGGGGCCCAGCCGGGCGTGCCGAGGGAATGAATATGCGTATAAGCGGCCAGTATGTTTTTATATACCATACCGTCGCGGGTCCCATCCACTCCCCTCCCCCGCAGCACCTGGAATGCGAATCCGGCGTCCATGCCGATCCTCTCTGCGCTGGAATGATGGAACTCGTGCGCCCTTATCTCCTGGGCGAATACGGGCCATGAACCCTCCCCCGTGGGGCGTAGCAGGACATAGCCGTGTCCGACAGGCCGTTTGGACATCTTTATGGTATACGGGAAGACCTCGGCCATGCGGCACATAAGCCCCTCCCATACAATGCCGGAGCAGAGATACATAAGCCCGCCGCACTCGGCGTAAACCGGCATCCCGGCGGCGGTGGCGTCCTTTACGGCCTTTCTCATGGAGGCGTTCTTTTCGAGGGCTTCCATGTGGACCTCCGGGAACCCTCCTCCTATATACAGCGCGTCCACTTCCGGCAGGGTCTCGTCGCTGAGCGGCGAAAACGGAATCAACTCCGCCCCGGCCGCACGCAGGGCCTCCAGGTTCTCCGGGTAATAGAACGTAAACGCCCTGTCCATGGCGACGCCAATCCGGACAACCGGCTCCGGAACGACCGTCTCCTTCAGGCTTATCTCCGGAAGCGGCGCGGCCGACGAGGCTATTTCGGTTATCCTGTCGAGGTCGAGGTTCTCGGCTATTATGCTCCGCATCTCGGAGATTACCGGAAGAAGCCCTTCATCCTCCCTCAGCGGCACAAGGCCCAGGTGCCGCATACGGATTCCCATCTCCTCCCTGTGCGGCAAGGCCCCGAGCACCGGAACGCCGCAGAAACGCTCCACGGCCTCACGTAGTTTCTTTTCGTGCCTCGAACCCTTTACCTTGTTTAGAATAATCCCGGCTATTTCCGTATCCGGCTCGAAGCTGCGAAAGCCGTTCACGAGCGGCGCAATCCCCCTGGTCATGCCGTAGCAGTCTATTACAAGCAGGACGGGAGATTTAAGGAGCCTCGCAAGGCCGGCGGTGGAGTCTGTCCCCTCCATGTCCATCCCGTCATAGAGGCCCATGTTGCCCTCTATTATGGATATGTCCGCGCCTTTCGCCCGCCTCTGAAAGCTTTCCAGTATCTTTCCGGCCCCCATAATGTAGAAGTCGAGATTATAGGAAGTCCTGCCCGTCGCGGCCTCGTGCCACATCGGGTCTATGAAGTCCGGCCCTTTCTTGAACGGCTGGACCTTAAGCCCCCTGGCCGAGAGCGCGGCAGATAGCCCTATGGCGACGGTGCTTTTGCCGGAGCTCCTGTGCGGTGCGGATATTGTAAGCCTGGGGATGGAAATATCCATGACATGCATTATAACTTTGGTTGACAGCGCCTGTCCATAAATTTATACTGAGAATGGACCTAAATCCAAAACCGCCGGGTCCCCGCTTTCGCGGGAATGACGGACTTAGAGGCGGGTAATAACGGTCTATAATATACCCCTGAAAGGACGGCAATACATAAATGAGTGTGCTTGACTCCATCGGAAACACCCCTTTGGTAGAGATACGGAACATAAACCCGAACCCGCGCGTGCGGATAATGGCGAAGCTCGAAGGCGCGAATCCCGGCGGCTCCGTCAAGGACAGGCCGGCGCTCTACATGATACGGAAAGCCGAGGAGCAGGGAAGCCTCACAAGGGACAGGATTATCCTTGAGGCGACCTCCGGCAACACCGGCATCGGGCTTGCCATGGTCGCGGCGGCAAAGGGATACAGGCTTAAGCTCACGATGCCCGCATGTGTCTCGCTCGAGCGCAGGAGCATCCTCCAGGCCCTCGGGGCCGAGATTGTCCTCACCCCCGCCGCGGAGGGCACCGACGGCGCGATACGCGAGGCGCACAGGGTCCTCGATGCCGCGCCCGAAGTCTATTTCATGCCGAACCAGTTCGCAAACGCATATAACGTAAGCGCCCATTACGAAACCACGGGTCCGGAGATTTATACGCAGGCAAAGGGAGAAGTGGCCGCATTCGTGGCCGGAATCGGCACCACGGGCACGATAATGGGCGTCGGAAAGAGGCTGAAGGAATACGATAAATCCATAAAAATCATCGGCATAGAACCTGTCATGGGACACAAGATACAGGGCCTCAAGAACATGAAGGAGGCCATAGTCCCGGCGATATTCGACCCCTCCAGGCTCGACGACAAGCTGACTATAAACGACGACCTGGCATACGAGACCGCGCGCGACCTGGCCCTCAAGGAAGGCATATTCGTCGGCATGTCATCCGGGGCGGCCATGGCGGGCGCGATTCAGGCCGCAAAGGCCCTCAAATCCGGCACAATCGTTACACTCTTCCCGGACAGGGGCGACAGATACCTGAGCACCACGCTATTCAAGTCCATCTGCGGGAAGTGTAACCCGTAACTTACCGTATTCATGGAGGAATTATGAAACATACCGCATGGGTTTGGGCGCTCGTTTTCGTTGCGTCCTTATGGTCATGCACGGCATGTGCGGGAAGCCAACCGTCCGTAAAGACCGGGGAAAAGCTGTTTTATGAAACATCGCTCGGCACGAACGGCAAATCGTGCGCGTCATGCCATAAAACCACTGAAAACATTAAGAAAGACACCGCCAAATATCCCGGCGATCCGGCGCTTAAGAATGTAATCAACGGCTGCATCACCGAGAACCTTAAAGGGAAACCCCTTCCTGACGGTTCCGCCAGGATGAATTCGCTCATACTGTACATGAGGTCTGTAAAATAAACTCAATGAAAGTACTATGTTTTTCCGGAAGCCCCAGGTCTGGCGGAAATACGGAAATCCTGCTTGCCGAGCTCCTGCGCGGGGCGTCGGACGCCAGCGCGCAAACAGAGCTTGTTCAGCTAAGCAAGGTGCGTTTCGACCCCTGCATTTCCTGCGGACGGTGCTACAAAACTGGGCGTTGCGAGGTCGAGGACGCCTTCAAGCCAATCCTCGACAAGATCATAGAAGCAGACCATGTCGTGCTCGCTTCTCCCATATATTTCATGGGGTTAAGCGCCTGGGCAAAGATACTGGTAGACCGCTGCCAGTGCCTCTGGGCGAGGAAATATATCCTTAGTGAACCTCTTCCCAGGTATCACGGCGATATTCAGAGGCGCGGGGTATTTATCTCCACAGCCGGTTCCGGGGTGCCAGAAGCCTTCCAAGGCGCTGTTTTTACAGCGAAATATTTCTTCGACGCCATCGGCGTCCTGCACTGGAAGAACCTCCTTTACGCACGCATCGACGCCAAAGGCGAGATAAAATCGCACCCCACGGCCCTGCGCGAGGCATACGAAACCGGGCGCGAACTGGTAAAAAAGTAGCGTTTTTCACCCACCCGTTTACCCCCGAAACCCGCCCCCGAGGCCGTTTTCGCCCCGTTTTCGATACCGCCGAAATTTCGTGAATTTAAAACTTTTTTACCTTAATAATCGCCGGGTTTTAGAATCAATCCATAACTGCTACCGACAGTAAACTTCGCCTACCCATGAAACTTACTCTTTGGCGCTCGTCCACAATTATGAGCAAATTGCCTTATGGTTTCCGGCGGGAATCCAGTAATTTTGCGTTTACATAAAATACAATTTGCTTAATTGCGCAAGTGTAATTATAATGCGCTTTTACTTATCGGATTTTAATCCAACATAAGGAGGTGAGAGCGTTAAAGAGGTGATGTCATACTGAGAGAACCACAGTTCGTCATTCCCGAATGCCTTTATCGGGAATCCAGATTTTTTTTATAACACTAAGGAGGCCTTATTATGAGAAATCTGTTCCGTATCTGCCTTTTGACGTTCTCCATGCTCGTCCTTGCCGCCGCCGTGGCCTCGGCGGATCCAGTATTGAAACAATATAGAGCCGCGATGATGCAGTGGTATCCTAAAATTATCACTGGCAACAGGCTGAGCAACCCCTACGTCATAGCCTTCGACGGGAGCCATATCTGGGTGACAAATTATACCGATCCCGCCGGCAGCCTGAGCGTGTTCAATGCGAGCGATGGAAGTCCCGCGACGAGTTTCGGCACGAACGGCGTAATTACCGGCAACGGGCTGAGCGATCCCGATGGCATAGCCTTCGACGGGAACCATGTCTGGGTGCCGAACTATAATAATCCCGGCAGCGTGAGCGTGTTCAACGCGAGCGACGGGACTCCGGCGAAGAGTTTCGGCAATAATGGCAACATTACCGGGCTGAACAACCCCATGGGCATAGCCTTCGACGGCACGAATATGTGGGTGACGAACGGGGGCTACGGCGTGACGAGGATACCGGTTCTACAGTATTAATTTTCACCCTCTCCCGGCCTTCGGCCTGCCCTCCCCCATCAAGGGGGAGGGTAAATTCCTGCACCCCTCTCCCGCAGCTGGGAGAGGGGCCGGGGGAGAGGGCTTTTATTTGCCGTAAGAAACTTTTACACCGCCGTGATATACTTCCTTTGCAAAAACTGTTGACATTGCCCGGCGGCTGGTGTATATATTTCCCTTCTGAGCGGGGCGTGGCGCAGCCTGGTAGCGCACCTGCTTTGGGAGCAGGGTGTCGGAGGTTCAAATCCTCTCGCCCCGACCAAGTGGGCGGCGGGTTTCGGGCAGGCTGGCCTTAAGGCGGGCCGACTGTCCGGGCCCTTCAAATATGCGCCCGTAGCTCAGGTGGATAGAGCAACAGCCTTCTAAGCTGTGGGCCGCAGGTTCGAGTCCTGCCGGGCGCGCCAGTTCCTGGGCAACGCGGTTATATCGCAGGGCAAGCGGGCGCGGAAATATTCACGAGACGCTATTTCCCGGCCCTTTGACAATATAAAATCGGCCAACCTTGCGGTGAGTGTAGCACAATGGTGGTGCACCAGATTGTGGATCTGGGCGTTGTGGGTTCGAGTCCCATCACTCACCCCACTGTCTCACCCATGCAGAAGCTGGTCGACCGGCCGTGCGCCCGTAGCTCAGTTGGATAGAGCGTCGGACTTCGAATCCGCAGGCCGCAGGTTCGAGCCCTGCCGGGCGCGCCAGTCCAGGGACATCAAGGCCGCAACAAGCGCGCCTTTGGCCGCCGGAATTCCGGGCGCGCGGAAATTCATGGGCCTCGAGGAAACGCGCCTGTAGCTCAGTTGGATAGAGCAATGGATTCCGGATCCATGTGCCGGGGGTTCGAGTCCCTCCAGGCGCGCCAGAACTCCGGGGCGAAGGAAATTAAATTCGCCATCCCCGCGAGATGACGTGCCGACAGTGAAAACGGAAAGCGGGAATCCGGCGACTTTTATAATTTATTCGGGCCGTTAGCTCAGCTGGTAGAGCAGCTGACTCTTAATCAGCGGGTCGCAGGTTCGATTCCTGCACGGCTCACCAATAAAATCAAGGGGTTACAGCTTAGGCTGTAGCCCCTTTTTCTTGCCAGATAACCCCTGCTTAAGCGGGTTTTCGGGCGAAAAACCGGGGGCGGGAACACCAGTTTCGAGGGTAATTTTCGACAGGCTCCTGACCTTCGCCAGGAAGAGCGCCGTCACCGGCAGGAACAGGAAAACGCCGGTAATTCCAAGGGTTATCTCCCCTATCCAGAAGGTCATGAAGAGGTTGAAGACGAGGACTATGAAGTATAGCGCCGGGCCGAGCAGATATGCCTTCCCCGGTGGCCATAACTCATTAATTTTATTGGATAGTTCTCCGCCGCCTCGCCGGGCGTCCACGGCCCTGTCCACGGTCTTCCAGATGCGCATCGTGAGCACGCCGACGAAGAACCAGCCGGCGAAATTCTCAATAGTTACGCCGAAATACGGCCCCGGATAGGGGTAATAATATATCTTGCCGAGAAACCACTTATCCCCCCGAAGCGCCAGGGGATCGATAACCACGTCGAGAAGCGTCATCAGGAATGCGCCCAACAGTATGGTTTTCCAGGAGAATTTCTCCTCGCGCGGCAGGAATACGCGCGCCGTCCGCCAGCTCGAATAGGAAAGGAACGTGAAGGAGAGCGAGTCCATGAACGGCACGCCGAAAATCCATAACTCCTTGTTTTTTGTAGACAAAATATAGTAATAAAGCCCGAAGGGGAAGCCGATGCGGACGGACGAGAATTCCGAAATATATGCCACGGCCCAGGCGATGAGCGTGAATAAAACGGCCTTCCGGAGGCCTGTCGTCCTTGTGGCGGCATAAAGATAAATCGCAAGAAATACAAAGACATAGGGGCGGAAGAGGACGGTAAGGAAAAGGAGCTTCAGGGTATCCATCACACGTAACCGTTGGCGCGGAACCACATGACGGCCCTCTCAAGCGCATCCTCCACCGGACTCTGCGGGAGACCAAGCTCCCGGATTGCCTTGGATTGGTCGAAAAACATAAGCTTTTTCGCCATCTTGACGGCGTCGAGCGGCGCGAGCGGCGGCCTCTTCGTAACGTAGTCCGCAAACCTCGTGCTGACGTATGCGATGGGCAGGACGGACCAGTGCGGAAGCCTTATTCTTGGCGCGGGGATACCGGTTATTCCAGATAGGATTCCGAATATCTCGCCAAGGTGTAAGTCCTTGTTTCCCAAGATATATTTACTTCCAGGCACCCCTTTTTCCATCGCAAGGATGTGGCCCTGGGCGGCGTCTTCCACGTCTATCAGGTTAAGCCCGGTTTCCACGTACGCGAACATCTTTCCCTTAAGGAAATCCAGTATCATCTTGCCCGTAGGCGTGGGTTTTATGTCCCGCGGGCCGACCGGGGTGCTGGGGTTTACAATCACGACAGGCAGGCCCCTTTCGGCGAATTCATCCGCCGCGCGCTCGGCCAAGTACTTGGATTTCTTATAGTCTCCGGCCATGTCCGAAAGGCTGACAGGGGTGTCTTCCGTGCCGGGCGTGCCGTCTCCGGGGTTGCCCAGCGCACCGACCGTGCTGGTGTATACCACGCGCCCGACCCCGGCCCTGAGCGCGCAGTTTAACACGTTTTTCGTGCCCTGCACGTTCACCTCGTATATCCGGGCGGGCTCCGGCGCCCACAGGCTGTACTCGGCGGCGGCATGATATACCCTGTCGCAGCTATCTATCGCCCGTATAAGGGAATTTTCGTCCAGCAGGTCTCCATAGACCACCGTCACGTCAAGGCCTTCCAGGTTCCTTCCGTCGCAGCCGCGCCGGGCGAGGCAGACAACCTCCTCGCCCCGCGCCAGAAGCCGCCGCACAAGCGCCGCCCCAAGGAAACCCGTCCCGCCCGTTACGAAATTTTTCATTGGAAAAGGGTATAAAAATTATGCGGTTATGTCAACAACAAAAGGCGGGGCGAGCGTCCATAAATTTAGCCCCTTCCCCGCACCCCGTTTTTGCCCCGAAATTGCCCGAAAACAGCCCGTTTTTGAGCCGTTTCCGATACCGGAGAAAAAATACAAAGATTGATTAATTTTCTTTTAATAATCAGTATGTTTTAGATGTAATCCGGAACTGCCATTGATAATGAACTTCGCCTACCAACGCGGTGGATATACTGGAGGCTATTCTTTAGGCTTAAACTTCTTCCCGACGTTAAACGCCTTCCCCACTACATCTCCAAGCCGCCTGTAGTTCCTGTCCGGGACGGTGAAGATAAGCGGGTCTATCTTTGCGGCGTCGGGGCGTCCGTTCTCGTCGAGGACGGAGCCGTCCGCGTGGACTTCCATAATCTGGCCGATTACGAGGTGATGGCTCCCGAGCTCAAGCGTCATAACCACCCTGCATTCGAGGTTCACGGGGCACTGGGCTATGAGGGGCGCGTGTTCAAGCTTACCGTAAAATATTTCAAACCCGGCTGTTGTTGTCTTGTCCGGCTCGTTCTTGCCGGAGAACATCCCGCAGTAGTCCGCCGCCTCCATGATAGATACGTTCGGGACGTTTACGGAGAACATCCTGTGCTCCTTTATGCCTTTCAGCGTGTGTCTGTGCGGCTGGAAGGCGACGGATAGCATCGGCGGCTCAGAGCAGGCAATCCCGCTCCATGCCGCGACCATGAAGTTGGCCTTGCCGTCAACATCCGCGCCTATTAAGAACGCAGGCATGGGGTATATCGTCGTGGAAGGGCCGAGGGTAATTTTGTTCATTTTCATTTTACCCCGCCAGTTTCTTGGCCAGCTTCGCCACGCGCTCGCCGAGGGCGCGGCACTGCCTGGCTGCGCGCTCGTCGGGGGCGCCGATGGAGACGGGGCCGTAGTGGTCGCCCTTTGGGACACCCTGGATAACCATGCCATGCACAAGCATGGCTTCAAGGATGGCAAGTATGACGGTTTCGTTGCCGCCGCCGATGTTGGCGGAGGATGAAAACGCCGCGCCTGCCTTGCCTTCGAGTTTGCCGTGGAGTTTTACGGAGTCGTCGAGGAATTTTATTATCTCTGCGGCGGGAAGGCCGTAGTAGGTGGGGGAGCCGATGATTATGCCGTCGAAACTTTCGAGGTCTTCAATCGTCGCGCCGGGAACCGAGCGGAACGAGACCTCCGCCCCGGCGGACTTCGCGCCCTCTTCTATCAGGCGGGCCATCTTCTCGGTATTGCCCGTCCGGGTGTAGTAGAGAATCAGAACACGCGGCATGGGAAAGCCTCCTTGCGCCCGATGAGCCGGGCAGCTGCATTACCTGAAAACCGTGCCATTCATTAAAGCGCAGGCGGGCGGATGTCGAGTCCCGCCCCGGTTTATCTCCGGAGCTTCTCTTCCTCTTCCTGGGCGGTCTTGCAGTCTATGCAGAGAGTCGTGACGGGTCTCGCCTGGAGGCGCTTCAGGCTTATCTTCTCGCCGCAGGACTCGCATATGCCGAACGTGCCGTCCTCTATCCTCTTCAGGGCCTCGTCTATTTTCTTCAGGAGCCTCTGCTCGCGTCCGCGGAGGCGAAGCAGGAGGTTCCTGTCGGACTCCGCGCTGGCCTGGTCTCCCAGGTCGGCGTAGTTTTCCTTGTCGGGCTTCAAGCCCCCGCTTATGGTCTCGCCCGCCTCCGCCAGCAACTCCGCCCTCTGCGTTTCGAGTTTCTTTTTTATGTCGCCGATGTTGCGGTCCATCTTCTTCCGGCCACCTCTCAGGCTGCTCTTAAGGTTAAGTCGTTGTAAGTTAAATGCGAAGTTTAACAAAAAGGGTGGGCATAGTCAATTTATTTTAGCAAAAAAGGAGCGACAGGCCAAGACCGCGGTATATTTTGGAAACAGCAAGGGGCATCGATACGTTGTCGGTTTAATTCCCGGCCGGCCCGGTCGGATTGACGCGGCGGACAGAGGAACCCAGAGGCAGCCGCTTGTAGCTGAACACGCCCGGCATCAGGCTGTCCAATCTGGCCTGGTCGTGATACAGCGGAAATATATTATAGCACTCGCTGTTCGGCCCTGATTCCTTATAGCATTCCACGGCCGCCCTCTCGGGATATACCTTGCTCTTTACTATATTGATAATCTCCTTTTCGTATCTTACCGTATTGAACAGTATGACGGCGAAGAGGATTGCCTTTAGGTAGCGGCCGTATTTGAAATCCGAGAGAATGAAGAATAGGCCGGCGGGAATGAGCATTGTATACGTGACATATCTCGGCGCCACGCCAAAGGACGGGCGGCCTGCCGTTATCAGGGATATGAACAGAAGGGAGAACAGCACAAGGACCGACCCGATAAAAGAACTGCGCGCATTTCTATCCCTGTAAAACCTGAAGATACCCGTCAGGCACAGAAGAATTGACGCAAGGGTTAAAAAAAGACTGACGAGAAATTTGGCCGGGGTGCATGGCCCGCAGAGAGCGGCAAAATTAAACAAAAACCCCGACCGGACAGCCTGGACGAAATATCCAATCAGGACATCGGGTCTTATCGACAGCCTGCCATTGTGTATTGAGGCTCGCAGCGCCGCATCCTGGATATTGCCGCCGAATTTGTAGCCGATGAAATAAGTTGCCATAATCAGCGCGTTTGCGGCTGCGGTTGCGATGAAGGCTTTATTGCCTTTTCTATCGCGCAGTCGCTCGAACAAAACAAACAAGACGGTAATGAGCGGGAGCAGCAATCCCTGGCTGCACGAATAGGAGGCCAGGAGGGACAACGCCGTCAGGACGGCATTCCTGATGGCGGTTTTTTTTATGCCGAGGGCCGCCAGGAGCCACATGACCAGGAAAAACATCGGCAGAACAAAGGCGATCTGAAAACCCCACAGGAGATTTTGCCACTGAAAGATATTCAGCATTACCAACGGAATAAAAAGGTCCGGCAGGGAGATATTTTTACCCGCCTTGTATTTTATAAAGAGCAGAGCGGCGGTTGACGAAATTACAAGAAATACTATGAAGCGTATCTCCCATATCTGGCTCCAGTGTGAAAACGACGCCAGTATCTTCATTACCAGGAGACCGAAACCGATTCTGTGCTCATTGTGCTGGACAAAAAGTAGCTTCGTCAGCGGCGGATTGTCGATTATATAAGGGCTGATGTCCCACTCGTCCGACAAGGGCATATCAACCGCGTATTTTATTATAAGGGAGAAGAAATTAAGGCATATAACGGAGAGGCCCGCAAGAAAAAACGTTGATTTCAAAACCCGTTTGGCGCTCATGGGCATTCGCGGTTTATCCATAGGGTGAAACAATAACCGCTAATTATGGAAAAGTCAATCTCGTATTGCTTAAACAAAAAGGGGTGAATTCATCACCCCTTTGAAGGCATGTCTTTCGTTATGGAGAAGCTGCGTTATGCCGCCTTTATCTTCTTCGGCTCCTCCCTCGTCTCTATCTCGATTCTCCTGCCCTTTATGGCCTCGGCTGCGGGCATTCTTACCTCAAGCAGGCCCTTGTGGTATTCGGCCTTGATCTTGTCCGTGTTCACATCCACGGGGAGTGTGATGCTCCTCTCGAAGCTCCCGTAGGAAATCTCCCGGGAGAAATAATCCTCCTTTTTGTGTTCCTTCTCGCTTTTGCGCTCGCCCTTTATGATAAGCAGGTTCCCCGTTACGTTGATTTCAACGTCTTTCGGGTCTACGCCCGAGAGCTCCACGCGCGCGACAAGGTCGTTCCCTTCCTTTATGACGTCGATGGCCGGATAATTAACTTCGCCAAACATCAAAGGCAGTGAGAGCCAGCGTTCGGTGCGACCGAACATTTTGTTGAACAGGTCGTCCATGTCCCTGTGGAGAGAATTAAGTTCCCTCGACGGATTCCATCTTGTCAACGGAAACATACAGCACCTCCTTTGTGCCGCCCCCCGGGATTTTTAATCCGGAAGGCCGGCGGGATTAAAAGGATTTAATCCCGCCAATAACATTCTTATTTAAATTATAGCTCCGTTTCCGCCGGAAATCAAACGTCAACAAATTGATTTTACTGCGCATTTGAAGAATTATACAAAATTCCGCGCGCGCCCTGAAACCTTTTTTACCCCATATTCGTCATTGATTAATGAAAGGCTTTCCTTTATCCTGCTTTCTCAAGAAGGAGGTAATCAAAATGAAAAGGTATCTTCTGGCAGCCGCCTTTATGGCGGCAGCACTTTCGCCCGTGTCCGCGTTTGCGGGGCTAAACATCTTCATAAGCCCGCCGCCCATCCCGGTGCCCGTGCCGCCCGTCCCGCAGGCGCGGGTAGTCGTTGTTCCTCCGATGCCTCCGGGCGTGGTCATTACGCCCGGTCCGCCGTCATACTGGTTCTGGAATTCCGGGCGCTCGGAGTGGTTCTACTACGACCGCTACCGCCATCCGCACTATGTTCGCGGGCACGTGTTCAGGAACGACGGCAGACATTTCTACCTCTCGCACGGCAGGTGGATGCGCGCCCGGCACGACATGGGAAGGCACAGGGGCTGGCGCAGGCACGGAAGGCGCGAAGACAGGGAGGATTGGCGCAAAGACAGGGGAAGATGGCACGGGCATCATCACGAGCATGAACGCTGGAAGCGGGACAACGGGGATTAGCGGGCATTTTCCGTCATTCCAGTGAAAATGGGAACCCGGCGCTTTTAAAAGTCACTGGGTATCCGCTTTCGCGGGTATGACAATACTTTTATAGTTCCGCTTTCTCGACCTCCGGGATGTCGTATCCCAGGAAACGCTCGCCGATGGTCTTGAAGCGCTCGGGGGCGTCAGTCACGCAATATCTTATAAAGCCGGTCGGAAGCGACCGGCTTTTCTTTTCGCCGCCGGGATTTAATAAACCATTCTTCGTCAACACACGCTTTACCTCCCGCGCCGTCTCGTCCGCAGAGTCTATAAGCGTAACGGACGGCCCCATCACGGAGCCGATTACGGGCTTCAGGAGCGGGTAGTGCGTGCATCCGAGGACAAGCGTGTCAATTTTCCTGCCCTTGAGCGGCGCGAGATACTCCTTTGCGACAAGCGAGGCAATCTCGCCGGAGAGCCTTCCCTCCTCCACGAGCGGCACGAATAGCGGACACGGGAGCGCGGAGATCTCCGTGCCGGGCCGGATGTTCTTTATAAGCTTCGAATAGACCCCGGAGCTTATCGTCCCCTCCGTCCCGATAACCCCCACGCGCCCGGTTTTGGTGGCGCGCGCGGCGGCGTACGCGCCGGGCATGAGTACGCCGATAACGGGTATGGGCAGGTCCTCGCGCAAGGAATTGAGTGCGGCGGCTGTCGCGGTGTTGCAGGCGACGACGAGCATTTTAATCCCTTGACGCATCAGGTATTCCGCGACTTCGCCGGAGAACCGCCTCACCGTCCCGGCGGACTTTATGCCGTACGGGAACCGGGCCTCGTCGCCGAAGTAAATCAGGTTCTCCCCCGGAATCTGCCGCCGTATTTCCTTCAATACGGTCAAGCCCCCGATTCCGGAGTCGAATATGCCGATAGGGTGGGTGGTCATTTATCTAATCCCAAAATATGATTTACGAAACCGGTTCGCGCATAAAAGGCTCGCGTTGTGCTCCCATGACCCGCGCCCTTAGTTCGCGGCTGAATTAATTCACCCATTCTTTCTTAAAATCTTCAACACAACCTGAATACCAATAATAATTCATGTAACTCACTTTATCTGTCTCCGCAGGAATATAGCCAATTTTTTTAAACCCTCTGAAAATTATTGTTTCGCATTCAGTAAAGGGTTCTCCGCAATAAAAACATTCTTCCTCTGAATCAAAATCCTCTAATTCAGAATTATCCAACATGATACTTTCCTTTGTTATCAATAAATTTCAAAAAGTTGTTATCCCGCAGAATTTGAAGCTGCTGTCTTATCTTTGCTTTCACATTTTTATTCTGCGGATGTAATTCACTCAAGTATTCTTTAAAAGTATATACTTCTTCGAGTTCAAAATCCTTTTTCCCGATTTCATTAACGCAGTTCATCACATCGTTAAGCCATCCCCGCGACTCTACCTGAACATTTTTTAAGAAGCTCGTTTTCTTCCACGACTCCCGTACCTTCTCTGGCTTTACAATTTTCCCGTTCTCAATTATTTTTATTTTGCCGTCGTCGGCAATATTTTTATAAAGAATGTTACATCCTACCCAGCCGCGCCTTCTCGCATTTTCAGAAAGCGGCTTCCTCTTCTCGATAATGGAATCTGAAAAGAAAAAGCTCGGGACAAGCGTCAGGTTCTGTACTGAATAACTTGTAGGAGCGTAGTGGAGGAAGAAAAAATTCGGCAGCTCCTTTAGATTCATTGCCGTTATCAAGGAATCATAAGCGCCGTCCGTTATCCTGCCGCCCAACGATTTCGACTGGCACTTTAGTTGGAACTGCTCACTACATTCAGGACAATAAAAATCGGCAACTTTTTTATTATTCGGGAATGTTTTTATTTCTTTCGAGGAACAGGCGGGGCAATACATTTGACCGCCGAACCAACATTCGCTCATCACCCGGATACGCTGAGATGGGCTTTTATACCGAAGGAGCGCGTCATCTTGGAAAAAACAGAGGTTCATACGGAAACCATCTTTCCGGCATGACAGGTAATCCCTCCGTTCGATAGAAAATATGGCGGGTCGGCGAAAATCACATCGATGCAATTGTCCGGGACTTCCTTTAATATTTGAATGCAGTCGCCGTGGAATAATTTGACCGCATGTGTAGGGTCATAAAAATACGGCTGGAGCGCCGACGAGTATTTAACCGCTATTTCCCGGACGGAAAAGGAGAACGGATCGAATTTTTCTTCTCTTGCGGGATAAAATTTCGTCTTGCTCATAAAATTTCTCTTTACTCCCTGTTCAGCCCGGTTCTGGGCGCGAAGGGTTTCGTTATGTCGATGTGGCCGGCGAGGGAGTTTTCGACGTTGCCGTCTATGAGTATCTGCACGCGCTTGATGTTCGGGAAGTCCTCGGTCAGCGTATTGACGACGGAGTATATCGCAAGCGTCTCCGTCCAGGCGCCGCCGGGAAACTGCGTCCGGACGTCGCGCGAAAAATCCACATACGCCGTCCCGGAGGACTGGTCTATGAACGCGCTCTTTACCTGCGTGACAGCGGGCAGGGCCGGGGCGAGGTTCGCCGAGAGCGGCCCGCGTATAAGCTCGGAGAGGACTTCCTTCGCTTCCTGCGTCTCGTCCGTGGACTGGGCGACCTGCCTCGTCTCCGGCGAGAGCCCGCTTCCGTCCTGGAGCGGGAAATATATCTTGACCGTCATCTGCGGCCCCTGCGCGGCGCTAACCTCCTTGAAGGCGGGCGCGGCGGCGGCGGGCATTATAAGCTTTGCCGGACGGCTTGTCGCCTGGAAGAGATAAAACGTGCCGACGGAAAGCGCGGAGGCGAGTATCGCCGCAACGACTATCCAGGGCCAGGACACCCCGTCGCGTTCGTGTTTAACCCTGTCTTTCACTTGACCACCCCCCTCGCGAAATCCTCTATGCCACGGGCCAGCTTGGCCGCGATCCTGTCCCTGTACGCGTCGTCCATAAGCCTCTGGGCCTGATCGGGGTCGTCCAGGTCTCCAAGCTCCACCATGACGGCGGGCATGGCCAGGCCGTCGAAACCCGCAAGCCTCGTCTGGTGAAGCACGGGCGCGCGCCCGTTCATGGCGCCCATATCGAGCATCAGGCTCCTCGCAAGCCTTAGGTCGTCCGGGAGATACGGCGCGTTCTGCTCGTCCCAGACCATCCGGGTCCTGGGCCTGGCTCCGGCGTTAAGCTCGCCTGCGCCGGGGGTATAGAACTCCGGCCCCTGCCCTGTTGTCCCGTAGGAGCCGGACGCGTGTATGGAGATGAAGACGTCCGCCCTGGCCGCGTTCGCTATCCCGGCGCGCTCCTCGGGGCTGACTTCGGTATCGCCCGTCCTTGTCAGAACGACCCTGAAACCCATCGCCGTCAAAGCCTTCCTGAGCCTGAGCGCGATGTCCATCGCAAGCTCTTTCTCCGGCATGCCTCCCGTCCGGAAACTGCCGAAGAAACGCCCGCCGTGGCCGGGGTCTATGGCCACCGTCCGCACCGGCCTGATGAGCCGCAAAAAACCCGCGTCCTGGTTCTTGTCGCTGCCGTAGAAATCCAGGACAATCCTGTTCGGCTCGCTCAAATACGACACCCTGTAACCCGAAGCCGCGGCGGAAGAGAGTGTTATGATAATCGCCGGCTGGTTGTTCACCTGCGTGAAGCTCACCTCCCGGACGATATTGCTTACCGCATGTACTGGCGCGAAAGACAGGGACATCGTCCCGGACGAGGGATAAATTACAAGCTGGTTCTGTATCGGGTCGAAGTTCATCCTGAAGGTATCCGGCCTCAGGTTCCCGGTATCGAAGACCACGCGCGTGAAGGCGTAGTAGTTCCTCGCGCCGAGGTATTTCACCTCCACCTGGCCAACACTCGCCTGGCCGAACGCGGCCCGGGCCGCCAGCACGAAAACCAGGAGCGCCATAAATTTTGTAAGCGATAATTTCATGGACGATAAATTTAACATAATTGCGCTTTTATTTAAAGGGGTAGCTTGGATTTTTATCGCAGGGGCGTTATTTTAAAGGCTTTTTAAGAAAAAAACCGCGCTTTTTCTGGTATAATGTTTCCAAAGCGGGTTACTTAAAGCCCCCCCAGGCGATTCGAGACGGAGGGATAATGAGCGAGCGCCATGCACTTTCGGGATTGTTGACGGCGGTTTTGATTCTCTGCGCGGCTTCAACCACGGTCTTTGCCACACCGGCCCAGGCGGCGGTGGACACCAGCTTCTCCTGCTATCAATGCCATTCCAAGAAAGTGATAACGCCCTGGATAGCCGAGACATGGCTCGAAAGCGCCCATGCGAAGGCCGGCGTAAAATGCCCGAACTGCCACGGGAACCACGATGCCGGCTTCGATTCGCCGAAGTTCATCGCCCACCCCGGCCAGGACGTGTGCATGAAATGTCATCCGATAAGCGTCAAGGAGACTCTCGCCGGGGCGCACGCCGGGAAGGTGAAATGCACCTCGTGCCATCCCTGGCATACGTTCTCGCTCGATGTCGCCCGAGACCCGGAGATATGCCGGACATGCCACAACTCCGAGCACGCAAAGAGCTATTTCCGCTCGAAGATGTACGTGGTATACAAGGTCATGGGGCCGAAATACAGCGCCACCTGCCAGAGATGCCACATGCCGGAGGGAGACCACGACGTAAGCGGCACGGTATCCTCTAAAGAGCTTATGCTGAAGGTGTGCAACCGATGCCATTCGGCGTCGTTCGCGGGCAAGGTGCTCTCTAAAGGAGAGCTCAAGACGCACTGGTAATATTATGCTTCCGATAAAACTGGACGACGAGATAGAGTTTAACCCCGAGAGGGCGCGGACGAAGATGCTTGTTGATTCCCCGGCCTTCCGGGCGGTGCTTTTCTGCCTCGAAGAGGGACAGGGAGTCCCGCGCCACGTATCGCCCGCGGAGGTGGTGATGTTCGTCTACAAGGGGAGCGGGAGCTTTGTCGTCGGTGAGGGCGAATTTAAGATGAAGGAAGGCGAGATGATAACCTCGCGTCCGAACGAGCCGCACGGCTTTCGCTCGGACGGCGAACGGATGGTAATCCTTGCGCTGATTATAAACGGCCAATAAGCCGGGCGCAAGTTCACCTGCGCCCCCAACAGTGCAGAGCGGCGCGTGGATGACATGCATGGAAGCAGACTCTTCGCGTCGCTCGGAATGACAGGAAAATTCAGAGGCCGGGCGCAATAAACCGCGCCACTGTTATAAGCATGCGTGGCGGACAGCCCGGCGAATTCACCCGCCGTCTACCAGGTCTTCCCTTCTTCCGGGTCTATTTGCTCGCCGGGGTGTGAGGCGTTGTGCATACCCACGACAGAGCGCCAGTTCTCGTCCACGAGATCCTGGAACTTCTTAAGCATCCAATCGTTTTCCGGCTTGAAGAGGTGCTTGAACCGCCCCTGGGGTTTCAGCCATTCCGAAATGGGCCTTCTGTTCTTCTTCGGGTTATACGTAACAGTCGCAACGCCGTCCGCTACTTCATAGAGCGGCCAGAAACAGGTGTTAACGCCGAGCCTGGAAAGCGCGATGGCGTCGTTTGTCTGGGTGCGCCAGCCCCTGTTGCACGGCGCTATGATGTTCATGAACTTGGGCCCTTCGATGCTCATGGCCTTCTGGACCTTCGCCATAAGGTCCTTCCAGTTGTGCGGAGACGCCTGTGCCACATACGGCGCGCCGTGCGCGAGGGCTATCTTCGTCAGGTCTTTTCGCTTCTGGGTCTTGCCCTGCAATACCTTGCCCGCCGGGGAGGTTGTGGTGTCCGCGCCGAAGGGCGTCGCGGAGGAGCGCTGTATGCCCGTGTTCATGTATGCGCCGTTGTCATAGCAGACATACATGAAATCGTGCCCGCGCTCAAGCGCGCCTGATAGCGCCTGAAGACCTATGTCGTATGTCCCGCCGTCGCCGCCGAAGGCGAGAAACTTTATCTTCGTATCCGCCGGTATCTTTCCCTGGCGCTTCAGGGACTGGTACATCGCCTCCACGCCGGAGATGGTGGCCGCCGCGTTCTCGAACGCGCTGTGTATCCAGGGAAGCTTCCACGCGCTATAGGGATAAATCGTCGTGGCGACTTCCAGGCAGCCTGTCGCGTTCGCGATTATTACCGGCTCGTCTATTGCCGCCAGCACCTGCCTGACGACGATGGGCGCTCCGCACCCTGCGCACATCCTGTGCCCGCCGGTCAGGAGGTCCGGTTTCTTTGAGAGTTCCTTGAGTTTAAGTACAGACATCACGTCTCCTTTATTCTCTTACCGTTATATACTCGTAAAGGGATTTCGCCTGGCCTTTGTCCAAAAGCGTAACCAGTTCCTCGAAGACCTTCCGGAGGTCGTCAAGGCCCAGGTCGCGCCCGCCAAGCCCGAATATCTTGTTTATCGCAACCGGCCTCTTCGGCAGGTCGTATAACGCGCTCCTGACCTCTATGAAGAGCGGGCCGCCCGCGGCGCCGAAGCTGTCCGCGCGGTCAAGCACGCAGAGGGCCTTAAGGCCCTTCAAGGCGTCCGCAATCTCGAGATACGGGAACGGCCTGAAGAGCCTCGGCTTTAAAAGCCCCGCCTTCACGCCTTTCGCGCGGAATTCGTCCACGACGACCTTCGCCGTGCCCGCGGCGGAGTTCAGCGCGACAATGCCTATCTCCGCATCATCCATTTTATAAGTCTCAAACAGCCCGTAGCTTCGCCCGGAGAGCTTCCCGTATTCCCTGCCGACTTCAATGACGATGTTCTTCGCGCGCTTGTGCGCCTCGTGGAGTTGTTTCCGGGACTCGATGTAGTAGTCCTGTAGGTGCAGGGCGCCGTATGTGACCGGGTTTGCGAGATCGAGTAGCGGATAGGCCGTCCCCTTATACGGCCCTACGAAATCCCCGACCTGCCGGTCGTCGAGAAGCTCGAGGTTCTCGATGGAGTGCGAGATTATGAACCCGTCCATGCAGGACATTACCGGCAGGTGCAGGTCCGGGTGCTCGCCTATGCGAACCGCCTGGATTGTGTTGTCGTATGCCTCCTGGGCGTTCTCGGCGTATAGCTGTATCCAGCCGGAATCCCTCGCGCCCATAGAGTCGGAGTGGTCGCAGTGTATGTTTATCGGGGCGGAAAGCGCCCTGTTGACGCAGGAGAGGACTATCGGCAGCCTGTTCCCGGCGGCGATGTAGAGCATCTCCCACATGAGCGCGAGGCCGTTTGCGGATGTGGCGTTCATCACGCGCCCGCCCGCCGCAGCCGCTCCGATGCACGCGCTCATGGCGGAATGCTCGGACTCGACCGTCACAAGCTCCGTGTCCACCTGTCCGTTTGCGACGAACGTGGAGAACTGCTGCATTATCTCCGTGGACGGAGTAATGGGATACGCGGCGCAAACGTCCGGGTTTATCTGGCGCATGGCGTTGGCCACGGCCACGTTTCCGGTCATAGCTACTTTCTTCATGCCTTCACCGCCTTCTTCTCTTCGGCCATTTTGAGGGCTGCCGCCTTTGCCTTCTCAAGCGCGTCGGGCTTTGCTCCCTCGGCCTCGGACATCATCACTATGGATTTCACCTTCGAGGGGCATTCCAGCGCGCAGATGCCGCACCCCTTGCAGTGCAGGTAGTCGAACTCCCCGCGCTCGCCGTTTTTGTCTACGGTAATGGCCGCGTCCGGGCAGAACACCCAGCAGAACATGCACTGTATGCAGTTCTCCTTTATCCATATCGGGCGATCGCTCCTCCACGCGCCGGTATTGTATTTCTCGGCGTTACCCGCTTCCTTTATAAGCCCGCCTTCCGGCAGGTCCTTCCATCCCTTTGGCTTGCTCATTTAAGACCTCACCTCCCCGTATGCCCTGCTCGCAGCGTCCAGGTTGCTCTGGATTATCTTCTCGGCGAATTTCTTTCCGAAGCTCGCCCGGATGTCGGCAAGCAGGGTGTCAAGCTTTATTACCTTCGTCGCCTTCACGACCGCGCCCAACATCGGCGTATTCGGCATGATGCGCCCGATGGTCTCAAGGCTTATCGCGTTCGCGTCCACGCAGAACACTTTCTGCTTGGACTTCAGCTTCATCTTCTTCTTCAGTTCGCCGGGGTCGCCCGGCGTGTTTATGACGAATATGGCGTCGTCCGTCGCGCCCTCCGTTACGTCCACCGTATCGAGGAGCGTCGCGTCCACCACGGCCACCACCGCCGGGTTCGTCACCTGGCAGTGAATTGTCATGGGCGTTTCGCTTATGCGGTTGTACGCCCGAAGCGGCGCGCCCATCCTCTCCGGCCCGTATTCCGGAAAGGCCTGGACGTTCTTCCCTTCGGCCATGACCGCCTCGGCCAATACCTTGGCCGCCGTGACGGTTCCCTGCCCGCCCCGGCCATGCCATCTTACTTCGAGTATGCCTGCCATTTTACTTCCTCCGCTGCGTTGCCATGTATTATCCAGGTAATACTGCCTCCAGAATTACCCCTCTCCCTACCCTCTCCCACAAAGGGGCGAGGGTTAAGTTTTTCACCCCTCTCCCGTTACTGGGAGAGGGGCCAGGGGAGAGGGTTATTCCACTACCGTCCTTCCCTCCAGCGCCTTCGTAAGCGTCCCAGCGTCGGAGTATTCGAGTATGCCGCCGACCGGCACGCCGTATGCTATCCTTGTCAGCTTCACGCCGAACGGCTTCAGTTTCTTCGCCACGTAGAGAGCCGTGGCCTCGCCCTTCAGGTTCGGGTTCGTGGCGATAATGACCTCATCCACGCCGCCCTTCCCGACCAGTTCCACAAGACTACCGACCTTCGTATCCTCCGGCCCGATTCCGTCGAGCGGAGAGAGCGCGCCCATCAGGACGAAATATCTGCCCTTGTATGCGCCCGCGGCCTCGACCGCCATGAGGTCGGAGATTTCCTCGACGACCATGAGCTTATGGGAATCGCGCTTCGGGCTTGCGCATATGGGACACAGCTCGCCGTCGGCGATGTTGTTGCAGATGCCGCACGGGCGGGACTTCTCGCCCAGATCCGTAAGCGCCTTGGCGAGGGAGACCGCCGCGCCTTTGTCGGACTTCACGAAGTGAAGGGCGAGGCGCATCGCCGTCTTCTTCCCGATACCGGGAAGCTTCGAGAACTCGTCTACAAGTTTATTTAATGATTCGGACATTTTTTTTAAGTAACGCCCCCGCCTTCGGCACCCCCTTTTAAGAATTAAGATGGGGTTGTGGGGGAGTCATGGAATTAAAACAGCCCCGGAAGGCCGCCGCCCATGCCGGGCAGGCCAAGACCGCCGGTTATTTTCCCCATCTCTTCGTTCATCATCTCCTGGGCCTTCCTGAGCGCCTCGTTCACAGCAGCGGCGACAAGGTCCTGGAGCATCTCGACGTCGTTCGGGTCCACCGCTTCCTTCTCAATCTTTATGGAAAGGATTTCCATCCTGCCGTTCGCGGCGACGGTCACCATGCCGCCGCCGGAAGCGGCCTCGACGGTCTTGGCCCCAGCCTCTTCCTGGGCCTTCTGTATCCTTTCCTGCATCATCTGGGCCTGCTTCATCAGGTTGCCGAGAAGTTTTTTTGACATCTATACCTCTCCCTATGGTGTCATTCCCGCAAAAGCGGGAACCCAGGAATTTAAGCCCTGGCTCCAAGAAAATAATTACACCCCATTAATCCCGGTCTGGCTCTTCCACCTCGACCGACTCCGCAACGAAGAGGTCAACCGCCGCCTTGACGAGCGGGTCTGAGAGCGCCTCCTGCCGCATCTTTTCCTTCCGCGAGCGCTCCTTGTCTTTTTTGTGGTCGGCAAGCGTCTTCTCCTTGCCGCCCCCGTTTGTAATCTTTACCTTGAAACCACCCAACGCCTCTGCCACGTTTCTTATAGCTTCAATCTCCTCCGGCTTGAAGGAAGGTATTTTCGTGGACTCGGAAACTGTAAGGATATTGCCATTAAGTTCCTTTGGCGAGGCCACTTCCATCCTGGAGATAAGCGGCGCTTTGCCGGACTTTTTTATCTCCTCCCGGATTCTGTCCCAGAGGTCTACCGCCGAAAGCTCGCCGGAAGGTTTTTGCGGCGAGCCGGGGTTCCTGTAGTATGCCTCCGCGTCAACCGGTTGAGCGGCTTCAAGCTTTTCCGGCTTCCGGTTATCGTATGAGGCAACGGCGCCCGACACTCCCGAGGCCGGTTGACCGGCCCCGCCCTCTTTCAGTCCACGGACGCCCTTTATGACGTCCTCGACCGTCCCTATCGGGCGGGAGGCCGCCTTCACAAGGGACAGCTCCAGTATTATCCTCTTGTTCGCCGCGTCCTTTATGTCCTCCACGGCGCGGGTCAGGAGGTTCAACAGTCTCACAAGCTCTTCCGGATGGAGCTTCCCGGCCATCTCGCGGTATTCGGCGGCATCCTGCGCGGTAAGGTCGAGCGCGCGGGAAGGATTTTTGGATATGCGGCAGACCATGATGTCGCGGAAAAACCCGGCGAGCTCGACGGTGAACCGCCTTAAGTCGTGTCCTTTGTCAACGAGCGAATCGACGAGTTCTACGGCCCTGGCCGGGTCCTGGGAGATTATAGCCTCGCCCGCCTCACGCACCGCCGCGCGTCCGACAAGGCCCAGGGTCTCGTCTATGTCCGCCTCGCGTATGGCGTCCTGTCCGCAGAACGAGATGACCTGGTCGAGCAGGCTGAGGCTGTCCCGGACGCTTCCTTCCGCCAGGGCCGCGAGACGGGCCAGCGCGCCGTCCTCGGCCGTTATTCCTTCCTTGTCGCAGAGACTGCGAAGGTGCGCCTGTATGACGGCTTTCGGCACCCGGCGAAAGTCGTAGTGCTGGCAGCGCGAGAGTATGGTAGCCGGGAGCTTGTGCGGGTCGGTGGTCGCCAGGACGAACACGACGTGCGCGGGCGGCTCTTCCAGCGTCTTCAAAAGGGCGTTGAACGCCGCTCCGGAGAGCATGTGCACTTCGTCTATTATGTATACCTTGTAACGCCCCCGCGCGGGCGCGTATTTCACGTTCTCGCGGAGCTCCCGGACGTTGTCCACGCCGGTATTGGAGGCCGCGTCTATTTCCATCACGTCAACGGAAGAGCCCGCCGTAATCTCGCTGCATGAGGCGCATTCCCCGCACGGCGCCGGTGAAGGCCCTTTCTCGCAGTTCAGCGCCTTGGCGAGTATGCGGGCGGTGGTCGTCTTGCCCACCCCGCGCGTGCCGGAGAAAAGGAACGCATGAGCAATCCGCTCCATGGACAGCGCGTTTGTCAGGCTCCTGGTCACATGCCCCTGCCCGATAACATCCTCGAAACGCTGCGGGCGGTATTTGCGGGCAAGAACCGTGTAGCTCATAGAAACTCCAAATTTTCCAGGCATCACAAGGACCGCCGGGCCAGGCTTTCCTGCGGCGCCCAGGAAGCTCCGCTTACCGCTGCTTCCTTCCGGACCTGACGGAGTTCACGGTTTCCTGCCGCGCAGAACCCGGCCCGGCGACCCGTATGATGTCTGAAGGGATGGCGGAGAGGGTGGGAGTCGAACCCACGGTACACCTTTTGGGCATACACGCGATTTCCAGTCGCGCACCTTCGGCCACTCGGTCACCTCTCCGTTTTAAAATAGCGTGGTTCGTGTTCGTTGCTCGTGTTCGTAAAATCAAATTCTTTAATTCCACCGCGAACACGAACTATAATTCACGAACACGGTTTTTCCAATAGATGGCGGAGAGAGAGGGATTTGAACCCCCGGTGGAGTCACCCCCACAGTTGATTTCGAGTCAACCGCCTTCGACCACTCGGCCATCTCTCCATACAAGGAATCTGTTTTTATAATATATAACCGGTATGAAAGTCAACAGCCAAAAGCGGATAACCTCAAAAAAAATAGGACCGGCCTGCCCGGTCGGGAAACCATCGGCAGGAGGGTCCGGATGATTAATAATTCAAAGGGTTGCACAAGACCGGAAAACTGCGGCTTCAAGCCCGATTTTTTATTTAAACTACGTTATTTTACCAGCACTACCGGCGTATTGCAAGAATAATTATCATTACACGCCAGCGCAGAAGACCGTATCATTTTTAATATTTTTTTCATTGACTGCGTAAAAAAAATACATTAAGCTTCGTCTTTATAAAAATTTTTTTACGCTAAAAGGAGGCTCTGGCAATGGCAATACAGCAGCAGTACGAAGACATGCCGGTATCTTATCTTCCGGAAATCTACCGCGACGTTGTGGATAAAGTGGGGCTGAAGGCGGCCCTTGCCCTTGGCGAGGAGTTCGGCGGGATGTCGCTCTACCTGCCCAAGATTGAAACGGCCCTCCGGCGATGGCGCGACAAGAATATCCGGGCCGAGTTCGACGGGACGAACGTGATAAAACTGGCCCGGAAATACAGGATAACGCCTTCCAGGATAAGGCAGATACTGGAGGTGCAAAAGGAAAAATAGCTTGACAAAACTGGGGCCCTAACCTATTATTCTGATTAGTTTCGGGGCGGTTTTTACACCGCCCCTCGCCCCGTTTCAAAGGTCCCCTGAAATGACCATTACCGATGTCTTCGAGAGCTATAAAAACGACCTCCTGCGTGTCGAAACGCAGATACAGGAAGGTCTTCTGTCCAGGGCCGTCCTCATCAGGCAGGTCGGGAACTACCTCCTCCAGGGCGGCGGAAAAAGAATCCGTCCGCTCCTTCTGATGATCTCCGCCAATCTCTGCGGGAACCCCGGCCCGCAGGCCGTCAACATGGCCGCGATGGTGGAGTTTATTCACACCGCAAGCCTCCTGCACGACGACGTCGTGGACGGCGCAGAGACGCGCCGGGGCCAAGCCGCAGCCAACAACCTATGGGGCAATCAGGCCACCGTCCTGATTGGCGATTTCCTTTATTCCAAGGCCCTGCACGATTCCGTAAAGCTCGAGAACCAGGCCGTGCTGGAATCCATCTCCTTTGCAACGCAGACGATGTCAGAGGGCGAGGTGCTCCAGCTCCTGAAGACGGGAGACCCGGACATTACCGAAGACGAATACATGGAGATTATCGAGGCCAAGACCGCCGCCCTGATTTCCTCCGCCTGCCGCATAGGCGCCATCCTGGGCGGCATGACGCGAGAGAAGGAGGACGCCCTGGCGGGCTACGGCATGGACATCGGGCGGGCTTTCCAGCTTCTGGACGACACGCTCGACTATACCGCACGGGAGGACAAGCTGGGTAAAGCGCTCGGCAAGGACCTGGGCGAAGGGAAGCCTACCCTACCGCTCATACACCTGATTGGAAATTCCGCCCCCGAAGAGGCCGCGAAGATACGTAACATCATCCAGGAACAGTCCCAGAACAGGGAAGACCTCGAATATATCCTCTCGCTGATGCGGGAGCGCCGCTCAGCCGAATACGCCGTCAACAGGGCCGAAAGCTACATAGAACGGGCCAAGGGCCGCCTGTCCGTCTTCCCCGCCTCGCCTCACAAAGACGCCCTCTATGCCGTCGCGGATTATGTCGTCGAAAGAGAGATGTAAATGGAGTCCTGCCATGACCGCCACGGGCATCACCCGCTGGTAAAGCTCGCAATAGAGGCAATCGAGACCTACATAAAGGAACGCCGCATAATAGAACCGCCGAAGGACATTGCTCCCGAACTTGCGGAGCGCGCCGGGGTGTTCGTCTGCCTGAAGAAGGACGGCGAGCTTCGCGGGTGCATCGGGACATTCATGCCGACGACCGAAGACGTCGCTCACGAGATAATCCGGAACTCCATATCCGCCGCCACGGAAGACCCGCGTTTTCCCTGCGTAGACTGCGGTGAACTCGAATGCCTCGATTACTCCGTAGATGTCTTAAGCCCGCCTGAACCCGTAAAGAGCCTCTCCGAGCTCGACCCGAAGAGATACGGCGTCATAGTCTCTTCCGGCGGCAGGCGCGGGCTTCTGCTCCCAGACCTCGACGGCGTGGACACCGTGGAGGAGCAGGTTGCCATAGCCAAACAAAAGGCCGGAATCGCCATGACCGAGCCGGTAATGCTGCACCGGTTCGAGGTCAAGAGATACGAGTAGGGCATGAGAATGGAACCGGCGGAACTCGTGCAGGCATCAGGGTCAGACAAGACCCGGCGCGATTTCCTGAAAACCGGCATACTGGCCGTCTCCGGCATAATATCCGCCGCCGCAGTCTATCCCATTATCAGACTTGCATTGCACACGACGCCGCCCGCGCCGCCGGTATTCGTGGACGCGGTATTGCTGTCGGACATGCCTGAGGCGGGCGTCAGGAGGATAGACCTGTCCCTTGAAAAGGACGGAAGGCCGGACGCGCGCGTGTTTGTCAAGAGAACCCCGGACGGCAATATCATCGCTCTTTCCGCGGTATGCTCGCACTTGGGCTGTATCGTGAATTACGACAGGATTAAAGACCAGTTCGTCTGCCCGTGCCACGGCGGGAGATACGACGGGAACGGAAAGAACATCTCCGGCCCTCCGCCTGCGCCGCTTACAAGGCTCCCCGTGCGCATCGCCGGGGCCTACATACAGGTGGGGATAAGGAAGCCGCCCGTATGAGCAATCCCTTTTCCATAATCGACAGCCGCCTTAACTTGAGCCGCCACTACCGCCGGATATTCGAGCGCCCGCTCCCGGAAGGCGTCACATATTTCTACTGCCTGGGCGGCATGGCGCTCTTCTTTCTCATAGTCCTCACGTTCACCGGCGTCGTCCTGTCGTTTTACTATATCCCCTCCGCGTCGGAGGCATACCATTCCATCCGTTTCATAGACAGCAAACTACCCGGCGGCTGGCTGATGCGCGCGCTGCACGTCTGGGCGGCCTCGGGGATGGTCGCGGCGGTGATGGCGCACATGCTCCGCGTATACATCACCGGCTCGTATAAGCCGCCCAGGGAGCTCAACTGGGTCGTGGGCGCGACACTGTTCGTCCTGACGATGGCGTTCGGGTTCTCAGGCTATCTACTGCCGTGGGACCAGAAGGCATACTGGGCGACGACCGTCGGCACCGCCATGCCGTCAACTATTCCTCTTGTCGGCCATTTTATAATGCAACTCCTCCGGGGCGGGGACGACGTATCCGGCATAACGCTTCTCCGGTTCTACGTGATGCACGTATACATACTCCCGCTCGTCTCGATATTTCTGCTCTGGGCGCACTTCCATATGATTCGCAGGCAGGGGATAAGCGGGGGATTGTGATGGACAATAGGCTTAAGAAATTCTACCCGGATTACCTCTTTGAGATTCTTCTAGTCTGCCTCTTCGCGCTGGAGGGCGCGCTGTTGCTCTCGTATGTCTTCCCGCCGGTGACGGGCAGTCCGGTGGACTTCTCGCGCAACTTCCTTCCGCGCCCGGAGTGGTATTTCCTTGCGCTCTACCAGATGTTCAAATACTTCCCCGGGAACCTCGCGTTCATAGGCGTCGCGGTGATTCCGGCGGTGATTCTGTTCCTTGTCTTCGCGCTTCCGTTCCTCGAAAAGACGCATTCCAGAAGGCTTCGGGACAGGAAATTTTCCGCCGTCGCCGCGGCTATCCTTCTCGTATCCGCCGCCGTCCTGACCGTCCTGTCGTGTTTCTGATTCTCTGATATAATTTATTCATAAACAGGAGGTGCATCATGCCGATATACGTGACGCTTTACAAGTTTACCGAGCAGGGTGTAAGGAACATCAAGGACTCGCCAAAGAGGGTGGAGAAAATAAGGGAGGAATTCAAGAAGGCCGGCGCGAACATCAAGGAGTTCTACGCGCTGATGGGCCAGTACGACACCATGATAATCGCCGAAGCGCCCAACGAAGAGGTCATCACGAAACTGAACCTGATGGTGGACGCAGCCGGGAACGTGACCTCGCAGACGATGCGCGCCTTCAGCGAGAACGACTGGAAGAAGATGGTCATGGAGGCGGCGCAGTGGACATCCGAGCTTGCGAAGGCGGCGTAAAAGGCAGGGGATAGTTGTTTAGTGGGCGGCAATCAAAAAAAACTCGAAGTCTATGTCTGCCAACCCCTAACCCCTGCCCCCCTGCTTCTCGAGTTCTTCTATCCTCTGCTTCAGGAGCGCGACTTCCTGGCTCATGGTCTTGTTGCGTTCCGATAGCCTCGATATTACCACGGAGAACTGAAGCGAGATAAGCGTCAGGAAAAAAAACGCAATCAGGAAGAACGCCGTGGGCGTATAGTATATGCCCATGACTTGGCCGAAGGAATTCAGCAAACCCGGAATTGTAGCTACCGCAAGGAGCGCAAACCCCGTGAAGAGCCAGACCAGCGAGTATTTTTCCTTCAGCCGCCTCCTGCGCACAAGCTCGAATATCAGCGTCAGAAGACCTATGCTTCCGACGATGGAGAATATCTGAATCCTTTCATGCATCCCAAACCTCCCGTTCCGGCTTCTTCCGGACAAGCCAGATAAAAAGCACCATCATTACCTTGACCATGTAGTAAACAGATTTAATCGGCGTAATGGAAGAATGGCCTCCGCCCCTCGCCCTCATCTTAACCGGCTCCTCAGCGATTCTGAATCCCGCGAGATGCGCCAGCAGCAGGCTCTCAACCTCCGGGTAGTCATCCGGATATTCCCGCGCAAAAAGGCGTATCGTCTTCCTGCCGCAGGCCCTGAAACCCGATGTCGGGTCAGTGAGCCTGTGCCCGGTCATCGCGGAAAGCACGCGGGCAAAAAGGGAGATGCCTATCCTGCGCATTCTCGTTGACTTAAACCCCGCAGCGCCAGACCGGCCAAGGAACCTCGACCCGACTACAATATCGGCCTCCCCCGCCATAATCGGCCCGGCTATTGCGGACATCTCGGACGGGTCGTGCTGACCGTCGCCGTCCACCTGCACCGCGATGTCGTAACCGCCCTGCTCCGCATACCTGTAGCCCGCCTGGACAGCGCCGCCTATGCCCAGGTTAAACGGCATGTTGACGACCGCCGCGCCGGACGCCGCGGCGGCGGAAGCCGTGGAATCGGCGGAGCCGTCGTTTATCACCACGACGTCCGCATCCGGCATCGCGGAATGAATCTCGGCCACGACCCGCCCCACCGTCGCCTCTTCGTTATACGCCGGGATTATCGCAAGGAGTCTCATGGTAGTCAGACCTTTTCCGCGACTGTCAGGCTGTGCAGGCTCATAGAGAAAAGTGGCATCGGGAGGTTCTTCCGTATGATTATCCTAAATCCCCTGTTAAGAAGCTTCTTCTTTAAATCGCCCGGCGTCCCGCCGAACTCGATAGAGTCAGCTAACCCCTGAATATCGTCGCCGCCGCTTTTATCTTGTTCCACAGGTCACGCATGCCCTTGACCCTCCTTAGTCTCTTCGCGATGTAAGAAGGCCTGAAGTAGAACTTTAAGTAAGCCTTTCGGATAAGTCTCTCAAGGTCGTCTTTCGTCAGATGCGGGTACGATATGAAGGACTGTTTTATGGGGTCTATGGCGCGGTACTCGGGCTCTATCATCCAGCCCTGTTCCTTCGCAATCCTGTTGAATTCGGTATTGGGAAAAGGGGTGCAGACGGATATGAGCGTGTAGTCCACGTTTAATTTGACAGCCTCCCGCACCGTATGGTTTATGGTCTCCTCGGTCTCAAGCGGACAGCTTCCCAAAAGTATGTTAAGTTCAGGCTCTATCCCGTATTTCTTCAGGTTAGCAACGGCCTTATAGACCATCTCCACCTTCAGATCTTTCTTGATATAATCGAGAATTGCCTGGTTGAAAGATTCCACTCCTATCGCGATAAAAGCGCAGCCCGCTTCGGCCATGGCCTTTATTATCTCCTCGTTCTGCAGATGGTTGGCGCGGGCGAGGCAGGACCACTCCATGTCGAGTTTCTTCAGGCCCGCCATTATCTCCAAGCTGCGTTTTTCATCCCACAAAAACTGGTCGTCCAGGATAAAAAACGAGCGGTAGCCTTCTTTTTTTATCTGGCGAAGTTCTGTAAGGACGTTGGCCGCGCTCCTCATCCGCACTGGAGGCTTTTTGTGCCCGAGGCTCGTCTTTTTGAATTCTATTTCCCTCGCGAAATCAAGCGAATTTGGCACGCAGTAGTAGCACCGGTAAGCGCATCCCCGTGAAGCCATGAGTACGGTGAACGGCAAACGCGAGAGCTTTGGGTTATGGTAGCTGTTTTTATCGACCAGTGAGCGGTCCGGGAATGGCAGCCTGTCCAGGTCATCTATTATAGCCCTTGGAGGATTATGGACTATGCGGCCGCCAGACATCCAGGAAATGCCCAGTACTGCGGATAAGTCCTCTCCCTTGACGATTTTCGGAGCCGCCTCCCTTATCGTATCATCCGGCTCTCCGCGCACGACTATGCTATTACTATCCACAAACGCATCCGGCTCCCCTGTCGGCTCCGTAGCCAGGAATATACATTTCGCCCCCGGCCTGTGTTCTCTTATCAGGTCTCTAGCCATCAGATCCGTCTTTTTTGACAGGAAGACGGTATAGAATATATATATATCGCTGTCATCGGTCTTCAGGAACCCAATCAGGTCCTCGCGGTCTTCGCCATCTGCGGTAAGGTCTTGCAACAGGACGGAAAAACCCTCCTCTTTCAGGATGGCCGCAAGGATTAATATAAAAATGTTCGGTGACGGATATATGCCGTAGTTACAGCCAAAAATACGCTCCGCGGCAAGCGCGCCGTCAAGCGGGGGTGGAATAAGAAAAGTCGCTTTCATTTAAACTCCATTATACTGGTTGTTACGGTTCTTTTCTAAGTGAGTGATAAAGGAAGAGCTTCAGCACAATCTTAGGAGGTAAGAACATTAATATCCTTTCCGTTGCGCATCTTGCATCCTCCCGGAATCCCCATCGTTCGATACCGTTTTTGAAATGGCGCTTTTTTAATGCAATACCGGCTAAAAGTGTCTTCCGCATCGTCGTAATCTTGCCGGCTTGCGAATGGATCCGATACTTAAAAAGCGGCTCCTGAATGTTATGGAACTTCTTCCCGGACTTGTATAACCTGCACCACAGGTCCCAATCCTCCACCGGCGCGGAGACCTGGTACAACCCCTCTGCTATTACCGCTGCCTTTCTGAACATTACGGTCGGATGCGCGACTGAACAGTATAGCCTCAGGGCGCGGACTATTTCTTCATGGCGCTCCGGCAGTCTGCGGTAACCCAACGAAACACCTTTTTCATTTATTATTTCAATGTTAGTCCCTACAACGCTTATGTCAGGATGCTCCCTAAGAAATTCAAGCTGTTGTCCTAGTCTTGAAGGCATGGATATGTCGTCCGCATCCATACGAGCGATATACTCACCACGGCTCAGCCCAATACCCGTATTCAATTGGTCGATCATTGATGTCCGCGTATCATTTAGTTTGTAACGGATCCTGCGATCGCTAAAACCCTCTATGACCTCACGGCCCAACCTATCGCTGGGGTCCTCCACGATTACAACTTCCAGATTTTTATAGTCCTGCCCAAGCACGCTTCCAACTGCTTTGGCCAGAAGACCAAAATCGGGCTTATAGACCGGGAGCAACACTGAAATTAAATCTTGGCAATTATCCATAAACTAAATTTCTCCGCCGCTATGATTACCATGACCTTGCCGTTCATATCATGTCATCGGGAGGCCAGTTTTCCATTTGCGAGCCGCCAGGCCCTGAGACCGAAATAGACGGACCCGGCGGCAAAGGCCGCGACTATCAATATGACCATTATCCGTCCGATGCCGGACAGGCTGTCGTCGTAAGATAGCATACGGTACCACCACGGCATGATATAGTCCCTAACGTCTATGTCTATGGGTATCGGATTGAACGTAAACCTGTAATATATGTTCGAGCGCGGCGTATAGACATAGACTGGGAATACGCCGGTCTGAATATCTGTCCGGCCATACCCGATGTCCTCCCGAACGTAAGTATCGTCCTGAACCGGACGTAGTTATACCAGAGATAAGCGACAAGACCGCCAAGCCCCCGGCGAAAATGGCTGCAAATTTCGCTGGCAGCCCTTCCATTTTATTTTCCTTATTCAGCATAAGCAAATAAAAAGCGACGAACAGATATGTTACGAAGGCGTAGGTCTTGGCGCCAATCGCGAGTCCTAAGACGAATCCGACGGCTGCGAAACCGGCAGCCTTGCCGCCGCTGTCCGCCAAGCGCCTGATAAAATAGAACCCGAATAATACCATGAACACTAAGACAGCTTCCATGCCGATGGAAGCATACGGCATGGCAAACGTCGCAAGCCCATAGATAATAGATAAAGGAAATGGCGACAGCCAGCCTCTTGTCCTCGTAAAGCCTGAACGCGAAGAGATACAGTATCGCAGCAGTCAGGGCCGTCACGATGGCGTTCAGACCCTTAGGCAGGAAACAGGTAAACTGCGGGTCCATTCCGGCCTTATTAAAAACCAAATCAAGTGCAATGCCCGTTCCCACCATTGGAACGTCGAGTATGCTTCCCATCACGTATTCCACGTATCTCTTCCCATTTATGTCCGACGTGCCCGCAAGCGCCGCATTGCCCATGTTGAATTGATGCGCCTCCACGGAGTTAAAAACCGCCACGAAAAAACCGCGCTCGTAGCCGTCCAAGTGCGTGCTCAACCCCTATGTTGTTCGCGGCGGCAAAACCCAGGTTATCCGCGTTCCGGATCACCGCCGCGCCCGCCTCTTGGGCTATACTGACAGTCCCGTCGGCGGAGCCGTTATCCACTACTACAATATCCAGGGGATAAGTCTGTCGTTTCAAAGAACATAACAGTGCGCCTATATACTTCTCGCTGTTGAAGGTCACTATGACCGCGCATACCTTCTGGCCCATCTACTCCGGCTTCCCCTTTTCGGCGTGTTCTATGAAAACTGCGACGGCGTCTATCAACCCTCCCCCGGCCTTTTGTGGCTCAAGCGTTCCCTTTAGCCCCTTGAGGCGTCCCACCGCCGCCGCAAGGTCCCCGCCTTCATACACCACCTCCACGCCCGGCCGCCCCTTGACGACTTCGGCTATTTCGAGCTGGTGGTCGTTGAAATGTTCCTTGTACTTCTTGTACCTCGGCACTACCGCTATCGGCACGCCCGCCGTCAGCGCGCCGATTATGGTGCCTATCCCCGCATGAGAAACGATTACCGACGCGCTTTTTAAAAACTCCTCAGCCTCCGGGAAGGTAAGGAAATCCCTGTAGCTCGCGTTGCGAGGCTTATACTCCGAGCACCCGGATTGTATAAAAACCTCATCCCCGGATTGACCGGCAAAAATGTCCGCGGCCTTTACCAGCCTATCGAAAGGGTCTATGCCCTTTCCTACCGTAACGTATATCAAATGAAGCCCCCGACGTATTTGGCCTTCGGCCCGTATTTCTTCAAGAGCGGCTCCCACTGCACCAGGAAGAGGTCGGCGACGCGGTACAGTATCCTGCCGGTCAGCGAAGGGTTGAACACCTGAGCGCTGCACTCAACGTAAACCGTCGGGAGGCGGAAGAACAGCAGGTTCACAAGAAAAGAAGGGAGACCAATCTCCGCGCCGGTGCATACTATCACGCCGGGTCTCTCTTTAAGAAGTATCCTGAACACCTGCCATGCAGTCACGAATACCAGTAGGGGGTTCCTCACGAAGTGCCGGACCAGGTAAACTTTTTCCTTAAGACCAACCGTTTTTCCGCCGTCCGTTATAAAAAAGATTTCATGCCCTGCTCGCTCCGCCAGGCCGTCCCCAATCAGCTTAGCCTCTGCCAGATGCCCGCCCTGGCTGGATATTAGGCAGACTTTCAAACAGGGCCCCCTTTCGCGGATATTTTTTTAAAAACCATGAATAAGTTGTCTCCCATCTTAAGTCCGGATATCCCGGCAAAAAATAAATCTATGAACTTACGCATGCGCCTGGGAAGGAAGAGGGGGGCGTAATCCAGGCTCCCTATCTCCGTCATGATTAATTTAAACCCGGCCCTCTCGAACAGTGTCTTTATGCTTCGGACGGAAAACAGGTTCAAGTGCTGGCCGTGACCATGACCGTACCAGAACGTCCTCAAAAGACGCGGCATAAGCCCGTAAATATAAGGCACCCCCAAGATAATATAACCGTCATCTTTCAGCAGACACCTCACCCTGTCCACGAATGGCTGAAGATCATCGATATGTTCAAGGACATGGTTCATGGTGACGAGGGCATATGAACCCGCAGGATAAACAGGACTGGCGATCTCTTCCGTTTGAACGTTGAATCCCGCCTCGCATAACGCCCGCGCAATGCCGGGATTCAGCTCGACGCCTTGCGGATCCAGCCCCATCCCCCTTGATATTTGCATAAGGTGTCCGCTCCCGCAACCAATGTCCAGGTGACGCCCCTTTATCCCGAGATCCTTGATATAACGGGCATACGCCCTGAAGTTCTTAAAGTAATCCTTGTATTCACGCGACTCGAAGTCTATTTTCTTAACGTCTGGGTTATAGCATTTCGTCAACCCCTCTTCATCGTATATATCGTACTTGGTACGCTCGGTATACGGAAGCGGCCTTGGACGGATCAGACCGCACCCGTGACATTTATAAAGTGGATACTTCTTCTTGTCATAGCGCGAAGGCACGCTGAAAAAGGAAAGCTTTTTAAAAGCGGCCCCGCCGCAGACCGGGCAAGCGATATTATCCATATCTACTCCTTCGTCCCGCGACAGACTGGGTTTGTCGCCGCATAAGTAAGAAATATAAAGCTCGGAAGAATCACCCTGACAGCCACTATCAGCGCACCCGCTTCGCCCTTGTAGCCGAAATGTTCGAGCACAAGCGCAAAGCTCAGGTCCGCCACGCCGAGTCCGCCGGGTATCGGCGCAAGCGCCGCCGCCAGGGAATAGACCATAATCGAGGCGACCATTATAAGCACGCTCGCTTGCAAGTCCATCATCTTAAAGAGCGCAATCCAGCAGGCCATGTCAAGCGCCCAGCAGACGAATGTCAGGAAAAGGTTGTAAAGAGAGAACCGGACAGCGAAATAGCTCCCGGTCGCTTTATAGAACTCGTCCAGCCCGCCCGTCAAACCGCGAAGGAAATTCCTGAGCGCGGCGGCTATTCTCCGTCCTCCGATAAAAACAAGCGCCGCGTCCGCCCATACGTAAACCCGCTCTGCCGCATTACGCGCCACGAGAAAAAAAACGAACACGCCGAGCGCCGCGAATATGCCTGCCAGCACAAAGCCGGAGCGGATATTCCAGAACGTCCCGTAAAAAAGAAAGAAGACGGCGGTCAAGACGATAAGGCTCTGGAAGGTTTCTATTACCCTGTCGTAAAGGATTATGGATAAAAGGCTTCCCTGCTTGTTGCCGCGCAGGAATACCGGGGCCACCTCGCCGCTCCTCATGGGCGAGACCATCCCCCAGAACTTGCTGGAGAAATATGCCGACCTGATCTCGGAGAAAGTCAAGGATGAGCGTATTCTGTCACGCATCAATGTCCATTTATACATACGCAAATAAGAGGACATCAAATAAAGCATACCGGCCGCAAGGAGCCAGACGGGCCGGACGCGGGAGAGGGCCTGCCAGGTCGCTCCCAGGCCGATGGAATAAATAACCTCAATAAAAATCAGCGCGCCTGTTGCGGGCAGGACATATCTCTTGAGAACTTTCATGCGCTAAAACCGGAACACTATGTAATAAAAGCGTTTCATGTAATGCGGGATGTTCCTCATGAAAAGGCCATAACGCCTTATCTATCTGGCCGCCTTGATTGCGCTCCCATACCTAAGCGACATCGCGGAAATGCCTATCAGGTCGGGCTTTTCTTCTTTCAGGCGCTCGTAAATGTCCTCGAATACATTATCAACAATTACCGTATCTTTTATTCCCAGTTTCTTTTCGAGGTACGTCGCAAGATATGCCAGGCCTACCGGTGGAGTTCTATAGAGGCCTTCTCCCAGAGAGACCAGCGCTAATTTCATTTCGTCCCCTTTTTCTTCCCGAAATAATTAAGAAATGCCTTGAACCCATAAAGTTTCCGCTTAAGGTCCGCCATGCTCCTGATATTCAGGAGCATCCGCGCCATCTGCCTGGGCCTCAGGTAAAAACCCTTCAGGCCCTCGTCTATCAGCCGGTCGATCCTCTCCTTCGGAAGCTGCGGGAAGAGCTTCATGTCGTATTCCATCTCGTCCACGACCTGCGCCGGTTCCCTGTAGCGAAGCTTCCTGCCGTACATGAGCTGTGTATCCCGGCAGAACATGCACCTGCCGAAACAGCCGCGCCCGGAGATAAGCGTCAGGAACGGGAACTTCTTTCCCGCGTCGTAATACCATTCCGGCCTGATGTGATGCCATGCCGGGAAAGGAAGTTCCGTTACGTCGAGAAGCGGCCGGTCGGGGTTGTGCCGGACGGTTTCCCCGTCCATCCAGTCTATTCCGGCCACGTCGGAAAGTGACGTTCCCGATGCGATGTCGCGGATTGTATAATCGTATTCCCCGCGCGCCACGGCGTCCACCGCGCCCCGGTCAATAAGAAGCGTATCGGCGGGCAGGGCGCTGACATGGGGGCCTGCCAGCGCGGTCATCGCCCCCGTTAGGTTCTTTATGGTTTTGGCGTAATCTATGTCGTTGTATATGGAAGGGGTTGTGGTATGCAGGACCGCAAGCTCCGGGCGGAACTGCCGGGCCATGTCCTCCACTTCGCCTTTTTTCATGTTCAGCGCGGCCCCGTCCACAAACTTCACATCGTGGCCCGCCTTCTCCAGCACGGCTGTGAGTATCAGCAGCCAGTCCGGGTGTCTTTGCACGCGGCCCCTCGATTTGGCCGCCCACCTTGCGCTCCTGCAGAAATCGTCCACGTAAGGCGGGTTCAGGACAAGTACTTTCAAACACCCCTCCCTTTGTTATCGCTGAGCACGGCCAACCTCCAGGCCTTCATGCCGAAAAACAGGAACCCGGCAAACAGGGCTGTTACCAGTAGAACGACCAGAAACATCGGGAATCCGGTCAGGTCCGGCAGGGAAAGAACCTGGTGCCACCATACGCTTATGTAATCTTCATTCGGGTCGATGACCATCTGTATCGGAGCAAACTTTATCAAGTACGGCAGGTTGGAGTAAGGCCGGTAGTAGTATGCGGGGAAAACGCCGGTAAAATACCTCTCTATAGTGGCCCATATAAGAAAGACATTCATGCGTATATGCGAAAGCGCGGGTATGTAAAACGCGTTCTGGACCGTATACAGCTTGTTGCGTATCAATATTTGCGTGAAAGTTCCGTAATAGACTATCGCGCCCGGTATCTGCACCATGAAACCTGTAATTACCGAGGCATAAAAGGCGAACCGGAACCACCGTCCCGTCTCCTTCAACTTTTCTATTACAACGCCTGTCATGAGCGTCAGGAAGGGGACCAGTATAAGGTAGTATCGAGTGCCCCAGACCTCGTCCGCCCAGCTCCCCGTTATGCAGAAGAAGACGACTATGCCGGAGATGAGAGATAAAAAGACCAGGGTCTCGGTGCGGTTCCTCTTCAGAGAGCGGGAGACCGCCCAGAATACGAAGACGAGCGGCGGCGAATACAGGAAGAAGCTTTTGCCCGCCGAGAAGAACGAAGCGTAAAGGTTATATAGAAAGTTCATGACGGACGGCTGGAATATCGACCCCGCCATCGAAAAGGACCTCTGCACAGGCACTATCTCTCCGAACCGCAGGTAGTTATACCAGAAATACGGTATAAGCCCGGCCAGGCCCCCGAGAACCAGCGTCCCGAGCTTCGCCGGGAGTCCTTCCATCCTCTTCTCGCCGTTTAAACGATATATATAAAACAAGGCGAAGGGATACGTCAGAAAAGCATAGGTCTTGGCCCCCATGGCCAGCCCGAAGAGCAATCCGGCAAAGGCGAAAAGCCGCGTTTTCCCGGTGTCAGAGCACCGCCTCAGAAGATAGAACCCGAAAAGTATCAGGAAGACGAATAATGGATCCATGCCTATGGTCGCATACGGCATCGCGAGCGTGGCGAGCCCGTAAATAAACGCAAGGGCCGCCGCAGTCTTCTCGCTGCCGTAAAGCCTGAGGGCGAAGAGATACAGTATCGCGGCAGTCAGGGCCGTCAGGATGGCGTTCAAGCCCTTCGGCAGGAAGAAGACAAGCTGCGGGTGCATCCCGGCGAGGGCGAATATCGAATCAAGCGCTATGCCCGCTACAACCATCGGCACGTCGAGTATGCTTTCCAGCACGTATTCCGCGTATCTCTTCCCGCCGACTTCCGCAGTACCCGCAAGGCCGGCCCCGCCCATGTTGAATTGATGCGCCTCCACGAAGTTTAAGGCCGTCGCGAAAAAGCCTCTCTCGTAGCCGTCCAGGTGCGTGCTGAGGAGAAGCGAATAAAAGCACAGAAGCGAGAGGAATATGGAGAGCGGGACAAGAAAAGCCGCCCTTTTCTTCCCCGCAGGCTTCGAGTTATTGCCGCCTGTCTTCTTCGCCATGCAGACCCCTTCATTAAAAATATTTTTGATATGCCGCCGCCCGCGTCCCGGCGCCTTTGGCCCTGCCGCTTATGTCAAAAGCAGTATCTCGCACTTATGAGACAAGTGGCCGCAATAGTAGTATCTCAACACTATGTAATAAGTGGCCGAAAGGAGCATGGCCGCCATGCACGAGCCGATGAAGAGCGGACTTCTGACCACTTTGGAGACCGGCCAGTTAAAATATTTCTTACTCGTGTTCGATATGGCAAGCAGTGCCGCCGGAACGATTGACGTAAAATATCTCCCCTGCACCCCGCCAACGGAATCCGCGCCAACCTTAGTCGCCTCGACAAACATTGCGAAGTTTACGCCCGCAAAGGCAAGCGCAAAAAACGCAAGCAGCAGGACGCGGGGCCGAAGCCCCATCCCGGGAACGCCCTGCGGGACGGCGACCGAGGACGCAAGGAGCAACCCTGCAAGCAAATACAGTGCGTGCGGCAACGTAAAATCGAGCCATCCGAGTATCCCTACAAAGGCCTTGAAAATCGCTCCGTAGTGAACATACCCGTTATAAATTATCCCCAGCATCCTCAGAGGGTGCGCCAGCGCCACGTGGAACTGATATTTCGGATTGAGCCCGATTGACACGTCTCCCGAATCAATGGCACGCCTAACGGCGAGGCTCCAAGCCGCCATGAGCGCAAATGTCAGCACAAAACAGCCCGCAAGGAACAAAACCCTGCCCCGCCCGCTGAACCTCTCCTTCGGTATCATCAAAAGCAGTAGGGCGATGGGCGTGTATACCGGCTTTAAAAACGCAATCGCCATGCAGAACGCCAGAAATATTGCAACCTCTTTCCCGCTGATCGGCTCCGGCGGTCTCTTGAACGTCTGGTTCAGGACATAGGCGATGAAAAGAAACAGCATACCGTTCAGGACAATGTCGGTGTTAAGCGATGCCCCAATCGAAAGCGACATCGGAAGTAAGGCGACAATCATCAACATGTTCCTGCCGAACGGCATTATCCTGAGCGCGGCGAACGTGGCGAAGGCATAGAACAGCAAGGCGAATATCCTCGCCGCATAAAAACAGCCGAGCGGCGAGAGGCCAAGCGCCCGGCCCGCAAGTATGCCTGCCGTCTGCGGGATATAGGCCACCGGGCAGTAAGCTTCCGAGCCTATTTCCTTGAACACGCGCCCGCCGCCGGCCCTGAAGTTATGGGACAGGACATAATCCCGGAAGTTGCCGAACCTGAACTTAACCCACCGGCGGAACCTGACAAGGCGGTAGTCGAAGCGCCCCGGGAGATTGGCCGCGCCGGCAGGCAGATATGCGCCCGCGCCCGTGACAAAATACCCGTTTTTGTCTCTCTCCCGCTCCAGAAATACCCTCCCCTCGGAAATAGACCACGACCTCCTGAAGTGAGATTGCTCGTCCGGCGACTGAAAAGGCGGTATCAGAAACACCCACACCAGGCCGAAGAGAAGCGCCAGAAACAGAAATACGTGTTCTACCTTGATCCTGTTCATACCCTAAGACCTGTTCAAAGTTTTTTTGATATTGCCATCGTCCTCTTTCCTCGTATGCGAAAGCGACGTCAGCATCTCGCCCAGGAGGCCGGTGGAGATGAACTGGATTCCGAGTATCACGAGCAGGACGGCCAGCGTAAATAGCGGCCTGCCGCCAATCCACCGGCCCATGAGCCAGCCCGCCGCGAGGTAGACAAGCGTTAATCCGCCCGCCAACAGCAGGACAAGGCCGGGTATGCCGAAGAAATGCAAAGGCTTTTTTATGTAACGCGTTATAAAGAGCACTGTAAGGAGGTCGAAGATGCCCTCAAGGAACCGCTTCGCGCCGAACTTCGTATGGCCGAACCTGCGCGGATGGTGATGAACCTTCACCTCGCCCACCCTGAAGCCGTTTGCAAAGGCGAGCGCCGGTATGAACCTGTGCTGCTCCCCGTAAATGGAAAGGCCTTTCACCACCTCGTTCTTGTACGCCTTCAGGCCGCAGTTCATGTCGTGGATCCTTACGCCCGTGAGCCTGGCCGTCAGCCAGTTTATGGCCTTAGACGGGAGCCGCTTGGACAGCGGGTCCTTCCTCGGGAACTTCCAGCCGGAGACGAGGTCGTATTCATTAAGCTTCGCAATCATGTTCGGTATCTCGGAGGGGTCGTCCTGGAGGTCGGCGTCCATCGTCACGACGGACTTTCCCTTAGCCTTCTCGAACCCCGCCGCGAGCGCCGCGCTCTTGCCGCGGTTCCTGCGGAAGGACACTACCACGACGCGCGGGTCTTCCCGGAAGAGCCTTTCCAGGACACCGAGCGAGCCGTCCGTCGAGCCGTCGTCCACGAATATTATCTCGCAGCTCCCGGCGCCCGGCAGGACCTCGCTTAAGCGCCTGTGCAGCTCCGGCAGGCTCTCTTCCTCGTTATACAACGGTATGACGACAGAAATGTCCATGTGCCTTACAATATCCCCAATATCGATTTTATCTTCAGGAGCCAGACAACCGCGAGCGCCTCGAATATTATCCCCTTGTTCATCTTGGAGATGCCGGCCCTCCTGTCGGAGAACACTATGGGGATTTCCTTCATCCTGAGCCCCTTCTTCTGGCATAGGAAGTTCATCTCTATCTGGAACGAGTATCCGTCGGACTGTATCCGGGAGAGGTCGAGCTTCATAAGCGCCTCGCGCCTGAAGCATTTGTATCCGCCCGTCGTGTCGCGGAGCCTGAGGCCCGTAATCGTCCTTGCGTATACGCTCGCGAAATACGACAGCATCAGCCTCTTCAGGGGCCAGTTCAGTATCCTTATGCCGTCTATGTAGCGCGAGCCTATGACGACATCGGCCTCCCTTGCCGCATCGAGGAATTTCGGAATCTCCGCCGGGTCGTGCGAAAAGTCCGCATCCATCTCGAATATGTAGTCGTAGCCCTTGTCGAGCGCATAGCGGAAACCCTCGATGTATGCCGAACCGAGCCCCATCTTGTCGGCCCTGTGCATGACGTGGACGCGCGGGTTAGACTTTGCCATGTTGTCCGCCGCCGCCCCCGTTCCGTCCGGCGAGTTGTCGTCCACGACAAGCGCCTCGGTAATCTCCGAGACATCGAGCACCGCGCCGACAATTTTCCCGACGTTGCTTATCTCGTTATATGTCGGTATGACGACCAAAGCTCTCAAAATCTGCCGCCTCGAATTGCCATCATCACTCCCCCGGCTTCGCCTTCCCCATTAATCTCAAGAGTGGGGTAAAGGGCGGCGTTACCTCCGCGCGAACCTGAACCGCCAGACGAACACAGACGCTATGAACGCCAGCGCCATTAGCGAAAAGGCCACGCCCAGGTGATACGTCCCCGGAGAGAATTTCAGCATGATGACGTGATTGCCCTTCGGCATCGGTATCCCGCGCAGGACGCAGTCCGTCCGGTAGATGCGCGTCCTGACGCCGTCCACGTAAGCCTTCCAGCCGGGATACCAGACCTCGGAGGCCACGAGGAACGAATTGGCCGGGGCGGACACGTCCATGTCCATCTCGTCCGGTTCATATTTCGTAACCTTTACGCTCTGGCCCGTGAGGTCGGCGGACGGGTTTATGTAGAAGTCGAGCTTGCCTCTCCCGGAGACCACCGCGGCGTCGAACGGCGGGAAGCGCGGGTCGGAGATTACTCCCAGGGCCTGTTCCGGGTCGTCCACCTTCATCAGCCTGTCCACAAGCCACGCGCGGGGCAGCGGGCCCTTTCTCTTGTAGAAATAGCAGTCCGAGTCGCTCAGCAGCTCGTATCTGTCCGCCATAATCTTCCTGACCGCCGGGTCCTGTATCGCGCTGAAGTCGTAATCCGGCTGCTTCGGAAGCAGGAGATAGCGCGCGTTCAGGAGGTCGAGTATCGGGCCGTTGAAGGTTATGCTGCCAACCGTATTCATATAGTATTCGAGCGGCGCGGCATGATAGCCTGTCAGACTTTCGATCCCGTGGATAAGCAGCTGGTTGTTCATATCCGGCGCGAACACCCTGAAGGGTTTGTCCTTGTCCGCTTCAAGCGTCTTTATCTGCGGCGTCTCCTTGTAGAATACGCTGTTCAGTTCCTTTACGGGGACGGTCTTTATCATCGACCAGTCCACCGGCCAGAGGTCGGCGAGTATAATTACGGAGACAATCAGCGTGAGGTATTTCCTGTTCAGCCAGCCCTTCCGGTATATCGTGAGCAGAGCAAGCGATACCGCCAGCATAAACGAAAAGATGAACATGTTCTTTATGAAGTATGACAGCCGCTGCATGACGTCGTCGTATTCGCCCCAGAGCATCTCCCGGACCCACTGGTGGTTAAGCCACATGTTCGCCGCGCCGAACATGTCCGACTTCCAGTAAAACGCAGCCGCCAGGACAAACGCGAGGACTGCGCGGCCTGCAAGGATGAAAATTAAAAGGCCGTCCATCTTCGGCTTCGGCCTGGCGGCGCTCCTGCCCTTTGTCTTGCTTGTCCTGCCTTCCGCCGCCGCCTTCGTCTTGTAATCCAGCAGGTATTGCACCCCGTGCGCGGCCAGGACGCTCCCGCATATCGGCGAGAGGATCATCACCGCGTAAGGTATGCGGAAGATGGAGAAGCCGGGGATGTATTTGTATATGTAGTAGTAAAACGGGTTGAACCCGCCAAGCGCGAGGAAACCCGTGAGCATTCCCATCCCAAGGAAAAACCACGTGTAACGGCTCCGCCTGAAGAAGGCGCCGATAAGACCCAGGACGACGCCCAGGACGCCGAAGTAGTCGAGAGAGAGCTTAAGACCCATCCTGCCCCGGTAGAATATCCTGCGGTTCGTGGTTCCCAGAAGCTTTGCCAACCAGGGAGCGGTGGGATTTATGGTGGGCAAGGTTGGGCCGTAGTTCTTGCCCCAGCCGAACGGGTCGTGCATTATCGTATAGAGCATGTCCTCCGGCGGCATGGAAAAAGACGTCGCGAACCGGTAGGATGACGCGGCGGTCATCGTCCCGCCCTGGCCGCGCTCCGTGAACTTCTTGTACTGAAACGCGGGAATGAGCACCGCCGCATAGAGTAGCGTTCCTATCCCGAAGGCGAACACGAAACCGCCAGCGCCCTTCAGCGCCCATTTCCAGCCCCTCGTCCTGAAACCGGCGGCCAGCCTCATAAGGAGGAACATGAGAAGCGTTATCCCGCAGTAGAAAAGTATCTGGATATGGCCGCCGTAGAACATAAGCCCGACGAACAGGCCCATTACGGCGACGTTGAACAGGAACTCCCCGTCCAGCAAACGGTCGAGGAACAAAAGCGCAAGCGGCAGCCACGTCATGGTGAATATCTTCCCGCCGTGTCCGGGATAGACGAGCGTCACCAGGTGCGGCGCGGACATGAAAATCAGCCCGCCGACAAACGACGCCTGTTTCGACAGGCCAAGATGCCTCAAGAAAGCGAAGAGAAAGCATCCCATGAGGATGAAATGGATTATGTAGAGATAGCCGGTCGCGAACTTCGGCGAAAACAGGAAGTATATCCAGCTCCCGGGATAGAGGACATGGAACGAGAAACTCGCAAGGAGCGGCATCCCGGAGAATATATAGGGGTTCCAGAGCGGCATGTAGTGATACCTGAATATGTCCTTCATCCCGACGACCTGCATCGGGTAGCTCTGCGAAACCGTATCCGTGCCGAAGGCGAAGTTCCCGGGCACGAGGTATTTCCAGAAACACACATGCGCGAGGACGATATAGATGAGTATGTATGTCAGGCTCGTGAAGCTTCCGTCTTTCTCGTCTATGAAATAGGATTTGAACATTGACAAAGAACTCTCCTTGTTGCTATTTCCCCAGTAAGTATTCCGCGCCCATCACGAAAACCTCGCGCGCCGCCGGAACCGCCCCCAGGGGTGAGCGCCTCGTTTTCCAGCCGTAGCGTATCTCGTGCGACGGGCTGAAGAGGTAATATTCCTCGTCGATTACCCAAAGCCCCGTTTCTGCGGCCAGTTTCCTGAAACCGGATATGGTCATCCGGCACCGCCTAAGCTCGGCGATTGCCGCCCGCGCCTCTTCCGGCTCGTTCGTCAAACCGGCAAGCATGTCGAAAAGCGCCGCCGGGAGCAGACTCAACCCCGGCAGCTTCCTGAGCTTAGATTTCAGGAGCGTCTGCTGGTGCAGGCCGAACGGCGAATAATACGGCGGGAAGGTAACGAGCAGCCTCGCGCCGCCGGCCATCAGCCCGGCCACTGACTCAAAAAAAGCGGCCTTCCTGTCCCATGGTATGTGCTCTATGACGTCCCTCAGCACCACAAGCCCGAACCCCGCTCCGCCGTCGTCCAGGAATTCCCTGGCCCCCGGAGCGGTTATATCGCAAACAATGTATCTGAGGCGCGGCGAACCGCATTTCTTCCTGTCAAAGCGTTTTATCTCAACGCCCGTGCAGTCGGCCCCCCAGTCCGCGAGCGCGGCCGTAAAGCCGCCGTCTCCGCAGCCTATGTCCAGGACCCTAAGGCCGTCCGGACGCAGGCCCCGGTCCTTGAACTTCGGGACGTAGAAATCCCTCGCCAGGTTATATTGATACGTCCAGTAATAATCCGCCCAAGACGGAAAATCGGACAGGTTCAGTTTCCTGCTATGCATATTCTGTCCGGCACACGGCGCGCGGCTCGTTCATGTCTGTTTTCTTAGCTCCACGCGCCTGAGGCTGTACATCACATCGGGCCTCGCGCCGCCCTTCCCGGCGAATTTCTTCACGGCCCCCCAGACAAACCCCGCGCCGTAGCCCAGGTGCAGAGCGGCGAAGAGAAACGGCATGACAAAGAAATAGAGCGGGTTCTTCGCCTCGAGCGCCGCGGCCAGCGAGAATATAAGGCACAGGATAATATATAACAGGGCCGGGATAAAATAAACCGGATTCCAGACGGCAAGAAGCCCAAGGCAATAGATCAGGAACAAAGACGGCGCCATGTGCAGGGGCTTGAAGCCCTCCGGGTGCTGGTAGTTCTGGTCCATCCTGCCGCGCCCGTATGTGAAGACCTGCCTGAGATACGCCCTGAAACTCGGCCTCTGGCTCCTGTAAAGCCAGGCGTCCGGCACGTAAAGGAATATCCTGCCCTCCGAGACGAGCCGGTTTAAAAGCTCGTTCTCCTCGTTCGGGTAGAGGTTCTCGTTGAACCCGCCCGCATTGAGGAAAGCGGATTTTCTGAAGCTCAGGTTCGCAAGGATAAGCTCGTTCTCCGTCCCGCGCCTCTCGGCCCCGAGTTTTTTGTATCTCGCCCGGATTGTCGAGCCGCCGAAAGGCGACGAAAGCGCGAGCCCAAACCCTTTTCGCAGAAACCCGTCCGAAGGCGGCGTTATAATCGGCCCGCCGACACCCGCGACGGAAGGGTCGGCATAGCGCGCCGCGACAGTCCTGAAAAGACCCGGCGTGGCGAGCGAGTCGTCGTCGAGGAAATAGAGTATCTCCCCCTTTGCCTCCTTCGCGGCCCGGTTCCTCTGGACGGAAGGCTGACGCCCCTCCGCGACCAGCGCCTCGAGCCGCTCACCGGGGTAATCGACGTCCTTCAACGCCTCGAGCGCCCGGACGTATCCCCCCGGCTTCACGGGTATAATTACGGAGATGAAAGGGAAATCCATAGACCTCTTCATAACTCCCCCCGCTTCGCTTCCCACTCTTATCTTAAGAGGGGGACAGGAGGGGGCGTTACTTAAGTTTCTGTATATTATCACATCCTCAAAACTCCTTCAACAATAAATAGTTTTCTCCATTTTGATGTGCTATGATGCCCGCATGAGGATCTCGGGCGGAGAATCGAAGGGGCGGCGGATTGCACCGCCGCCACGAAGCCGGTCTGCCGGCCATTCGGGAGTCCGGCCCACGTCGGACAAGGTGCGGGAGGCGCTGTTCTCGATACTTGGCGAGCGGGTTAAGGATGCGGTATTCCTTGAGCTTTACGCCGGGACGGGCGCGGTGGGCATCGAGGCCGTCTCGCGCGGGGCAAAGCGGGCCGTATTCGTTGACAATTCGCCGAGGTCCGTCCGTCTCATCCGCGAGAACCTCGAACGCTTAAGCTGCCGTGACAGGTCCGCCGTAGCGGCAAAGGACGCGCTCGTCTTCCTCAGGAAAACCGCGCGGGAGCTTGGGCCCTACGACATAGTCTTCGCCGACCCTCCGTATCACGAAGCCCTCTCCCGGCGCGGAGCCTGCCCCGGTATGTATAAAACCGGTGCGCCACCATCCACCACGGGTGGGAAGGGTACATTTCCACCCTCTCCCTCGATGGGAGAGGGCGGGGAGAGGGTGAACATTCATGTCCCCGAATTCCTGGAGCTTCTCGGAAGCGCGGAGCTGTCGGATGTTTTACCGGAAGGCGCGCTCGTCGCCTACGAACACTTCAGGAAAAATCCGGCCCCGGAGCATACTGGGCGTCTTGTGAAGAAGAAGGACTATCCTTACGGCGATACGGTGGTAAGTCTGTATGTTGTAATGGAAGGATAAGAAAGGCCGGCCATGCGGCCGGCCTTTCTTTGGAACAAAACACGCTTCTTACATGCTTATCTCTGTGCCGTCGTTTACAATCCCGACATCCTCGACAGACAGCGAGCCGACGCCTATCGCGGCCCAGGCCTGCGCCGCCGTAGTCGTCAGGGTCGAGAGGTCCCCGCTTGTCGCCGGGCTTGTGCCGTTCAGGGTATCTATCATGGCATAGACGGTAACCGTATAGTCGCCCGCGCTCACGTTGGGGAACATGAAATTGAACGAGTGGGCGCTCTGCGTCTGGAGTATTAGGTCGATAATCGACGGCTCGGTAACTAACGAGACCTGCCCGGTGGTGAGGTTGGCGGTAGCGCCGGTTATTATTCCCTGGAGCGTCGCGGAAAGCGTCTGGATCCTGCAATCATACGCCACGCCGTTATCCACCCCGTTGCCGAGTTCGGTGGGCAGCGCGTCTGTCTGGTTGCCGTTCGGATCCGTTATCACGCATTTAACCCTTATCTGCGCCGAGGCCGACGCCGTGCTCTTGTTTCCGTTGCTGGCGACCTGGGTATTGGTGTAAAGCGCGGTCTCCAGGCTCGGCGTGATGAGGAGCGACTGGTTGCTGGGCATATGGAGCGTGGTCGTAAGGATAGGCGTCCAGGCCATCACCGTGTTCGTCTGCTGGGTAATCAGGGCCTCGTTGCTCACCTGCATCGCGACCTTGCTGGAGGCGGCGAATGCTGAGCCGGAGACAAGGATAACCGAAAGAACTGCTGCTAAAGCGATTAGCGACTTCTTCATCTGAATTTCCTCCTTTTACGCTTAAAAAAAACAGCTTTTGAACACCGGATTATTACTCTTTTAGAAAAAACTGCCCCCCTTTCCTTTTTGTATTTGATTCCCTGGTTCTGTTTTTGTGATTTTATGTAAATTACTGAAGCAATATTACTTCAAAATCAATATAACTCATACGTCGTGATGTGTCAAGGCGCGCGCGAACGATTACGCCCGTCATTCCCGCAAAGGAGGAACTCCAGGAATTTTCAGGATATTCGGCTCGTCCCGAACATCCTGACCTTGCTCCCCGCCGGTGCTCATCGTATGGGCGCGAGTTCACTTGTGCCCGGACGTCAGCCCTCTCCCACCGTCGGGAGCCGGTTCCCTCCCCCAGCAGCGGGGGAGGGCAAAAGTTTACCCCTCTCCCTTTCATGGGAGGGGGTGGCCGAAGGCCGGGAGAGGGTTCGCCGCCACCTCCACGCCTGGCATTCTGAGCAGCGCGAAGAATCCGCAGTTGTCATAACGCCCCCTCGTTCCCCCTCTTATCTTAAGAGGGGGATGAATGATGATGCTATTCGCTAATACTTCAACGCAGGCACCCGTGAGCAATCCTCATCGGTAGGCGAAGTTCATTGTCAGCGGCTATTCCGGATTAGTCATGCAACCGATTGATTATTAAAGTAAAAAATATTAACAATCACATTTTCTCGGCGGCATCGAAAGCGGCTCGAAAATGGGCCGTTTTTTGGCAATTTCAGGCCAAAAAGGGTGTGCGGGGAAGGCGTGATTTCGGGGCAAAAAGTGTGCGCCGGGACAGGGCGATTCCTGGGCAGAAAACGGGCATGGGGACAGGCACGATTCATCTGACGAGGCGGCGGAAGGAAGCGTATCGCCGCCGCTTGGCCGAGGGTCGCCTCCAAGGTCGGCGCTGGCAGATTACTTAATAAAATTATAACATTATGTCGTTCAAGGGTTTTCTGGGCTTCGGCTCCGGTATTTCCTCCGGGTAGCCCACGGGCATGAGCGTAACCGGGAATATCCACGACGGAAGACCGAGAAGCTCCGACACCCTCTCTTTATCAAAGAGATGAATCCAGCATGTCCCAAGGCCAAGGGAGGTCGCGGCGAGGGCTATGTGCTCCGTTGCGATGGCGGTGTTGAACGCGGCGTTTTCCCTATATTTCACAAGCTCTTTCTCCTCGTCCGGAGTCAGGAGATCAAGCCCCATTTTGTGTATGTCCTCCTGCGAAAGCACGCCGTTATCAAGAAGCTCCCGGAAGCGCTCCTTGAGGGTCTTCGAGTAAGACATCGTGTCCCCGCAGACGATTATAACGACCGGCGCCTGCTTTATATGATATTGATTTTTCGAGGAAAGAAACACCTGCTCCTTCAGGGCGGGGTCGGTTACGACCTTGAACTTCCAGGGCTGCGAATTCACTCCGGAAGGGGCCAGACGCGCCGCCTCCAGCAGGAACTCAATCTGCTCCGTCGTGACCTTGTCCGGCCTGAATTTCCTTATCGCCCGCCGCCTGCGGATTGCTTCCATGAGGTCCATGCAAACGCCTCCTTAATCTCTTTTATTTCCCCGCCGTCAGCTTCTTCTCTTTCAGATACCGCTCCTTTTCGCTGTATACGCAGCCGCAGTATTTCTGGTGATACGAGACGCTCGCGCGGGACATCTCACGGCCTTCCTGCCAGCCCTTCCGGAAATCGCGGTACAGAAATTTAATCCCCAACTCGCTGGAAATAACGTCCGCCACCTGGACGAGAAGGTCGTGCTTCTGGTATATGCTGTAGAGGAGCGTCGTGGAGAAGGCGTCGTAGCCGGAGTCCTTCGCCGCCTGGGCGACTTTCCGCAGGCGCATCTCATAGCAGGACGCGCACCGCTCTCCCCCGCTTTCGACGACTCTCCTGAAATATTCCTCTATGTCGTACCCCACCTCGCTTGCGAGCTTAAGCTCCTGGGCGCGGGCATAGTCTTCGAGCGCCTCAAGCCTTTTCTTGAACTCGGCGTAAGGGTGGATGTTAGGATTATAGAAAAATCCGTCCACGTATATTCCTTCCTCGCGCAGGGACTTGAGCGGATACGCGAGGCACGGGGCGCAACAGATATGCAGAAGTATCCTCACAGAAGCCTCCCCTGTCCCTTATCGCCGGAAGCCGACCGGCCGGCCCTGCCGTAATGCTTGTAGGCGGCGGAAGTGGCAAGCCGCCCCCTGGGCGTTCGCTCGATAAGCCCTTCCTGGATAAGGAAAGGCTCGTAGACGTCTTCTATGGTGTCGCGCTCCTCGGCAATTGCGGCTGAGAGGGTATCGACGCCCACCGGCCCGCCGCCGAACTTGTCGATTATCGCAAGCAGAAGTTTTTTGTCCATGAAATCCAAGCCGCGCTCGTCCACTTCGAGCCTCTCAAGGCCGCTTCTGGCCGCCTCTTCGTCCACGACTTTCCTGCCTTCCACCTGGGCGAAGTCCCGCACGCGCCGGAGCAGCCTGTTGGCGACCCTCGGCGTCCCCCTGGAGCGTCGGGCAATCTCGAACGCGCCGCCGTCGTCCATGCCTATCCCCAGAAGACCGGCGGAGCGGACTATTATTTTTTTCAAGTCCTCCGGCGGGTAGAACTCAAGCCTTGCCGCAACTCCGAACCGCTCCCGAAGCGGCGAGGTAAGCAGCCCGGCCCGCGTGGTTGCCCCGACGAGAGTGAACGGAGGCAGGTCGAGCTTTATCGAGCGCGCGGACGGCCCCTGACCTATAATTATATCAAGCTGGTAGTCCTCCATCGCCGGATAGAGCACTTCTTCTATGACCCGGTTCAGCCTGTGTATCTCGTCCACGAAAAGGACATCTCCCTTTTCGAGGTTCGTAAGGATGGCCGCGAGGTCTCCCTGGCGCTCTATTACCGGCCCGGAGGTGGTCTTTATGCCTACGCCCATCTCCCGCGCGATGATGTGCGCAAGGGTGGTCTTGCCAAGGCCGGGCGGGCCTGAAAAAAGCACGTGGTCGAGCGCCTCGCCGCGCTCCTTCGCCGCCCGGATAAAGACCTTCAGATTGTCCTTTATCCTGTCCTGCCCGACATATTCCTCAAAGGAGGACGGCCTAAGGGCAAGGTCGAGGGTCGCGTCGTCGGCATTCTTCCCGGGAGAGATTACTCGTTCGTCCATAAGTTAAAGATGTTAACAAAAAACGCCGCGCATTTCCATAAAAACTATATCTTGCCCACGATGTCCAGGCCGGGCTTGAGTGTCGGCTTGCCGGGCTCCCATGACGCCGGGCAGACCTCGCCGCCCGCCTCGCGCACGAACTTTGCCGCCAGGAGCTTGCGGAAAAGCTCCTTTGCGCTCCTGCCGATGCTGTTGTCGTGCATCTCGTACGCCTTAAGGACGCCGTCCGGATCGATTATAAAACTTCCCCGGAGCGACAGTCCCTCGCCCTCGATGTACGTCCCGAACTCCCGGCATAACCTGCCCGCCGGGTCTGCGGCCATCGGATATTTTATTTTCTTTATGGAAGGCGAGTTGTCGTGCCAGGCCTTGTGGACAAATACCGTATCAGTGCTGACGCTTATCAGCTCCGCGCCCTGGCCCTTTATATCATCGTAAATCTCGGCAGCCTCCTCGAGTTCCGTCGGGCATATGAATGTAAAATCGGCGGGATAGAAGACCAGCAGCAGCCACTTGCCCCGGTAATTCGATAACTTTACCTTCTTCGTCTCCTCGTTCTGATATGCCTCGACCTCGAAATCAGGAACCGCCTCGCCAATCTTCACCATGCGAACACCTCCGTTTATTGTTTTTATTTAATTTTAAGTATAACGGAAAAAGCGGAAATGGGAAGGCGAAAAGATTAGCGGGATAATGTCTTCAGCGCTTCCTTTATCAATGCCTCGATTGCGGTATCCTCTCCGTGCGCGGCGCAGACCTTCTTCACGGCGTCCTCGGCCATGTTCTTCCTGTAGCCAAGGTTAATAAGCGCGGAGACGGCCTCGTCCCTTTGGCGGCTGGGGGCGGAAACCCCCGACGGGCCGGGCTCGCGCGCTCCGAGGACCGCGGCCTTGTCCTTCAGTTCCAGGACCACCCGCGCGGCGGTCTTCGGCCCGACACCGGGTATGGTGGATATTTTCTTCTGGTCGCCCCTGGCTATGGCGTCGGCAAGCTCTTCGGCGGGAAGCCCGGAGATTATCGCGAGCGCGACCTTCGGGCCGATGCCGGAGACGGCTATGAGCGCGAGGAACAATTCCTTCTCCCTCCGCGTAAGAAAGCCGTAGAGAAGTATCGCGTCCTCGCGCACGTGTGTATGGATATGAAGCGAGACCTGGCTGCCCGTGTCCGGCAGGCCGTAGAAGGAGGAAAGCGGGATAAACGCCCTGTAGCCGACGCCGTGGACGTCGATTACGACGCTTGCCGGGTCTTTGGAGATTAAATTCCCGGTTATGCGGGCGATCATCCTGGTCTCCGTGGAGTCTTGGCGGCTGCGGCGCGGATGGCGCCTTTCATACCCGCGCTGTGGATATGGCATATTGCGCAGGCGAGCGCGTCGGAGGCGTCGAGAGGCTCCGGGAGAACAGACAGTTTAAGGAGCGTCTTCACCATCTGCCGCACCTGCGCCTTTTCGGCGCCGCCGTAGCCCACGACGGACTGCTTTATCTCCGTCGGCGTATATTCAAAAACCGGGAGATGAAGGTTTACGGCCGCGAGAAGCGCGACTCCCCTTGCGTGTCCGAGCTTCAGGGCGGAGCCTGCGTTCCTGGCGAAGAACACGTTCTCCACGGCCACGGCGTCCGGCCCATGTTTTGAAATCACCGCCTCGATGCCGTCGTACATTTTCTTGAGGCGCTCCGGAAACGGCAGGCGCGAGGAGGCCCCGATATGCCCGGCATCCACGAAACGGATACGGCCGCCTTCACCATCGACAATCCCGAAACCGCTCACCACGCTTCCGGGGTCGATTCCCAGGACACGCATATTAGGCTATCTTCTCCATCACGTCGTCGGGGATGTCGAAGTTCGCGTATATGTTCTGGACGTCGTCGTTGTCTTCGAGCGCGTCCATGAGCTTTATCATCTGCTCCGCCTCACGGCCTTCGAGGCGGACGTATGTCTGGGGTATCATCGTAACTTCCGCGCTCTCCAACTTCACGGCTTTATCGGCGAGCGCCTTCTTTACAGCCTCGAAGTCCTGCGGTGCGGTTATTATCTCGTAATTTGATTCTTCAGGCTCGGATTTCATATCCTCCGCGCCCGCGTCGAGGGCAATAGTCATAAGGGCGTCTTCGTCCGCGCCCTTCTTGTCCACGAGTATATAGCCCTTCTGAGTGAACATCCACGATACGCACCCGGACTCGCCCATGCTCCCGTTGTTCTTGCTCAGGACATGTCTTACCTCCGAGACGGTGCGGTTCTTGTTGTCCGTGAGGCACTCGATAAGCAGAGCGACGCCTCCGGGGCCATAGCCCTCGTAAATCACCTCATCGTACGACACGCCCGGAAGCTCGCCCGTGCCTTTCTGTATCGCGCGCTTGATGTTGTCCTGGGGCATGTTGGCTTCCTTGGCCTTTTCTATCGCCGTCCTGAGGCGCGGATTGCCCCCCGGATCGCCGCCGCCGAGTTTCGCCGCGACTGTAAGCTCCTTGGTTATCTTGGTGAATATCTTGCCCCTCTTGGCGTCAGCCGCGCCCTTTTTATGCTTTGTGGTAGCCCACTTTGAATGTCCAGACATTATCCAATCCTCTCAATATTTAATGCCCAAAAAACTTTTGGAACACGGTTTTGTTTTTTTTCTGAAGCACCCTTGCCGACGGCTGGTTCACGGCAGGAAGGCTCGGAGGCTCCTTCGGCCTGTCGACCGGCTGAAGCCTGTCGACAGGCTTCGGTCTTTCCACGGGCCTCAGCCAGTCCGCCTGCTTCGGCCCATCGATGGGCTTCGGCCTGTCGATGGGATTAAGTCTGTCCGCAGGCGCCGGGGCGGGCGGCAATACTTCCACGGCCTCTGTCGCATCGGCCCCCTCGCCGGAAAGCTCCACGTCGAGCGATACCTTCAGGATGACTTCTTTTGTCTCGCCATCGCGGGTCCTGATGCGCACGGGGAGCGTGAAAACAAGCCCGGTTACTTCCGGCGCCATGGTCTCCGGCCTGTCGCATACCGGAAGCCCCCCGGCCTCCGGCACAGGGTTAACTATCACCTCGTCCTTTATATTCCCTGCGGATAGCTCGGGCACAGGCTCCGCGGCGGGCGGTTCCGGCGAAGGCCCGGCCTGCAAAAGCTCGTCAACTGTCTCTACGGGTTTATCCTGCGCCCGAGTTTCGATGTCTTCAGAGAAAATCTCCGGCGCCGGTTCGGACATAACCGAAACTGGCGCTTCCGGCTCAGGAAATGCTATATCCTCCTCAGACCATTCCATTATCGACAGCGGCATGGGCGGTATCTCGGTCTGCGGCTCAGGCTCCGGAAGCTGTTCATGCTGCATCCCCTCAACCGCTTCCGGTTGTTGCGGCTCAGGCTCCGGCTCCTGGTCGGGCAATGATATATCCGGCGCGGGGACCGCAACCTTTACCTTTATTATCTCTTTTTCAATGTCTTCGGCTGTCCTGCCGCCTCTCGCGCTCTCGGCGCTGATTTCCTCAAGGTCGATCTGGTGGCCTTCCGGGTCCTGCTTCAGCTCATGCAGTATATATTTAACTATCGCCGTAAGGGTCGGGAAAACGCCATCGCCCTTTACGGCGGAGGCCTCGAAATATGGAAGCCCCTGCGGATTTAAGTAATCCTCCATCTCACGGACGGGCGAGGCGTCGGGAAGGTCTCTCTTGTTATACTGTATAACTATCGGGAATTGCGCGGCATTTATACCCATGTCCGAGAGGTTCCGCCTGAGGTTTTCAAGCGACTGGATGTTCTCGTTCATCATCGCGCTTTGGGAGTCCGCAACGAAAACGACGCCGTCCGCGCCCTTTAAAACCAGCTTTCTCGTGGAGTTGTAGAATACCTGCCCCGGCACGGTATAGAGATGGAAACGCGTCCTGAAGCCCTTGATTTTGCCCAGTTCCACGGGCAGAAAATCGAAGAACAGCGTCCTGTCCCCTTGCGTGGAAAGGGAAATCAGCTTTCCCCTGTTGTCCGGCCTTACCTTCTCGTAAACGCTCTGGATGTTCGTGGTCTTGCCGGACAGACCCGGGCCGTAATAGACTATCTTTGCGTTTATCTCTCTTGTCGCGTAATTGACAAGCGCCATAAAAATCCCCTAACTATAAATACAGATTACTTTTTTAGCATAAACAGCCCCCCTGTGTCAACGACAGATTTACCAACCGTCCCCGATATTCCCTTTATTCCCGCCCTGTCTCGGCGCTTTACTTAATATCGGAATCGGTTTATAATTCCCGCATGAAATTCTGGAAAAAATTCATCCTGTTCGGCGCGGCGGGGGCGATTCTTCTCGGCGCGGCCGCAGGCATAATCTTCGCGCATATCGGCGAACTGCCTGAAGTAACGGCCCTGGAGCAATACAAGCCGAGCGCCACCACCCGCATATTCTCCGCCGACGGAGAGCTGCTGGCGGAGTTCTATACGCAGAACCGCATCCCCGTCCCGCTCTCCACCGTCCCGAAGAACGTCATAGACGCCTTCCTGGCCGTGGAGGACCCGCGCTTCTACTCCCACTCCGGCATAGACTTTGAGGGCATCATCCGCGCGGCATACAAGGACATACGCACCGGCAGGCTCGCCCAGGGCGGCTCCAGCATCACCCAGCAGCTTGCCAAGATGATGTTCCTCTCCCCGCAAAAGACCTTCACGAGGAAGATAAAGGAAGCGTTCCTTGCCCTCCAGATAGAACGGCATTATTCCAAAGACGAAATACTCGGACTATACCTGAACCAGGTATACCTCGGCAGCGGCGCCTACGGCGTCGAGGCCGCGTCGCAGAGGTATTTCGGGAAATCCACGGGCGAGCTTACCCTTGCCGAGGGCGCGATGCTCGCCGGGCTTCCCGCCGCGCCGACAAAATACTCGCCGCTTAACGACCTTCAGCTCGCATACTCGCGACGGGCGCACGTCCTCAAACGCATGTATGACGTGGGGTTCATAACCAAAACGCAGATGCTTGAGGCGCAGAAAGAGCCTTTCGTAAGGATTCCGGAGCCGCAGGAGAACTACAAGGCGCCTTATTTCGTAGAGTATATCCGCCAGATACTGGACGAGAAATTCGGGCAGAGCGCGCTCTACCGGGGCGGCCTGAACGTCTATACCACGCTGAACTGGCAGATGCAGGAGATTGCCGAGAAGGCAATGGCGAAGGGCCTCAAAACACTCGACAAACGGCACCCCCGCGAAAAGGAACCGATGCAGGGCGCGCTCCTGGCAATAGAGCCCAATACCGGCTACATCCGGGCAATGGTCGGAGGCAGGGACTATAGCGAAAGCGAGTTCAACCGCACAACCCAGGCCATGCGGCAGCCCGGCTCCGCATTCAAGGCCATCGTATACTGCGCCGCGCTCGACAAGGGCCTGGGCCCCGACTACACTATCCTCGACGCCCCGGTGTCCTACCCCGGCGGTCGCCCGGGCGTCATGTGGAGCCCGACCAACTACGAACACAATTACGAGGGAATGGTGTCGCTCAGGAGGGCGCTTGCGCTTTCCATAAACGTCGTGGCCGTGAAGCTCCTGGCGCAGGTGGGCATCCCGACGGCGATAGAATATGCGAGGAAGCTCGGCATCTCAACGCCTCTCGCGCCATACCTCCCGCTTGCGCTCGGAGCGTCGGACGTTACGGTAATCGAGATGGCGAGCGCATATTCCGTATTCGACAACTACGGCATCTATACCGCGCCTTCGGGCATTATAAAAATCACGAACAGGGACGGGCGGGTGGTGGACGACTCGCCGCCCGCGACAAGGCAGGCGATTACGGCGGCAACAGCGGCGGAGATGACGGACATGCTGACCGGCGTGGTGAAATTCGGCACGGGTTACAGGGCCTCCGCGCTCGGAAGACCTGCGGCCGGCAAGACAGGCACCACGTCCAATTTCAACGACGCCTGGTTTATAGGCTACATCCCGAGCATTGTAACGGCGGTCTGGGTGGGTTACGACAACCACAAGACCATCGGGAACCACGAAAGCGGCGCAAGGGCGGCACTGCCGATATGGCTTGATTTCATGCAGAATTATGTAAAGGAACTTAAAGTCCCTTATGAGAATTTTCCGGCGCCGCCGACACGGAAAAACACCTTGTTAAACGCAACCGCCGTAGGTCTGCCGAGCAATGTCCAGCCGGAAACGGCCTCTATGCAGAACGAAACGACCGCACCCGCCCAGGGGCCGAATTACGCCCCGGAACACGCGCATTAAATCACCCTCTCCCCGGCGCTTTCCCATCCCTTCGGCTTCGCTCAGGGCAGGCTCCGGGAGAGGGAAAAGGAATCTCCTCCCGCATCAGCATCCCGCTGAACCAGGTCGGCCCGCCGCCGGTCGACCGGCCGCCGTCGGCGGAAACGATACCATCGTTTAGCGAAAGTCCGCTTTTTGCCGCCTCGTTCAGCACCGGCCCTTCCTGCCCCGCAAGCAGCCCGGAGATTATCAATGCTCCGCCGGGCTTGAGCGCGGCTGCAACAGGGCACATAAGCTCCAGCAGAGGCTCAAGGAACAGGTTCGCCAGGATTATGTCGTATGGCCCGGCGGCACCGGCATCCCGGACGCTTCCGTGGATTACACGCGCGCCGTCCGTTATGTCGTTCAGGGCGAAATTCTTCTCTGCGGCCTCAACGGAGCTTTTGTCAGTATCCACGGCCGTAACGTCTACAACGCCCATCATACGCGCGGCTATGGCGAGGATTCCCGTGCCCGTGCCGACGTCGAGAAGCGATTTTCCGGCCAGGTTGTCCTGCGCGGCGGCCCACTGCCGGAGGAGCGTCAGAACCGTAAGCGTGGTTATGTGGTCTCCCGCGCCGAATGCGTTGCCGGGGTCGATTAAAAGAAGTCTTTCATTGCCCTCATAGCCCGTCTCCGCACCTTCCTTCATCCCCATCTTAAGATAAGAGGGGGATAGAGGGGGCGTTATGAAAGTCGCCGGATTATTTCCCTGTATCTTCCACGGCGGACAAATGAGAAATCCCTCGGCCCGGACGCACTCAAAACGCTCCTTCCACGCCGCCTGCCAGTCCTTTTCCTCCACGGCCTCGCGTGAGACGGTCAGCCCGTCGAACGCGGAGAGAGCGGCAATTATTTTATCCGGGTTAACGGTATCCGGGAAATACGCAATAAGCGCATCGTCCCGCTCCTCGATACCCGTGCAGCCGTGGTCGTACAGGACGGCGGTTACGGGTTCACGGAGGTTGGAGAGAAGGGTGATTTTGAATTGAAAAAACATAGACTGCGCCCTACATGCTCTCCGGCGCGCCGACGCCGAGGAGACCCAGCGCCGTAGCAATAACCTGGCGGACTGCCTGCACGAGGTGCATCCGGGCATATGTAAGCTCCAGGTCGTCCGAGATGAACTTGTGCCGGAAGTAATAGCTGTGCAGTTCACCCGCGAGCTCCTGGAGGTAATACGTGATCCTGTGTGGCTCTTTCGCCTCCGCCGCCTTCTCGACAAGCTCCGGAAACGCGGACAGCCGTTTTATGATGGCAAGCTCCTCCGGTAGCAAAAGGCGCGAGAGGTTGACTTCTTCGATGGGCGGGAAAGCGATACCCTTTTCAGCCGCCTGGCGAAAGACCGAAGAAAGCCGCGCATGGGCATACTGGACGTAGTAGACCGGGTTCTCCGACGACTGGCTCTTCACCAGGTCCAGGTCGAAATCGAGGTGCGAGTCCGGACGGCGCAGCATGAACGTGAAGCGGCATGCATCCGTGCCGACCTCGTCCATCACCTCTTCGAGCGTAACGAACGTCCCGGCGCGTTTTGACATCTTCACAGGCTGGCCCTCGCGCATGAGGTTCACAAGCTGGACGAGAAGGACATTGAACTCGTCCGGGTTATGCCCAAGCGCCTGTATCGCCGCCTTCATGCGCGGGATGTAGCCGTGATGGTCTGCGCCCCAGACGTCTATGATTTCCTTAAAGCCGCGCAGGAACTTGTCCCGGTGATACGCTATGTCGGATGCGAAGTAGGTCGTCTGGCCGTTGTTCCGTATCAACACCCTGTCCTTGTCGTCGCCGAACCGGGTCGTCATAAGCCAGACCGCGCCGCCTTCCTCGAAAACTAGGCCCTTTTCCCGAAGCTCGTCAATCGCGGCACGGACAAGGTTGTTCTTCGGGTCGTAGAGTTTCCTCTCGCTGTACCATTCGTCGAAGCTTACGCCGAATTTCGCAAGAGTCTCTTCTATCTGCCGGAGCATCATCTTGATGCCTTCTTCGCGGCAGTAAGTCTTTTTATCGTCCTCGGAGAGCTTCTCGAACTCCGGCCTCGCCATGAACTCCTGAGCAAGGTCCTTCACATACCCACCGAGATAGTGGCAGGCCCAATACGCGTGGTTCACGGCGTCTTCGACGCCGGGGGCTTCTTCGTCCGCCGCTTCGGCGCTCATGGCCTTTGCCGCTTCCTCGTCGCCGGAAAGCTCACGATACTTGAAATATATACTGCTCGCAAGGTTCTCAACCTGTGAGCCGAAGTCGTTTATGTAGAACTCGCGCTTGACGTCGTATCCGGCAAATGAGAGAAGCCTTGCGAGCGAATCGCCGACCGCCGCGCCGCGGCCATGACCGATGTGCAGAGGCCCGGTGGGGTTCGCGGAGACGAACTCAACCTGGACGGGCTTTCCGTTTCCGATATTCGAGCGCCCGTAGTCCGCACCCCTACCCTCGATTTCACTCAGGACGGAGAGCCATGCGGAGTCTTTTATGAAGAAATTTATATATCCCGGCCCGGCAATCTCCGTCTTTTCAAGAATGACGTCCGAATCTTCCATTGCGCCCTTTATTATCTCCGCGATCTTCCTGGGCGGCTTCTTTTCGGGCTTTGCAAGGGAGAGCGCGACGGTCGTGGCAAAATCTCCATGTCCCTCTTCCTTTGGGACTTCGAGCGCGACCGGCGGGACTTCAGGCAGGGACAGTTCACCCCGCTCCTTTGCCTTCATTAGCGCGTTGTGGATGATGCGGAGGATTTTATTCTTCAAGTTCACCCTCTCCCCGACTCTTTTGTTTTAAGGGCTTATAGTATATGGGGAAAAAGTGTCGAAAGTCAAGCGAAAGGGGTCGGCGGCGGTTTCTAATATTTAGCGAAGCCGCTGTCGTGCGTATGACAGAGTGTGCAGTTCGTGCGATCGTAGTCGAAACCGCCGGAGTGGTTTACAAAAGCGGTAGTGTAGTTCCGGTAGTATTTCGTCGTGGTATGGCAGACCTCGCAGATGCCGTCCCTGTCGGAGTCGCTGTCGGCGAAGGAGTTGTCTCCCGTGTAGCCGAGGAAGACGACCTTTTTAAGGCCGCTGTCGGGCGTCATAACGACAGAGCGTATACCGTGCAGGTTCCGGTAGTTGTGCATCTGGTGGCAGGTAAGGCAGTTCTCGTCCTCGTGCGTCCCGGTGTTGTGGCAGTCGAGGCACATCGTGTTGTCCGTGTTGTCCACCCTGAGATACGGAAAATCGAGCGATACGTATACATAGTCTGAAACAGGCTGGTAAAGCGTTACCGTGCCGTTGTTGTACGAATAAGTGAAATCGTCCTGCGGCACCTCCGCCGCGCGCCTTGTTTTGACATATGTCGGGGCGGTTTCAAGCGTTACCGAGGTGTAGCAGTTCGGGATAAGGTAGTTATACCATGCCCAGCCGCCGTTCTCAAGCGAGAAGGTCGTATAGCCTCCAAGCTGCGTCGTCATCTCCCACGTCCTGCCGGGGTCTTCCGTCTTCTCCATCGAGTTGTGGCAGGTATTGCAGACTATTTTACCGTTGTCCAGATGCGTTCCCATCATGTTGGAAAAGCGCCCGGTTATGTTGCCGTATGTCGGGACGTTGCACCCGCCGGTGGTGACGTCTATGAAGACGGGATGCGACGTGACGCCGCTATTGAATGCGACCTGGGGCCTGCCGATGTTCTTGCCCCTGGCCTGCCCGGCGCTGTTGTGGCAGCTGAGGCAGAGGCTCGACGAGTAACGGTAATCGAAATTGCCTGTCAGGAACGTCCCCGGCTGAATATGGCAGCCGGTGCAGTCCACGCTGTATGGCTGGGTGTAGGACTCGTCCCAGGAATAGTGCGGAAGCTCCGGCGTCCCGGCGGTGGGCGTCGCGCTGACTTCCTTGGAATATGCGCTTGTGTAGTTGCCGTAGGAACGGAGCGCGAAGTAATAGGTCGCGTTGTTTGTAAGGCCGCGGACGTCGTATAAGTTAACGTTCCCGACGTCGATCATATTCGTGTAATTCCCGGATACGTTACCGTAGCTAAGCTTGTATCCTGTGACGTTCGGCTCCGAAACCGGCTGCCAGGTTACCCTGACCATAGTGTTCCTGGGCGACGCCGTCAGGCCCACCGGCGGCCAGGGAACGGGCTGGGCGGCGGATGATTCGTACGCCCCCATGTCCGGGGCGTTGCCGTTGTAAGGAAGACCTACGTATACGCCCGCGTCGATACAGGGAGACAGCGTCGGAGAGGTCTGGAGGTGATAATCGCCGCCCCCGACATAGAGCGGGTTTGCGGATTCGTCGTGAAGTCCGGCGCCCGTCCCGGAATATCCTCCGGAGTAGTTTCCGTAGATGTTGTCATAGTCGTTGGCCGGGCTGGAATCAATGTCGGCGTATATGCCGTAGCCGCCACTCGAAGTGATAATGTCGTTCTTGATATTCGGCGAAAAAGCGTATAGGGCAATGCCATGACCGTTATTTTTGTCGATGGTGTTGTTGTATATGAGCGGCGTCCCGCTATTTCCGAAGCTGTAGCAGTTTATGCCGTCGGAGGAGTTGGAGTATATCACGTTCTTCTCGATTACAGGCGAGGAGACTTCATAAACATATATGCCGTATTTGCCGTTTCCCGTAATTTTGTTGTCCGTTATCGTGGGCGAGCATCCGGACACGTAAACTCCGGCATTAAAGCCGGTGCCTGAGCTGCCGCCCGTAATTGTAAAACCGTCGATTGTCGCTGTCGTGGCGTTGTTGAACGTTACGGCGCTGCCGTGACCCTTGGCGTCTATTATAGTCGGGTTCGCTTCGATATTCCTCGTCCAGCCTGCGCCGGAGTATCCGCCGAAGACGTTGACGCGGTTTTTCATGGTGATTGGGCCGGTATACGTGCCGAAGGCCACGTGGACTTCATCGCCGGGCTGGGCGGCGTTTATGGCGGGCTGTATGGAGATATAATCCGCGCCGCCGCCGACATTTACCGTGATTACCGCGGCAATTGCGGGCACGGAGAGGACAAGAAAGACGATAATGACGAGATATATAACCGGCTTTTTCATAGCCAAAATCCGTAGTCCTATTATTACACCTAAAGGAATTTATGCAAAAAATATGCTTGAACCGATGCAGCTTGCCGGCAGGCTACAGGTCCGCGTTTTTAGCTTTTTATGAGCACTAATAACGGCAGGTGTTAACAAAAGCGGATACAAAGGGAAAAATCCGCCGAAAGGATGATTAAAACCGCTCAACTATGTGGAGAACTGAGCGAAATCACACATGCCACATTATCGCCTCGAAGTCTTCCGTCGGGACTTCCAGCGAGATATATCCCCGGTATGGCCATTTCTCAAGCTCGATATCGCCGCGCCGGACTGTCACGAAAAAATCTATCTCGTTGCCGGGCATGGCCTGGATTACCTCGAACGGCATCGAAAGCTCGATTATCTCCCTTGCGGCAATGGACGCATATCTTGCGCGTTCCGATTCTTCGCCCTTGGAGACCTTCATCAACTCCGCCGCGACCTGGCCCTGCTCGGGGTTGATATTTATATCGAGCCGGTATGACGCGGGCTTGAGGAAATGCACGGAGAACGTGAGGTCTTTTATGTTCGAGTCGTTCAGGGCGCGGTTGCTGTCGAGCCTGACAAAGAGGTTCTTCAGGTCGAAGCCGTAGTAGATATGAGATATTACGCTCTCGGCCCGGTGCATGGTTCCTCCGGCCTGGCCGACGTCGTAATATCCGGCTGAGAGCCATTCGTAGTAGCTTGTTACCTCGCCGTCGAGCGTGGGCGAGATAAACGCCGTAAGCTCGGCTGTCGGACGGCTCTTCCTGTCCTCCCGGATTATGGGTATAAAGAGATAGTCCGGCGGCGTCTTGCCGAGTATCACGTAGACGTTTATAAGGTGTTTCCGGAAGAGCTCGTCGAACTCGCGGTCGTTCTCGGAGGAGTGGTCGTCCCCGTACCACCAGCACCAGTCGCTGCCCTCCGCAATGTAAATCTCTTCCCATGCGAGGCCAAGCTTTGCGGAATCTTCTTCCCCGCGCTCGAACTCCAGCAGGTCCTGCCTCGCCTTTGAGAGCGCGTCCCATGCCGCGTTGTCTTCCTCGTGGCCTATCCAGATATTGAAATTATGCCCTATCCACGAGCCGGGAAACAGCTTCGGGAGCTTCTGGATATCCTGAGCCTTAGATAGGTATCCGCCGATGGTCGTGCAATCGAATTGCTCCTCGCGCGAGAGTCTGTCGTAGAGCTGGTACAGAAAATCCCGTCCGTCGTTTCTGTAGTGTTCCCAGGCGTTCTCTCCGTCCAGAAGAATGGTCGCGGCGCCGCTTTGACCGCGGGCCTTCAGGTCGCTCCTTATACGGTTCAAGCGGTTTATAAAGTCGTCCACCGCGTTCTTCGGGTCCCATTTCGAGTATACGAAGCCGATAAGGTCGGAGAGCGCGTGATCCCGGAACATTATGTTCACGCCGCGTCCTTCGCTTAAGGCCCTGTAGCCGCGGTAGAGGATGTCCGGCTTCTTCGACACGCCGGAGAAGTCCCTGTCCAGGGCCGTATCGAGCGACTTCGCCAGGACTTCTTCGTCCGTGGCTATCCATTCGACACCCTCGTCCGCAAGAATCGGGATTATTTGCTCGCTTACGGAGCCTTCCGAGGGCCACATGCCTTTCGGCCTCTTCCCGAAAACGGCCTCAAAACGCGCGAGCGCCCGGCTGACCTGTGTCTTTGCGTCCTCCGGGTGCCGGAAGCGCATCGGGAGGGTTATGCCGGGGTTGGATACCCTGGCTATGTCGGTATCGCACAGAAGCGGCAGTATGGGGTGATAATACGGCGTAGCGGAAAGCTCAATCCTTCCCTCGTCCCAGAGCTCTTTGTATTCGGGGAGGATGAGACGCATTACCTGTTTCTGCTTGTTTATCACGCCCAGCTTCTCGTCCTCCGTGAAATCACGGCCCTTCGCTATAAGCCCTTTAAGAAACGGGTCGTTGTCCTTGAAGAGCGGGTCGAACCAGGCGAGGTTAAACCAGACCTGGAGGTCGAGAAAATCCTGGTCGGAAAAATATCTCGCCATCCTGCCCAGCTCAAGGTCCGAGACGTCCCGTCCGCGCTTCAGGAGAAGCTCCCAGTAGCGCGCATAGGGCTTTATCATGTTGTCCCAGTTGGCGAGGAAGAAGTTCCGGAGGACGAATATTCTTTCGTTATTATCGAGCGAGGCGGCGGGTTTGAGGGAGTGGTCGAGATAAATTCCGCCGGCGTCGTTATCGCAGAGGTCGATTATCTGATCGATGAGGGAGGGGACCAAGTTGAAGTTCTGGCGCACGCGGGGAAATTCCCGGAGGATGTGCGCCATGTCGTAGTAGTCCTTGATGCCGTGCAGCCGCACCCAGGGCATGGCATACCGGCCCGTTACAAGGTCCTTGTAGTAAGGCTGGTGCATGTGCCAGAGGAAGATGACAGACAGCCTGTCGTCCATCATTCGTCCTCGTATTGGTATACCGTCTCACCGTCTTTCACAAGCCCCTGCTCGCGCGCGAGCTTTTCTATGCAGAGAGGATCCGTGCGGAGGGCCACCACCTGAGACTTAAGCGCCTGGTTGGAAGCCTTGAGCGCCGCTATCTCCGACTGAAGGGCGTTTCTCTGCCGGCGGAGTTTTATGTAGCGTATGAAACCCATCTGGCCCAGGAAAAAGCTCAGGAACGCGTAAAAGAGCACGCACGCGACCGCCGCCAGGGCAATCTGCCTGCGGCGCCTTGACGCCGCCTCCCGTTCCTGCCTGTTCAAGTTCCTTTTCTTCATTTCCCTATGCTGTAGAAGGCGCCCATTCCCGTGAACTTCGCGTCTTCATCCAGCTCCTCCTCGATACGGATAAGCTGGTTATATTTCGCCACGCGGTCCGTCCTGGAAAGAGAGCCGGTCTTTATCTGTCCGGCGTTTACCGCGACGGCGAGGTCTGCAAGCGTCGTATCCTCCGTCTCTCCGGAGCGGTGGGACACGACGTTCGCATATCCCGCCCGCTTCGCCATCTCTATCGTATCCAGCGTCTCCGTCAGAGTGCCAATCTGGTTCAGTTTTATGAGTATGGCGTTCGCTATCCCGGACTCGATGCCTTTTTTAAGTATCTTCGGGTTCGTCACGAATATGTCGTCGCCGACAATCTGCACCTTCCTGCCGAGCGCGGACGTAAGGTCCTTCCAGCCGTCCCAGTCTCCTTCGGCAAGACCGTCCTCGATGGATATTATAGGATATTTTTTTACCCACGTCTCGTAAAATTTTATCATCTGGTCCGAGGATTTTTTGGACTTGTCCGATTTCTTGAAGACGTATGCGCCTTTCTCGAAGAACTCGCTCGCGGCGGCGTCTATGGCGAGCATAACGTCCTTGCCGGGCTTGTATCCCGCCTTTTCTATACCGGCGATTACCATCTCGACGGCCTCTTCGTTAGATTTGACGTTCGGCGCGAAACCGCCTTCGTCGCCGACAGCGGTATTATATCCTTTCGCCTTCAGGACGCCTTTAAGCGCATGGAACACCTCGGCGCCCATGCGCACGGCCTCGGTTACGTTCTTCGCGCCGACCGGCATGACCATGAACTCCTGGATGTCCACGTTATTATCCGCATGTGCGCCGCCGTTTAAGATGTTCATCATCGGCACGGGCATCTCTTTTGCGTTTACTCCGCCGATGTAGCGGTACAGCGGCATACCCGCCTCTTCCGCGGATGCCTTTGCTACGGCGAGCGAGACGCCGAGTATTGCGTTGGCGCCGAGCTTTGCCTTGTTTTCCGTGCCGTCCATCTCGAGCATCATCCTGTCTATGAACGCCTGTTCGGAGGACTCAAGCCCGGCAAGCTGCGGGCCTATCTCCTCGTTTACGTTATCGACGGCCTTCCTGACACCCTTCCCGCCATAGCGCTTTTTATCGCCGTCCCTGAGCTCCAGGGCCTCGCGCCTGCCAGTGGACGCGCCTGACGGCACCGCCGCGCGGCCCATCGCGCCTGTCTCAAGGATTACTTCCACTTCCACGGTCGGGTTGCCCCGCGAATCGAGTATTTCCCTTGCGAAAACATCCGCTATCTCGCCCATTATATTCTCCTATTTTCCTATAAACTTCTCGCCTTCCTCCGCCAGTTCCGCCAGTTCGTCAGCCGAGTTCGCCTCCACGTAGAGCCGCACCACCGGCTCGGTGCCGGAGAGCCGCATCAGGAGCCACGAGCCGTCGTCCAGGACGAACTTGTGCCCGTCAATCGTGATGCTTTTGACCACCTTGCGCCCCGCGAAACTCTCAGGCGAGGAAGCAAGCCTTTCCTTAAGCCTCTCCTTCAGCGTATCCGTGAGATTTATATTGACCCGCCTCGTCAGCACCTTTCCCGTCTTCTCGAAGAGCCTCTCAAGCTGCTTCCTGAGCGGCATCCCTTCCCTGCATACCATCTCAAGCGCCAGCAGGCACGCGAGTATTCCGTCTTTCTCGGGCACGTGTCCCTTGATTGACATCCCCGCGCTCTCCTCGCCGCCGATTGCAATCTTGCCTTCAGAAATAAGCTCGCCTATGAACTTGAAGCCGACCGGGGTCTCGTAAACCTCACGCCCGTGAAGCTTCGCGACGCGGTCAACGAGATGTGTAGTGGCGACACTCCTGGCGGCCCCGCCCTGCCAGCCGCGAACCCGGCAAAGATAATCGAACGCAAGCGAGATAAGCTCGTTCGGCGTGATGAATTCACCATCCTCGTCAACGATGCCGAAACGGTCGGCATCGCCGTCCGTGGCAAGGCCGAGCTTGTAATCCCCGTCAACGACAATCCGGGTAAGCTCCTCCAGGTATTCCTCCGCAGGCTCCGGACGGTGCCCGCCGAAATACGGGTCGCGCCGGTCGTGCAGGACGGTAACCTCAATCCCGGCGCCCTTCAGGAGCTTGTCGAGATAGCCCCGCGCCGTGCCGTATATCGGGTCTACGGCAATCCTCGGCATCTTCTGCTGGATGACGGAGAAATCGATTATCTTCCGAAGCTGTTCCATGTAGGGTTTCAGGATTGAAATCTCTTCAATGAGTCCGCTATTCTTCGCCTCATCGAAAGAAATATCCTTCACCCTGGGACTGGCCATTAGGGCGTTTGCCCGGTCTTCTATTTCCTTTGTAGTCTCAGGGAGGGCAGGCCCGCCCCAGTCCGGAGAGAACTTTATGCCGCTGTATTCGGGGGGGTTATGCGATGCCGTGATGTTTATGCCGCCGGAGGTCTTTCTTCTGAGTATCTCGAAGGATACCGCGGGGGTGGGGCAGTCCCGGTCGGAGAAGAAGCATTTTATGCCGTTCGCCGCAAGAACCTGCGCGGCCCTCCTGGCGAAGCATTCGGACTGGAACCTGGTGTCGTATCCGACGACCATTCCTTTGGCCGCTTCGCCCTTGCCGTTGATATAATCCGCGATGGCCTGCGTGACTATCCGGACGTTATCGACCGTGAAGCCATCCGCGATGATGTCCCGCCAGCCGGAAGTGCCGAACTTGATGTTGGTCATTTATTCCTCGTGGGTTACAGGTATCGCAACGAGCGGCGCAACATCTTAAATGTTTAGCATAAATCGGGGGTTATGGCAATGGCAAAAAGGAAAAAATAAAAAAACCCACCTCCGTTTTGTGGAGATGGGCTTTATGTTTTCAATACTTATGCTTTCGGGGCAGGCGGTATGTGTATCGCCATGCCGTGGACATCCTCCATCGCTTCCATGACGGACTCGGCGAGAGTCGGGTGCGAGTGTATCGTCTCGGCGACCTGTTTCGTCGTAGCACCCATCGCCATCGCAATCGCGGCCTCGTGGATATAATCCGTCGAGTGCGCGCCCATTATGTGTACGCCAAGCACCTTGTCCGTATTCGCGTCCGCGATGACCTTCACCATGCCGGAGAGCTCGTTCATCGCCTGCGCCTTCCCAAGGCCCCGGAGCTGGAACTTCCCGGTCTTGACGGCGATTCCCTTTGCCTGCGCCTCATGCTCACGAAGGCCGACGGAGCCAATCTCCGGAAGCGTGAATATGCCCGCCGGGACGACCCTGTAGTCCATTTTCCGGACGTTCCCATGCATGATGTTCTCCACGGCGCAAAGGCCCTCGGCGCTTGCCACGTGCGCGAGCATTATCCCGCCGACGACATCACCGATGGCGTATATCCCCGGCGCTTCCGTCTCCATGTATTCGTTCACGAGGACTTCGCCGCGCCTGCCGAGCTTCACGCCCGCCTCTTCGAGGCCGATGCCTTTGGAGTTTAGCGAGCGGCCAATGGAGACAAGCACCTGGTCTGAGACAACTTCCGCGCCTCCCTCCATGCTGGACGTAACGGTTCCGTCGGCGTTCACGACGACCTTCTCGATCTTCGCTCCGGTTATCAGCCTGATCTTCTTTTTCTTGAGTTCCCGCGCCATAAGCTCGGAGATGTCCGGGTCTTCAGTCGATAGGCATCTTGGCAGAAGCTCCACCATCGTTACCTCTTCCGCGCCCATGACCTTGAAAATGCAGGCGAACTCGCAGCCGATGACGCCTGCGCCGACGATGAGTATGCGCCCGGGAACCTTAGAGAAGCATATGGCGTCGTCGCTTGAGATTATGTGCTCGTGGTCGAATTTGAATGTCGGGATTTCTGCGGGAGACGAGCCCGTGGCGACAATTATGTTGTCCGCCTCGACCGTCCTTCTCCCGGAGCCGTCTTTCAGCGCAACCTCAATCTTCTTGTTTGTCAGAAACTTTCCGCGGCCCTCGATAAGCTCTATGCCGTGGGTCTTGAACAGGCCCTTTATGCCCTTTACGAGCGTCTGGACGACCTTCCCCTGTCGCTCCATTATCTTCGGGATATTGAGTTTCGCCCCGCCCTCGACTTCTATGCCAAAACTGGCCGCTTCCCTGATTTTCTCGTAAACCTCCGCCGTGGCAACAAGCGTCTTCGTCGGTATGCAGCCGCGATTCAGGCACGTCCCGCCGACCTCGACATCCTCTATTACCGTAACCTTCGCCCCAAGCTGGGCCGCCCTGATAGCCGCCACGTATCCGCCCGGCCCGGCTCCCAAGATAGCAATTCTTTTATCTGGCATTTCCTACCCTCCTCTATAGAAAAAACCTGGATTCCCGTTTTCACGGGAATGACCGTTGTAAAAGATTCCTCCCCGCGTATTAAAAAAGAAAAAGGGAGCGAAAAGCTCCCCTTTAAGCTGCCTGCAAAGTCTCCCCTACTTGTTCTCTTCGACGAACTTGCCGTATTCTTCCGCATCCATGAGGGAGCCGGCCTCCTTGGCGTTGTCCATCTCTATTACAACAATCCAGCCCTTGCCGTAAGGGTCCTCGTTTATGGTCTCCGGCGTGTCTTCGAGCTCGGTATTCACCTTGGCAATCGTGCCGGATACCGGGCTTATCACGGAAGACGTGGCCTTGGTGGACTCTATCTCGCCTATCTCGCCGTCCGCATCGACAGACGAATCGATGTCCGGGAGATCGACATACACGATGTCTCCCAGCGACTCCTGCGCATAATCCGTAATCCCGACGGTAGCCCTGTTTCCGTCGATCTTTACCCACGAATGCTCCTTGTGGTATTTCAGGTCTTCAGGGTTCATTCTCTCACCTCCGCAGAGTGCAGTAATATAGCCATTATGGATTCGTATAAAGTCCGTAAATAATATCTACGGGTTTTTTTAAAGTCAAGCCAAAAATCCCTTTGACAGGAGTATATCGCCCAATTTTTTCGCAAGCGCCGGGTCTTTTCTGATTCCCTTGACGAACGGCAGGGAGTAGACGGCCTTTATCCCGGAGTAATCCTTAACGGCATCCGGATTGGTAAGCGACGCCGCATTTTCTTTGTTTTTGCGGCTCTGACTGAGGATTATAGCAGAAATTTTTATTTTCCGCGCCGTTGCGGCGGACACGGTCAGGAGTGTGTGGTTTATTGTCCCGAGGCCCGCGCGGGCAACAATAATCAACGGCAGTCTAAGCTCGGAGGCCAGGTCGAGATAAAGCTTTTTCCCCGAAAACGGCACCATCAGTCCGCCCGCGCCTTCTACAAGAACGATGTCGCTTCCGGCGCGGATATGCTCAAATTTTTTTTTGATAACCCGCAGGTCTATCTTCACGCCCGCCCGCTTTGCCGCAACCGCCGGAGCAAGGGCTTCCGAAAACCGGTACGGGCAGATTATATCGAGCGGAATGTCAGAGTCTGAAACTTTTTTAAGAAACGCCGCATCGGCTGGAAACAGGTCAAACCCTGCGCCCTCGGCGTTGAATTCTTCCGCCTCAGCGCGTCCGCCGGAATACCTCCGCGCTTCGGCATCGGTCATCTCCCGGCAACCGGTCTCGGTAGGCTTCATCACGCCGACCTTCAGCCCGCGCGCCTTCATCGCGGCGGCGATTGCGCCCGCGACAATAGTCTTTCCAACGCCCGTGTCCGTGCCGGTTATAAAATAGCATTTAGCCGAACTCATTATTTAAATAACCCTGAAAACCGTTCAAGCATATATTGATTTTGTTTTCTAAAGCAGGAAACAGTCGTTTATATTTTAAATTTGTTGTGGCTCTCGTTCTATCTTTGTGTTCATAACCCTCGCAATGCGTTACAACCTCCAAAAGCACATCAGATGTTAAAGCGCTTGCAAATAAATCAATTACTTTCTTGTCGTATTCCGGAAAAGAATATCCAATTACAGTGACCTTGTAGGCGCTCTTCAATTCCTCTTCTGCCAAAATCCAAAGAGGATCAATTATTTCTTTATATCTTTCGTGTGGAATAACAATGAACGGCTGAATTGAGGAATTACATCGGCTGGTGCATTCTTTATTATTATAAAAACTACCGAACAGATGGGTATGATATAAATGAATTTTATCGCATGAAGGGCAAATACCCCAATCGAGCGAACCATTAAGCTTAATTAATTTTATAGGATTCGAGCGCGCATAAATCTTATCCCGGTTAGGATCGATCCAATCAAATTTCATCCGATAATCAAAGCAACTTTCAAGGTCAATATCTTCATGTAGCAGAACATCAAAGTTAAAAGAAATAATCGATGCTTCCTCCTCTTGCCTCTGCATCATAATTTTCTTAGTAAATTTTCCGTATAAAGTATCCATATACAGTCTATGGATATTCGCCGCAAGAAGAGACGTTTCTGCTAAATGTTCGAATATTAATTTTCTAACAAGTTCTATCCCATCATGGTCATCCCTTTGATATAAAATCCATAGCATTTCGTCTATGTAATGTTTTTTCCCAATATTAGAGAGGAAAAACATAGTCGAACCTCGATCATCCCATTTTTGGGGCAAATAATTTAGTTCATGGAACATGGAGGCAGTCATCTCGAGAAATTCACGAAAATTAACGAATTTCTCATTTTGTTTACTGAGATCTGGAATTCCATTATTAATTTGCACCATACTGGGACAATCTACATGATAATTCCAAACTAATTCTCTTCCCAATGGCAATCTGGCCGAAGCGGCTGAAGCCCCCGCTCCCAAGACATAAACATGCTTCTTTATCATTACTCCCCCAGATACGCCTTCCTGACCTTCTCGTTCTCCAGTAGTTCTTTCGCCGGGCCTTCGAGGGTTATCCGGCCGGTCTCAAGGACGTAGGCGCGGTCTGCGAGGTTCAGGGCGGCCCTGGCGTTCTGCTCGACAAGCAGCACGGTAACGCCACGGCGGTTGATGTCCTTTATAATCTTGAAAATCTTCGTAACGACAATCGGCGCAAGGCCGAGCGAAGGCTCGTCGAGAAGCAGCAGCTTCGGGCTGGACATGAGCGCGCGGCCAATGGCCAGCATCTGCTGTTCGCCGCCGGAGAGTGTCCCGCCCCGCTGTGAGCGCCGCTCCCGGAGCACGGGAAAGAGGTCGTAAACCTCGTTTAAATTCTTCTCCGCGAGCGCCTTGTCCCTGATTGTGAACGCGCCCATATCCAGGTTCTCCCGTACCGTGAGGCGGGAGAAAATCCTGCGCCCTTCCGGGACCTGGGAGAGGCCCAGCCTGACAATCTCGTGCGGGGGCAGGCCGTCTATCCGCTTGCCGTTATACGTGATGCTGCCTCCGCCCGGTTTGTTCACGCCGGAGACGGCCATAAGAGTGGTGGATTTCCCCGCGCCGTTTGCGCCAAGAAGCGATACGACCTCGCCCACCCTGACCGAAAGCGATACGCCCTTCAGCGCCTCTATCGGACCGTAAAACACGCGCACGCCATCGAGCTCAAGCATCGGCGGCCTCTTTGCCGAGATATGCCTCGACGACCTTCGGGTCTCTCCGAATCTCCGACGGAGCGCCCTCGGCGATTTTCACCCCGTGATCCAGCACCGCAACCTTGTCCGATATACCCATCACGACCTTCATGTCGTGTTCTATCAGGAGTATCGCGATTCCCATGTCGCGTATGCGTCCGATAAGCGTAATCAGCTCCGCGCTCTCCTGCGGGTTCATGCCCGCCGCGGGTTCGTCGAGGAGCAAAAGCTTCGGCTTCGCCGCAAGCGCGCGCGCGATTTCAAGGCGCCTCTGGTATCCATAAGGAAGGTTCCGCGCCCACTCGTCCCTTGCGTCGATAAGCCCCACGAACCTGAGGATGTTCAGGGCGTTCCCGGTCATCTCCCGCTCTTCCTCGCGCACGGAAGGCGTCCTCAGAACCGCGCCGACAATGCCTGATTTCGTCCGGCAGTGCTGTCCTACAAGGACGTTCTCCATAGCGGTCATCTCGGCAAACAACCGGATGTTCTGGAACGTGCGGGCCATGCCGAGCGCGGTAATCCTGTGCGGCGGCAGGCCGGTTATGTCCTTCGTCTCGAACACGATATGTCCGGAAGTCGGAGCCGTCACGCCGGTAACGCAGTTGAAAAACGTCGTCTTGCCCGCGCCGTTCGGGCCGATAAGACCGACTATTTCCTTGTGCCCGATACGGAGGTGTATGTCTTCGAGCGCCCGGAGGCCGCCGAAGGTCTTGGTAAGGCTTGAGGCAGATAGCAGACAGTCGTTCATAAAGAAAGCTATTCCCTTACGGGGGGATTTGCGAGGAACTCGTCACGGCACTCCGGCGCGCCTTTTATTACCACCCTCCGGCCCTGCACGGAGAGCCTCCCTTCGGCAAAAAGCCTTACCGCCTCAGGATATATGCGGTGTTCCTGTTTAAGTATTCTCGCCGCAAGTGAGTCTTCCGTGTCGTCCTGCAATACCGGCACAACCGCCTGGATGATTATCGGGCCCGTATCCATACCCGCGTCCACAAAATGGACGGTGCAGCCGGAAAATCTTGCTCCGTGCTCGATTGCCTTCCTCTGAACATGCAGGCCGGGAAACGACGGCAGGAGCGCGGGGTGTATGTTTATGATTTTTTTTGGAAATTCCTCGACAAGGACGGGAGAGACGATCCTCATGTATCCGGCGAGAAGCACAAGGTTAACTTCGTGTTTTTTCAGGGTTTCGACGATTTTCCCGTCGTAATCTTCGCGTTTCTGAAAGACCTTAGGGTCTATAACCTCAGCCGCTATAAGGTTTTTTCGCGCTCTTTCGAGGGCGTAGGCGTCTTTTACGTCGGATATGCATACCGCTATTTTTGCATTGATTTTCCCGGCAGTTACGGCGTCAATAATGGCCTGAAAATTGGATCCGCGCCCGCTTGCCAGGACGCCTATTTTAAGCTCCTCAGCCACTATATTCCACCCCTTTTTCGCCCGCGATTATTCTGCCCATGACATATGTCTTCTCGCCCAACGCCGCCGCTTTCTTGGCGAAGGATTCCGCCTCATCAGCGCCAATAACCGCAATCATCCCAATCCCCATATTGAAATCCCGGAACATCTCGGCCTCGTCCACGCGGCCCTTCTCACGGATAAAATCAAACACCGGCGGGATGTCCCAACTGCCCTTTCGGATTCTCGCGCGGCAACCGTCAGGGAACACCCGCGGCAGGTTCTCCGTAATCCCGCCGCCGGTGATATGCGCAAGGCCCTTTATATCGAATTCGTCCATCAGGGCGAGGACGTTTTTTACATATATCCGTGTCGGCGTGAGGAGTTCGTCCGCAACAGTTTTGCCAAGTTCCGGGACGTGCGAATCTATCTTCAGACCCGCCGCATCAAAGAAGACCTTGCGCGCGAGCGAGTAGCCGTTAGAATGCAGGCCGGACGACGCAAGGCCGACGAGGACGTCTCCGGGCCTTATTCTGCTCCCGTCTATCATTTTTGTCCTGTCCACTATCCCCACGGCGAACCCGGCCAGGTCATACTCTCCATCGGCGTAGAAGCCCGGCATCTCCGCCGTCTCGCCGCCGATGAGCGCGCACCCGGCCTGTCTGCACCCTTCGGCAATCCCGGAAACAACCTTTGCGTGTTTTTCCGGTTCCAGCTTCCCGCACGCGAAGTAGTCGAGGAAGAAGAGCGGCTCCGCGCCCGTTACGAGGATGTCGTTTACGGACATGGCGACGAGGTCTATGCCCACGGTGTCGTGCCTGTCGGCCATGAACGCGGCCCTAAGCTTCGTGCCGACGCCGTCCGTGCCGGAGACAAGGACGGGTTCCTTGTAGCCGCCCTTCAGCCCGAACAGCCCGCCGAAGCCGCCGATGTCCGTCAATACCTCCGGCCTGAACGTGGACTTCACGAAGGGCTTTATCAGCTCCACAAATCTGTTCCCCGCGTCTATGTCCACGCCCGCGGATTTGTAGGTCAGTTTATCGGTCATAATACCTTTCTTAAACTTGCTTGTTGAGAAGGAACTCTTTCTTTAGACCACATTCAGGACAATTTAATATATCCATATTATTGACTCTTCCGCATGTGCAAGTCCAAGTTAGCGATGGCATTAGTCTTCTCAAATCATCCAATTTTTTATTTATATTCACTACTGTCCGGTAAAAGTTAAAAAGGCATGGCCGTAAACCTCGATTTGTTGGATAATGGAGTTTGCGAGAACCCGTTACCAGCAAGGAGGTTTAGGCCATGCCCAGGCTTGGAACGATATTTTC
>JAJYHX010000005.1 GCA_021784575.1 Nitrospirota bacterium
AAGACGCCGATGCAGACCTTCATGGACACGCTACCGCTTGCGAAGGAGAAGATGCTCGGCGAGACCTTACAGACAGTCGCATGACTGAGGGGCGGGTGTCAGGTCAAGTCGCGGCCACTACAAATAACTGCTACAGGAAATCTTGGTGATTTAACTGTCTCATAGGGAAATTTGCCGCCTGACAATCTTTTTCTTGGTGTTGGAGGCTTAACTTAAAGAGGAGATATTAAAAACGACGAGTGTGAGATGGATTCAACAGTTGAATATGAATAGCATTACATAAATTTTCAGTTTATGCTTCCCCTGACCGAATACATAAAGATTTTTGTCGCGCTTGTCTCCATCGTTGACCCGGTCGGGGCCATACCGATACTCGTGGGCCTGACCGAGGGCATGAGCGAGGGGGAGAGAAGGAACATCGCCCGCGTGACCGGTTTCTCGGTTGCGGCGATACTTGTCGGCTCGGCCCTGTTCGGCAGGATCATCCTCGGCTTCTTCGGCATCAGCATCGGCTCGTTCAAGATAGGCGGCGGCATAATAATCCTCCTGATGGCAGTATCCATGATGCAGGCGCGCAATACCAGCGCGCGGCAGACGGCGGAAGAATATCAGGAGGCGGAGGAGAAAAAGAGCATCGCCGTCGTGCCCATAGCCATGCCGCTTCTGGCCGGCCCCGCCGCCATTTCCGCCGTAATAGTCTATGCGCAGTCCCCTTACGAACCACTGCATATCGCTGTTATCGTATTCGTCTGCATACTCGTCGCATTCCTCACCTGGGCGCTGCTCCGCGCGGCGAGCAAGGTAAGCCGCGTCATGAGCAGGACCGCGATAAACGTGGTTACGCGCCTCATGGGACTTCTGCTCGCGGCAATCTCCGTGGAGCTTATTACCGGCGGCCTGGCCCAGATATTCCCCGCGCTGACAAAATAAAAGAACAGATTAAAGGGCCGCATGGGGGAGGAATATACAAGGGTCTCGCTCATTATGTACGCCTCCGCCCTTCTGCCCCTCATGCTCTCGCTTGCATGGCTCGGTTTCCGCATGGCAATGTTCGGCCTTGGAAACCGTAATTTGACAGGGGCGCCTTTTTTGCTAAACTGAATATAACAATAAAAAAATCGTTGGCCCTTGCGGCTGCAGGTTTCTTCGCAGCACAAGCGTTGAGAGACCTTAACCGGAAAGCCACCTGATTACCTGCAGAAATCCGCTTGAGAACCTTCTTTCAACCGCGCCCAAACCGTATGGTAATAACTGCGCTCTATCGCCTTGTCATCGCTGGTAAAGCTGCAGGAAGCGGCTTATGATGGATGGCGGCATGGAGATAGCCTTCTTCGGGCCCGGCCTTTTCCCGGCGTACCGAAACGGCGTCTTGTCCTACTACCGTGGAATAATCCGGGCGCTGCACGAGCGTGGACACAGGATTACGTTTTACGAGCCGGGCACGATGACAAGCCGTTCAATCGGCAGCCGGTCGAACGGCCCGGAATGGGCCGCCGTGCTCGTATATCCGCCGAACGAGGAGGGCGCGCGCCACGCGCTTAAAATGGCGCGGGAGGCGGATATACTGATAAAGGTCTCCTGCGGTGTCTTGGGGTCTGCCGGGCGGCTCGACACCTGGTTCGAAGAGGCCATGTTAACCGCAAGGAAAGGCGGGGCAAGGGCCGTGTTCTGGGATGTGGACGCCCAGGCGACGCTTGAGCGCCTGCGGCGGAACGGCAAAGACCCCTTCAGGCGTCTTGTGCCGGAATACGATTATATACTTACTTACGGCGGCGGAACGCCCGTAATAAAGGGATACAGGGAACTGGGCGCAAAGACCTGCGTGCCCATATACAACGCGCTCGACCCTTTGATGCATTACCCGGCGCCCTGCGAAAAAAGGTTCCGTGCGGACATGTCTTTTCTTGGAAACCGCATGCCGGACATGGAGGACAGAATGGAGGAGTTTTATCTCCATCCTGCGCGTATGCTGAAGCGTAAATCATTCGTGCTGGGCGGCGCCGGATGGGAAGGAAGGGCAAAACCGCCGAACGTGCGTTACGTGGGGAACGTCAGGCCGTGCGAGCAAAACGCCTTTAACTGTTCCGCGAAAACGGCGTTGAACGTCTGCGATGGGAGCGCGGCGCTCGCGGGCTACATGCCGCCGGAGAGCATATTCGAGGCGGCGGGCGCGGGCGCGTGCATCATAACGGACAACTGGGAGGGGATAAAACTGTTTTTTGAGCCGGGCCGAGAGATACTTGTGGCGAGGGACGGAGGAGCGGTGGCGGAAATAATTTCTTCGCTCGACCAGGACGACGCCAGGGAGATAGGCCAGGCCGCGCTCTGCAAGGTTCTGGCCCAGCATACCTATGCGCACCGCGCGGCGCAGTTCGAGATGGTCTTCGGCTGAAGGCTTGCAGGGGGGTAATGAAATGCGTATCGTCATCCTCGGACATTCCATAACGTCTTCCTGGGGCAACGGACATGCCGTCGCCTACAGATGCCTGGCGCGGGAGCTTTCGGAATTGGGGCATGACGTCCTGTTCCTTGAGCGCGACCTGCCGCAGCATGCGAAACACCGGGACCTGCCCAGGCCGCCTTACTGCCGCGCATGTCTGTATGGCTCCGTAGCGGAGCTGAGGAAAAATTTCATTGATGACATAATGACCGCCGACTGCGTAATTGTCGGCTCGTATGTGCCGGAAGGCGCAAAGGTGGGCGAACTCGTATCCGGCGCCGGCGGAGTGACCGTTTTTTACGACCTGGACACCCCGCTCACGCTCGCGGGCCTCAAGGAGGGGCGGTGCGGCTATCTTACACGGAAACTCGTAAGGAACTACTCCATTTATCTGTCCTCCAGCTCTGGGCCGATACTTGAGAAAATCGAGCGGGAGTTCGGCTCTCCCATGGCCAGGCCGCTTTACTGTCCCGCCGACCCGGAGACCTACTACCCGGAGGCCATAACCGACCGCCGCATATGGGACATGGGATATATGGGGACATACAGCCCGGACCGGCAGCAATCGTTCGAAGAGATGATGCTGAAGGCCGCGAGAAAGCTTAAGGCCAAGACGTTCGTTGTGGCAGGGCCGCAGTATCCGGAAGATATAATCTGGCCGGTCAATCTCCAGAGGCTGGAATACCTGCCTCAGAACATGCACAGGAGGTTCTACAACTCTCAAAAATTCACGTTGAACATCACTCGCGCCGACATGAAAAGGGCCGGATATTCCCCGTCGGGGCGTCTGTTCGAGGCGGCGGCATGCGGCACGCCGATTATAAGCGACCTGTGGGAGGGTTTAAGCGAGATATTCGAGCCGGGGAGGGAAATACTTATCTCGCGCTCCGCCGATGAGACGATGGACTATCTTCTTTATACGCCTGAGCGGGAGAGGGTAAAACTGGGCATAAGGGCGAGGGAGCGGGTTCTCCGCTCGCATACCGCCGCGCGCAGGGCGAAAGAGCTTGAAGATTATATCCGCGAGGCCTCAGGCGCGGCGCGGCTTCCAAAGGCGGGGTAGGTTTTTTGGGGGCGGGGGCATTCTTGAAGAAAAATTATCTTGAACGTAAAAAAGACCTATAGCCGTTAAAGCTAACTTGTGAATAATGATTTTTCGGAAAGAATGTTCCCGCCACCGGCACATAGACCTATAAAGTCGGCAGTTGCGACTCGGCCTTTTCCTTGAGATCGCTTAACATGCCGACGGTTATATTTCTCAGCTTCGCCTCCGGCAGAAACATCAGAAAGGTTTTAGGCCCGACGAATCTCTCCCTGCTTGTGACAAGCACCGCCCCGCCGAGATTCGTAAACAGAAACTCGTGTTTTGCAAACAGCCCGAATTTCCTGGCGGACCATACCACGCGGTCGTGCGGCACGACACATTCCACTATGGGCCTTATCGAAAACGGAAGGACGCAGGGCCTGATAATGAGCGACAGCTTCTGGCCCTCGGACATAAAATATCCCTGCGGCTTTGCGGCCTCCTTCACGGACCGGCACCAGTTGTTCCAGCAGGCAAGGTCTGTGAAGATGTCCCAGACGCGCTCCATCGCGGAGAATATGGTTACCGATTCGACTATTTCCATCGATTACATTATATCACACCCTGACCGGCATCAGCATAATCGGTATGCCCTGGTTGTAGAATTGGCGCTGGACGGCGAAGATGGTGTAATTGTGCAGCATACCCGTGAAGACGCCTGGGTTCGGAAAAACGAGCTGGCCGCCGAAGAACGCGGAATTTGGGAAGCGGTCTATAATCTTCGGGGAGAGCTTGGATATTTCGCCTACGACATCCGTGCCGAACGAAGAGAAGCCTTCGGCGTACAGACCGTGAGTGCGGGCAAGCCTCATGTATTTTTCCAGGTCGTCGCCTACCCGCTTCTTCAGGGCGTCCAGCTCCTGTACGCCCTTGAATGTTCCCGCGTCCACGACGCCTACCTCGATAAAAACAAAATTCTTGAATACGCCCCCGAACTGTCGGATTACGTTCAGAAAAGTGTGCAGACCCAGGCCGTTGTAGCCGCTTACGAGCAGGATTGCCGTCTTCCCCGCCGTGTCAAGCGCAGGCGTATTCCCCGCCGGCCCTGCCGGAGCCTCGTCCAGGCCGTATCCCGCCGCTTCGACCAGGGAGTCCAGCCTTTTTAGGAGCTTGGCGGTATTTTGATAATGACTTCTTATTAGGAACGCAAGGCCTACCAACACGCACGTTATGGCTATCGTTATCCAGCCGCCCTCGGTGAATTTGAGCACTATGACCGTGATGAGTATGAATGTGGTCATGGAGAACCCCAGCCCGTTTATGAAGAGCTTTTTCTTCCAGTGCTCCGCCTTGCCGCGTTCAAGCCACCAGTGCCGCACCATGCCGAGTTGGGAGAGCGAGAATGTTATGAAGACGTTTATGGAGTACAGCACCACGAGGAAATCCACCGAACCCCTGGTAATCCCCATCATCAGGAAGGCGGCGACACCCATTATAAGAATGCCTTTCTGGGTGACAAGCCTGTCTGAAAAGGCCGCGAACTTTGTCGGGAACCACCTGTCGAGAGCCATGTTCGCCAGTACCCTTGGGCCGTCGAGGAAGCCGGTCTGCGCCGCGACCAGAAGCAGTAAAGCTTCCGAAAGCAGGGTGACAATCAGCATGACGTATCCGCCCGTGCCCCAGCCTTTCGTAATGGCCTCGTAGAGCACGGCGTTCAGTGTCTTGCCTTCCACGTGCTTTACGTCGTACAGGAGATAGGCGATCATCAGGCCCAGGACCATGAACGAAAGCGAGAAGGCCATGTATCTCATGGTATGCTTGCCAGTCTTTACCCTCGGCTCCCGGAGTACCGGCAGGCCGTTTGAGACGGCCTCGATGCCGGTATACGTTCCCGCGCCCATGCTGTATGCCCTGAGGATGAGGAATATCATACCGAATGTTCCCACGGCGGCCTGCGTATTGTGCATGTCCGCTCTTGTCGCGGAAACCATCGCCGGGAAATTGGCTGCGTTATGCGCGAACGCATAGACGATGAAAAAGACGTGAGTGATGATGAATACCATAAATAGTGGCACAAGCGGCAGGACGGATTCCTTGACGCCGCGCATGTTCATTACGGTCATGAAGAGAAGCGCCGCGAAAGCGAAGTATAGTTTGTACTGAAGCCAGGCCGCCGGAAGGAAGCTGAAAATATAATCCGCGCCGGAGGCTATGGAAAGCGTAATGGTGAGGACGTAGTCTATCAGTAGAGCGGAACCGGACAGCATTCCCGCGGTGGGGGACAGTAGTTTTGTCGCCACGAGGTAGCCGCCGCCGCCCGTGGGGAAAAGCTCTATTATCTGCGAATAGCTGGTGCTTATTATGAATACGGTGATTGCGGAGGCGACGGCCACGAATATGGCAAGATGCACATGGCTCTGGAGGGCCAGGAACGCCTCCGCCGGGCCGTATGACGAAGACGACAGCCCGTCCGCGCCCAGGCCTACCCAGGCGAAAAAGGCTATAAGGGAGACGTTGTGGAAGATACGCGGGTCGTAGATGTCGCGCGCGCCGCCGATAATGATTCTTTTCAGACGCTCGAGCATTGGATTCTTCTACCTCCAAAAATGAAGAGCCGCCGGGCGAACCGGCGGCTCTTTGCACGAGCGCGGATTCCGCGCCGCATACGCTGCCATGGCTGCTCTCCAAATGCCTGCGAGGTTAGCTGCCGGGCTCAGGCTTGGCAGTGCCTTATCCCCTCGAAGCGCCCGAATAAGCCGGGCAGGCTTTGTAGGGAATTCGCCCCGTAAATCACTGGTTCCCCCGCATCCACCGGTCTGCCGTTTTGACTGGTCGGCCTTTAATAAGGCCGAGCCTTCTCTGCCGCAGTCTACCGGCCCCGCATGGATTTAGGCCGCAATCTTGTTTAGCGGAAAGTAAAATAATCCCGTTTCATTTTGTTGTCAAGAAAATTTTAAAACGTCATAACCTCCCGTTCCATAGCAAGTTCGACGAGCGTCAGGGCGCCGGCAATCTCGGTATTGGGGAGCAGGTCCTCCGGGTTTATGTCGAACTGCTTGGCGCACGGGGCGCAGACGTAAAACTTCTGCCCCATCTCAACCAGGGACGCAAGCAGGTCTTTTATCGGCGGAAACGCCTTCTGCTCCCCGATGGTCTCGGCAAAGCCCTTCTTGACCAGCAGAGCCCCCTCGTTTATGGTAAATATTATCACGTCAATGCCGTTCGCGGCGGCTGTATTTGCGATTGCCAGCGCGGCACCGGCCCTCTCCTGCGCATCGAAGGAGTGCGTGGCGACCAGGAGCAGTTTTTTGTCCATTTTTACACCTCCAGTTGTTCTGGTATTTATAATTTTAGTTTTTTATACATTATTCCTGGAGACGCTGTCAATAGAAATGGTTGACTATCGTCGATATTAAAAATAGAATGATTAGCCGTGCTCAATAAATTTCTGACAGTAGTCGGCGGGGGACTTGCCGGCTCGGAGGCCGCCTGGGCGGCGGCGAGGCGCGGGATAAAGGTCAGGCTCTTCGAGATGCGGCCCCGTGTAATGACCCCGGCGCACAAGACCGGGCTTTTGGCCGAGCTGGTATGCTCGAACTCTCTGCGCTCCTCCGACATGCATAACGCCGTGGGCCTGATGAAGGAGGAGATGCGGCGTATGGGGTCGCTCGTGATGGAGGCGGCGGACAAGACCGCAGTCCCCGCCGGGAGCGCCCTTGCCGTAGACAGGGAGGCCTTTGCAGGATATATGACCGAGGCAATCGAAGGAAATCCGGGCATAGAGGTAATCCGGGAGGAGATAACCGCGGTTCCGGAGCCTGTGGCCGTAATCGCCACCGGGCCGCTGACGTCCGACAAAATGGCGGACGCAATCGGCGCGCTTACCGGCTCGGAACACCTGCATTTCTACGATGCCATCGCGCCGATAATCGACGCTGATTCCGTGGACATGTCCGTCGCTTTCCGTGCGTCGCGCTATGGCAAGGGCGGGGACGATTACGTCAACTGCCCGATGACGAAGGAAGAATACGACACGTTCTACGACGCCCTGATGGGCGCGGAGAAGGTCCCTGTGCGCGAGTTTGAAAGTATGCGATGCTTCGAGGGCTGTATGCCCATCGAGACAATGGCGGAGCGCGGGAGGGAGACGCTTGCGCACGGGCCCATGAAGCCCGTGGGAATAGTTGACCCCAAAACGGGCGCGAGGCCTTATGCGGTGGTTCAACTGAGGCGGGAAGACTCCGAGGGGACGGCGTATAATATCGTCGGGTTCCAGACGAGGCTCAAATGGCCGGAGCAGGGGCGCGTTTTCCGTATGATTCCGGGGCTTGAGGGCGCGAAATTTATAAGGTACGGGAGCCTGCATCGCAACACTTTCATAAACGGGCCGATGTTCCTTGAGCCGACTCTTGAGCTTAAGGGCCGGCCCGGCCTTTTCATGGCAGGCCAGGCATCGGGGGTCGAGGGATATGTCGAGTCCTCCGCGATGGGAATCCTGGCTGGGATAAACGCGGCGCGGATTATCAATGGCCTGCCGCCGCTTGCGCCGCCGGATACGACTGCGCATGGCGCGCTCGTTACGCACCTGACGAAGACGGATCCGGCCCGCTTCCAGCCGACGAACGTGATATTCTCACTGTTCCCGCCGCTTGACAGGAAGGTGCGGAAAAAGGAAGAACGGCGCGAGCTTCTGGCCGCGAGGGCGCTTAAGGACCTTGAGTCCTGGAAATCGAGACTTGAGCAAGATGACTGATTATCTCTCAGGATTCCTTGACTACATGCGCTACGGGAAAGGCGCCTCCGAAAATACGCTCGTCGGCTACGAGAACGATATCCGGCAGTTTGTGGAATATCTGAAAGGGCCGGGCGAGCCGGTTGAGAGGCGTCGGGCCGAGCCGGACCTGCTGAAGGCGGATAACCTCGATGTCCGGGGTTTCCTGGCGCATCTCGTGAAGCTGGGGATGAAAAAATCTTCCGCCCAGAGGAAGGCGGCGGCGATAAGAAGCCTTTACCGCTATCTTTTCAGGGAAGGTCTTGTCGAGAAAAACCCGGCGAAGCTTGTCGCTACACCGAAGAAGGAGAAATCCCAACCCTCCGTGCTCTCGGTGGACGACGCCTTCATGCTGGTCGAGGCGCCGGCCTGCGACAAGCTTGAGGGCATGAGGGACAGGGCAATACTCGAGGTATTTTACTCGGCGGGCATCCGCATATCGGAGCTTGCGGGCCTTGACCGCGAGCAGGTAGACCTGCTTCAGGGTCTGGCAAAGGTAACGGGAAAGGGAAATAAGGAGCGGTTCGTGCCCCTTGGCAGGAAGGCGGTGGAGGCCGTGTCGGAATATATCGCCGCGGCGGACGCATCAGGCCGGAAGTCCCCGGCGCCATGCCCGTTGTTCCTCAACAACAGGGGACAAAGGTTAAGCGTCCGGAGTATTCGCCGCGTGGTTATGAAATACGTGCGCGAGAAATGTATTCATGGGAACGTGTCCCCGCATACCCTCCGGCACACCTTCGCCACGCACCTGCTTGGAGCGGGGGCCGACCTGCGGGCCATCCAGGAGATGCTCGGACACGCCTCGCTCTCCACGACGCAGAAGTATACGCATCTCGACATGGAGAGACTTATGGAGGTATACGACAAATCACATCCGAGGGCGAAAGGATAAAATGGAAAACATGCACGCGACCACTATTTTATGCGTACGCCGCGACGGCCGTGTCTCCATCGGCGGAGACGGGCAGGTCACACTGGGCCAGACGGTAATGAAACACAATGCGAAGAAGATCCGGAAGCTGTATAATAATACCGTGCTTGCAGGGTTTGCCGGGGCGACAGCCGACGCGTTTACGCTTATAGAAAAATTTGAAGGAAAGATAGAGGAATATCACGGCAATATCGCGCGCGCGGCGGTCGAGCTTGCGAAGGAATGGCGGACGAACAAGATGCTGCGGCAGTTGGAGGCGCTTTTGATTGTCGCGGACAAGGAGCATACGTTCATTATTTCCGGAACAGGCGACGTCATAGAGCCGGAGGACGGCATAGCCGCCATAGGCTCCGGCGGGGCGTACGCCCAGGCCGCGGCCCAGGCTCTAATCGGGCATTCGCCGCTCGACGCGAAGGCGGTAGTGAAGGAAGCGATGGAGATTGCGGCGAGGATATGCATTTACACAAACTCAAACATATTGATAGAGGAGTTATAGAAATGCGGGAGCTTACCCCGAGGGAAGTGGTCGCGGAACTGGACAAATATATAATCGGCCAGAATAACGCCAAGCGCGCGGTGGCCGTCGCGCTTCGGACGAGGTGGCGCAGGCAGCGCCTGCCGGAGGAACTCCGGGACGAGGTGGTGCCGAAAAATATCATAATGATAGGCTCCACGGGGGTCGGCAAGACGGAGATTGCGCGCCGTCTGGCGAAGCTTGTGGACGCGCCTTTTGTAAAGGTGGAGGCCTCGAAGTTCACGGAGGTCGGCTACGTCGGACGGGATGTCGAATCAATCGTCCGGGACATCACGGAACAGTCTGTCGCCATGGTGCGTTCCGAGCATTCGGATGCCGTCATGGAGCGCGCGCGCGCCGCGGCTGAGGAGCGGGTGCTTGACGCGCTTCTCCCAAGGCGCAGGAGCGACGCCGGGCTTGGGTTCAGGGAGTCATACGACCCGGCGGAACGGATGCCGATGAACCGGCTTCAGGACGACGGGGAGAGCGGGGATGCCGCGGGCCGTGAGGTCGAGGGCGCCACGCGAGAAAAATTCAGGAAGATGTTAAGAGACGGCAAGCTCGATGACCGCACCATCGAACTGGAAGTCAGGGAAAAGGGCGGGATGCCGCTCGGAGTCATTTCCAACATCGGCATGGAGGAACTGGAGATAAGCCTGAAGGAGATGATGGGGAACATGTTCCCGGAGAAGACAAAGAGAAGAAGCCTGAAGGTTCCGGAGGCGATGAAGGTGCTGACGCAGGAGGAGGCGTCGAAGCTCATCGACATGGACAAGGTGGCAAGAGAGGCCATATCCCGCGTGGAGCAGTCGGGTATTGTATTTATAGACGAGATAGACAAGGTGGCCGGCAGAGAATCAGGAGGCGGGGGCGGCCCGGATGTCTCGCGCGAAGGCGTGCAGAGAGACCTGCTCCCGATAATCGAAGGCTCGACGGTCAACACGAAGCACGGCCCGGTGCATACGGACCATATACTGTTCATAGCCGCCGGAGCGTTCCATGTGTCCAAGCCCTCCGATTTGATACCGGAGCTCCAGGGCCGTTTCCCCATACGCGTGGAACTGGATAACCTCACGGAAGAGGATTTCGTGCGCATACTCACAGAGCCGAGGAACGCCCTGATACGCCAGTATGTCGGGCTTCTCGGCACGGAGGGTCTGGACGTGGAATTTACGGACGACGCCATCCGCGAGATTGCGAGCATCTCGGCGTCCGTTAACAGCCGCACGGAGAACATCGGGGCGAGGCGCTTGTATACCGTGATGGAGAGACTCCTCGAAGAGGTGAGCTTCCACGCGCCCGACGCCGTGCAGAAAAAGATTACGGTTAATGCGGAATACGTGAAGAAACAGCTTGCCGACATCACAAAGGACGAAGACCTGAGCAGGTTTATCTTATGAAAAAATTAATCGAGAAGGCCGAGATACTGATGGAGGCCCTGCCGTACATAAGGAATTTCTACGGCAAGACCATAGTAATAAAATACGGGGGACACGCGATGGCGGACGAGGCCCTGAAGGCGTCTTTCGCCAAAGACGTGGTGCTGATGAAGTATATCGGCCTGAACCCCGTCATCGTCCACGGGGGCGGGCCGCAGATCTCCAGGACTATGGAGAAGATGGGGCTCACGCCGAAGTTCGTTTCCGGCTACCGCGTCACGGACTCGGAGACGATGGACATAGTGGAGATGGTCCTGGGCGGGGCCATCAACAAGGAAATCGTGAGCCTGATTAACGCAAGCGGCGGACGCGCGGCGGGACTTACCGGCAAGGACGGCGGGCTTATAAAGGCCCGGAAGAAGTTCCTGAAAGGCACTTCCCCGGAGACCGGAGCGCCGGAGATTATTGACGCCGGGCACCTGGGCGAGGTGGAACGTGTCGATTCCGCGATACTTTCGGCGCTTGAGAAGGGCGGGTTCATACCGGTCATCGCCCCTGTCGGCGTGGGCGCGAAGGGCGAGACTTACAACATAAACGCAGACCTTGTCGCCGGAGCGGTCGCGGCGGCTCTCTCGGCCTCGAAGCTTATCCTGCTTACAGACATAGAGGGTATCCTCGACGCGGAGGGCCGGCTTATCTCCGCGCTGACAAAGGCCCAGGTTGAGAAGCTGATAAAGAAAAAGGTAATCTCCGGAGGGATGCTCCCGAAGGTCGCGGCCTGTTTCGATGCCCTGGGCGGCAAGGTCGGCAAGGTGCATGTCGTGGACGGCCGCGTCCCGCACGCGCTCCTCCTTGAAATATTTACGGACAAAGGCATCGGGACGGAAATATCGATGTAAGATTGGAAAATTTCTCCCGTTTCCTTGACAGATTGCCCGCGCCCGGCTATACTTCATCCCCAAACCTGAAGACCAATGCCGCTCCCGAAGGCTGTTTCTCCTGAATATTCCAATAGATAGCGAGGTTAAAGATGACTTTGAAAGAGAGGCTGAACTCAGACATGAAGGAGGCGCTCAAGGCCCACGACGCGGCCCGGCTCTCCGCGATAAGGATGATTATCTCCGCCTACCGGAACAAGGAGATAGATTCGCGCAAGGACCTGGACGACGAAGGGATTCTCTCCGTGCTCGCAACCTCCGCGAAACAGCGCCGGGAGTCCATAGAGCAGTACGGGAAGGCCGGTCGGCAGGATCTGGCGGACAAGGAGACGGCGGAGCTTTTAGTCATCCAGTCCTACATGCCAACACAGATGAGCAGGGAGGAGATAGAGACGCTGGTTAAGGAAGCGGTCTCCGAGTCCGGCGCGAAGGGGCCTTCCGATATGGGCAAGGTAATGAAGGCCCTGATGCCGAAGGTCAAGGGCCGCGCGGACGGCAAGCTTGTGAACGAACTGGTAAAGGCTGCGCTGGGCGGCTGATGGACGAACACGCATTAAATGTCCTTGAGTTTCATAAGATAATCGAGGCTGTCTCCGTCCGGGCGGTATCGGAACCCGGGCAGGCCGAAGCGCTCACAATCGCTCCTTTAACCGATATAAGAGAAGTAACGCACAGGCTCAAGGAGACCGGCGAGCTTAAAAGATACCTCTCGTCCCGCCATGAATTCCCGATAAGAGGCCTTCAGGATATTTCGGGCCAGTTAAAGAAAGCGTCCATGGAAGGGGCTATCTTAAGCCCGGATGATCTCTTGCGCGTGCTTTCCGCAGCCAAGGCCTCAAGGCTTATGAAGTCTGCGCTGGGAAAAGCGAAGGACGAATACCCCCTGCTTGCGAAGAGGTCCGGCGCTTTATCGGTGTTTGAAACCCTGGAGACCGAGATTTCGCGCGCGATAGGCGAGGACGGCGAGGTTCTGGACTCCGCATCTCCGGAGCTTAAAAGAATCCGCGTCTCGGCCGCGCAGGCGCGTTCCCGGATAAACCGGGAGCTCGAAGGCATAATACAAGACCCGTCGCTCTCGAAGGCCGTCCAGGAACCCGTGATAACCATGCGCGGCGAGAGATACGTCCTCCCGTTGAAGACCAACTTCCGCACGTATCTCCAGGGCATAGTCCACGACCACTCGCAAAGCGGCTCGACGGTATTCGTCGAGCCTGAGAAGACCGTGGATCTGAATAACCGGCTCGCGGGCCTGAGGAAGGACGAACTCCGCGAGATAGAAAGGATACTGTGGCGGCTTTCGACAACCGTCCGGGAAAACGGCGGCGGCCTGGAGGCATCATATCTCGCCCTCGTAAAGCTCGATGCGCTTCATGCGGCCGCGTCTTTCGCCATCGAAGCCGGCGGGAACCTGCCGTCCGTCAACGACAGGGGGCAGATAGAGCTTAAGGACGCGCGCCATCCGCTCCTAATCATGTCGAAGGGGATGGAAAATGCCGTGCCGCTCGACATCCGTCTCGGGCGCGATTTTGACACGCTCGTTATCACCGGCCCGAATACCGGCGGCAAGACGGTAGTGCTGAAGACCGTTGGGCTTCTGACACTCATGGCGCAGGCCGGGCTTCTCATTCCCGCCGCGCCGGATTCGTCCGTCGCCGTGTTCGACGGCGTGTTCTCGGACATCGGGGACGAGCAGAGCGTGGAGCAGAACCTGAGTACCTTTTCGTCGCACATGAACCAGATTGTCCGTATGCTGGCGGGCGCAAACAAAAACTCCCTCGTCCTGCTCGACGAACTCGGCGCTGGGACGGACCCGTCCGAAGGCTCGGCGCTCGGCGTCGCCATCATCGAGGAGCTGCACAGGCGCGGGACAAAAACCGTCGCCACGACACATCACGGCGCGCTGAAGGTCTTCGCATCCAATACCCCCGGCGTGATGAACGCCTCGGTCGAGTTCGACCCTGTGAGCCTTATGCCGACATACAGGCTGGCTATCGGCAGGCCGGGGCGGAGCAGCGCGATACTTGTCGCCTCCCGGCTCGGTATGCCAAACGGCATCCTGGAACGGGCGAGAAAGAGCAGACGCGCCGGCGAGGCGGAGCTCGATACGCTTATCGAGAAGCTCGAAAAAGAAGCCCAGGGAGCGCGCGAGGACAGGCGGAAGGCCGCGCAGGAAGCGCAAGAGGCGCGGGCCGAGAAGGAGCGTATGCAGGGGCTTGTAAGGCGCGCCGAAGACGAGCGCAGGGAGGCCGTCAGGAAGGCCCGCGAGAAGGCGCAGAACGTGATTAATCAACTGAAATTCAAACTCCGTGACCTTGAGGATCTGTCGAAGAAAGCCGCTTCCGGAAACGGTCGACCGGCGGAGCGGGCGGAAGTAAGGAAGCAGTCCGAGGAAATATCCGCGCTTGAGGCGCAGTTGAAGGACGTCGAGGCCGCCGCGCCGATTAGAAAGCTGGAAATTGAATCGCTCTCCGTCGGGGATACGGTGAAAGTGTACAAATATAACAGACTCGGCCAGGTGGCGGAGATCAAGCGGGATAAACACAAGGTCGTCGTCCAGCTTGGGACGATGCGGATAACCCTCGGTCCGGAAGAGCTCGAGCTTTCCACCCGCGCGGCGCCAGGCAGAGCGAAGCAGGCGGCGTTCACGGTCTCGCGCGCGGAAGAGGAAGAGGACGAATCGCCGGGGCTTGAGATAAACATCATCGGTCTTCGCGTGGAAGAGGCTATCCCGAAGGTGCAAAAGTTCATAGACAAGGCGATGCTGTCCGGCATCGGGAGCGTAAGAATAATCCACGGGCGCGGCACCGGGGCGCTACGGAAGGCCGTCCGCGAGGAGCTGTCGATTACCCCCGGCGTGAAGGACTTCCGCGACGAGTCCTTCGACCACGGCGGCGACGCGGTCACGTTGGTTGGGTTTAAATAACAAATTCCGTCAACTGATTTTAACCCGGAGAGTATTATGGACGAGAGTAATATGCCTTTGGCAAGCGTTATCATACCGACATACAACGGCGAAGCATTCATCCGCGAGGCGGTCGGGAGCGCCCTGGCGCAGACGTATCCGAATATCGAGATAATGGTGGTGGACGACGGCTCTACTGACGGCACGAGGAAACAGCTTGAGGATTTCATAAAGGATGGGCGGATAAAATACGTGTTCCAGCAGAATGCCGGGCCCGGCGTTGCGCGTAATACCGGCATAAGGAATACGTCAGGAGAGCTTATTGCGCTCCTCGACCATGATGATTTATGGATGCCGGAGAAGATTGAAAAACAGGTTCGGTACATGCTGGAGAATCCACGGGTGGATATTGTTTTTTGCAACGGCTGTTGCTTCGACGACAAGAGAAAAGATGAGTTGCGGCCTGTGCATGACGTGTCGGAAAAATTTGAAGGGCTTGATTTCTTCGAGATGTTCGACAAGGGATTGCAAACTCTGCCTACTGCAGTTGTGTTCAAGCGGCGCGCAATTGAATTGACCGGGGATTTTATAAATGGGATAGACGGAGGGGAAGATTGGGACATGTGGTTCCGGATGGCGGCAAAGGGCCTGAAGTTTGCCTACGTGGTCGATATGTTGTTTAAAAGAAGGCTGCACTCGGCAAATATGACAAATTCATTAACGGCTACCAAGGCTGAATATTACAGATTAAGTTACGGTATTTTTGAGCCATTAATAAAAAACTTATCCAAGAAGGATTCGACGCATGTAAAAAAGCGGCTTGCCCTGAATATCTTTATATCGGCGCGCAAGGCGATGGGCGGAGGTAACTTCAAAGACGGCGTGCATTACGGCTTAAAGGCCGCAGGATTTCAATATAAATATTATTTTAAACTGCCGGGGCTTATTGTGAGATATTTGAGATTCATGCTCAGACGGAAGTTTGGGATTAACCAATAACTCCTCTCGCAGCACGTTAATTTTCATTGATTTTGTTATACTTATAGTATAAAATTATTAGTTCACGTTTTCATAGGACATAGGCAGCATTTTGAACGGCTTAATCACGGATGAGGCGCTTGACAGGGTGCGGCAGGCGACGGACATCGTCGAGCTTGTCTCCCAGCACGTCTCGCTGAAGAAGAGCGGCGCGAACTACCTGGGCCTGTGCCCGTTCCATCAGGAGAAGACGCCGTCTTTCACCGTGAGCCCGTCCAAGCAGATTTTTCACTGTTTCGGCTGCGGGGCGGGCGGGGACGCCGTCGGTTTCGTGATGCGCCAGGGGAACTACTCCTTCCCGGACGCAGTGCAGTTCCTGGCCGACCGGGCCGGAATAGAGCTTCCTGAGCGGACAGTCCGAGGCCAGTCCACTGGCGGCGACTGGGAGAAATTAACCGCAGCGAACGAGGCGGCGGCGAAATTCTACCAGGAGCGGCTCTGGAATTCACCGGACGGGAAAAAGGCCCTGAATTACCTCCGGGGCCGCAACATGCCGGACGAGGCGGCGAAGGGTTTCGAGCTGGGCTACTCCCCGGCATCGTGGGACGCGCTTCTGGCCCATTTAAAGGCCCGGGGACACGATTTCGGCATAATCGAAAAAGCCGGTCTTACTGTAAAAAAAGCTGATGGGACAAGCAGTTACGACCGATTCCGCGACAGGCTCATGTTTCCCATAAAAGACGTCAAGGGAAGGTATATCGGCTTCGGCGGAAGGGCCTTAAAAAACGAGGAGTTACCGAAATATTTGAACTCGCCGGAGACGCCGCTCTTTAAAAAGGGCGAAACGCTCTACGGCATCAATATTGCAAAAGACGAAATTCGCAAGAAAGATTATGGAGTTATAGTCGAAGGATATATGGACGCCATTGCCTGCCACAGGGCTGGAATAACGAACGCGACGGCGACCCTGGGAACGGCGCTAACTCCCGGACATCTAAGGCTTTTATCAAGGTTTAGCAGGAATGTTTTATTGGTCTTTGACGCTGATGAAGCTGGCCAGAAAGCGGCACGGCGCTCCATGGACGTTTTCCTGTCCTTCGGCTCGAAAATGACCGCGAAGGTCGCGCTCCTGCCCAAGGGAGACGACCCGGACAGCCTCCTTGCCCGGGAAGGCCCGAATGCCCTCAGGGAGGCGTTCAAGGGACGAGAAAACCTGCTTGAATTTGTAATCAAACGGGAGTCCGCAGGCGTCTTGGATATAGACGGGAAAATAAAGGCGGCGGCGGCCCTGACGGGCATACTTGCGAGGCTTGACGATGCCGTCGAGCGCAGCCATTATGTGAAGATGGCCGCATCCGAGCTTGGCGTCGAGGAGTCGGCTGTCAGGGAGGAGATGGAAAAAAAGATTGGCGGGGGCGCAAGGACCGGGGTCTATCGTTCGAGGGCCTTTGAAGCCGGTAGACCGGCCGCCCCGCTTGACAAGATAGAATCCGGTCTCATCCAGGCGGCGCTTAAAGACCCTGAGGCGGCGCTGTATGCGGCGGATAATTTAACTCCGGGCGACTTTTCCGACGAGCGGCTTAGGGTTATCGCGGACGCGCTTTTCAAGACAGCCCTGACCGGCGGCGCGGTTTCCATGCCCAAGCTGCTTGACGCGCTCGAAGACGAGGGCGCCAAACGCGCGGCGTTGGAGCTGTCTGTGCGTGAGGCCGCCCATGAAGACTCCCTGGAATATGTCAGGGGGGCGGTTTCAAAACTTATGGAGGCCCGTTACAGGAAGACCGTCGAGGAGACCCACGCCCTTCTTTTAAAGGCGGGCACGCTCGGCGAGAGCGATGCCGTGGCGGAGCTTTCGGACTTCCGGATGAAGATGATGAAGGCGTTATCAGGCAAGGACTTTGAGCTTTTAAATAAACTGCAGAAGGAGCTAACCGAATGGCAAAAGAAGAGAAGCTGGACGAAGTAAAGCAGTTAATCAGCGTCGGGAAGGAAAAAGGCTACCTGACCTACGACGATTTGAATAACGTCCTGCCGCCCGAAATATCGTCCTCCGAGCAGATAGAGAATATAATGAACATCTTCGGGGACATGGACATCGAGGTCATCGATTCCGGGCAGGAGGAGCGCTACGCCCGGATAATTGAAGCGGAAGAGGAGGAAGAGACGGCGAAGCCCCGCACCTATGCCGACCTCGACTTCGAGGAGGAGGGCGAGGAGGAAGAGGAGGAAGAAGCGCTCGACCTGACCCCCGGCGCCATAGGCAAGACGGACGACCCCGTGCGGATGTACCTCCGGGAGATGGGGACGGTGTCCCTTCTTTCCCGCGAGGGCGAGATAGAGATCGCCAAGCGCATCGAGGACGGCCAGAGGGAGATTGCCAAGGTCATGTACAGTATGCCAGCCGCGCTCAAGGAGCTTATCCTGCTCGGCGACAGGCTCAAGAGAGGCCGCCTCAGCGTCCGGGATGTCGTGCATACATACGAGGAGGAGTTCGAGGAGATAGAGGATATAAACGAGGAAGAGCTGAAGGAAAAGACGATGGCCCTGCTTGACGAGGCGACCGCCCTCTACGAAAAGCTTATCCCTCAGCTTGTCGAGCTTAAAAAGCCGAACCTCTCAGAATCTAAGCAGAAGAGGCTTAAAGGCTCTGTCCGCCAGATAAAAAAGGAGCTTTCCGAGAAACTCGACATGGTAAACCTGCACCCCAGGCAGGTGGAGCTTGTCGCGCAGAAGCTCAGGGACTATGCCTGGACTGTGATGGAGGCGGAGAAAGACATACGGGCGTGCGCAAGGCGCGCAGGCGTAACTATCGACGAACTGCACAATATATTCCTGAAGCCCCGCCCGGAAAAAGGGAAGGTAAAGGTCCCGAAAAGGGTAAAGCTTACCGCCGACCAGTTCCTGGAGCTCGAGAAGTCTTACCAGAACGCGAGGAAGAAGCTTGAGCGCGTGCAGGCGGAGACGCTGGTCGCCCCGGACGAGCTTCGGGCGGCGGTATCGTCGCTCGACAAGGGCGAGTTCAACATGAAGACCGCGAAGACGGAGCTTGTCGAGGCGAACCTCCGGCTTGTGGTTTCGATAGCGAAGAAATACACGAACAGGGGCCTTCAGTTCCTCGACCTAATACAGGAAGGCAATATCGGCCTGATGAAAGCGGTGGACAAGTTCGAGTACAAGCGCGGTTACAAGTTCTCGACGTATGCGACATGGTGGATACGCCAGGCTATCACGCGCGCAATAGCAGACCAGGCGCGCACCATACGCATACCGGTGCATATGATCGAGACTATAAACAAGCTTATCCGCACATCGCGGCATCTCGTGCAGGAACTCGGACGCGAGCCGTCCCCGGAGGAGATTGCAAACGAGATGGGTCTTCCATTGGAGAAGGTCCGAAAGGTCTTGAAAATAGCAAAGGAGCCCATCTCGCTCGAGACTCCCATAGGCGAGGAAGAGGATTCTCATCTCGGAGATTTTATCGAGGACAAGCGCTCCCCGTCGCCGCTTGAGTCCGCCATAAACTACGACCTCTCCGAGCAGGTGCGCCGGGTGCTCCAGACCCTTACCCCAAGGGAGGAAAAGGTGCTCAGGAGGAGGTTCGGCATAGGCGAGGCCGCAGACCATACCCTGGAAGAGGTCGGGCAGGAATTCGACGTAACCAGGGAGCGCATACGCCAGATTGAGGCGAAGGCATTAAGGAAGCTTCGGCATCCGTCAAGGAGCAAGAGACTTAAAAGCTTCGCTGAAGGCGGGGCGTAAAATTCCAGTAACGCCCCCTCCTGTTCCCCTCTTAAGATAAGATGGGGCGGCAAAGCCGGGGGAGTTATTAAAAACAACAGGAGACGTTTCCAGTTGGCCGATATAATACCTTTCCGAGGACTAAGATACAGCGAGTTGTCAGGACTTTCCAGGCTTGTTGCGCCGCCTTACGACATAATATCGCCGCAGTACAGGCGCGAGCTCTACGCCCGCGACCCGCATAACGTGGTCCGGGTGGATTTCGGGATGCCGGAAGACGGCGACTCGGAAGGCAACAACCAGTACACGCGCGCGGCAAAGAATCTCGGGCGGTGGCTCGGAGACGGGGTATTGAAACGCGAGGGGAAACCCGCGCTCTACCTCTACGAAATTGAATATGAGACCCCGTCGGGCGAGAAAAAAACCATGCGCGGATTCATATGCCTGCTTAAGCTCGAAGAGTGGGACAAGGGCATCGTCCTTCCGCACGAGGGAACCCTGAAAGGCCCCAAGGCGGACAGATTCGAGCTCCTGAAGGCCGCCTCTGCCTCCGCAAGCCAGGTCTTCGCGCTGTATTCCGACCCGGAAAAGAAAATATCAAGGCTGCTTGCATCGGCTGTCCGTTCCGAGGCCGGTCTGCCGGCTCTACCGGTCGAGGCAATCGACGACGACGGCTCAAGGCACAGGCTGCGGGTCGTGACGGACACGGAGACCATAGATGCCGTGCGAAGGGCAATGACCGGCAAGAAGATATTCATAGCCGACGGGCACCACCGCTACGAGACCGCGCTCGCATACCGCGACTACAGACGCGCCGAGGCCGCCGGTCAGTCCGAAGCCGGCAGACCGGCGGCTTGGACCGGCGAAGAGGGCTTCAACTTTTTCCCTGTGTTCCTGTCCAACATGGATGAAAACGGCCTTACCATACTTCCCACCCACAGGCTGATCCTCGATGCCGGGAACCTGACGCTGGACGATGTGCTGGAACGTTCGTCCCGCTATTTCAAGATAAAGAGGTTCCCTTTCCTGCCGGAAAACGAGGACGAGGCCCGTGCCGGGTTTTTGCGGTCGCTTGCCGAGGCCGGGAAGGATTCCCCCCATGAGGCCGGCAGACCGGCTTTCGGCTTCTGCTGGGACAGCGCGCCGTGCTATTATCTCCTTACATTGAAAGACATGGATGCCGTGTCGAGGCTGCACGGGCATAACCGCTCCGAAACCTACTGCAACCTCGACGTCACAATCCTGCATTCGCTAATCGTGGAAAACGCGCTTGGAATAGACACGGATAAGATTTCTTCTTCCCAGCCTGTGCAGTTTGAAAAAGACAGCGAAAGGGCGATTGACCGGGTAGCCTCCGGAGAGTTCGCGATGTGCTTTCTTTTAAACCCGACGAAGGTCGGCGAGGTCAAAAAAATCGCTCTGGCGAGGGAGATTATGCCGCAGAAATCGACATACTTCTATCCGAAGCTTTTGACCGGCCTGGTTATAGCGGACTTGAACCAAATATGAAGGCCGTTGAAGCGAGCTGACACCGAATAAGCGAGTTCAACGGCTAAAGCAGGTATTTAATATGCCGCGACAGTTTATACCCGTCGGCGAAATCTTAAAGGAAACCCTCAAGTCGCGCGGCCTGGGAAACGGAGACCTGCTTTTTCGGATACGGCGCGGCTGGACATCGGCGGTAGGGGTAAAAATCGCTCAGCACGCCTGCCCGCACATGCTCCGGGGCGGCAGGCTTACTATCGGCGTTGACAGCCCGGCCTGGATGTCCGAGCTTTCCATGCTCTCGCCTCAGATTATCGAGAAAATAAATTCCGGGCTGAATGATGCGGCTGCCGACAGCGGAGGGCATACGCCCGGCGCTGTGCAAGAGCTGAAATTCCGCCTGGCAGGTCAACCCGCGGCAGATGCCGCCGGGGCGGCTTCCGGCAAGAACACGCCTCCCATAAAAAAACGCGCGCTTACCCCTGACGAAAAGACCGCCGTCGAGGCCGCCTCGGCCAATATCCCGGACGGCGAGCTTCGCCGCCAGGCCGTGAGGATGCTGTCCAATTCGTGCAGGAGGAAAAGATAATTGGCCTGCGACTGCAAAAACTGCATAGTAAGGAGCCTGACGATTTTCTCGGACCTCGGCATGGGCGAGCTTGAGGAGGTGGGCTCCCTTATATACCTCAAGACATTCCGCCGGAAGAAAGTCATATTCCTCGAAGACACGCCGAGCCAGACGGTATATGTGATCCGCTCCGGGACCGTCAAGTGCTATAAATCCCTGCCCGACGGACGCGAGCTTATAATCAGTATCCTGGCCGCCGGAGACATGCTGGGGTTCGATTCCCTCTATGAAGACCACTACTCCAATACCGCCGAGGCCATACAGGATACGGAGCTCTGCTGCATCCGCAAAAAGGATTTGGTGGGCCTGCTCCGGAAAAGCCCGGAAGTAGGCGTCCGGTTCATCAAAAAAATGAACAAGGAACTCCAGAACGCGCAGGATCGCATCCGGGACCTGGGCCTGAAGGACGCCCGCGAGCGTGTGGCGACGCTCCTTATGACGCTTTTCATCTCCCGCGGAGAAGGGCGTGGGCCGAAGTTCACGCTCTCGCGGCAGGAGATATCCGAGATGGCCGGAGTCGCTCAGGAAACGGTGATAAGAATACTTTCCGAGTTCAAGTCCGACGGGTTGATTGCCTCCGAGGGCAAGAATATAATGGTATTAAAACCGGAAGAGCTTAAGAGAACCGCGGGGATTTTCGAGATATGAAAGACTTGCGAAGCCTTGCCCTGCATAAAATAACTTTCCTCGCCGCGACAGCGGTATTTTTATTCGCGTCGCCGGCCTTTGCCCAGCCCCCGAAAACCCCTCTGGACGACGGGAACGCACGGTATAACACGGGCATTGAGCTTATAAAACAAGCCCGTTACGCCCGCGCGCTCCGCGAGCTTTCGATTGCCGCCAGGCTGAAGAAAGGGGACAACAAGGAAGAGGCGCGGATATACGACGCCGAGGGCATTGCTTATTACAAACAGGGCCTGAACATAGAGGCGCAGGGCGAGTTCGGCAAGACCCTTTTGAAAGACCCCGGCAACATAGACGCGCTATATTATATCGGACTTATAAACTACAAGGTAAACGGCTGCACAGCCGCATCGAGGTTTTTCGACAAGGTCGTCGCCGCCGGGAGAAACGACCGGAAAATCAAAAATAAATTCTTCAAGAAGTTCTTCGCCTTGGGCATGGACTTCCAGAACCGAGGCAAGTCCAGCTCGGCGGCGGAGATGTTCGGAGTGGCTCTGGGCCTGAAGCCGGACGACCCTGAGACGCATTTCCGCCGTGGACAGGACTTCATGGCGCTTGAGAGATACGGCGATGCGGTCTCTGAGTTCAAGAAGGCGCTTGCGCTTAAGCCCGATTCGGCGAAGACAAAGGCGCAGCTTGAGGCAGCCGGGAAACTGGCCGCGGAAGACGCCGTGAAGGATGCCGTGAAAGCCTGCGGCATGGGGAAATATTATGCCGCCCTGAAGCTCTACAAACAGGCGGTTTCTTACGACCCGTCCAACACGGATGCAGAGAAGGGAATGGCAAAGAGCTCCACGCTTCTCGGCGCCCTGACCGGAAAAGAATCCCTGAATGTAAAGGCGCTAATTGAAAAGGGGGATTTTGCCGGCGCGAGGGACGCGCTTGCCGCGTTAAAGAAACAGAACCCGGACTCGGACGAGGCGAAATCATTATCCGCCGAGCTTGCCGCGACATCCGCGCAGGCGATTAAGGACCTGTTCTCAAGGGCGAAAAAGGCCAGGGACACCGAGGCCGTTTCAAGGGCGGAAGAATTCTATTTCAGGATACTTTTGATAGAGCCCTCAAACAGGGAAGCGGCGAAAGACGAGCGGCTCATGCGCGAAAAGATAAGCGGTGAATGGAAAAAGGCGAAGGCGGCCGAGGCGGAAGGCAACCTTGTGCTGGCGGAGAAACGCCTTGAGAAACTTGCCGTATATACGCCGGACGACCCGGTGGTAAAGGCCGACCTGAAAAAAATCATGGGCGGGATTCGAGACAAAAAAAAGCCGTAAGCGGCGGTCCGCTTACGGCGGCGGCGAGGCCCTGCATCCGGGCCGCGCTTCCGCCCGTCATATGATTTTATTCGAGCGCGGTATCTTTTGCTGCGCCGCCGAATTTCCCGTAACGGAGGGAAAGCGCCGGAAGGAGCAGGAGATTAAGCGCGGTGGACGTGAAAAGTCCGCCCAGTATAACCACCGCAAGCGGCCCTTCTATCTCCCGGCCCGGCGCGTTGCTCCCGATGGCGAGCGGCAGAAGTCCAAGCGCCGTCACAAGCGCGGTCATTAGTATTGGAGTTAATCGCTCCGACGCCCCTTTAAGGCATGTTTCGGCGCCCCACTCCATGCCCTCAACGCCTACAAGATGCTCGTAGTGCGAGATAAGCATTATCGAGTTGCGAAGCGTTATGCCAAAAAGGGTCACGAAGCCGACCATCGAGCCCAGTGAAAGCTCGCCGCCGGATAGAAGCACGGCAACAACCCCTCCGACAAGCGCGAAGGGGAGGTTCAATACGAGAAGCAGCAGGTTCCTGAAACCGGTAACTATCGAAAGGAGGAGGATTATTCCGAAGCCCGCCATGATGGAGTGGACGATCAAGTCCCGCCTGGACCGGGCTTCCGCCTGGGCCGCGCCGGTAAACTCAAAATAGCCGCCCGCAGGGAGCTTTACGTCCGCGGTTATCCTTTTTTCGGCCTCCTTTACAAACGAATTCAGGTTCCGCCCGCTCACGCTGCACGTGACCGTCTGAACCCTTCTTGCCCCCTGGTGCAGGATGATATACCGTCCGGGGATTTCGCGGATGTCCGCAAGCCTGCTTAATCTCACGTATGCCCCGGAGGGACTTTTCAGCGTTAGCCTGCCGACCGATGACGTCTTTCCCCTCTCTCGGGGAGGAAGGATGACGGAGACGTTGAAGCTCCGGTCCCCTTCGTATACCTTGCCGACGATCGTCCCCTGATAGCATGTCCGCACCGCGTCCATCACGCCGACTGGGTCGAAGCCCCACCTGGAGAGGCTGGCCTTGTTCAAGTTAATCGACATCTCCGGCATCCCGGGCACGGACTGCACCTGCACGCCGGACGCGCCCCGGATTCCGTTCAGGACGGCGGCTGTCTCTTCCGCCTCCATGTCCAGGTCTCCCAGTTTTTTCCCGTAAATATTCACGACGACCGGGGCGACGTATCCGGATATGGTTTCGCCTATGCGCTCTGCAAGGAACGTGTCCACCTCAAAATTCGCGCCGGGGAATTTTTTTAGTTTGTCCTCAATCATTGCCCTGGCCTTTTCGATTTCGCTGCCGTTTAAGCGTTTTAAATCCACCTCCATCTCGCTCTGGTGCGTGCCGTGTATGTCGTCTTCCTCCGGCGCGCGGCCCGCCCTCTGCGCGACGGTCTTTACATACGGAATCTTGAGGAGTTCGTTGGTTACGCGCCGCCCGAGCCGCATGGACTCCTCAAGAGAAGTGCCCGGAAGCATGTTCATGTGGACGATGAAATGCCCTTCGTGCAGGCGCGGCAGGAACGTGCCGCCAAGGAAGAATGCGGCAGAAAACCCGGCCAGCGTCAGAAGCGCCGCGACCGCAGCCGCCGCCTTGAAATGTCTTTCGACGGCTTCGAGGACAAACCTGTATTTTTTCTTCAGCCATGCGACCACGGGCGGCTCCTGCTCCTTTAGCCGATGCCGGAGCAGGAGGTACGAGAGCGCTGGCACGACGGTAAGCGCCACGGAGAGCGAGGCCAGGACGGCAAAGATGTATGCGGCTCCGAGCGGCCTGAAGAGGCGGCCCGCCACGCCGGACATGGTGAGTATCGGCACGAACACGAGCATTACCGCGAACGTCGCGTATACGACCGCGCTCCGCACCTCAACGGACGCGTCCTTCACCGCCTGCCAGGCCGGACGGGGGCGCTCCAGGCGGCGGTTTTGGGTAAGCCGCCGCATTATGTTCTCGACGTCGATTACGGCGTCGTCCACGACTTCGCCGATGGCGATGGCCAGGCCGCCTATGGTCATGAGGTTCAGGCCGAAGCCGAACCTGTCCAGGACTATCGCGCCCGCCAGAAGAGAAAGCGGTATAGCCGTGCAGGAGACTGCCGCGGCCCGGAAATTAAAGAGAAAAAGGAAAAGGATTATTATGGCAAGGACGGCGCCGATAAGAAGAGATGACCTGAGGTTCGCGAGCGCGGTGTCGACAAAGCTCGCCGGGCGGAAGACAATCCGCACGGTTATTCCGTCCGAGTCGAGGGCGGGTTTAAGCTCGGCAAGGGCCTTTTCTATTCCCTTTGTAACCTGGAGAGTGTTCGCGCCGTACTGCTCTGATACGAGGAGCTGCACCCCCGGCTTACCCATTACGCTCGCCATGCCGGTGGGCGGGGCGGGGGCCGCCGTTACGCGCGCAACGTCCTTAAGCTTTAGCGGCGCTCCGCCGTGAAAGGCCACGACGGTATCGCCGATGCCCCCGGACGTAATCGGCGCGCCTTCGGTTCTCAGGATGATGCGCTGGTTTTTTGTGTCGGCAAACCCGGCGCCCTTTATGCCTGTGGCGTTTCGCGCGGCGGCCAATACATCGCTTAGCGAGACGCCGTATTTTACAAGCCGCCCGGGAATAACCTGCACCTGGAACTGCCGCTCTTCGCCTCCGTGGACGACTACCTTCGAGACGCCGGGCACCGCGATGAGCCTCTGGGTGACCGTCCAGAACGCCGCCGTCCGAAGGTTCATGAGCGAGAGCTTCCCGGACGTAAGCCCTATGACCATCACGATGCTTGTAGACGAGGTGAGCGGGACGATAACGGGGTTCCTGGCCTCGCGCGGCAGGCTGGCCAGGATGGTGGAGAGCCGCTCGGACACGAACTGCCTGTCCTTGAGCACGTTGCTATCGGACTTGAATATGACCTTAATGACGGAGAGGCCCTGGATGGAACTGGAGCGCACCGTCTTCACTCCGAGTATCCCGCTTACCGCAGTTTCTATCGGCTGGGTGACAAGCAGTTCGACCTGTTCCGGAGACAGGCCGGGGCTTTCTGTCTGTATCGTGACGGTCGGCGGCGCGAACTCCGGGAAGACATCATACCTCGCGTGTTCGAGGGTATAGATGCCGTAACCCAGGAGCAGACATGCCAGAGCAACGACTATCCACCTGCGCCGTATGGAGAATCCGACGATTGAACTAAGCATTGTTTAACCGTCTCCCCCGTCGCCCGCGGGTTTTGCGAGAAACTCCTGCGATAGAAGCGTCTGCGCGCCCTTTACGACAACTTCATCCTCCGGAGAAAAACCGCCGGATACGAACCATCCGCCGGACACGGGATATTCCGTGGAGACCTCCCGGCGCGTGAAGGTATCGGGGGCGGTTTTTACATACGCCCAGGCGCGTCCCTGCCACCAGACGACGGCGGAGGCCGGGACAAGAAGACCGCTTGCGCGCGGCCCCGTCGGGAATACGGCGGACGCGCTCATGCCGGGGAGAAGGCCGGTCTTCGCGGATGCGGCATAGAAAAAGCTCATCCCCTGAATCTGCGGGTTGGTTGCCGGGGCGCGGGAGATGAACCTTGCGGTTACAGCCTTACCCGAAGGCGCAATAATCCTAAGCCCGGACGGGGGCGCACTGGCGTTGTAACCCTGCGGCAGGGTAACCTGCAAGAGCACGTCCCGGCGGGTCTCCAGCCTTAAAAAGGGCTTCGTCTCGTTCCGTGCCCCGCCCGCGAGCGCTCTCCCAAACCGTTGGTTCGAGCCTGTCTCTATCGCCCTTAAATCCCCTTTTGCAAGCGCAAGGTCTGCCGTATCCATGCGGAAGGCCGCTCTTGCAGCCTGGTAATCTTTTAAAGAAACGTTCTTCTCGCCGTAGAGCTTCTTCATCCGCTCATATTCCCCGCGCGTGGCTTCGAGGGCGGCCTCGGCCTTTTCCACCCCGCCACTGGCATCGAGATAATTTTTTCTTAAGTTTATCAAGTCCCCGACGCCCTGCGCCGCCGCATAGGCATGGGTTTGTTCCCGGTAAACATAGGGTTTCGGAGCCGCCGTCTCTATACCGGCGTTTTTCAGCATCTCGCGGCTTACGGTTACTGTGCCCGCCTGAGCCGAAGCGGGAACTGCTGGCGTTTCATGCTCTTCTTCCCTGCCGCCCGTCGGCAGGAAACGCCAGAGCAGAAATACGGCCAGGGCGGCAAGTATTAAAAGCGCAATTACGGTCTTGCTTCTTCGTGTCATGTTAATTCTCCGGTCCCATACCGATTTACCGGCCCAAAGCCGGCCTGCCTGTCCGAGGCCGGCCGGCCGGCCGGGCTACCGGCTCCTCAAGGGCGTCTTCAAGAAGCCCAAGCGCCCTGTCCGCGTTTACGAGGCTCCCGAGGCGCAAAAGGCGCGCGTTTTCGTATTCCGTTTCGCCGCCGAGCAGCGCGAGGCGGTCTACCTCCCCGGCATCGAACGTGGACTTGAGCGAGCGGACGGTTTTCCTTTTTTGCAGGACAAGCCGTTTGGCTCCGGCGAGCCTTCCAAGAGACGAGAGATAGATATTAACGGCCCGCCCAAGGTTTATTATCGCCCCGTCCTGTATGGCCTCAAATTTTGCGGCGGCCTCGGAGCGCGCGGCCTCGGCCTGCGCAATCGGCCCCTGGTTTTGGTTCAGCACGGGCAGTTCGATTGAGACGCCAAGCCCCCACTTGTTCTGCCCCTGGTCGTATTTATAGCCCGGCCCTATGTGGATGTCCGGGTATTGTTTCGCGATTTCGAGCTGAAGGCGGGACTGGCTCGCGGAGTATCGCGCCAGGGCTTCGAGTATGTCCGGGCGGTTCGTCAGGGCTTTTTGCCTGAGTCTTTGGAAAGAGAAACCGTAAAGCGGCGGAGGCGTATTGAAAAGGTCGACCGGGAGAGACACGCTGTTAAGCGCCGATACCGGGACGCCGATGGCGGAAGCGACATTCGTGCGCGCCTTGACAGCCCTGGAGGTTTCATCGCTGATTATAAGCATTATCTTCTCGTAGTCTATGGATGCCCGCGTTACGTCCGGCTCCGGGATTTCGCCGACTTTTTGCCGCTCCTTCATAATGCGGAGAACCTTTTCCTGCAATACCGCCTGCTTCGCTGCAATGGCCCCTCTTTGGATTGCGGCGAAATAATCGAGCAGCGCGCTCCTTAGCTTGCTCCGAACCTTCCATGCCGCCTCGGCCAGCGCATAGCGCGCGGCAAGTGTGCGCCCCTTTGCTTCGGCGATGCGGTAGCCGCGCTTCCCGGCGGTCTCGATCGGAATATCGAAAGAGAAGCCCAGCACCCAAGGCTCCGAGCCGGACGAGAGGTTAGTCACGTATTGGGGTGAAACGCTTACGGAGGGGTTTGGTCGCTCTCCGGCGGTTACGACTGAGGCCTGTGCCTCTTTGAGCCTCCAACGCGCGGTATCGAGGCCGGGGTTGTAATAAAACGCCGCAAGCGAAAGGGTGTTCATATCCCATTTCGCGGGCGGCCAGGGGCTTATTTTTCTTCGGAGGTTTTTTTCGATGAATTTCTCAAGCGCCGGGCTGGAAAGGGAACGGTTTTCAAACTGCCGGGCTGTCTTTTCGGGCAGGAGCGGTTTCGGGGTGTATATTGCACATCCGGCGAGAAAAGCGAGGACGGCCATGACAGCGGCGGCCATCCCCGGCCTTGAGATGTTCGGCATCCGGAAAGTATAACACAATCTGAACCGGGAAGAAAAAAAATTCCCCGGCGGCTAATGGCCTCCCAGCACCTGGCGCCACATCTGTATGCCGGTGATGACGATAAGCACTGCGATTGCGTAGCGCAGGTTCCTGGTGTTTATCCGCCTGCTCAGCCGCCCGCCTATCTGCGCTCCGGGCACGGCGCCCGCCACGAGCGCAATCGCATAGGGCCATATCACCTGTCCCGTTGCGATCTTCCCAAGCGTGCCCATCACGGCGCTCATGAACACGATGCCAAGCATGCTGCCTATCGTTATGCGCGTCGGGATATTGAGGAGATATATCATTATCGGGATGAACATAAACGCCCCGCCCGCGCCCACCATCCCCGCGAAACCGCCGACGGCGAGACTTATAACCGCCGCGAGGGGCCTGTTGTATTTTATCTCGTCCGGCGAAAGGTCCTCTCCCTGCTCGCGTTTCGGCACGAACATCACGACCGCCGATATGATCGCAAGGGTTGCGAAGACGGCAAGGAGGAACTCGCTTTTCGCGTGTTTGGAATAGACCGCGCCGACGAGATTGCCCGCCGCTCCGAATACACCGATATACAGAAGCAGGGACTTGCTTACCAGCTTGTTCTTGTGATGCGCAACAAGGCCCGAAACAGACGCCGCGAGCACCTGCACCATGCTTATCGCCGACACGTGTTTCATGTCGAGATGTCCTGCGCCCATCATGGGCGGGACGTAAAGAAGGAGCGGGATCATGAATATGGCCCCGCCAAGACCAAGAAGCCCGGAAAGAAACCCGCCTCCCAGCCCCAGGAGAACGAGCGCTGCCAGAAACGATATTCCCATCGCCTTCGCTCCTTTCGCCACAAGTCCTTTAACAGCCCGGCCGGCCGCTCATACCCTATCGGGCGCGGCCTTAAGCTTCAGGCCGATTCCCTTCGCCGCCCGAGCCTCTTCCTTTGTCTTTGGGAAATACGCGCACCTCGAGCCGTGGCAGTGGTTGCCGCGCTTGAAGTGATGGCAGATTATCCTCTCTTTGTGTATCGGGAGCCTGACGTTAAAATACTCCTTGGCCATCTGACAGCCGACGGTCAGCGCCGTGCGCACGAAGTCCTTGTCGCAGCATGGCCCGCCCTCGGCGGCTATGGCCTCGGTCGCCCTTGCCATCGCCATTAGCGTCATGCCGTATTCCCTGTCCTTGTCGCAGCTTGAGCCGAGTATTACGCTGAAGCCCGCGGCAAGCCCCGACGCTATACCGCACGTCCCGGCGAGCCCGCAATACGCGGCCTTTGAAATCGTGTTGGCGCGCCGCATGGCGTCGATTACCTGCGCGTCGGTTACATTCAGGCTTCCTTCGTTCCTCAGGGCGGACATGAATGCCCCGGCGGTAATAAATGCGTGTTCACAGCCTGTCATCGGTATAGCCGGACTGTCCATCATCGCCTCAGCCGTGGCGAACGGGTCTTTAGACTTTGCCGCCAGCGCCATTTCCCTGATTACCTCAAATGCCCCGGCCTTGTGGCATGTGTCGCAGATGTAATGGCCCTTCTCGCATGAGACGTAGCCCTGCTCCACCCTGCCGCAGTGGCCGCACGTGAACTCTTTCGGCTCCTGGAAATAGACAATCCTGCCGCCGCAGACGAAGCACTTGTCCTTGCCCGTTCCTTCGCTCCCTGCCGGAGAACAACAGCACTCGCTCATGTAAAGCTCCTTATTGTTGATTTGTCGTATGCGCGCTTACGGAAGTCGCGGCCTTTTTCGGCTGCGTATGCGGCCTTGCCGGACAGCACGCCGGCGCGGGCAGCGGCTCGTCGTATTTCTTCTTCAGCAATACGAGTATGTCGATTACGCGCGGATCCCTAAGGAAGTAGCACCGAAGCTTCCCGTCCACATAATAATCCACCAGGCCAAAGCGCCTGAGAATAGACAGGTGCTGCGAGACGTTGGACTGCCCGACGCCAAGAAGTCCTTCGATGTCGGAGACGCATAAGACCTCGGCTTCGAGTTTCCTTAAGATTTCGAGCCTCGCCGGGTGCGCGACGATTTTCAGAAGCTCTGCGGTATCCTTCAGGCCTTCCAAGTGGATGTTTCTCCTTGCCGGTTACGTATTAAAATATTACAAGATGTAAATATGTATACACGAGAGGGAGGCGCATGTCAAATGAAATTCCAACGGACCGACGGAAATTCACGGCTCCGATTCGGCTGATTTTATGGCTGCGGGGGCGGGTTTCAGGGCCTCCCGGCATGGGGCAAAGAGGGCAAAAATGCCGGGTATTCCGGCCTAAAAAACCGTTTAAAAAAACGGTTGACTATGGAAGTTCAAGGTGTTATCCTGCATAGTTGTTTTAATACCCACCCGAGGCTTACAAGACGTTGCAATGAATGAGAAAACCGAGCTTAAGGCGGGCCCCCGCATATTCTTAAGGGCCCGTTTTTATTCACATCCCCGGCGGGGATGCCGGAAAGGAGGCGAATAAGCGCAGGCGGAGATTCCGCTATAACCTGAGGCGCCAGAGAACCTTCTGGCCTTTTGTCTATATGATCGCGGCAATTTAAAGGGATATGTCTTAAAAAGGAGTAAAATCATGCAGTTTCCTCATCCGTATTTTTCATCCAAGCCCAGCTGGAAGTGGTTCATCCTGATAAACGTCTTAATAGGCGCCACAATGTCCGCCCTCGACGTCAGCATCGTTAACGTTGCCATGCCGACCCTGAAAGTCTATTTCAATACGTCCATGGCGACCATAGAATGGGTGGCAATGGCCTATATGCTCACACTTACGGTCTTCCTCCCGTTTTTCGGAAGGCTCGCCGACATGATGGGCCGCTCAAAGCTGTATAACATAGGCTTCGTCATATTCACGATAGGGTCGGTGCTCTGCGGCGCTGCGACGTCCGCCATGTTCATAATCCTGGCGCGTATCCTTCAGGCCGTCGGCGCGGGCCTTCTCCAGGCCAATTCCGTCGCGATAATCACGCAGGCATTCCCCGGCAACGAAAGAGGCAAGGCCATAGGCATACAAGGCGCCGTCCAGGCGATCGCGATGGCCGTCGGGCCTTTCGTTGGAGGCATTCTTATATCAAACTGGAACTGGCGGTGGGTTTTCTTCATTAACCTCCCGATTGGCATCATCGGCACCTTCGCCGGTCTCCTTATCCTCCCCAGGCAGGAGCAAGCTGGCAAGAAAGAGAAGATCGATTACCTGGGCACGGCCCTTTTCGCATCGGGTCTTGCGTTCCTCGTGCTGGCGTTCAACAACGTCGGGAAACTCGGATGGGGCTCACCCGTTGTCATGGGCTACTTTGCGGGGGCGTGCGTGCTTCTGCCCGCGTTTGTCTTTACGGAGTTTAAGGTGGATGCTCCCATGATGGACCTGAAGCTCTTCAAGAACTGGACCTTCACTACCGGGAACCTGACAGGTATGCTTTCCTATTACGTCATGTTCGCGGTACTTTTCCTGATGCCGTTCTATTTCGAGAACGTGATGAATTACAGCCCGGCGAAGGCGGGCAGCCTCCTTACCCCCATCCCGCTCGCCATGGCCGTCGTGGCACCCTATGCCGGCCACATATCCGACAAACACGGGCCGCGAATAATGACGTCCGCCGGTATGCTGGTGGCGGCGCTTTCATGTTTTGCCTTTATGTTCCTGGGGCCGCAGTCCAGCCTGTTCGTCATGATCGGCGAGCTGGTCCTGCTCGGCATCGGCATGGGGTTGTTCACGCCTCCAAACAACAGCGCCATAATGGGCGCCGCCCCGAAGGACAAGCTTGGCCTTGCGGGCGGCCTTCTGAACATGATGAGGTCCCTTGGACTTATCTTCGGCGTGGATATTTCCGGTCTGATATTTACCAAGCTTGAGCGCACCAGCCTGGCCAGTCAGGGTTACCCCAACGCCCAGCACGTGTTCAGGGAGCCGAGCATACCGCTTGCCGTCAAGGACAGCGCGTTCATGCACGGTTTTATGATAGTCATGATCACGCTCCTGCTGCTGACTGCCGTCTCCACCTTCCTGTCGATTATGAGGAAGAGCGAGGCGATAGACGCCGAGGCCGCGGCGGCGGCAAGGGAGTTTGCGGGAGAGTAAATATCGCCTCCAAACGGGCTGTGCAACCAAAAGAGGGCTGCCGTTTTCGGCAGTCCTTTTTTTTATTGCATCGAAAAGGGTTTTACAGCCGGGGACATACGTATTAAACTTATATCATGTGAATCTTACACGAGGGAGGCTGCCATGTTCCAGAACAGATTGCGCATATTTCTTCTCTTGGGAGTGGTCCTGTTGTTCGCGTCTTCGTGCGCATATCCCATCGCCCAGAGATTCCGTCGGCAGGCCAAGCCCGGCCTTACCTTCGGGATGGTAAAGAGTAAGCCCGACGCATACAGGGGCGACATGGTGATATGGGGCGGCATGATTATAAAGACCGTCAACGACTCCAAGGGCAGCGAGATATACGTTCTCGAAACGCCGCTCCACTACGGCGAAGAGCCAATGCCCACAGAATACTCCCGCGGCCGTTTCATAGCCGGGACCAGGTCTTACATGGATCCCTTGGTATACCGGAAGGGAAGGATTGTCACGGTAGCGGGCGTGGTCGTGGGCCAAAGGAGCGTGTTACAGGAAAACAGGCCGACCTATGCCTACCCCGTCATACAGATACGACAGATTAGTCTCTGGAGAAGACGGAGATATTATTATTACCCGTATTACCCATACTATCCATACGGCTGGTATGGGTCGTACGGGGACTACGGCCCATACTGGGGCTATGGGCCATACTGGGGCTACTAAGACAAGAGGAAGCGTGGATACGCTTTACATTACACTCCTGATACTGGCCGGGTCGCTGCTCGCGGGCTTTTTCGGCGCGATGACCGGGCTTGGGGGCGGGGTGATAATCGTCCCGATGCTCACTCTCGCCTTCGGCGTGAACATACGCTATGCCGTGGGGGCCTCGCTCGTATCGATAATCGCGACTTCCTCCGGAGCGGCGGCGGCATATGTTCGTGAGGGATACACGAATATACGGGTTGCGATGTTCCTTGAAATAGCCACGACGTTCGGGGCGCTCTTCGGGGCCTTTATCGCGGCGAGGATTTCGACATCGGCGATCAGCATAATCTTCGGGATTGTCCTGATATACTCCGCTTTTCTCTCCAGGCATCCGCCGAGGAAGTCTGGGGCCGAAAAGCCCGGCCTCGTGGCCGCAAGGCTCAGGATGGATTCCGATTATCCCTCCTCGGAGGGGCGCACAAGCTATCATGTCGGCAATGTGCCTGCCGGTTTCGGGATAATGCTCGCGGCGGGCGGGCTATCGGGCCTTCTTGGAATCGGCTCCGGGGCCGTGAAGGTCCTGGCGATGGACCGCGCAATGAAGCTCCCTTTCAAGGTGTCCACCACGACGAGCAATTTTATGATAGGCGTTACAGCGGCCGCAAGCGCCGGGGCATACCTGCACCTCGGCTACATCGACCCCGGCCTTGCGATGCCCGTTATGCTCGGAGTTCTCCTTGGCTCCTGGGTTGGCGCAAGGGCGCTTGTCAGGACAAAAACCGTAAAGCTGCGGACTCTCTTCAGCGTCGTCATTGCCGTCATGGCGCTTGAGATGATATATAACGGCATTGCAGGCGGCGCGAAATGAATACGGCAGCCGAAAAGAAAGGCCGGACGCAGGAGATGCTCGGAGCGCTCTTGATTACGGGCGTCGCAGCCGCCGCGGCGATTGTATTGACCGGCGGCATATTGTATCTGGTCAAATACGGCGCGCTTCATCAGGATTACAGCTTATTCCGGGGAGAGCCTCCAGGCTTGAGACACTTGGGCGGGATTTTCAGGCTCGCCTGGTCATTGGAGAGCCGCGGGATTATACAGGCCGGTCTTGTAGTCCTCATCGCCACGCCTATAGCGCGGGTGGCTTTTTCGTTCGCGATTTTCTTAAGGGACAGAGACTGGATGTACAGCTTCTTTACGCTGGTCGTGTTCACTGTTCTCATGTACAGTCTCGCGGGAAGATAACTTACCTGTGCGGTATGTCCATGGCCGCCAGGAATTCCTCCTGAAAACCGGGGTCTGTCGAGATCTCTATGTGCCTCAGCTTCGCGGCTTCTCTTTCGGCCTCTTCCCTCTTCCCGACATTCAGCAGGGCCAGTACGGCGCCCTCGCCCGCCGCGTTCCCGGCTGCGGAGATATTCTCCGGCGCGCACTCAGGAAGCATCCCGATGGCCAGGGCCGATTCCTTGTTGATGTAGCTCCCGAACGCGCCCGCAAGGATTATCCGGTCGATTCTCTCTATGCCCATCTTCCGCATCAGGAGCTTCGCCCCGGCATGGAGCGCGGCCTTGGCGAGCTGGACCGCCCGAACGTCCGCCTGCGTGACGGTTATGTCCGCGCCCGTCTCCGTCTGCCCCTTCCACGCGAGGACATATTCCGGTCTGCCATCGGCGTCCAGCCTTAATCTTTCCGTATGCGGCAGGTCTTCCGTCAGAGGCGTCTCGAGCCGCCGCAGACGCCCGGATTTGTCGATTATCCCGGCCTTGAAAAGCCCCGCCACGGCGTCGATGATGCCGGAGCCGCAGATGCCCCTGGGCCTGACGTTTCCTATGGTTTCGAGCGTCGGCTCCTTTGTGTCAGGGTCTATCCACACCCGCTCGATTGCTCCCTCGGAAGCCCGCATGCCGAACTTTATTCTCTCTCCCTCGAACGCGGGGCCGGTGGCGCAGGAGGCGGAGTATACGCCGTCTCTGTCTCCGAGCAATATCTCCCCGTTCGTGCCCACGTCGATTATCAATACCTTCTCGTCCCGGCTGTATGGTCTGAGCGCCACAAGGACGCCCGCGCTGTCCGCCCCGATAAACCCGGAGGCTGCCGGGAGGATGTATATTCGAGCCGATTCGTTTATGTCTATTCCAAGCTCGCGCGCCGTAACGTAAAGCGGGCGGGAGACGGCCTGGACGAACGGGGCGGCTCCGATGCCGGAGGGGTCGATACCTAGGAAGATGTGGTGCATGACCGTATTGCATACGACCGTCATGTCGAGGATGTCTTCAGGCGGAATGCCGGTCTGCCGGATTATTCCGTTTATGCAGTCCCGTATCTCGCCCTGCATGACCGAAAGGCCGTCTTTGTTTGTCATGGCGAAGGTTATCCGGGACATGACGTCTTCGCCGTGCGCGGCCTGCGGGTTTGTTGCGGAAAAGGTTTTCAGGACGCTGCCGGAGGAAAGGTCGCAGAGGTATGCCGCGACGGTCGTGGTGCCTATGTCCACGGCAAGTCCGTATGCGGCGCCGGAGGCAAAAGGCTCGAGCCTTATTATCTCCCTTCCCGTCCATACCGACGCCGTAACCTCCCACATGCCGTCTCTCAGGGTTTTCTGGAGGCCCTTCAGGACGCTGTAGGCCATGGACAGGCCGGATAGACCGTGCCCGGCCTCAAGGGCCTCCGTGACGCGCTCCCTGTCGCCCTGGCCCATGTCCTGCATCGAGGGCGGATTGATCTTTACGGAATATTTTTTGACGGCCGGGTCGAGGTTCACCGAGATTTTCCGCGCGGTTTTCCTTGGCAGCGTATCCGCCGGCGGCGCGTATACCGTCACGTCTCCGTGTACGCGGCTCTCGCAGGCGAGCCGCACCGGGCCGTCCTTGGGCCCGATGAATTCTTTCTCGGTGTCGGAAGGCGCGCCAAGGGATGACATGCCGTCCTTCACGACGACCACGCACTTGCCGCAGATGCCGCTGCCGCCGCAGACGCTCGCAAGGCCTGCGCCCGCCCTGGCCGCAGCCTCCAGGAGCGTCGCGCCGTCGCTGACCGTACACTTTTTCCCGGCAGGCTCGAAGATTACCGTATGCTTTTTCACTTGGACGATATTACCACAAAACGGCGCGGACTGACAAAATTACTGCGCTCTGCTATCGTTTAATTATGAAAGCGTCCGAAAAAATAAGGAATGCCCGCCGCTTCCTTGCGGAAGAGGTCTGGACAAGGGACATGTCCGGACTGAGAAGGCGCGAGGCTTGTCTCGTTTCGGCATGGAAGCTCCTGTGGTCGGCCGTGCGGGCGTACCGGGATACTCAGCTGCAACTGAGGACGATGAGCCTTGTCTATACCACGCTTCTCGCCATCGTCCCGCTCCTGGCGGTAAGCTTCTCCGTCCTTCAGGCGTTCGGCGTGCACAATATGATTGCGCCGCTCCTGCTGGGTTTTCTGAAACCCCTGGGGCCGCAGGCCGCGGTGATTGTCCGGAACATAACCGCGTATATCGGCAGGATAAAGATCGGGGTCTTAAGCTCCGTCGGGCTTTCCCTGCTTTTCTATTCCATGATAGGGGTAATATACAAGATAGAGGAGGCGCTGAACTACATCTGGCGGGTTAAGAAACCCAGGAGCTTCTCGAGGAGGTTCAGCGAATACCTAAGCGTGCTGCTCGTCGGGCCGATACTGATGTTCTCCGCAATGGGGTTTACCGCCGCGATACAGAGCAACGACCTTGTCCGGAGGATTACATCCATAGGCGCGCTCGGACAGGCATACGTATTCCTGGGCCGCCTCCTCCCGTATGTAACGACATGCGCGGCATTCACGCTGGTTTATGTCCTTATGCCCAACACCAAGGTAAAATTCTCCTCGGCTCTTGCGGGCGGGATATTCGCGGGCGTGACATGGGAGGTAACGGGCTGGGCGTTCGCCACGTTCGTCGCGTCATCCAAGAGTTATTCCGCCGTATACGCCGGACTTGCCATAATCCTGCTCTTTATGATGTGGCTTTACTGGAGCTGGCTGATATTTCTCATCGGCGGCGCCGTGTCGTTTTTTTTCCAGTATCCCCGCTTCGTCCGCAAGGGCGGAATATCCGCGGAGGATTTAAGCGGCAGCGCGAAGGAGCGGCTCGGCGTGCTTGTGATGTATCTCGTCGGGTATAATTTTTATTACAACCGGCCCCCCTGGACGCTGGAGAGGCTCTCCGAGCGGCTCGGTCTGCCGCCGGATGTCGTGCTCGAGGCTGTGTCGGCCCTCTCTATCGAGAAGCTTGTCTACGAAACCGCCGGCGAAGCGGCCGGTTACCTGCCGGGCAGGGACATCGGCGGCATTACCATAAAAGAGATAGTCGCAAAGACCAGGGCCGCCGGAGATGCTTCCTTTGCGCGGCACGATAAGGAGGATGTTCCGGAGGTGGACGCGCTCTTTGGCCGGATGGAGGAGAAGATGTCCGACGCCCTTGAGGGCTGGACGGTAAAAGATTTAATCGTTTCAGACCGGGAGACTAAAAAAGAGCGGGCGGCATAAATTTAATTATCATTCTGAACACAGTTAAGGATCCGCTTTTAAAACCATCCAGGCGGATTCATCGGCTGCGCTCGGAATGGTTTTTTTCTATTTTGCCCGTTCGATGACCATCGCTATTCCCTGCCCGCCGCCGATGCACAGGCTCGCAAGGCCGAGGCGTGCGCCCCGACGCGCCATCTCATACATCAGCGTCACAAGTATCCGCGCCCCCGACGCGCCGACGGGATGGCCTATGGCTATTGCGCCGCCATGCACGTTCACCCTGTCCGTTTCCCAGCCCATCTCGCGCTGTACCTGTATGGACTGCGAAGCGAATGCCTCGTTTACCTCTATGACGTCGAGGTCGCTCACGGCCACGTCCGCCTTGGCGAGAAGCGCCTTGCAGGCCGTTATCGGCCCAAGCCCCATGAAGGCGGGGTCGAGCGCGGATGCCTGCGAGGCCAGTATCCTGAATGCCCAGGGCGGGTTCATCTCTTCGAGCATCCTCTTCGACACCACCATGACCGCTGCGGCGCCGTCGTTTATGCCTGATGCATTGCCAGCGGTTATTGTGCCGTCCATCTTGAACGCGGGCTTGAGCCTGGAGAGGTTTTCGACAGTCGTCCCGAAACGCGGGTGCTCGTCAACCTCGAATATTTTGTCTTCACCGCGCTCCTGCCTCACGCGGACGGGCATAATCTCATCCTTGAACACGCCTTCCTTTATGGCGGTCTCCGTCTTCTGCTGGGAGCGCGCCGCGAACTCGTCCTGCTCATTCCTTGATATGTGGAATTTCTCGGCGACGTTCTCCGCCGTGATGCCCATGTGGCAGTCATAGAAATTGTCCCAGAGCGCGTCGTTTATCAGCGTGTCGATCATCTCGGCGTTTCCGAGCCTCTGCCCCCAGCGCATCGAGCGGGACAGAAACGGGGCGTTTGTCATGCTCTCCATGCCGCCCGCGACTATAATGTCGGAGCCTTCCGCCGCGATTGCCTGCCCCGCGAGCGCCACGGCCTTGAGGCCAGAGCCGCAGACCTTGTTCACGGTGAAAGACGGCACGTTCTCCGGAAGTCCGGCCATTATGGCGGACTGCCTTGCAGGGTTTTGCCCGAGGCCCGCCTGGATGACGTTGCCCATTATCACCTCGTTCGTCCGCTCAGGGCCTGTGCCGCACCTCCTTATGACCTCCTTTATGACTATCGTCCCAAGCTCAACCGCGCTCACGGGCGCAAGAGATCCGTTGAACTTCCCGACGGCGGTCCGCACCCCGCCGATTATGTATGCTTCCATTAAGCCTCCCTATATCCGCATCCCGCCGTCCACTTCGAGGATACGCCCGTTGAAGAAATCGTTCTCCAGGACAAACCGCACCGCCTGCGCGACGTCATCCGTCTCGCCCAGCCGCCCGACCGGGATGTTCGCTATAATCTTCTCCATCACGTCCGGGCGGATGTCCTTCAGCATGTCCGTGTTTACATATCCCGGCGCGACGGAGCTTACCCGGATGCCGAACCTTGAGAGCTCGCGCGCCCAGGTTACCGTCATGGCGTCCACGGCGGATTTCGAGGCGGAGTAGTTCGTCTGGCCGAGGTTCCCCGCGCGGCATATGGACGAGATGTTTACTATGACTCCCCTTACGCCGCGCATCACCATGTAATACGCCGCCTCGCGCGCGCAGAGGAACACGCCGGTCAAGTTCACGTTCATCACCTTCTCCCAGTTGGAGAGCGGGAACTTGGAGAGGTTATCCCCTTTTTTACCGATGAAGAGCGCGTCCGCGGTTACGCCCGCGTTGTTTATCACTATGTCCGGCGCGCCGTGCTCCGCCGCGTAGCCGCCGAAGAACCTTTCCACCTGGCCCTCGTCGCCCACGTCCACGGCGGCTCCGGGAATCCCGAACTCCCTGCCCATCTCGTCGATGCCGCTCTGCGTGCGGCTTATTACGTACGGACTCGCGCCGAGGGCCTTCAACGTAAGCGCAATTTCCCTGCCGAGGCCCCTGCTCCCGCCGGTGACTATTGCCTTTTTGCCAGCGATTTCCATTGTCGCGTCCTCCCCTTATATCCTCATATCCTCATGCCGCCGTCCACTTCGAGAACCCTTCCGGTGTAGAAGTCGTTCCTGATGATAAACTCCACCGCATATGAAATCTCCCCCATCTCGCCGAGGCGCCCGAGCGGAATGTTCCGGATTATCCTGTCAAGCACCTCCGGGCGTATCTTTGCGACCATCTCCGTGTTTATGTATCCGGGCGCGACGGCCCCGACGCGGATGCCGTATTTGGCAAGCTCCTTGGCCCACGTGACCGTCATGGCGTCCACGGCGGCCTTCGCGGCGGAGTAGTTCGTCTGCCCGACGTTGCCCGCGCGCGATATGGACGATATATTGACAATCACGCCCTTCACGCCGTTTTTTACCATGTGATAGGCCGCCTCGCGCGCGCAGAAGAAGACGCCGAAGAGGTTTATTTTTATCACCCGCTCACAGTTCGACGTCGGGAACCTTATTATCTCCGGCTCCTTTTTCTTTATGAAAAGCGCGTCGGCGGTAATACCCGCGTTGTTTATAACCGCGTCCGGGACGCCGTTTTCACGGGCGTAATTCTCGAAGAAATCCACCACCTGATTCTCGTCCGAGACGTCCACAACCATACCCGGTATCCCGGATTCGTTTTTAAGCAGGTCGAGGTTCGCCTGTTCCACGTCAACAACGAACGGCCTTGCGCCAAGCCTTTTGAAGTCCAGCGCAAACCTCTTTCCCATGCCCCTGCCGCCGCCGGTAATGATTATTTTTTTATCCGCCACGTCCATTTCAAGACCCCTCCGTAATACGAGCTTGCGAACCCGACACATCTGTTGCAATATTATATCGCCTCATTAAAATATGCACAAATCGCCTCGCGCTTAACCTGGTTCTTATTGATAGCGGTTCCAAACGCCGTGTTTTGACAGGGATTATCCACCGGCTATAATTAAACCTAATAAGCTTCGGACCGGACAACGGAGGCCGGAAAAACGATGTGCAGCGAGGAGACATTCAGGAAAACCGCCGAGCTATTCTCCAACCCTCTCTTCAAGAAAAGCTTCTTCGATTTCTTTCTGAAGATGCAGGCGGAGGGGATAGAGGCCGCGAGGAGGTTCTGGAAGATGAACCCCGCGAGCGAAAACTTCCCGTTCGGCGTGGAGATGTTCGAGAAAATGGCGGACTTCTACATAATCCTGGGCTTCGTGCCCGGCTACAAGCACGAAGAGACGGTGAAGGAAAAAGAGAGGTTGAGGAAGGAAAACGAATTCCTGAGGGAGACGATGAAACAGCTCCAGATGAATATCTTCAGCGAGGCCGGAGATAGGATGCAGGGGGTTTGGGAATCCATTATCTCGAAACAGTTCGAGATGAACAAGGATATGTCGCGGAATTTCTTCGGGTTCCTGAAGGGGCTAAAATAAAAACCGGAGGTGGACACATGGCGGGAGAATTTGAAATAATCGACAGTTGGATGCAGTCCCAGAAAGAGTTCATGGATACCTGGATGAACGCGCAGAAGGAACTATGGGAGCGCCTGACGGAGTCCACGCGGAAGATGCAGGAGGCGCTCATGCCGCTCTGCCGGACGTCCGGGCAGGAGACGGCGGGCGAGACCGGGCAATCGGGCGAAGGCGCGAGGTGGGCGGCCCAGGCCGCGCAGGGGGAGTTCATGAACATCTACAACACGATGATGGAGAATATGATAAACACTTCGAAGGTCTGCGCCGACGAGGTTATAAGGATGCAGGACGCCTGGATGCATACCTTAAGCAATCAGATGGAGATGGGCCGGAAGATGAACGCGGGCATCTTCGAGGCGGGCAGGCGCGCCGCCGCAGAGACGGGCGGTATGGCCGGCCAGTCCGGGGAACAGGCGGCCTAATAACAGTCCCTTCCTTGTTACCCTCTCGCGTTTCTTGGAAGGGGGACCGGCTCCTGCCGGTGGGTGAGGGTGGCGCGGAGCCTGAAGCAACCGGAGGACATCATGGCAATGGACGCGGCGGGTTATTTCGGCGATTGGCTCAGATCACAGGAGAGGTTCGTCCAGTCGTGGATTGAATCCGCCGGAAAACTGCGCCAGGCGATGTTCGTTCCGCCGAAGCGGGAGGCCCAGGGCGAGGACGCCGGGAGGCTTTTTCTCAAGCTCTACAACTCGTGGATTTCGATGGCCGCGCACTCCGTCCCGGACACGAAGTTTATGAACCTGCGCGTTGTCCGGGAGGCGATGTTGAAGACCTGCAACGGATCGAGCGTGTGCCTGAAGTTATACGAGGTCTGGCTCCCGCTCTTCCAGGCAGCTCAGGAAAAGTCGTTCGACCCGGCCCTGTATAAAAACCTCTTCGACCCGGCGCGGCTAAAGGATGCCATAGACAGGACGTTCGGTTTTTCGCCGGACGGCATAAAGGAGATGTCAAACCAGACCTCCAGGGTATACGACACCTGGAGCATCGCGGCCACCGAGTTCTTAATCCCCTGGATGGAAGGGGTGCAGAATAACATCGAGACGCTCCCGGAGCTTATGCAGGGACACCCGGAATCCCTGACGGACATATTCCACAACGTCTTCAACTCCTACGACCGCACGTTCGGCAGGTTCTTCCATATCAGGCAGGTGGGCAAGGACCGGGAAAAGATCGAGCTCCTGCTCCGCGGCATGGACGAAATGGCCGTCTTTATGACAAAGGCCGTGAAATACCAGTACGTGATGTACATGACAGGCCTGAAGGCCGCGGAGAGGGTCGTCGAGGTCTTCGCCGGCAGGATAAGGAACGGCGGCATACGGGGGTTCAACGAGTTCTTCGACCTGTGGATGGACGTGACCGAGAAAAAATACCTGGAGTTCGGCAGGACAAAGGAATACGCCATGCTCCAGGGAGACCTGATGAACTCGTCCATGACCGTCCGGGGGCATTATTTCAAGCTCATGGAGCTTTATCTCTACGACGTCCCGGTGGCCCTGCGATCGGAGATGGACGACCTCTACAAGACCATCTACACCATGAAGAAAAAAATAAGGTCCCTTGAAAAACGCGTGGACGAGCTTGGCCCGAAACCGGTAGACCGGTCGAGGCCGGCAGGTCGGCGGCAGCGGGAGGCGGCATGAACGGCGCGGCGGTCTTCGACGCGAAGGACATAATAAAGGAGATGGGCGAGCTAAGCGAGAAGACCATAAAAGGCCTTCAGACCATCTCGACGATTGAGAAGATCGACGTAGGCACCGCGCCGAAGGAGCTCGTGTTCGAGGAAGACAAGCTTAGGCTTTATCACTACCTGCCCGAAGCCGAAGTAACCTGCAAGATACCGATGCTCGTCGTCTATGCGCTCGTGAACCGGCAATACATGCTTGACCTCCAGCCGGACAGGAGCCTGATAAGAAAACTCCTCCGGAACGGCCTGGACATATACATCATAGACTGGGGCTATCCCACGAAGCAGGACATGTACATTACGCTCGACGACTACATCGACGACTACATAAACGACTGCGTGGATTTTGTCCGGCGGCATTCGGAATCCGGGAAGGTGAACCTCATGGGGATATGCCAGGGCGGGACATTCTCGGCGATATACGCCGCCCTGTATCCCGAAAAGATACAGAACCTCGTCACGCTCGTCACGCCCGTCAATTTCGACACGAACGACGCCCTGCTCTTCTCATGGGCGGGCTACATGGACGCGGGCAAGATTGCCGAGGTATTCCGCGTCGTGCCGGGCGAGTTCCTGAATGCCGGGTTTTTGATGCTCATGCCCTTCACGCTCAACATCCGCAAGTACGTCGAGATGATCGACGTTATGGAAGACAGGGAAAAGCTCCTGAACTTCCTCCGGATGGAGAAATGGATTTTCGATTCCCCCGGTCAGGCTGGCGCGGCATACAGCCGGTTCATAAAGGACATGTACCAGGAAAACAGGCTTGCCAAGGGCAGTCTTGAGATAAACGGCAGGCGGGTTGACCTGAAGAACATCACCATGCCGCTGCTAAATATCTACGCGCGCTCGGACCACCTCGTCCCGCCAAGCTCGACAACTCCGCTAAACGACCTCGCAGGCTCCACGGACAAGGCGCTCTACGAGTTCAAGGGCGGGCACATAGGGGTCTTCGTCGGCTCCAAATCCCAGAAGGAGCTGGCCCCGAATATCGCCAAATGGCTGCACGACCGCTCGCAGTGCAATGGCGGCGGAGCCGGCAGACCGGCGGCAGGGAAGACTACCGAGCCTAAGAAGCCGGAAATTTCGGCGATGCCCGAGGCCGCTCCATCGGCGACGGGCGCTTCCAGGAAACAGGCAAAACGGCCCGATGCGGCTCCAGCCGCCCCTCCGCGCCCGAAGCCCGCGAAGAGGGCGGGGAAAAAGAAGGGGTGACAGATCCCGCCGATTATTTATTGCCAGGCTTAAGCCCAGTCCGCTCGCAGTATCCCGGCGGAGCGATCATCCTGAGTTTATAGATTTTTAAAATATTGAATGACTTCGTGCAGTATTTTATCCCAACCATCATCCCCGGCCTGACCCATGAAATATTGCACTCTCCCCTTTTGACGCGCAGCTCCTTTTTTAGCGTAATTCGGGACCAGGACGACAACGCCTCTTTTTCTGTCCACGGATTTTATCTTACCCCATACGCCTTCTTCCGTTTTGCAGGTCTTTACGCCGCAGGATTTTTCCGAAGCCGCTTTCCCGCCCGCCAGGGCCAACATGAACTCATCCATGCGGAGATATTCGATTCGCCCTTGAAGCCCCCGATTGAGCGGCAGGCGCGCAGGAACACCTCCTGCGCGAGGTCTTCGGCATCCTCCTCAGAGACCATCCGCGCCATGTAGCGCTCGACCTTCGGCTTCAGTTGATTATAGGAAGAAATCAGTAACTCGTCCATGCAACATTTATTCATACATAAAACTCAAAGTCAACGGATTTGTTTTCCGAAGAAAGCCGCCTTACGCTTTACGAAAATGACAACCGATGAAAAAAGTCCCTAATTTTTGAAACGGGTCATTTATGGGCGTTTCCCGGGGCGGGTTTAATGGCGTAAGGGGCGGTTTCCCGGCGTTTTCAGGCGGGCGCGGACATGGGTGATTTTAACGGGGTGTCCAGCCCCGCAAATTTGTTATTGACCTCAAAGCCCTTAATCTATAAGATATTCCTGCCCTGTGTGTTCCGCTTTTTAAATCCGCGAGGTATAAGATGAGCTTCCAACGCATAAGAAAAATGCCGTCCGTAGAGGAAATACTGGAAACGATGCCGCTCCCGGAGAAGCTTGCCCGGGTCAAGAGGGAGCGGGATGGCGAGATAACATCCGTGATAAACGGCGAAAGCGAGAAGTTCCTTGTAATTATAGGACCTTGCAGCGCCGACAACGAGGACGCGCTGATAGAGTATGTCATGAGGCTCGCCAGGCTCCAGGACGAGGTGCAGGATAAAATAGTATTGATTCCAAGGATTTACACGAACAAGCCCCGCACCACAGGCGAGGGCTACAAGGGCATGGCGCACCAGCCGACGCCGACCGAGGCGCCGAACATGGTCAAGGGATTGAAGGCAATAAGGAAAATGCACATCCGTGCCATGAAGGAGGCGCACCTGACCGCCGCCGACGAGATGCTTTACCCGGAAAACTACGCATATATCGAGGATATTTTGAGCTATGTCGCCGTCGGGGCGCGCTCCGTGGAAAACCAGCTGCATCGGCTGACCGTAAGCGGAATATGCGTTCCAGCCGGGATGAAAAACCCGACTAACGGCGACATGGAAGTAATGCTCAATTCCGTGAACGCGGCCCAGCTCCCGCACGTCCTGGTATACAACGGCTGGGAGGTAAAAACCTCCGGGAACCCGCTAACACATTGCATTTTAAGGGGCGCGGTCGACCAGCACGGCGCCAGCATCCCGAACTACCACTACGAAAACCTCGTGCGCCTCTCCGAGGCTTACAAGAAGCGGAACCTGCAATTCCCGGCGATTATCGTCGATACCAACCACGCTAATTCAAACAAGCTCTTCCACGAGCAGCCGAGGATTGCCAGAGAGGTCATGCAAAGCCGCGCGGCCTCAAGGACGCTTAAGAACAGGGTAAAGGGGCTGATGATAGAGAGCTATCTCGTCGAAGGGTCTCAGAAAATCGGAGAGAACGTCTACGGCAGGTCCATAACAGACCCCTGCCTCGGATGGGAGGATTCCGAGCGGCTCGTCCGCGAACTTGCCGAACTTGCGTAACGACAATATCCCGCGCAGGGCAACGAAAAGCGGCCAATCCGTCCGGGGGAAGGCCGCTTTTTTTATGTGATTATGGGGCCGAGCGCGATGAACGGCTCCTTCCGGCTCATCCCGGCCACCGTAAACGGCCCGATAAGACAGAAGAACATTATCACCAGGTTCGCAAGCAGCCCAGGCGCCGGGATAACGAAGTGCTTGTTGCCGTTATGCCGAGTTTTTGCCGCATAGCGAACGAGCCTCGAAATTTCCCGAACGAATCCTCATGAAGCGAGTCCAACCAGCCGATATTTTTCCCCGTCTTTACGGTAAGTTGATGTCGAGCTGCGTCGTGAAGGCCGGCTGGCCGCCGGTGGCCTTCTTGTTGAAGATGTCGTAGCCGACCAGCAGAGCGACGTTCTTCGAGAAGTTCCACGAGGCCCCGAAGCTGAGCGCGCCGAAGGCGTTGTTGCCGCCCTGGTAGTCCACGCCCGCCCAGAGCTTGTCGGATATCTCGGATATGGTGCGGTCCCAGGAGGCGAGCACGCCGTTGTTCTGGGTGCGGCCTATGCCGTTTGCCTGGATGTTGTCGTCCTTCATGAAGATGTTCCCGCCGTTGCCGACATACCATCCGGCGGAAAGCCTGCCGACGTAGGGGAACGTCCTCGCCACAAGGGCGTAGGATATGTCCGTCTCGGTGTTGTGGAAGACATCCCCGCCGCGCACGCCCGCGTTGTAAATCCCGACCGCGACTGCGGGCTGGTATTTGAAAAAGGCATCCTCGGGCGCGGCAATCTTGGCGTTGAAATATACCGGGGCGTCGTCTATGGCCTCGCTCGTGCCGCCGTGGCCGTCCGCCTGCGGCCCGACGCGCATGTAATCGACGCCGACTTCCGCCTGCACCTTCTTAAACGGCAGGACACCCGCCAGGACGCCCATGTCATACATTATCGGGGCGTAAGAGCCGCCGGTCTTCCTGGTCCGGACATATGTGTCGAGGTCCAGGTGAAATGTCCCGTACGGCTGGATGTCCGTGGAAGGTATCCATATCTGCGTGGAAGGCGTGGCCAGCGCCGTGCCCGAAGCCAGGGCCGAAAAAAGGCCGCCAATGAGCAAAATTGCCCATCTCTTCTTCATTCCCTTTTCCTTTCAGGTTAAAGAAAACTCGAAAACAACTCCCGCGCCAAAGCCGCTTCGGCGCTCCCCTGCAAGTAGTTTTTACAAAAGCCGTGCCATTTTAAAAAAAAGCCTCCGACTTTAAGTCAACTCATTAATAAATCAGGTTATTTTGTGCTTACAATTTATGCCGTCATTTGTTTTGCACGCCCTTTGTCTTGCATAATAATACGGCCGGGCCGGGCTGATGATTAATTCTTAGGCACATTTTCGCGTATTGAGTCCGGGTGGGAAACGGGCGCCCCGGGGGAATGTTATGTTATACTTCTTCCAGCCGTCCTCCCTTCAGAAAAAGCATAATCCAGTCCGTCGCCGTCTTTTGATTTCTCACATCGCGTGGAAACTATAACCAAATGAAACGCAGTCACGAAATGGGCTTCGGGGCGAGAGTCCTGCCGGAAGACGGCGTCGAATTCCGGCTCTTTGCGCCTGCGGCGGTAAAGGCCGAGCTGTGCCTCCTGCGCGGGCCGGGCCGGGAATTCATAGGCATGGGCGATGCGGGCGGCGGCTGGCGCGCGGCGACCGTCCCGGAGGCCGGACACGGGACTTTATACTGCTACAGGATAAACGGAGAAACACTCGTGCCGGACCCGGCCTCGCGGTTCCAGCCGCAGGGCACGTCCGGCCCGGGCGAGGTTATAGACCCGGAGGCGTTCGAGTGGACGGACGGGCAGTGGCGCGCAAGGCCGTGGGAGGAGGCGGTATTCTACGAGCTGCACATCGGCGCGGCGACGGCGCGCGGGACGTTCGATTCGCTTAAAGAGAGGCTGGATTACATAGCGGACCTCGGGGCGACGGCGATTGAACTCATGCCCGTGAACAGCTTTCCGGGAGAGCGGAACTGGGGCTACGACGGCGTGCTCCTGTTCGCCCCGGCGAACGTCTACGGACGCCCGGAGGACTTGAAATCCCTCGTATGCGAGGCCCATGCGCGCGGGCTTATGGTGTTTCTCGATGTCGTATACAACCACTTCGGGCCGGTTGACAATTACCTGGGCCTGTATGCGCCGCAGTTCTTCACAAGCCGCCGTGCCACGCCCTGGGGCGATGCGATAAACTTCGACGGCGACGGGAGCGGGAGCGTCAGGGAGTTCTTCATGGCCAACGCGCTATACTGGCTTTTCGAGTATAACTTCGACGGCCTGCGCCTCGACGCGACGGACTGGATAATGGACGACACGCGCCCGGATTTCCTCACGGAGACAGCCCGCGCGATACGCGCCCGCGCGGGATACGAAAAATACCTTGTCATCGAAAACGACGACAACCCGGTGGAGTATATCCGGCGGAATGAAGACGGAGGGCCGAGGTTGTATAACGCCGTGTGGAACGAAGACCTGCACCACTGCCTGCACACGCTGGCGACGGGCGAGACCGGAAGCTATTACGCGGACTATAAAAAAAACCCGGCCTTTTTCCTCGCCAGAAGCCTCACGGAAGGATACGCGCAGCAGGGGGAGTGGTCGGAATACAGGCGGAAGAACCGGGGCGGACGGACGCGGGGGCTTTATTCCGCTTCCTTTGTCGCCTTCACGCAGAACCACGACCAGGTGGGCAACCGGCCGATGGGAGACCGTATTCACAGGCTTGCCGCTCCTGAGGCCGTTCGGGCGATAACGGAGATATTCCTGCTCTCGCCCGCGCCGCCGCTTATCTTCATGGGTCAGGAATACAACTCCGAAAGCCCGTTCCCCTTCTTCTCTGACATCTCTCCGGAACTCGCGCAAAGGGTGCGGGAAGGGAGGCTTGGATATTTCTCCGAGAGGCCGCTGTTCGGCGAGCGCTACGACCTCGGATTAATGCCGGACCCGTTCGCGGAAGAAACATATCAGTCGGCGAAGCTCGACTTCGAGCGCATCCGCGAGCCCGCGCACGCATCCTGGCACGGGCTTTACAGGAGGCTTCTCGACATCAGAAAGAGGGAGATAATACCGAGGATAAAGGGCGTGAGGATAGGCGCGGGCGGAACGGGTTTTGCGATGTGCGGCAGGCGGGCGTTCAGGGCGTGGTGGAGACTGGACGACGGCAACATGCTGACGCTTGCCGCAAACCTTTGCGGCGAGGCCGCGGAATGCGAACTGCCCGATTATCCGCCGATATACGAGACCGGTGCGGGGGCGCGATTCATCGCGCCCGCGGGCGCAATAAAACCGCGTCCCCGCGGATACGGCAACGAGCCCTGCCCCCGCCGGCTCCAGCCGTGGACCGTCATGTGGTTCGCCGGCAGACCGGCATCGGAAATCGGCAGATGACCCGGAGGCGCCATGCTGGATAAGGACGCTCTTCAGAGGCTCTCCGGCCTGTGCGGCATAAGCGCGGAATACCGGGACATCCGGGGAAACATCCGCCGTGTCCCGGAGGAGACGCAGCTCTCGATCCTTGCGGCTATGGGCCATCCGATACGCTCCCCGGAGGAGCTTGAGGCCGCGACAGAGGAGCAGGAGAGCCGTCCGTGGCTTGAAATCCTTAAGCCGGCGCACGTATTCACGGCCTCCGGCGAGGTTTCCGTGCCCGTAACGCTCCCGGAAAGGCTCAAGGAAAAAACATTCCACTGGCGTCTTGAGCTTGAGGGCGGCGGAGCGGTCCGGGGGGATTTCGGCCCCGCCTCTTCCGTGCCGCGCGAGTGCAGGAGCATTCGCGGAGAAATCCTCTGCCGCTATAACATAAAGCTTCCGATAAACTCCCCTCCCGAAGGCTATCACAGGTTTTACCTGCTCGAAGACGGGCCGGAAGAGCGGCCTCGGGCAGAATGGACGGCCCTGATAATAATTACGCCTGCGTCATGTTATGTCCCCGAGGCGCTGAAGGGCGGTGGCAGGGTCTGGGGCGTTTCGGCGCAGCTCTACGCGCTCCGCTCAAGGCGCAACTGGGGAATCGGGGACTTTACCGACCTGAAGGAGTTCACGCAGTACTGGGCGGGGCAGGGCGCGGCGATGGTCGGCGTAAACCCCCTGCACGCGCTCTTCCCGCACAGGCCGGACATGGCAAGCCCGTACGCCCCGTCCTCAAGGGCCTTTTTAAACGTGATGTATATTGACGTCGAGGCGGTGGAGGACTTCGCCGAGAGCCGCGAGGCGAAGGAACTTTATGAGTCGGCGGAGTTTCAGGCGGGCCTTAGGTCCCTAAGAGAATCGGACGAGATCGACCTGTCGGGGGTCTCAAAAGCAAAACTCTCCATGCTTGAGATTCTTTACAAAAACTTCAGAGAAGGGCGCTTGAATACCGGCGGGCCGCGCGCAGAGGCGTTCAGGCGGTTCCAGCGCGAGAAGACAGACGCCGTTTTCCTTCACTGCCTGTTCGAGGCGTTAAACGAGAGGTTCTTGGCCGCAAACCCTGAAGCCTGCGGATGGATGGACTGGCCGGAGGAATACAGGGACCCGCATTCGGAAGCGGTGAAGAGGTTCGCCGAAGAGAACGCGGAGCGCGTGGAGTTCTTTGAATACATGCAGTGGCAGGCGCATATGCAGCTCGAATCGGCAGGAAGGCTTTCCATGAGCGCGGGGCTTGGTATCGGGCTTTGCCAGGGCATGGCGGCCGGATGCCATCCGAACTCCTCCGAGGCGTGGATAAGACAGGCCGGCCGCGCCGCGGGTTTCCTGGCGGGCTCTCCGCCGGACGATATCAGCCTCGGCGGCCGGACGTGGGAAATCCGGCCGGTGAATCCGCACAAACTTAAAGAGGAAGGATACGCGTCGTTCATAGAAATCCTGCGCGCCAACATGAAGGACGCGGGGGCGCTGCGCGTAGACCATATAATGTCGCTTTCCAGGCTCTTCTGGGCGCCGGAAGGCAAAAACCCGCTTGAGGGCGCCTACGTAAATTATCCATTGGAAGACCTGCTCGGCATCATTGCCCTCGAGAGCCGGAAAAACAAATGCATGGTCATAGGCGAAGACCTGGGGACAGCGCCGGAGAGCCTGCCGCCGATACTCAAAAAATACGGCATATTCTCGTACCGCGTGTTTTACAACGAGCAGGACGAGAAGGGGTTCAGGCCGCCTTCGGCATACCCGGAGCAGGCGGTGGTCGTGGTAAACACGCACGACCTCCCGACGATTGCCGGATACTGGCAGGGGCGGGACTTAAGCCTCAGAAGGGAGCACAGGGGTTTCCCGTCCGAAGAGGCGAGGGAGAGACAGATTTTCAACCGCTCGAAGGACAGGGCGGCGATACTCGTGGCCCTGGAGAACCAGGGTCTTCTCCCCGAGGGCATCAGCACGGAAGACCCCTCGACCACCCCGGAGATGTCGGAAGACCTGATTCTTTCCATCCACACATACCTTGCAAGGACGCCGTCTAAGATCTTCTCGGTTTCCGTAGGCGACATAACCGTCGAGACGGAACAGGTAAACCTGCCCGGCACGGAGGGCATGCACAACTGGCGCCGGAAGCTTTCCATTGACATCGACCGGCTGAAAGGCTCGGAATTTGCGGCAAGGCTCACGTCAATGCTCAGGGAGGAGCGCGGGACAAAACCTGAGGAGAAGTCCGTGAAGCTCGAAGGCCTTGCGGCGGAGATCCCGCGCGCGACATACAGGCTGCAGTTCAACGCCGGCTTTACGTTCGTCCGGGCCGCGGAGATTGTGCCCTACTTAAGCGAGCTGGGCGTCAGCCACTGCTACAGCTCTCCGTATTTCCGGACAAGGAATGGGAGCATGCACGGCTACGACATCATAGACCACAACTCCCTGAACCCGGAGATAGGTTCTTGGGAAGATTACGGACGTTTCGTGGAGGAACTGAAAAGACATGGCATGGGCCAGATTATGGACCTTGTGCCGAACCACATGGCCGTGATGGGCGACGACAACCTCTGGTGGCTCGATGTCCTTGAGAACGGCCAGGCGTCGGTCTACGCCGGGTTCTTCGACATAGACTGGCAGCCGGTGAACGCCTTCCTCCGGGGCAAGATACACATCCCGGTGCTTGAAGACCAATACGGGAACGTCCTGGAGAAGGGCGAGCTCAGGCCGGTTTTCGACGCCGGGGCGGGAGAGCTTTCCGTCTACTACCTGAATAACCGCTTCCCGATAGACCCGATGCAATACCCCGCCGTCCTTGGACACGGGATAGACACGCTGGAGGCCGCTCTGGGGACGGACAACCCGCTCCTGCCCGAGTTTCAGAGCCTGATGACATCCTTCGGGCACCTGCCGCCGCAGAGGGAGAAGACCCCGGCCCGCCTCGTCGAGAGGAACCGCGACAAGGAGATATATAAAAAACAGCTCGCCTCGATGTATGCGTCCTCGCGCGAGATAGCGTCCTTCATAGACGGAAACGTCCGGGAGTTCCAGGGGTCGCCTTCAAATTTGGAGAGCTTCGGCCCGCTTCATGAGCTGCTCGAAAAACAGGCCTACCGCCTCGCATACTGGAGGGTCGCGTCCGACGAGATAAACTACCGCAGGTTCTTCGACATAAACGAGCTGGCGGGACTGAGGGCGGAGAACCCGCAGGTGTTCGAGCGCACGCACGAACTGGCTATAAGGCTCATAGCGGAAGGAAAGGTGCAGGGTCTTCGGGTAGACCACCCGGACGGACTCCAGAACCCTCTCGAATATTTCCGGAGCCTCCAGGCAAAGATTGCACAGGCCAGGGCCGCGGCGGCGGGCGCGCCTGAGCTTGCGAAGGCCCTGCTGGACGAGAACGGCGGTAAGCCTCTTTACGTGGTGGCGGAGAAGATACTGGCCAGGCACGAGCGCCTGCCGGAGGACTGGCCGGTGCACGGCACTACGGGCTACGACTTTACCCGCATAGTTGACGGGATATTCGTGAACCCGGACGCCGTGAAAAAGTTCGACAAGCTCTACGCGAGGTTCATAGGCCACCGCATGGACTGGGAGATGCTCGCCTACGACAGGAGGAAACTGATTATGAAGGTGTCCCTCGCGTCGGAGCTTAACGTCCTCGCCAGTATGCTCTCACGCATATCGGACGCCGACATCCACACGCGCGACTTTACCCTGAACAGCCTGAGGGACGCCATAAAGGAGACCGCCGCGTGCTTCCCAGTATACCGCACATACATAAGCGGCGCGGAGATCGCGCCGGAGGACGAAATGCACGTGGACTGGGCCGTCAACCTCGCAAGAAAAAGGACGAGGACGGCGGACGTCAGCGTCTTCGGCTTCCTCCGTGAAGTCATGCTCTCCAGACGCGAGTGCGGGAAGACGGAGTCCCCGCAGCCGGAGGCGCAGTTCGTCATGAAGTTTCAGCAGTTCACAAGCCCCGTCACGGCCAAGGGCCTGGAAGACACGGCTTTTTACATATACAACCGTCTCGTCTCGTTAAACGAAGTGGGGGGAGACCCGTCGCGCTTCGGCGTGTCCGTCCAGGCGTTTCACCGCGCGAACGCCGAAAGGGAAAAGCGTTCCCCGCATTCCATGCTCTCCACCTCAACGCACGACAGCAAGCGCAGCGCGGACGTCCGGATGCGCATCATGGCGCTGACGGAGTTCCCGGGCGAGTGGCGCGATAGAGTAACGAAGTGGAGCCGAATAAACGAGAACGGCAAAAGGAAGCTGGACGGGAGGCTCGCCCCGTCGAGAAACGACGAATACCTGTTCTACCAGACGTTAATCGGCGCGTGGGCCGCCGGTAGACCGGTTTCGGGCGAGGCCGGTTCGGCGGCGGCGGAATTCGGGGATAGGATATGCGCCTATATGCTTAAGGCGGCGCGCGAGGCGAAGATACACATGAGCTGGATAAACCCGAACCCGGAATACGAGCAGGCGCTGGCGGATTTCACGCGCTACTGCCTGGACAGCCAGAGGAAAAACATATTCCTCGAAGACTTCGCGCCGTTCCAGAGGAAGATCTCCAGGCTGGGGATGTATAACAGCCTCTCGCAGACGCTCCTGAAACTCACGTCGCCCGGCGTCCCGGACATATACCAGGGAGACGAGGTATGGAACTTCAGCCTTGTAGACCCGGACAACAGAATGCCCGTGGACTACGCCGCAAGGACGGCGATGCTCGCCGACATGAAGAGGGTTTTCAGCGTCCCGGACAATACGGCGGCGGCGCTCGCCGGGATGATGTCTGACATGGAGGACGGCAGGATAAAGATGTACGTCGTCTGGAAGACGCTCTCCCTGAGACGGGAAATGGAGATGCTCTTCAGGGACGGGGATTACCGGAAGCTGAACGCCGAAGGCCCGCGCTCGGCCAATGTATGCGCCTTCGCAAGGGCCGGCAGACCTGCATCGGCGGGTCGGCCTGCGCCGGACGACAGGCGCGAAGCCGGCGCGCTGGCCGTTGTTATAGCGCCGAGGCTGTATGGCGCGCTTGCGGGAATCAAGTGGCAGGCAGACCGGACTCCGGCCCCCGTCGGCGCATCCGTATGGGCCGGGACGTTTGTCGAGGCGCCCGAGGATATGGCAAAGAGATACAGAAATATTTTCACCGGCAAGACGGCGGAAACGGTCCTGCGCGGCGGCAGGCCGTGGATAGCCCTCGAAGACGCGCTCGGAGATTTCCCCGTGGCGCTGCTGGTGCCGGATTCACCGCGCCCTGTCTTCCCGGCGAAAGAGAAGGAAATTGGCTATAATTAAACCTATGGGGAATTGCGGACTTTCCGGGATATAACGAGGAGCGTGAAATGGCATTCGCCGTAAAGGACTGCGCGCTGGCCGCAATCGCAACGGGCGTGCGGGCGCATAACCTCCGGGAGCTCAGGGACAACCTGCTGACGGTCCATCCGGGGAGCATATATTACCATTTCTGGGGCGGACTCTTAAGACCCGCTTTCGAGAACCGCGAGTATATGAACGACTTCGCGAGCTGGTCATGGAAGGCGCACGGGCTTCATGACGAGGCGCTCGCGGAGAGGCTTTCCGTTATCGACCCGACGGACTTCGAGGACCTCGAAGAGTTGAGGCAGGAGCTTGTGGAGGTGACATCGGATAGGCTCGAAGAGAGCGAGAAGCTCCGTCTCCTGCACGCGGACAGGCCGTTCATGTTCATTCGCTCTCAGATAGTAATATTTGACACATATGCGGCCATAGAGCATCCCTCGCGGTTTCCGATGGCGGCGCCCATGATGACTCCCTCGTCCTTCTTTTTCCATTTTATAGACGCGCGCAGCAGGACGAAAGACCGCGTGGACGACTTCCGCGAGTGGCTGATGGAATACGGGGACGAGTTCAGGCCGCTCATCGACCGGCTCGCCTCTCTCGACCCGTACTTCATTCCGCTTGCGGAACTCAAGGAGAAGATTGTCGGGATATTTGCGGGCTATTTCGCGGGGGAAACGGTATGAGCGGACTGCTTGAGGCATACGCGAAGGTTGCGGGCGAGGATACCATATCCCACCTGCGCCAGCTCTCTTCCACGCTCGGCGGGATGAAGGTCGTGCACGTGAACTCCACGCGCGAGGGCGGCGGGGTCGCGGAGATACTCTGCCGGCTCGTCCCGCTCCAGCAGGAGCTCGGTTTCGACGCCCGGTGGGAGGTAATTACCGGCGGCAAGGAATTCTACCAGTGCACCAAGGGCTTTCATAACGCGCTCCAGGGAAACCCCGTCGTCGTCCCGGAGAGGCTCCTCAGGGAATTCGAGAAGACCAACCTCGAGAACGCGGAGAGGATGAAAGACGTTCTGGAGGACGCGGACGCGGTTTTCATACACGACCCGCAGCCCGCCCCCCTGATAAAATATTTCCCGAACCGCAAGGGGAAATGGATATGGCGGTGCCACATAGACGCGTCGCAGCCGTACCGCCCCGTCTGGAATTATCTGAAGAGGTTCGTGGCGCAGTACGATACGAGCGTGTTCTCGCTGGCGGAGTTCTCGCAGTCGCTCCCGCACCCGCAGTATATCATACCGCCTTCCATAGACCCGCTCTCGGAGAAGAACATCGGCCTTCCGGAAGATGAGGTGAGCCGCGTGGCGGAGACGTTCGGACTCGACCGCTCGCGCCCGCTGATTGTCCAGATTTCGCGCTTCGACAGGTTCAAGGACCCAATAGGCGTCATACGCGCGTACCGTCTCGCGAAGAAGTTCGCGCCGGGACTCCAGCTTGTCCTTGCGGGCGGCGGCGCCACGGACGACCCGGAAGGCGGCATCGTGCTTGGCGAGGCGCAGGAGGCCGCAGGCGGGGATTCGGACGCGCACGTCCTGCTGCTGCCCGCCGACGCACACAGGACGATAAACGCCCTCCAGCGCGCGGCGGACATAGTGGTGCAGAAGTCCATCCGCGAGGGTTTCGGCCTTACCGTGACGGAGGGGCTCTGGAAAGGCAAGCCGGTCATAGGCGGGAACACGGGCGGGATAAAGATACAGGTCATAGACCACCACACGGGCTTTCTCGTTACCACGCCCGAAGGGGCGGCGCTCCGCATACGCTATCTCCTGCTAAACAGGGAAAGGCGGGAGGAGATGGGCAGGAAGGCGAGGGAATACGTGCGGCGGAATTATCTCCTTACAAGACAGCTCCGCGAGCATCTAACGCTTATCGCGGGGCTTCACCACGGTTCGGAATACAGGATAGGAATGGGATGACGATGACCGGCCCCTACAGCGCGCGCCACTGCCGCCCGTCTTTGAGCATCAGTTCATCCGCCTCCACAGGCCCGTTTGATCCCGCCGGGTAGTTGGGGAACCCGAAGCTGTCCTTCACGGCTTCCAGCCTCTCTAAGACCGGCGAGAGAAGCCCCCACGCAAGCTCCTCGATCTCGCCGCTCACGAAGAGCATCTGGTCGCCCGTCATGCAGTCGAGCAGGACCCTTTCGTAGGCGTCGAGCAGGAAGACCTTCTCGTATCTGAAGTCCATCAGGACAGGCTGAAGACACGCGCGGGAGTCCGGCATCTTCGTCTGGAACTGGAGACTTATCCCCTCGTCCGGCTGAACCCTCAGGACAAGAAGGTTCGGGTCTATTTTTTCATGCGGCTGACCGGCAGGCTCCAGGATGCGCGAGAACATCAGGTGCGGCACGGCCCGGAACCTTATCGCAATCTCCGCCTTGGCCTTGCCGAGCCTCTTGCCGGAGCGCATGTAAAACGGCACGCCGCTCCAGCGCCAGTTGTCTATGAAAAGCTTCATCGCCGCATACGTCGGCGCAACCGAGTTCCTGTTTACGCCCGGCTCGTCCCTGTAGGACACGACGTCCTCTCCGTTTATCCTGCCCGCGCCATACTGTCCAAGGACTACGTGCCCGCCAAGCCTGTCGAGCGGCACAGGCCTTATCGACCTCAGCACCTTCGCCTTCTCCTCCCGCACGCGTTCTGACACGAATGACGCGGGCGGCTCCATCGCGGTAAGGGACAAAAGCTGGAGGATGTGGTTCTGGAACATGTCGCGGAGCACCCCGGCGCTTTCGTAATATCCCGCCCTGTGCTCCACGCCAAGGGTCTCGGAGATTGTAATCTCGACGTGGTCTATGTATCTCCTGTTCCATAGCGGCTCGAAGATGGAGTTCGCAAACCGGAACATGAGTATGTTCTGGACGTTTTCCTTGGCGAGGTAGTGGTCCATGCGGAAGGTCCGGGACTCGGAGAACGACGCGCCTATCACGCCGTTTAGATGCCTTGAGGACTCCGTGTCGAAGCCGAAGGGTTTTTCCACCACGACGCGCGAATAGCCGCGCTCCTCCGAGGCCAGCCCCGCTCCGCCAAGCCGGCGTATCACGGTCTCGTAAACGGCGGGAGGCAGGGCCATGTAGAATATCCGGTTTGCGCGCGTCCCGAATTTTTCTTCGAGCGGCTTCAGGCGCGCGGGAAGAGAGGCGAAGAAATCCGGAGAATTGAAATCCGCGCACACATAGAAGAGCCTTTCGGAGAACTTCAGCCACAAATCAGGAGAAAAGGTTTCCGGGAACGCGGCCCTTGCGGCCTCTTCCATAATCCCTCGAAACCCGGCGTCGCCGGTCTGTATCCTGTCGGAGCCGAATATGAAGAACCCGTCCGGGAGGTGTCCCGCGGCAAAGCAGTGGTAGAGCGACGGGATGAGTTTCCTCTTGGAGAGGTCTCCGCACGCGCCGAAGATGATTATCCCGCAGGGGCCGGGCCTCTCTATCCCGCAGAAATCCGGCCTCGGCGCCGTGATGCATTCCGCGCGGCGGCCTGACGGCTGCCGGTCGACCGGCTTCGGGGGCTGCGGGGCTTCTTTGTTCATCGCTCCTCCAGCCGCGTTATCTTGGAGAGTCTGCGGACGAAGCGCTCCTCCGCCCTGAAGCGCGCCCTAAGGAAAATATCGACAAGGTCTCTTGCGAGGCTGTATCCTACGACGCTTCCGCCCAGGCAGATTATGTTCATGTCGTCGTCCTCCACTCCCTGCCTTGCGGAGAAGGCATCGACGACAAGCGCCGCGCGCGCCCCGGGGATTTTGTTCGCCGCTACGGACGCGCCGACGCCGCTTGCGCACACGGCTATCCCGCGCCCGCACTCGCCGGACGCCACGGCCTGGGCCATCGGGACGACATAGTCCGGGTAGTCGTCGTCCGGGGCGGGTTCATATGCCCCGAAGTCCTTTACGTCGTGCCCGGATTCTTCAAGGCGCGCCTTGAGGAAGTCTTTCAGTTCCCGTCCGCCGTGGTCAGCCGCAAGACCGATTTTCATTTTCCTATCCGCTCTTTTTAAAGCCGTGTCCGCCGAACTCGTCGCGCATGGCGGCAAGGAGCCTCTCCGAGAAACACTGCCTGTCTCTTGAACGGAACCTCTGAAAGAGCGCGCCGGAGATGAGCGGCGCATGGACGGCAAGGTCCACCGCCTCCCGCACGGTCCATCTCCCCTCGCCGGAGTCCTCCACCCACGCTTCGATGTCCTTCAGGTCTCCGTGCTTCCTGAACGCGGCCTCCGCGAATTCAAGCAGCCAGGACTGTATTATGCTGCCGCTGTTCCAGAGCCTCGCAAGCCCTTCAAAATCGATACTGCCGTAAGGAGATTCCTTCACAATCTCGAAACCCTCTCCGTATGCGGACATAAGCGCGTATTCGATGCCGTTATGCACCATCTTTATGAAATGCCCCGCGCCCGCCGGGCCGCAATACATGAAGCCTTTTTCGGGCGCAAGCGTCTCGAATAGCGGGGTGAGCCTGTCGAACAAGTCCCTGTCTCCGCCTATCATCAGGCAATATCCCCTCTCCAGGCCCCAGATGCCGCTCGACACGCCAGCGTCGAGGAAACCGATGCCCAAAAGCTTCAGGAAGTTCTCCTGCCGTATCGAGTCCTTGTAGTAGCTGTTACCGCCCTCGACGATTGTGTCGCCCGCAGAGAGGATTGTCTTCAGCGAGTTAATCGTGTCCTCGACCGGCTCCCCGGCGGGCAGCATCAGCCATACCGTGCGCGGCGGAGCAAGCTTCCGGACGAGATCCTCAAGAGACGAGCAGGGTTCCGCGCCCTCCCGGACGAGGGCATCGACGTTGGAGGGCACGCGGTCGAATACCACCGCGTCGTGCCCGCCTTTGGTGAGCCTTACGGCCATGTTGCCGCCCATCTTCCCAAGCCCTATCATGCCGAATTGCATAATGTTCTCCTGCCCGGCTTTCTTTTGGTTACTTTTCTTTCCCCGAAAGAAAAGTAACTACGCCGCCTTTTTCGCCATGCCTTCGAGCTTCCTTGCAATCGCGCCGAGGACGTCGTTATACGAGTCGCCGAATTTCTTCAGTCCTTCTTCTTCGAGCCGCTCCGCCGCCTGTTCGAGGTTTATGCCTATGGAGGAGACCTTCTCGAACACGTCCCGCGCGTCCTGGGTGTCCTGTTCTATCGTTACGCGGACCTTGCCGTGGTCCTTGAACTTCGTCAGCGTATCGAGCGGCATGGTGTTTACGGTGTCGGGGGCTATCAACTCCTCAACGTATTTTATGTCGCTGTACTTCGGGTTTTTCGTCCCTGTCGAGGCCCAGAGAAGCCTCTGGGCGTTCGCGCCCTTCTCGCGCAGCAGCCTGAAGCCGACGCCCAGGAAAATCTCCTTGTATTTCTGGTATGCGAGCTTGCAGTTTGCGACGCCCGCCTTCCCGTAGAGGTTCCTTATCCGCAGTTCCTCGTTCTCCGTGCCCGCCGCCGGGAGCTTCTCGTTGAACATCGCGTCGAAGAGCGTGTCCACCCGGCTGACGAAGAAGCTCGCCACGGAGTGTATCTCCGAGACGGCGAGTCCCTCGCTTATCCTTCTCTCGATGCCCTTCAGATAGGCCAGGGCTGCGGCCTCATAACGCTGCACGGAGAAAAGGAGCGTTACGTTCACGTTTATGCCGCCGGCCGTCAGCTCTTCTATGGCCCGGACTCCTTCCGGGACTCCCGGTATCTTCACGAGTATGTTCTTCCTGCCGATTTCCGAGACAAGCCGCTTCGCCTCGTTTATGGAGGCGTCGGCGTCCCGGGCCAGGTCCGGCGACACCTCGATGCTGACAAACCCGTCCTGTCCGCCGCTCCTGTCGTAGACCTCCATAAGAATATCGGCGGCCTCGCGGATGTCTTCCGTCGTTATCGCCTCGTATATCTTCTTCGGCTCCGAGACTCCGCGCCCGGCCTGTTCCATTATCTGCGCGTCGTAGATGCCGCTTCCCTCGATTGCTCCCTGGAAGATTGTCGGGTTGGACGTGACGCCGGAGACGTTGTCCTCCATGAGGAGCGCGCCGAGCCTGCCGGAGCGGATGATGTCGCGGCTTAGGAAGTCAAGCCAGACGCTCTGTCCTGCCTGGTTCAATTGGATTAAAGGGTTGCCTGCCATATCGGTCTCCTTGTAGTTTATTATTGTTTCGCCGCGACCCTCTTTTGGCGTTTTCCGTTTTTTTGCTCCAGGAGCTCCCTGGCCTTCTCGATAATATTCTCCGCGGTGAAACCAAACTTCTCCATGTTGACCACTCCGGGCGCCGAGGCCCCGAAACGCTCCATGCCGATGGTTATGCCCGCAGGCCCGGCGTACTTCTCCCAGCCGAACACAGACCCTGCCTCCACGGTAATCCTCGCCGCCGCGCCGGGCGGCAGCACCTTGTCTTTGTATTCCGGGGGCTGCATCTCGAACGTCTCGCGGCACGGCATACTCACCACCCTTGCCGAGACTCCTTCTTTAACCAGCCTCTCGTAGGCCTCAAGGGCAATGTGAACCTCCGAGCCCGTGGCGATGATGACAAGTTCCGGGCGGCCCTTCCGGGCGTCCGCGAGGATATACGCCCCCATGTGAAGCCCGGACGCAGGGGCGTATTTCTCCCGGTCGATTACCGGCACCCTCTGCCTTGTAAGCGCAAGGGCCACAGGCCCGTTCTTTTCCAGGAGCGCAGACCTCCATGCCTCGACGGTCTCGTTCGCGTCCGCAGGGCGGATTACCCGGATCCCCGGCATGGCCCGAAGCGACGCCAGCTGCTCCACCGGCTGATGCGTCGGGCCGTCCTCGCCCAGGGCGGCGGAGTCGTGCGTGAAGACGTAAATCACCTTGACACGGGAGAGCGCGGCCAGGCGGATTGCGGGCCGCATGTAATCCGAGAATATCAGGAATGTGGCGGCGAACGGTATAAGGCCGCCGTGCAGGGAGACGCCGTTGCTTATGGCCGCCATCGCGTGCTCCCTCACGCCGTAGGCGATATTCGCCCCGCCGTAACCCCAGTGCCCGGAGACGGCGCCCTGCACGCCTTCGTCCCCGCAGGCCGGGTTCTGGAAATCGCCCCTGCCGTCCATGGCCGTCTTCGTCGAGGGGTCGAGGTCTCCGGAGCCGCCGATTAATGACGGTATTCTCTCCGCCACGGCGTTCAATACCTTTCCTCCGGCGGAGCGCGTCGCAACCCCTTTTTCGTCCGGCGGGAAGACTGGCATGTCGGCGTCCCAGCCGTCCGGGAGCTTCGGCCCCATCATCAGCTCCCACTGCGTCATAAGCTCCGGGTATTTCTTCCCGTAGGAGCGCATCAGCTCCGTCCATTCCTCCTCGCGCGCCGCGCCCCTGGCCCCGGCCTCGCGGAATACCTTCAGCGCCTGTTCAGGCACGTAAAACACCTCGTCCGGCGGCCACCCCAGGTTGTCCTTCGTCAGGCGCACCTCTTCGGCCCCCAGGGGCGAGCCGTGCGCCTCATAGCTGTCCTGCTTGTTCGGGCTTCCGTAGCCCAGGTGCGTGCGGACGGAGACAAGCGACGGCCTGCCCGTCTCCTCCTTCGCCGCCGCGACGGCCTTCGATATGGCCTCCGGGTCGTTTCCGTCTTCCACGCTCAGCGTGTGCCAGCCGTACGCATCGAAGCGCTTTATAACGTCCTCCGTGAAGGAGAGCTTCGTGTCGGCCGAGAGGGTGGTGTGGTTGTTGTCGTAGATGTAAATCAGCTTGCCGAGCTTCAAGTGCCCCGCAAGGGACGCCGCCTCGGAGGCCACGCCCTCCATCAAATCCCCGTCGCTCACGATTGCGAAGGTGTGGTGGTCTACAATCTCATGCCCCGGACGGTTGAAGAGCGCCGCGAGGTATCGCTCTGCCATGGCCATGCCGACGCCGTTTGCGAACCCCTGGCCGAGCGGCCCGGTCGTGCACTCCACGCCGGGCGTGCTCCCGTATTCCGGGTGGCCGGGCGTCCTGCTCCCCCACTTGCGGAAGTTCTTTATGTCATCGAGCGAGAGGTCGTATCCGGTAAGGTAGAGCATGGCGTAAAGCAGCATCGAGCCGTGCCCAGCCGAAAGGACGAAGCGGTCGCGGTCGGCCCACGCCGGGTTTTTCGGGTTATATTTCATGAACTTCGTCCAAAGGGCGTGCGCCGCCGGCGCCGCGCCCATGGGCATCCCCGGATGCCCGGAGTTTGCGTTTTCGACGGCGTCCACCGCAAGGAAACGTATAGTGTTTACGCAGAGGTCTTCGATGCCCATCTTCTTCAAGACAATCCTCCCCATACTGTTAACAGCCGAAGAGTCCAGCCTGCAGATATTCCCCTTATAAAAGCAGTATAGCAGAAAAAGTGTTATTTCAAAGGATATAAACATATCCTGCCGGAGATGCCCCGCCCCGGGTTTTGGGTTGCTTTCGCGCCTCACCCTGTGCTATATTAACCTCACGCATTTCCAGAGTTTTTGCCGGAGAGTTATGTATGAACATGGATTTTGTCCCGAAGTGGATAGCCTGGGAAGTTACCCGCCGATGCAACCTTGGCTGTGTCCACTGCCGCTCGGCCTCCACTGCCAACTCCTTCGATACGGCCTTCGATACGGACGAGGCGAAAAGGCTTTTGGGCGACATAGCCGCTTTCGCCAGCCCCGTAATCGTCCTCTCCGGCGGAGAGCCGCTCCTCAGGGCCGACCTCTTCGAGATTGCCTCGCACGGGACAAAACTCGGCCTTCGGATGTGCATAGCCACGAACGGCTTCCTCGTCACGGACGACGTCTGCGGGAAGATGAAAGAGGCCGGGATAAAGATGGTCTCTATGAGTCTCGACGGGTCTGACGCCGGCACTCATGATAATTTTCGCGGCCAGCCCGGGGCGTTCGATGGGGTAGTCCGAGCCGCATCCCTTTTCAACAGGCACGGTATCGAGTTTCTTATAAACTCCTCTTTCACGAAGCGTAACCAGAAAGAGATCCCGGAGGTCATGAAGCTCGCCAAGAGCCTCGGCGCGAAGGCGTGGTACATGTTCATGATCGTCCCGACGGGCCGGGGCGAGGAGATAATGTCCGAGCTTATCAGTAAGGAAGATTACGAGGAGCTTCTCAAGTGGCACTACGAAACGGAAAAGCACGAGTCTGATATTCTCATGCGCCCGACCTGCGCGCCGCACTACTACCGCATCGTGCCGCAGATGAACAAGCTGGCCGAAGAAGGGAATAAGCTGGAGCGCCGGACGCTCAAGTTCTCCACCGGCGGCTCGAAAGGCTGCCTGGCGGGCCAGGTGATATGCCTCATCACCGCCGAGGGCGAGGTGTATCCGTGCAGCTACTTCCCGCACTCCGCCGGGAACGTGCTCAAGCAACAGTTCAAGGATATTTGGGAGCGCGCCCCGCTATTTCAGGAGCTTCGGGACTTCAAGAAATACAAGGGCAAGTGCGGAGTGTGCGAGTATATCAACGTCTGCGGCGGCTGCCGCGCAAGGGCCGATGCCGTCTACGGCGACTATTTGCAGGAGGAGCCGTTCTGCAATTATATCCCGGCAAGGATGAGGGGAAAATAAATAATGCCCGATTACCGCTTCATAAACGCCTGCTTCAGTAAACCCGTTGACAGAACGCCGATCTGGCTCATGCGCCAGGCGGGGCGCTACATGGAGGAATACCGCGCCGTCCGCGCGAAGGTGGACTTCCTCACGCTCTGCAAGTCTCCGGAGCTCTGCACGGAGGTGACGCTCCAGCCGATAGACAAGTTCGGCCTCGACGCCGCGATACTGTTCTCCGACATCCTCATCCCCGTCGAGCCGATGGGCGCCAAGCTCGACTTCAACCCGGCGCCGGTATTCGAGAAGCCAATCCGCACGCAGGCCGACGTGGAGCGCTTAAGGGTAATCGACCCTGAGGCCGACGTGCCGTTCGTGCCCGAGACCGTGAAGATGCTCCGGCGCGAATTGGAATCGAGAAACGTGCCCCTGATTGGCTTCGCGGGCGCGCCGTTTACGCTTGCGAGTTATATGGTCGAAGGCGGCGGGAGCAGGAGCTTCCGGAACCTCAAGACCATGATGTGGGGCGCGCCGAAGGTCTTCCGCTCCCTGATGGAGAAGCTCACGGAGACGGTAATAAGGTATCTTAACGCGCAGGTGGATGCGGGCGCGCAGGCGATACAGCTCTTCGACACATGGGGCGGCGTGCTCTCTCCGGCGGACTACCTGAACTTCGTCATGCCCTATACCAGGCTCGTCATCCAGGGCATCAAAAAATCCCCGGAGGGCGAAAAGCTCCCGGTGATAAGCTTCGTGGGGAACAGCCAGGGGTTCCTGCCGCTCGTCGCGCAGGCGGGCGGGGACGTCATAGGCATCGACTGGCGCATCGACATAGCCGAGGCCAGAAGCCAGGTCGGAAGCAAGGCCGTCCAGGGCAACATGGACCCGGTATTCCTTCTCGCGCCCATCCCGGAGATCGAGAAGCGCGTTAAGGAGATTCTTGCCGCCGCGGGCGACACGGGGCACATATTCAACCTGGGCCACGGCATCATCCCGGAAACGCCGCCGGAGCACGTGAAGGCGCTCGTCGATTTCGTCCACGAGCACGGCGAGAGCCACAGGGGGAAGCAGTAAGATTGTCCGCGTTACCCCTCATTAAGATAAGAGGGTGTTGGGGGGAGTTATGAAATCAAAGTAACGCCCCCTCGGCACCCCTCTTAATCTGAGAGGGGGATGGAGGAGATAAATGAACGAAGCCGTCCTCCTCATGACAATGGGAGACCCCTCGGACGTGCGGGGAGTGTTCCCGTATCTGATGAAGCTCTTCACGGACCCGCATATCCTCCCCGCGCCGGGGCCAATGCGTCCCCTGCTCGCCCTGTATATCTCCACCATGCGGAAGGAGCCCGTGAAGGAGAAATACCAGGCAATCGGCGGCGGCTCGCCGATGGACGCGATTACGGAACGGCAGGCCGGCGCGCTACGCGAGGCGCTGAGAGACAAGGGAATCTCCGTATACCACGCCAACAGGTATACGATGCCCTCCATACGTGATGCTTACCGGCAAATTAAAGAAGACGGCATTAAGAAGCTCCTTGCCCTTCCGCTGTATCCGCACTTCTCGCCCGCGATAACCGGCTCCGGTTTCAGCGTCCTGAAGGCCCTCGCGGAGAAAGACCCGAACCCGCCGGAGATTGTCTATTACGAAGGGTTCGGCGCCGACCCCCGGTTCGCGGCGCTTCTGGCGGGAAGGATGCGCGACGCGCTGAAGAGGCTTACGGAGACCTTAAAGGCGTCCGAGGCCGGTCTGCCCGGTTCGGGTGGCCCTGAGACCGGTCTGCCGGCGCCGCCGGTTTCCGTGATATTCTCCGCGCACAGCCTCCCGGAGGAGCTGATAAGCAAGGGAGACCCGTACTTAGACCACGTCCTCTGCGCCGCCTCGATGCTCCAGGAAGAGCTTGGGGATATACGTACGCGCATCGGCTTCCAGAGCAAGGGGCGGGCGGGCATGGAATGGCTAAAGCCGGAGACTGACGAAGAGATAAAGGCCGCAGCCGTTTGCGGCGATCGCGGAGTCCTGGTCGTGCCGATAAGCTTCGTCGCCGAGAACATAGAGACTCTCTACGACTGCGACATCCTCCAAAAATCCCTCGCCGCCTCGCTCGGCATGAAATACGAAAGGACGAAGAGCCTGGACGACGCCCCCGCCTTCATAAACTTCCTCGCCGCCCTCGCCCTGGAGAGGCTTTCATAACGCCAGTCCGCTCGTCGAGCGGATGTCCGGCCTTCACCCCCCCGCTCATCGTAGGGGCGCGAGTTCACTTGCGCTTGGAAGTCAGCCCTCTCCCTTTCATGGGAGAGGGTGGCCGAAGGCCGGGAGAGGATTCGCCGCTGTCCACAGTTGTCATAACGCCCCCTCGTTCCCCCTCTTATCTTAAGAGGGGGATGAAGGTATGCTGTCCTTCTGAGCAGCGTGAAAAATCCACCTTTGACTTTAAAGCTTTCGGCAATGGTGATGCTATTTACTGATACTTCGGCCCGAGCGCCAGTGAGCAATCCTCATCGGTAGGCGAAGTTCATTGTCAGCGGCTATTCCGGATTAATAGTGCAACCAGTTGATTATTAAAATAAAAATAAGACTAAACCGCCTTTTCCCGGCGGTATAGAAAGCGGCTCGAAAACGGCCCGTTTTCGGGCAATTTCGGGCCAAAAGGGGGTGCGGGGACGGCGTGATTTTGGGGCAAAAAGTGTGCGCCGGGACGGAGCGATTTCAGGCCAAAAACCGGGCGCGGGGAAGAGGGCGCGTTTTTGCTGGGAAACGGGAATTACCCTTGTTTCTCAAAAAGCCGCGCCTCACATAAACCCTCGCTCGTTAAGGGGGCGTTTTGTAACCAGTTGAAAAGCAAGGATAATTTGTCGAGCCGAAGGCCAAAAAACGGCTACTTCGCCGGGATTTCTCCGGCCAGGTCCTTCTTCGCCTTCTCGGCGTAGCGGTTGTTCGGGTGCCCCTGGTAGAGCATCGCAAGGGTGTCCTTGGCGTCGCTGTATTTCTTCAGCCGGATATACGAATCCGCAAGAAAATAAAGGACTTTCGGTTCGTCCTGGCTGCCAGGATACCTGGAAATTATCCCCTTGAAGCGCCGGGCCGCCGCCTTGTAGTCGTCTTTTTCGTAATAAAACCAGCCGACTACGAACTCATGCCTTGCCATGAAGACCCTGGAAAGCCGGAGCTTCTCCTTGGCCTCGTCCTCGTAGGGATTGCCCGGGAACTCCTTGAGAAGCTTGGAGAAATCCTTTATGGAGTTCTGCGCGAAGGACGGGTCCCTGTCGGGGAGGTCTATCTGCCTGAAGTTGCACATCCCGACCTGGTAGAGCACGTATGGCGCGGCCTTGTTCTTCGGATGAAGCGTCAGGAACCGCTTGTATTCCACCTCCGCCTCGTCGTATCTGCCCTGTTCGTAATAGGAATCTCCCAGGCGCACCTCGACCAGCGCGTCGTAGTATCTCTCCGGGTCGTGCGCTCGTATCTCATTGTATTTCTTACGAGCCTGCTTGTAATCGCCCTTCGATAAGAGCGCCTCGCCCTGTTTGAATATCTCGTCCGGATTGCTCTGGGGCGCCTTTGCGCTCGGCTGTCCGCCCCACCTGAATACGGTGCAGGCGGGCAGGAGGGCCAGAAGAGCCGCAAGCGCAAAAACCGCGTAACGCCTGGTTTTCATTTATTTTTCCTTTATCGTTACCGACAGCATCTTGTCGCCTATCCGGATATTTTTTACCACGTCCATGCCGCTTGTGACCTGGCCGAAGACGGTATACTGGCCGTCAAGGAAGTGCTGCGGCCCCATGCAGATGTAGAACTGGCTCCCGCTCGAACGCCTCTGCGGGTTTACCTGGTCTCCAAGCCTCGCCGCCGCGACCGCTCCGTCCACGTGCGGGGCCTTTATCTCCGCGGGCAGGGTATAGTCTTTTCCGCCCGGCCCCTGCTTTATGTAATCCGGTATCTTGCCGCCGTAGGCCTTTTCCATCGCGGCCTTGTCCGGGCCGCCTGTGCCGTTGCCCAAGGGGTCTCCGCCCTGGATGACAAAGCCCGGCACGACCCTGTGGAACGTAAGTCCGTTATAAAAGCCGGACTCGGCAAGCTTTATGAAGTTCTCCACGTGTTTCGGGGCGTCTTCCTTCAGAAGCCTTATGGTAATGTCGCCCTTCACGGTCTTTATAACCGCAACGGGGTCCTTCGCCTGCGCCGAACCGCCTGTAACCGCAACCATAGCCAATGCCAGCACCGCCTTTCCGATTATGCTTATGCCCATAATTACCTCCCGGGTTCGCTATTCTACCCTGTTAAATCACAATTTGCGACTTAAAGTTGAAGTATTGGTTGACTTCTTGATTACTTCCCAGAGCCTGTCCTTACCCTCGCCCGTTACGGAGGAGAACTGTATTATATCCTCCACGGGGATGTCAAGACAATCGGAAATCGCATCGAGATGCCCCCGTCTCGCCCCCCTTGCAATCTTGTCCGCCTTTGTGGCCACGTATGCCGCCGGAAGCGAGCGGCCAATGAGCCACCGGTTCATTATAATGTCGTTCCTGCCGGGCCTGTGCCGGATGTCCAGAAGGAATACTATCAGAGTCAGCCTGGGGGATTCCAGCAGATATTTCTCTATCATCTCCCCCCAGGATTCCTGCACCTTCCCCGGCGTCCGGGCAAAACCGAAACCCGGCAGGTCTACAAAATAGAACGAGCCGTTTACGAGGAAGAAGTTTATCTCCCGCGTCTTGCCCGGCGTGGCAGATGTCCGGACAAGGCCCCTTCTGTTTACGAGGCTGTTGATGAGCGAGGACTTCCCGACGTTCGAGCGCCCGGCGAACGCCACCTGAGGGAAGCTGTCGCCGGGCCATCCGCGCTCGTCAACCGCCGCCCTTGCAAACTCCGCGGAAAGAACCTTCATAAATTTAGCCGGCTTTCCTGAAAAAAAGGCTCGCCCAATAATCCGGGACTGTCAGGGTCAGGATATTCGGGGCGCACCCGAATATCCCGACCACAAAAAATAACGGTCTTACATCCCGCACATGCCGGAGCCGCACGTCCCCGACGGGCATCCGCCGCCCATCTTGGGCATGTCGAAGGACGACGGCATGGCCTTGCTTGAATCCGGCGAATATGTCGCCGAGAGGAGCTTCGTCACCTCCGTCCCCCTGCACTCCGGGCAGGAGACGCCCTCCGCCCCCGCGCCCATGCTCCGCATCATCGAAAATACTTTCCCGCACTTGTCGCACCTGTACTCATACACCGGCATTTCCATACCTCCGTCCCGCGTATCGCAGCAGCCCCGGTTAGCGCATCATGGATGGGCCAGCTGCATTCTGTTGATAATATCCTTTATCTTTGTCAGCGCACGGGCCCTGTGGCTGACTTTGTTCTTCTCTTCGGGCCCCATCTCGGCAAACGTCATACCCTTCGGCGAATAATAAAAAAGCGGGTCGTATCCGAATCCCCTCGGGCCGCGCATCTCCCGTGTAATGCGCCCGCGCACGACTCCCTTCACCGTCTTCTCTTTTATTCCCGCCCCCGGCGGCCCCGCGAGCGCCATCACGCAAACGAATTCGGCGCCTCGTTCACTATCCGGCGCGTCCTTCATCATGCGCAGGAGCTTTCTGTTGTTCTTCAGGTCGTCCGCGCCCGGCCCGGAGAACCTCGCCGAATATACTCCCGGCGCGCCGTCGAGGGCGTCCACGGACAGGCCGGAGTCGTCCGCCAGCGCCGTCTTCCCGGTATACCCGGCCACCGCGCGCGCCTTCTTGAGCGCGTTCTCCCTGAAGGTCTTCCCGTCCTCGATAACGTCCGGACAGCCGGGGAAATCATCGAGCGAGAGAACCCGTATGCGCGTCCCCTTCAGAAGCGCCCGGATCTCGCGGAGCTTGCCCTTATTCCTCGTTGCGATTACAAGTTCCATCTATACCCGAACCACCCACGGCGAAACCACGTCCCCAAGCGCATCCTTCTGCATGGCGACAAGCTCGTCGATGCCCTTGTTCGCAAGCTCTATAAGTCCGTCCATCTGCGCGCGAGAGAACGGCTCGCCCTCGGCGGTGCCCTGGAGTTCGACGAACCCGCCTTTGCCCGTGCGCACAACGTTCATGTCCACTTCCGCCCTGCTGTCCTCGGCGTAGCAAAGGTCGAGCACGGGCGCTCCCGCGGCCACCCCGACGCTCACCGCAGCGAGGTAGTCCTTCACGGGGTTCACGAGCAGGACCATCTTCCCGCGCGCGTCGGCGATGGCGTCGCACAGCGCGATGAACGCGCCGGTGATGGAAGCCGTGCGCGTGCCGCCGTCCGCCTGGATGACGTCGCAGTCCATCGTGAAGGTGCGCTCCCCGATAACGGACAAGTCCACAACCGCCCGAAGCGAGCGCCCGATAAGCCTCTGTATCTCGTGCGTCCTGCCGCCAACCTTTCCGGCTGAGGACTCGCGCCGTATCCTCTGCGGCGAAGAGCGCGGGAGCATCCCGTATTCCGCCGTGAGCCAGCCCGTGCCCTTGTTCCGGAGGAACGGCGGCACCTGGTCTTCCAGCGTGGCCGCGCAGATGACTTTTGTGTCCCCGACCTCTATCAGCACGGAACCGGGCGCGCCCTTCAGGTAGTTCCGGGTAATCCTAACCTTTCGCATCTCGTCGAATTTACGTCCGTCGTATCTGTTCATGCGGCTTTTTTGTAAACCACCTTTCCGGTTTTTCTTATACTCTCTATAAAAGAATTTTCCGGGGCTTGTTTTATCTGCTTCGGCGACAAACCGATCGCCTCGATAAGTTCGGCCGCAAGCGGATGTTTTGCTCTGGAAAGTATGCCGGAAAATTCAAGGCCGTCCTCTTGTCCAAATAGCTCTGATATTACCACAAAGTCTATATCGGAATATTCCCGCGCCTCGCCGCGCGCGTAAGAGCCAAACAGGATTATAAGCTCAACAGGAACGCCAAGTTTTTCAAGTTCCTCTGCGTACTTGCGGGCAATGTCTTTTATGCGAGCCTTTTTCTCACCCATGCCAGGGTCTCCTTTGTCCTTTTTAAAATCTCGTCAGAAACTTTCTCGTCCAGTCTTTCGGCGATTCTTTTCCTTCCTTCCGGATACCGCGTAATCACATTCTTATCATCAAGGTTATCTATTAAAGCAACAAAAATTTCCGGCAACCTTCCTTTTATAGAAAGCTTCTCGTAAAGATAAACAAGTCCGTGCACTTTCGGAGAAACCTCGTCTTTTTCCTCTATCCACACAGCTTTCAATATTTTCTCAACCGCCAAGTGGCACATAAACACGACATAAAAGTATCTGCCCGCCTGCAACATCGCATCGGCAGATTTTATATCGTAGTCCGCGTCTTCAAGCCATTCCCTGGCGATGTCCTTCATTTAAAATATCATCTCCATCCCTGACAGCCGTCTCTTTATCTCCCGCAGCACCCGCTCCTCGTCCTTCCTGCCCCTTGCCTCGAATGTCGCGGAAAGGCGGATATACGCGCCCGCGTCGTCCCAGGGCACGGTGGAGATGAGTTTCTCCTTTATCAGGTATTCGGAGAAGTCCTCGGCTGTCTCGAAGCGCCGTCCGCCCCTGATTCCCTTGGGCGCCTTCGTGTAGAGGTAAAACGAGCCGCCGGGCATCTTCGCCTTGAAGCCCGCGGGCTTGAGAATCTCCACAAGCGCCTTAAGTCTCCTTTTGTATTTCTCCGCCGTCGCCACGGTTATCTCCGGGTGCGCGAGCGCATGGCATCCGGCCTTCTGGATGGCCTTGAACTGGCCTGAGTCGCAGTTGTCCTTTATGTGTCCGAAGGCGGAGACGACCCGCTCGTTCCCCGCGACGAACGCGAGCCGCCAGCCGGTCATATTGAACGCCTTGGACATCGAGTGTATCTCGACGCCGACTTCCTTCGCGCCGGGCGTCGAGAGAAACGAAAGCGGTTTTCCCTTGTAGACCAGCGCCGCGTATGCCGCGTCCTGCACGACCACGATTTTATTCTCCCGCGCGAAATCCACCACTCCGGCGAAGAACTTCTTCGTCGCTACGGCCCCGGTCGGGTTGTTCGGGTAGTTGATGTAGAGGAGCTTCGCGCGTCTTTTTATGCCCGTCGGGATGTTGTCCAGCCGGGGCAGGAAATTGTTCTTCTCCTCAAGCGGGAGATGATAAACCTCGCCCCCGGCATATTTAGTATGCGTGGCGAGGATGGGGTATCCGGGCACGGTGACGAGCGCTATGTCTCCCGGATTAATAAACGCATAAGGGAGCATCGCCAGCGCGGGCTTGGAGCCGATGGAATGAATTATCTCCTTCTGCGGGTCGATTCCCTTTACGCCGTAAACCTCCCGCAGATACTCTGCCGCCGCATCCTTGTATTCCTGGATGCCGTTGTCCGCATAGCCCCTGTTCTCGGGCCTTGCGGCCTCGGCAGAGAGCGCCTTGACGACGCTTCTGTCCGCCATCTCGTCCGGCTCGCCAACGCCGAGGTCGATTATCTCCGCGCCGGGGTTGGCCGCGAGGGCTGAGCGCTTCGCTCTTTTTATCTTCTCGAATTTATAAATCTTCGTCTCTTTCCCGAACCTGCCCCCGCCGATCCTCCCGGAAAAAAGCCTTTGGATGTAACTGTCGGTCAAAACGATAATCCCCCTTAATTCTCGATGGTATTTATCAGCGACCCGATGCCCGATATTCTCACTTCTATTTGGTCGCCTCGTTCCATTCTGCCGATGCCGGGCGGCGTCCCCGTGGCGATAACGTCGCCCACGTTCAGCGTCATCACCTGGGATATGAACGAGACGAGATGCGCGACGGGGAATATCATGTTCGCGGTGGAAGAAGACTGCTTCCTCTCGCCGTTTAGGTACGCCTCGACGAGCAGGTCGTGCGGCTCAACCTCCGTTTCTATCCAAGGGCCGAACGGCGCGAAGCCGTCGAAGGACTTCGCGCGCGTCCACTGCCCGTCCTTTTTCTGGAGGTCGCGCGCGGTAACGTCGTTAATGCACGTGTATCCAAGGACGTATTCGAGCGCCGTCTCCTCGCGCACGCCCTTCGCGGTCCTGCCGATCACCACCGCAAGCTCCGCCTCGTATTCAAGGCGGTGCGTCAGCATCGGGTATGGAATCGTCCCGCCCGGCTCCAAAATGGCGGACGGCGGCTTGAGGAATATCACCGGCTCATCCGGGATGGCGAATCCCATCTCCTCGGCGTGGTCTTTGTAGTTCAGGCCCGCGCAGACGATCTTCGTCGGCGCGCAGGGGGCGAGGAGCCTCACCTCCGAGAGCGGGAGCGGGCCTCCGTTGCCTTTCTTCGGATGCCTGAAGTCCGCAATCGGCAGGACCTGCTCGCCGTCCAGGATGCCGTGGGAGATCAGGTGGTTTTTTAAGTAACGGATGATTTTCATAAATTAACAATCAAATTCCTGGATTCCCGCTTTCGCGGGAATGACGGACCTGCTTCCACCCTCTCCCATCGAGGGAGAGGGTTTTCACTTTATCCCCAGCACGTCCTGCATGTCGTATAGCCCCGGCTTTCTGCCCGCGACCCACAATGCCGCGCGCACCGCGCCCCGTGCGAACACATCCCTCGACGACGCCTTGTGCGTTATCTCGATTCTTTCTCCCTGCGTCCCGAATATCACCGTATGGTCTCCGACGACATCGCCGATCCTCATGGCCTGGATGCCTATCTCGCCCTTTTTCCTCTCGCCGATATTGCCGTGGCGGGCGTATACCGCGACATCTTCCAATTTCCTGCCGCGCCCGTCGGCGATTACCTGCGCCATCTTCAGCGCCGTCCCGGAAGGCGCGTCCTTCTTGTGCCTGTGGTGTGTCTCGACTATGTCGATGTCGTATTCCTCGTCGAGGACGGAGGCCATGTCACCAAGTATCTTCAGGAGAAGGTTCACGCCCACGCTCATGTTCGGCGCGAGGACAACCGGGATGCGCTTTGCGAACCCGGCCATCTGCCCGAGCTGCCCGGCGTTGAAGCCCGTCGAGCCTATGACCATCGCCTTCCCCGCTTCCGAGGCGATACGCGCGTTCTCCAGCGTCACCTCCGGGAACGTGAAGTCGATTACGACATCGCCATTGGATATGATCTTTGCGAGGTTGTCGGAAATCGCTCCGCCCTTCTTCCCCAGGCCAAGGTAATCGCCCACGTCCATCCCGACAAGCTCGTGGCCTTTCCTCTCCGTGGCGCAGGAAACGTCGGTGCCCGGGTTCTCTATCAGCAGTTCGAGTATCCGCCGCCCCATCCTGCCCGCGGCTCCGGTAACGATACAATTTACCATGCGTTCACCTCGGAGAATTATCCCCCTCGCCCTACGGGAGAGGGGGCCAGGGGGTGAGGGCTATATCAGCCCGTATTTCTTCATCGCGTTCGCGAGCTTCTCGTTGTTGATGTCGCTCATCGGGCAAAGGGGGAGCCGAAGCTCCGGGGAACACCTGCCCATCAGGCCCAGGGCGGTCTTCACGGGTATCGGGTTCGTCTCGAAGAACATGGCCTGGTTCAGGGGCTGAAGCCTGTAGTGCATTTTCCTCGCGCCCTCCATATCGCCCGCGAAGAACGAGTCGATAAGCCCCGCCATGTCGGCGGGCGCGACGTTCGCCGTGACGGATATGACTCCCTTGCCGCCTATGGCCAGCGTCGGGAGGACGGTAAAGTCATCCCCGGAGAGCACGGTGAAGCCATCGCCGCAGAGCTCGATGACCTCGGAGATTTGCTGGAGGTTCGCCGTGGCCTCCTTTATGGCGACAATGTTCTTTACGCGGGCGCAGCGCGCGACGGTTGCGGGAAGCATGTTGACGGATGTCCGCCCCGGGACGTTGTAGAGCACGATGGGGATGTCAACGGCGTCCGCGACCGCCTTGAAATGCCTGTACAGCCCCTCCTGCGTCGGCTTGTTGTAATAAGGCGTTATGAGGAGCGCGCCGTTTGCCCCGGTCTTCTTTGCGTGCGCCGTCAGCATTATCGTCTCTTCCGTGGAATTGGAACCTGTGCCCGCGATTACCGGAATGCGCCCGGCGGCCTTTTTTACCGCATACTCGATGACCTGCTCGTGCTCCTCGTAGTCGAGCGTCGCCGACTCGCCCGTCGTGCCGCATGGGACTATGCCGTCCGTGCCCGAAGCGATATGCCATTCTATAAGCTCGCCAAGCGCCTTTTCATCGACCTTCCCGTTCTTGAACGGCGTGACTATGGCGACTATGGAACCCTTGAACATTTAATCCTCCGTTACATGGGTAAATGTAGGGGCGCAATTTATTGCTCCCGCGCGGGCTTGATAAATCAAGCCCCTACAATTACAATAACGCCCCTTCCTCTATTACCCCCTGATACACGAAAACCGCGTCTCCCTCAAGGAAGACGTTTGTGAACCGCGCGCCGTCCCAGTCGAAGCAGACTGTCAGGAGATTGCCGCCGCGGGTATGCACTCTCACCGGCGAGCCGGCCCGCCCCATCGCGCCGGCGACAAGGGCCGACGCCGTCGCGCCCGTCCCGCACGCGAGCGTCTCCGCCTCCACGCCGCGCTCGTATGTCCTTAAAAGTATATCGCCATTCCCGGCGGCCTGCGCGAAGTTCGCGTTCGTGCCCGCGGGCTTGAACATTTCATGGTAGCGCGTTTCGGCGCCTAATTTCCGCACGTCCACCTTATCCACGTCGTCTACAAAAAATACCACGTGCGGCACGCCCGTATTTATGAACGCCGCCTTGTAGTCCCTCCCGCCGATATTTACGGCAACCTCCGGGCGATAGTCCTTCGGCGCGGTCAACTGCACCTTCACGGAGCCGTCCTTTATCTCCGCCTTGATTATCCCGGCCTGCGTCTCGAAGCTTAGCCGTCTCCCGCCGATGCACCTCGCGTATGCGAACATGGCCGCGCACCGGGAGCCGTTGCCGCACATCTCCACTTCGCTCCCGTCGGAATTGAAGAAGCGCCAGGCGAAATCCGCCGTCTTAGACTTCTCTATCAGTATCAGGCCGTCCGCCCCGATGGAGAAATGCCGCCTGCAAAGCCTTCGCGCCGCCTCCGGGGCGTCGCCGGACACCTTCCCGCCGCGGTTGTCGATTATTATGAAGTCGTTGCCGGAGGCGTGCATCTTGGTGAACGGAATACGCATTTATCTCAGCCTCAGGCGGTGCAGCATCTTGCCGGACCACTTGTTTATCGGGTGATTCCTGTCGAGGAACCGGAAGACCGGCGGCTTCCTTATGCCCATCTTCACAAGCTCGCTGCGGAGCGGGCGGTTTTCCCTGTCGAGCGCCATCCCTTTCCTGAAGGCCAGATGCGCCTTGCGGCGGTTCCCGGATATGAGATATACCCTGCCAAGGTTCAGGAAAAGCTCCTGCCGGAAGAATTCCTTCTGCACGGCCTTCTCGCAGAGCAATACCGCCTCTTTCGTCCTGCCGTTGAGGGCAAGCGCAAGGCCGGCGTAGGATATGTACCTGGGGTCCTTGTCCCGCAGGTAAAGAGCTTTTTTAAACGCGGCGAGAGCTTCCTGGAGCTTGTTTCTCTTCAACAGGTAAAGACCAACCTTGAAAAATTCCTCCGGGTCTTCTCCTTCCCCGGCGCTGCCATCCGCTCCCTCCCTGGGAAGCGTCCTGTCTCTCTCGGCCCAGAGGTCTTCGCGCTCACTGCCGTGTTCTTGCTCTTCCTCTTTTTCGTGCCCTTTCTCGTGTTTTTTGGACATCGCAAACCGCCTTCTCCCCGGCAAGGAACTCCGGGATTTCTTCTCCCCTGATTAAGCTTTCGTAATCCTCGCGCCTCTTTACTATATAATATCTGTCCCCGTCCACCATAACCTCGGCGGCCCTGGGACGGGAGTTGTAGTTGGAAGACATCGTGAATCCGTACGCCCCCGCGCTCATAACCGCAAGGAGCTCGCCCGCCCTGGGCACGCGCATCGCCCTGTCCTTTGCCAGAAAGTCCCCCGTCTCGCATATCGGGCCGACGACATCCGCCGGGAATTCCGGGGCGTCGGTGGGGATTACCTGTTTTATGTCATGGTACGCCTGGTAGAGCGTCGGGCGCACGAGGTCGTTCATCCCCGCGTCAACGATTATAAAATTCTTCTCTGCCGTGGACTTCCGGTACAATACCTTTGTTACGAGACATCCGGCGTTTCCCGTCAGTACCCTGCCCGGCTCGAACACGAGGGTGCAGCCCAGGTCTTCGAGCACGGGGCGGATTGCGCGCGCAAGCTCCGCCGGCAGGGGCGGTTTTTCGTTTAGATAACGTATCCCGAGGCCGCCTCCCACATCTATGTATTTAATTCCCATGCCCCTGGACTTGAGTTTTTTTACAAGCTCCGCCGTCTTCTTAAGCGAATCCACGAAGGGCGATGTTTCCGTAAGCTGTGAGCCTATGTGCTGGTGTATCCCCACGACCTCCACGTTCGGAAGCCCCTCCGCCCGCTCATACTCGTCCATAGCCTGCTCTATGGAAATGCCGAACTTGTTCTTCTTCAGGCCCGTGGAGATATACGGGTGCGTCCCGGCGTCCACGTCGGGATTCACGCGGAGCGCTATCGGCGCCTTGAGACCGAGCCCGCCCGCGACACCGTCTATGGCAAAAAGCTCTTCCTGGGACTCTATGTTGAACATCAAAATCCCGGCCTTAAGCGCGGCCTCTATCTCGGAAGCGGTCTTGCCGACCCCGGCGTAGACAATCCTCGAAGGCATAACCCCGGCCTTAAGCGCGCGGAAAAGCTCGCCCCCGGAGACGACGTCCGCCCCGCCGCCCATGGCCGCAAACGACCTCACCACCGCGAGGTTCGAATTCGCCTTCATGGCGAAACATATCAGGCGCGGGATTCCGGAGAAGGCCTCGTCGAAGACCCTGAAGTGCCGCGTGAGGGTGTTATAGCTGTAAACGTAAACCGGCGTGCCGACCTCGGCGGCGATTTTGGAGAGAGGAACGCCCTCGCAGAAAAGCTCGCCGCCGCCTTGACCGGCAGACCGGCTTAGGGCAACGGACTGTCCCTCGCAGGCCTTGCCGCCCGCAGTCCCTTCTCCCGCCCCGCCCCGGTATATAAAATCGTCCATAACTCTCTCAAACTCCAAGATTTTTACAGTGTTTTATTAAAACATATGCGGGGTTTCGGGTCAAGTTACTTTTCTTTCGCGGGAAAGAAAAATAACCAAAAGAAAGCGGGGCAGACCTGGGCTTCCAGGCAGGCCAACGGGAGGGAGTATCCTCTATGGAAAAATATTATTCACAACCGTATTTTAACTGCGGCCAATCTATTTTACGTTCAGGATATTTTTTCTCCGGGGATACTCCCTCCCGAGTATCCTGCGCACAAGAAACGCCGCCCCCCGCACTGCCACGAAAAAGGGTATCGTAAGCCAGTGCCAGGGCTTTGCGAAACGCGCGAAGAGCCGCAGGTTGGATTTTATTTTGAGCCTTGTCTTGCGCGGGCTGAACTCCCCTCCCGCGCTCATGGATATTTTGTGCCAGACCTTCCCGCCGGGCGCGAAAACAAGCCCGAAACCCGCCCGCCTCGCCCTGAGGCAGAAATCCGCGTCCTCCGCGTACATCCCGTAAGAGGTGTCGAGCAGCCCGACCTTCCCGAAACAGGCGCGGGAGACAAGCATCGCGCAGCCTGTGACATAATCCGTATCCTCCACCCTGCCGTAGCGCCCGGTATCTTCTTCCCTCAAGCCCCTGTGCGCCGTCAGGCCCATCCAGGGCTTAACAATCCCGCCCGCATACCAGACAATCTCATGGCCGCTACCTTTTGACGAATAATAATAAATCATCGGGCCGATTACTCCCGCATCGGGGCGCATGCCGGCGGCTTTCAGCATCTCAGTCAGAAGGCGCCCGTCCGCGACGGTATCGTTATTTAAAAGCAGAACCCATTCCGCGCCCCTTGCGAGCGCGAGTTTTATGCCCTCGTTATTCCCCCCGGAATACATGAGGTTCTTTTCGTTTTCCAAAGTCTCCGCGCCCGGATACCCCTTCCGCACCGCCTCCGCCGTCCCGTCCGATGAAGCGTTGTCCACGACAAGGACTTTGCAGTTCGGGTAATCCATCCGGAAGAGTGATTCCAGGCATTCGAGGGTGTCGTCTTTCCGGTTGTAGTTCAGGACGATTATGTAAACGAGTGGGTTATTCATCCGCCAGCTTTTCCACCGCCTCCGCGAAGGCGTCCCAGGAGAACCGCTTCTTCTCCCTTCGCACGTTATCCCGGAATTTTTCCATGCTGCCCGTCCGAAAGTATCTTATTACCGCCTCGGCCAGCGCCTCCGGGTCGTCAGGCGGCGCAAGGAAACCGGTCTCGCCGTCGGCCACGACCTCCGGGAGGCCGCCGACTTTCGTTGCGATTACCGGTAGGTCGAAGGCGAAGGCTATCTGGGTTATGCCGCTCTGCGTGGCGGAGAGATACGGGAGCACGAGCGCGTCCGCCGCCGAGAAGTAATCGGATACCGCCTCGTTCGGGATGAACCTGTCGAGCACCCTGACGTTCTCCCCGATTCCAAGTCGTGCTATCTGCTCCGTGTAGGCTTCCTTGTCCTCGTAGAACTCGCCCGCGACGACAAGCGTCAGGGGAGTCTCCCTCAGTATCCGGGGCATGGCGTCGAGCAGGACATGAAGTCCCTTGTATTTCCGTATGAGACCGAAGAAGAGTATCATCCGGCCCGGGACGCCCAGTATCCGCTTCGCGTCCTCTTTTTCCTTCGGCTTCCCGAAGAATTCGTATAAAGGATGAGGCGTGAGAATAAATTTCGCATTCGGCCGGATCTTTACAAGGTCGTCCCTTACCGTCCCGGACATCACGATATAATAGTCGGCCATGGAGAAGGCAAGTCTCGTGAACAGCATGTCGCCCGGACGCTTCTCGTGGGGGATGGCATTATGCACGACCAGCATGACCTTTGTCCGGCGGAGGAGTCTGGCAAACAGCAGGACCGCGAAATAGGAAGGCCCGAAGAAGGGTATCCACCAGTTCAATATTATAAGATCGGGCCTCTCCCTGGCTATCCTTATGCCTTCGGCAAACCAGTTAAGGGGGTTCAGGGGATCGAAGAGGGCCTTCGACTCCACCTCCAGAGGGGCCTTGCTTTCATCCTCCTGCGTCTTGCCCGGGAAGAGGAATTTCGGATACTGCCGGATGAAACGATGAAACAGGACGCCGTGCCCGCGCGCCTTGAGCGCGTTATACAGAAGAGAGCCGAACTGGGCCATACTGCCGCGCAACGGATGTGCCGGGCCGATAATAAGAATCTTCATTTCATCATTTGTTGATTTCCAAATTCGTAAACAAGAAAAGGCCCGGATGCGGCGATTAACTTCATGCCCGGCGCCGGTTCACCGCCGGCAATATATCCCCGAACCTTCAGAACATGATGCTTGCGCCGAGGAAGACGGCGCACAAGCCTGCCTGCCGATTTCTCCGGCAGGCGCATCTTCAGCCTCGAGGCTATCAGAGCCATTAATCCGCCGGCCTTTTTCCCCTCTTTTCCTCTTTTTTTGCCGTCTTCGGGAGCCCTCCTGCCCAACGCCGCGCCAGGTTACACTTTTATCATAACCGGCCCCGAAAATAAAGAAAATTCCATAGGTTGAAAGGTTGACTTGAAATCTTTTTAAGGATATATTGAGAGTATCAGAGGAATATGAAAATCATTCTTATCCCGTTGATATTAACCGCTCTTTGCGCGTGGCCGTGGCACGCGGATGCCGCGCCCGGAGACGTCCTGTGGCAGTCGGCCTATTCCACCAATCCGGGCCGGGACAGAGACCAGGCGAATTCCGTGGCCGTCGGCCCCGGCGGAGTTGTCGCCGCCGCGGGGTTCGCAAGCGAACCCGCCGGCAATTTCGATTACCTGACCGCACTGTACGGCCCTGACGGCAACCTGCTTTGGACAAAACGCTACGACCACTCCTGGAACGACGTCGGGAAGGCCGTCGCCTTCGACGAAAACGGGGACATATTCGTCGCCGGGGCGAGCAACAACCTCGACAACCCCATAAACACCTATTCCCGCTCGTATTACACGGATTACAGGGTCATAAAATACTCCGAAAACGGAGACATCCTCATGGAAGCCCGCGCCTCCGGAAGGCTGAACAACAACAGGCCTTCAGGCATCGTCGCGGACAATTACGGGAACATCTACGTCACCGGCTTTGCCATGAACTCCTCCGGGACGTATCCGCTTTACTATACCGTGCGGTTCGACAGGCACGGCGAGATCGCCTGGGAGGATTTCGAGGATGAGCGCGCGCCCGCGCAGGCTACGGGGATAGCCCTCGACCCGAACGGAGACGTCCTGGTAACCGGCTGGTACAAGGACCAGGGGGCCGGGCAGGACGGCATAATAACGCTGCGTTACAACCCGGAGGACGGCAGGATTCTCTGGCAGAATGATTTCAAGCCGCAGCTGGACAGCGTAAAGGCATACGGAATCGCCTCGGACGACGACGGCAATATCATCGTTACCGGCGAGACGAGCGCGGACGGGCCTGACCTGCCCCGGACTACCCTGACGCTTAAATACAGCCCGAAGGGGCATCTTCTCTGGGCGGCGGATTTTACCGGCTCGGAGTATAAAAACAGGGGCGACGCCGTGGTCGCAGACCACGAGGGGCGGATATACGTCGCCGGCAGGACTTTCAAGGGCAGCCAGGGCGGAGACTGGCTCCTGCTCGTCTACGACAAAGACGGAAAGCTATTGTTCTCAAAGACTTACAGCTTCGGAAAGGCAGGCTTCGCATCGTCTGTCGCCCTTGAGCCGGGCGGAGACCTCATAATCGCGGGGGCCGTCCAGCCAGAGGGCGCGGCCGGACAGCCGGCGACCGGTTCTGCGTCCGGCCTGCCTGAAACCGGCCTCCCGACAGCCATCAGCCCGGCGCCGCCCCAGTTCATGGTAATCAGGGTGGAAGGCTGGCAGTCCCTTGACAGGCCGCTTGGAGCTTTTTTCGACCCCGGGACGCCCATACGGCTGAAGAAAGAGCCGGTGTGTCTGCTCAGGTGCGTGGAACTTAAGGCAAGGCGTTTCGAGCCGGGAAATCCCAAATCCCCCATCAGGGTGAGCGCAGAGCCGGTGGCGGGGCTTGGCCGCAGATACGAGTACCGCTTCTTTGCAGGCGTGAAGGGCGGCTGGAAGCCGCTCGGAGGATACGGCCCTGATAGATGCATCGTGCTCCCGGCAAAGGAAGACTCGGGCGCGAAGGTCATGGTGCAGGCCAGAAAGGTCGGCTCCCCGCTCACATACGACGCCATGCGGGAGATGGACATAAGCGACGTGTATTAAAACCAGCAAAAGACGGTTATTCCCGCGAAGGCGGGAATCCAGCAGGCCCCCGTTTTCACGGGGGGAGACGACATTATTTACCATTGGGGGCTGCCATGTTCAGCGATTCTCTTGGGGGGCTTGTAGGGCATGAAGTCATTGTCGTGGCGGGCGGCATAAGCTACAGGGGAAAACTCATAGAGGTAACGGAGACGGAGATATTCCTCCAGGGCGAGCTTGGCTGGATGCAGATCGAAGTGGAATACGTAACGGAGTTAAAACCGGCTAACCCGGGGGAATGAAACCATTATGCTCGCGGTGATAAAAGAGGCTCAGGCCCCAGGCTTGGCGCTGAAGGAAATACCGGCGCCAAAACCGGGGCCGGGAGAAGTCCTCGTAAAGATAAATTACGCATCCATCTGCGGGACGGACTCGCTTATCTACAACTGGGCGCCCTGGGCGGCGGGCCGCATGAAGCCGCCGGTAATCGTCGGGCACGAGTTCGCGGGTGAGGTTGTCGAGAACGGGCCGGGGACGAGCGGCATGAGGCCCGGCACGCGTGTATCGGCGGAATCGCATATCTTCTGCGGCAGGTGTCTTCAGTGCCGCACGGGAAGGCCGGAGATATGCCGCGAACTGAAAATAATGGGCGTGGACAGAGACGGCGTTTTCGCGCAGTATGCGGCGATCCCGGAAAGGAATATCTGGGTCAACCACCCCGACATCCCCGACCAGATAGCGACGCTCCAGGAACCTCTGGGGAACGCCGTCGATACCCTCCTTGCGGAGGACGTCGCCGGGAAGAGAATACTGATAACGGGCGCCGGGCCGATAGGTCTTATGTGCGCCGCGCTTGCGCGGACGTGCGGCGCCGCAAGGGTAATTGTCTCCGACCCGAACGAATACCGGCTCTCGCTTGCGGAAGGGCTTGGGGCGGACATTGTCCTTAACCCGAAGGTCGCGCCACTGAAGGGGCCGGTCCTGACGGCGACGGCGGGAGACGGGGTGGATGTCCTGCTCGAGGTATCCGGGAGCAAGGGCGCACTGCGGGACGCTCTGCCGCTGGTGACGCCGGGCGGGCGGGTGTCGCTCCTTGGGATATTCCGGGGCGAGGCTCAGCTTTCCCTTACGGAGACGGTGATATTCAAAAAACTCAGGATTTACGGGATAACCGGGCGCAGGATATTCTCCACGTGGCAAACCTTGAGCAGGCTCCTGTCATCCAGGCGGCTCGACATCTCGAAGCTGATTACGCACGAGTTTGCGCTTTCGGATTTCCGGGAAGGGTTCGAGCTTATGGAGTCGGGCAGGTGCGGGAAGGTGCTGTTCAGAATAAATACCCCCTCTTAAGATAAGAGGGGGAGGGGGGAGTTATGAAATTAATAAAGTAACGCCCCCTTAAGTCCCCATCTTAAACCAAGAAGGGGATAAAGGAAGAAGATTATTAAATGGATAAATTACAGTTTATCCGACAGGAACTCGAATCGCTTAAATCGGAAGGGCTTTATAATACCGCCCATGAGATAGGCTCCGCTCAGCGCGCCTGGATACTCGCCGACGGCCGGCGGGTTTTGAACCTCTGCTCGAACAACTACCTCGCCCTTGCGGACGACAGGCGGCTCGTGGACGCCGCGAAGGAGGCGCTGGAGAGATACGGCGCAGGCCCGGCGGCGGTGCGCTCTATTGCGGGAACCCTGACCCTGCACCGCGAGCTCGAGGAGGCCCTGGCGCATTTCAAGGGCGTGGAGGCGGCGCTTGCGCTACAGTCCGGCTTCATGGCGAACATAGGCGTTATACAGGCGCTTATGGGCCAGGACGACGAGATATTCTCGGACGAGCTGAACCACGCGAGCATAATCGACGGCATCCGCCTTTCAAAGGCGCACGTGACGCGCTACGCACATGCGGACGCATCCGACCTGAAATCTAAGCTTAGGTCCTCTTCGAGGAAAAAGAAGCTCGTGATAACGGACGGCGTTTTCAGCATGGACGGGGACATCGCCCCGCTTGATGAAATCGCCGACGCGGCGGAGGAGTCCGGCGCGATGGTCATGGTGGACGACGCGCACGGCGAGGGCGTGCTCGGGCGCGCGGGCAGGGGAATCGTAGACCACTTCGGGCTTCACGGCAGGATAGACATTGAAATCGGGACGCTCTCTAAGGCCTTCGGAGTCGTAGGCGGCTATGTCGCGGGGAGCGCCGCCCTGATTGAATTCCTGCGCCAGAGGGCGCGGCCTTTTCTCTTTTCGTCCGCAACGACCGCGGCGGACACTGCCGCGTGCATCGCCTCCGTGAAGGTTCTCGAATCCGACGACGGAGCGGTAAAGAAGCTCTGGGAGAACGCGGTTTACTTCCGGGAAAAGGCGCGCGCGCTCGGATACGATACCGGACGCGCCGAGACGCCCATCACGCCGCTTATCGTCGGAGACGCGGAGAAGGCGAAGAAACTGTCCTCGCTGCTATTTGCGGAAGAGGTCTTCGCTCAGGCGATAACCTATCCTACCGTCCCCCAAGGAAAGGCCCGCATACGATGCATGGTGTCCGCGTCGCACTCGAAGGGAGATCTGGACTTTGCCGTCGAGAAACTCGGGAAGGCCGGAAGGAGACTGGGGATTATTTAGCCCGGTTTCGTAAGCCGCATCGGATCGAAAACTTTTTTTAGCTCGGTTTCGGTAAGGTATCCCTTTTCTCTTGTAATCTCCGCGACGGATTTGCCGGTCTTGAGCGCCTCCTTTGCGACCTCCGCGGCATTCAAGTAGCCTATGCGCTGGTTCAGCGCGGTGGCGATGCCGAGGCTTTTGTCGATGTATTCGCGGCACCTGTCCTCGTTCGCCGTTATGCCGTCCACACACTTTATGCGGAACACCCTTGCGGCGTTTTTCAGGATCTCCGCGCCCTGGAGCAGGTTATGAGCCATCACGGGCATCATGACGTTAAGCTCAAGCTGGCCCGCCTGCGCCGCCATTTCTACGGCCCTGTCGTTGCCGATTACCTGAAAGCAGACCATGTCGAGCATCTCGGCCATGACGGGGTTAACCTTGCCCGGCATTATCGAGGAACCGGGCTGGACGGCGGGAAGTGTAATCTCGGCAAGGCCGGTCATGGGGCCGGAGGAGAGGAGCCGAAGGTCGTTCGCTATGCGTATCAAGTCCGAAGCTATTGCCCTCAGGGCACCGGAGGCCATGATGACGGCGCCCTGGCTCTGCATTGAATAGAAGAGGTTTGCGGACGGCCTTACGCCGAATCCCGTTATCTCCTGTATGTATTCCACGACAAGCCGCGCATAGCCCCTGTGCGTGTTGATGCCCGTGCCCGCGGCGCTACCGCCAAGCCCGAGCTCGCCAAGCTCGGCTATGGCGCCGGCGAGTCTGTCGGCGCCTCTTTCCACCGCCGTGGCGTAGCCGGAAAACTCCTGGCCAAGGCGTATTGGCACTGCGTCCTGGAGGTGCGTCCGGGCGGATTTCAGGATATGGTCGAACTCGGCGGACTTGTTTGAAAGCGACTTTGAAAGCCCGTCAAGCTCGCCCGAGAGGTCTTTGAAGACGGCGATTGCAGCAATGCGCATGGCGGCGGGAAAGACGTCGTTCGTGGACTGTGACATGTTCACGTGGTCGTTCGGGCTGCAATATTTATAGTCCCCTTTTTCACGCCCCATCAGCTCCAGCGCCCGGTTCGCTATGACCTCGTTCGTGTTCATGTTGTGCGAGGTGCCCGCCCCGGCCTGGTATACGTCCACCACGAACTGGGAGTCGAACCTCCCGCCCATGACCTCGTCCGCCGCCCGGACTATTTTATCGGAGAGCGCACTGTCGAGTTTTCCGAGCTTTCGGTTGGCGTTGGCCGCGGCCTTCTTTATGACGGCGCTTGCCCAGATGAGTTTCGGATGGGCATGAAGTCCCGAGACGGGGAAATTTTCGACCGCTCGCTGGGTCTGAACGCCCCAATAAGCGCTCTCGGGCACATCAACCGTGCCGAGGGAGTCCTTTTCCTTTCGGTATTTCATTGGCTATGGCTCCAGAACAAGGGAACAGGGGGCAGGGATCGGCAAGATTTAAAAAAAACTTTACGCTCGCCGGCGGCCGGCCCCGGACGACCGCCCCTTTAATTTACAACGGCAGGGTTATGAAAACCAGCGGGTTTAAGTAATACGGCAGAGAAACGACAACACTGCCGGCAATGTCTTCTATCATTTTGGAGCCGGCCTTGAGGGGAGTTACGATGTCTTTTGGCCTGCTCAGCATATTGGGATAATACCCTTCGGCGACGCCGCCCGACGGCGTGAAGAGCGCCTTGGCGAACCTGACCTCCGCCCCGGGCGCGGCCTTTTTTAGCCTCGCCTCGAACTTATCCTGGTTGTCCTTGACCTGATATACGAACAATGTATCGACCGCGCCGAAAAAAAACTTCTTCGCGGCGTGGACGACAGGGTTGTTCATCGTGCCCGGTATCACGCCGTCCGGCTCTCCGTCGAGGATTATTGTCCCGGTGTAGGCCGCGCGATGATCGGAAGGCACTGCAAGCTTGAGGCCGGGCTTGAACTTGTAGCCATGGGCCTTTATCTCCACTGCCCTGTATATCCCCGGCGGCAGGTAGACGCCGAAGTCGCCTGAGTCTATGGTGGATATTTCGTAGGTCTTTTTTGCGCCGTCGTTTCTTAAGTATATTTCCGATTTCAGGTTATCCACGGGCATGGATATTCCGTTAACGGTATTCAGGAGCTCCACCTTCCCGAAGACGGCGACCTGGCCATCCGGAGCGGGCACGATGTTCTTTGTCACTGTCTTTGCGCCGGTTGCGCATCCGGCAAAAAGCAGCGCGGCCAGCAGGGGCCAGAGAAGCTTTTTCATAACGGACTCCGACGGTTAAGCCAAAAGCCGGTCACCCAGCCTTTGAGCTATAATATTATTCCATGGAAGGGGTCATTGTCAATCTCAAAGGAGAAGGCTGGACTTTTGCCCGGTTACATGTTATTAATTAAGAATATGCTGAAAGAGTTTAAGCAGTTCGCCCTGCGGGGGAACGTAATAGACATGGCGGTCGGCATAATCATCGGCGGCGCGTTCGGCACGATTGTGCACTCGTTTGTTGCCGATGTGATCATGCCGCCTATCGGCGTGCTTATCGGGAACGTGGATTTCTCCAATCTCTTCCTGGTTATCAGGGGCGGGAAGACGCCTCCGCCGTACCCGACGCTTGCGGCCGCGAAGGCTACGGGCGCGGTAACGATAAACTACGGCGTTTTCTTCAACGACATCATAAGTTTTCTTGTCGTCGCCGCGGCTGTTTTCATTCTGGTCAGGTCCATAAACAGGCTTGAACAGCAGGTGCTTGAGATACACCCGGAGCCTGTCACAAAACCCTGCCCGTTCTGTTTTTCCACCATCTCAATACATGCGACCCGATGCCCGCAGTGCACCTCCGACCTTAAAGAACCCGGAAAGACCGCGTAAACCCCAAATCAGCCGTCATGCCCGCCCCGGCCTTATTCATCGGGTATTTGGGTCTAATTCCAAAATCCGGATTCCCGCCCGACACACACTTCGTGCGGGCGTCCCGACATTCGGGAATGACAGACAAAGTTGATTTTAGGCGGCCTTTACAGTCTTCGCTTCCGATGGTATATTAAATTTTAAAAGTTTCATGCTAAGGACAGCTCTACGTTCCATAAAAAACGGGGCTGTCCTTTTTTATTTTCTACCAACGGGAGGGGACGATGAGGAAAACGCTTCTTGCCAATCTTGCGGCAATAGCCGCGACTTTTATTTTCGCGCACTGCGCGGCGGCGCAGCCCGCGAGGACGGGAGCCGTCTCGGTGTTCCCCCACCTTGGCTGGTTCTGGACGGAGGGAAGCGAACCCTACGACGCGCACTCCCTGGACTGGGGCGTCGGGGTCGGGTATTCGTTCAGCGAGACAATCGGCATCGAGTTCTCGTTCGACAAGATGGACCCCGACAGTAAAAACGGCGTAGGGGGCGACGGCGATACGGACATACACATGTTCAGGTTCGACGGCCTGTACCACTGGAGGCCCGGAAAGAAATTTGAGCCTTACGTGGGGACGGGGCTCGGGTTTGCCGGCTACGAAGGCTCGGAGACACGCTTCCTCGTGGACGGCGGCGGCGGCATCGAATATTTCATCATGGACAACCTCTCCCTTCGCGCGGATTCGCGTTATATCTTCACGTTCAACCACACTACAAGCAACCTCCTTACAACCTTCGGCGCAACGTATTATTTCGGCGGGCCGGCAACGCGCGCCTTGAAGGCGGCGGCAGCAACCCATAAAGCCGCGGCTGTTGCCGCTCCCGCTCCGACGGCTCCCGTAAAGACGGCGGCGATGGCGCCACGAGAGATCAAGGGCGTTACCTGTTTTAACCTCAAGGTGCATTTCGCCTTCAACAAGGCGAACATCAAGCCGAAATATCACGGCGAACTCAAGCGCGTCGCCGATTTCATGCGCGCAAATCCCGATACCCGCGCGACAATCCAGGCCTATGCGGACGCCGTCGGCTCGAAGGAATATAACCTGAAGCTGACCCGTCGGCGCGCGCAGGCCGTGAAGGACTATCTCGTGAAGCATTTCCATATCGGCGCTGACAGGCTCGATACCGAAGGCATGGGTAAGTCCAATCCCGTAGCAACGAACCTCACGAACGCGGGCAGGGCGCAGAACCGCCGCGCGGTGCGCGTTTTCTGCTCGAACGGCAAAGAGCTGGCGGAGCCGAAGCTCAGGCAGAACTGCGTGGGGCTGAAGGTCATGTTCGGCCAGGGCAGCTCAAAATTCCAATCCGAATACGAGCCGGAGCTAAAGAAGGTGGCCGATTACATGAAGGAGCACCCGGAGATAAGCGGGACTATTGAAGGCTATACGGACAACACCGGGCCGGCGCGCTTCAACAAGACGCTCTCGCTAAAAAGGGCGCTTGCGGTAAAGAACAGGCTTGTCAAGGGATACGGGATTTCCGCGGACAGGCTTAAGACCGTGGGCTTCGGGGAGAGCCGCCCGATACACACGAACGCCACGGCGAAGGGCCGTGCCGGGAACCGCTACGCCGTGGAGATACTGTGCACCCCGGCTGAATAGGTAAAAAGGCGTTCTTCGCGGAGCCTGTCTTACCCCAGGCTGAAGTCCACCCTGGACGCCTTCTCTCCCTTTTTCTCTTTTGCCGCGATATGTTCCGGCATTGTAACGAACAGCCTTCCGGGGTCAACCTTCCCCGTGGTCATAAGATAATCCCGGACGGCCCTGGCGCGCTCCGCCGAAAGCCGCTTCAAGTCTTCACGGTTTATGTTTATATGCGCCATAATCAGCTTCTCCATCTGCGGCGGCGGGAGGCTTTTGTCCAGCCCCAGGAAGTTCGTAGGCTTTTTGAACTTCTCCGCCTTGTAGGCCTTCTTCAGGTATTTGTTATACTCGTCCGGTTTTATCGTAACGTCGTCCAGGTTGGAAGGCCGCTCCTTTTTGCTCATATCCCTGTATTTTGCCGCTTTAAGCTTCCTCGTGAATATAATATTGCGAAGCCCCGCCGCGTCCTGCGCCGGGTCTATCCGGCCTGTCATGGTAAGCCTGAGTTTCGGCCTGTCGTGCAGCGCCTTTGCGATTATGTTCAGCTTCTTCATGTCGCCGGGGCTGAGGGCAGCAAGGCCGGGATTGAAATTAATATATCCAAGTTCCGCCCCGCCGCCGAATAATTTGCCGATTAGTGCGAACGGCTCTGTAGCCAGTTTGATTATTGTATTTCTGATAGCGACCCAAATGACTCCTCCAAGACTGAATTTCGGGTCTTTAAGATTTCCGGATATGGGGATGTCCAGGTCTATCAAGCCGTTTCTGTCCTTCAGGAGCGCTATGGCGAGCCTTACGGGAAGCTTTGCGGCCTTCGGGTTCTCCGGCTTTTCCGACAGATCGAACTGGTCCATTTTTATGTTGTTCTTCGCATTGAGCGTGTCTTTTTCAATCATGTAATGGAGGTCAAGCGACAGCTTGCCGTTTACAATATCGTAGCCTATGAACTTCCGGGAATATGGAGATACCGGCGGGAGCTCCATGCCGCCAAGCCGCATCGCGATGTCCGCGTAAACTTCCTTTGAGAGCGGTCTTATTTTCCCGGTAATCTCCGCCGGGGCGACGCCGTTTATCCTGGTCTTCATGTCTAGGACAGCCGTCTTGCCCGGATTGGAAGAAAGCCCCGTGACACTGCCGCCCGTACCTAAGAACTTCATACTGTAATGCGGTTTTATGTGGTCGTCGAAGAAGCTTATCGTCCCGCCGCTCATCTTGAAGGTGTTAACGGAGAACGGCCTTTCCTCCGGTTTCGAGGGGATGTACGGGGTCTTTTTCCGGCCCGCCAACGGGACGGCCGGGGGGCCTTTTTGCGCGATTACCATCCCCTGGAGATTGGTTTTCCCGTCTGGGAGCACGGCTATGCGGGAGTAAAAACCGGTCAGGGAAATGGTGTCTATCTTGGAAACCCACGGGTTTACACCGGACTGCAACCCTTTGAAAAGCAAGGACTTCCACGCAATGAGCCGATGGTTGTCCGTTGTTTCGACGGCATTGAAATCATCCACCGCCGCATCACCCGCATAGTGTGCGGAAAACCCGTTTTTCTTCATGTAACTCATTGAAATATTGCCGTTTCCGGAGATCGCGCCGGAGGTGACGTCCATATTAACCCTGCCATGCATATACGGCGTAACCGGTTGAATCGGCGCGTTTTTCAGGCGCAGGGCCGCCCTCGCGGAAAAGGGCTCCGGGACTATGTCCCCGGAGGCGCTTAACCGCCCCTTTCCCCCAATAATCAGAGCGAGTTTGAACCGGGCTTTTGTCCCGCGCCTTGTGCCGATGTTGTTTGCGGAAAATCTTATGCCGCTCCAGTTCATCTTCACCGGCGGAGCTGTCGTCTCGTCAGTAAGGTTTATACGGTAGCCCTTAAGGAACAGGTTCTTAATCAGCGCCTGCCACGGTTTCGCGGGGCCGGCGGGCCGGCGGCGGGCCGGCGACGCGGCCTTGGTTTTTTTGAAGAGTGTCATGAGGTTGAACGTCCCGTTCTTCCCGCGCAGGACGGTAATAACGGCGCCGCTCGAATCCACCCTGTCCACGACAGCTTTTTTCGCCTTCAAATCCGCCGAAAAACCGTTGACTGAAAACCTTTTGACTATCGTGAACGTCCCTTCCGGCCTGGCAAGCTTCAGGTCTTTCACAAGGAGCGAGCCATCCGAGACAGTAATGCCGCCGCCGTATGAAAACCCGGCCGATATGTCCGCAGTCCCGTTCGCGGAGAAGTTAATCTTCTGCGCGTAATAAGGCGAGTATCGGGCTATCGTTATCCTTGCGAGGGCGAGTCTGCCGTCCACCTTTACAGGCCCGGGGACGATATTCCCTTCCATGGCCAACGACTCCCCGGCATCCGTCCTTGCGGCGATATTAAAGCTCGCGGGCGTTGGCGGCCCGCCGTAATCAAGCCCCGCGAGGTGAACGGAGGCGTCTTTTATCGCCGCCCTGAAATGCCCCGGAACGTGATTGTCGGTGAAATTGACCCCGCCGCCGGAGAGCGAGAAATCCTTCAGTCTGACGCGTATTTTTGTACCCTTCTTCTCCTGCGGCTTCGGCGGTGTCTTCGCGCCAAGACCGAGGAGTTTCAGTATGTTATACTCCCCGTCCGCCTCGCGCACAAGGTTCAGCCGGGGCCTGTCTATTGTCACTTTCGATATTTTATAGTCTCCGGCAAGGACTTCGGCGTCCTGCACTTTCACCCCGGCATGGGGAAGCGCCGCAATATTCGACCCGTCCGGGTTGTCCACCTTCAGCCCGTCGAGGGAGAGAGTCCCGGTGTATGAAAGGCTCGGGGCTGTCCCTTCCCCGGGTTTGACAAACGAAATCTCGCCATCTGCGGAGAACGTTCCGGAGACAATTTTAAATTTGTATTTCTTCGGGATGTATTCCGCGTATTTCGGGATATTGAGGGAATCGAGCCTTACGTTGAATACCGTCTGCTCCGTCTTTGCAAAAGGCATCGTCTCGCCCCTGAGGTCAATTGGCCTTCCGTCGAGCCTTGCGTAGAAGGCGGGATATACGAATATGTCCGTATCGTATTTGAAGTTCGTGATAAACGGCATCATAATGGTTATTCCGTCAATGACGTGCGAGGCCTTCTTGGGCAGGTCGTCGAAATCTATCCTGCCTCCGGCAATGACGATATTCCCGACGTAGAAATCAAGCGGTTTCCCTTTCTTCTTTTTCGGCCCATGCATCAGGTCGGAGAAGTTATAGGTTAAGTCCTTGTTCCTCACCACGCGCAGATACGGGTTCGACACCTTGAGTTTGTTTAAGATAACGCCGCCCTTGAAGATGGAAGCGAGGCTCAAATCAGCCCGTATCCTGCCAACGGACGCGAACCTGCCGCCTCGTTGTCCGGCTACCCGGATACCGTAGACATTCAGTGTCAGGTTGTATGGATTAAAGCTGATTTTCCGGATAACCGTTTGTCTCTTCAGGCCCTGCGAGAGGTCTTTTTCCGCGATGTTGCGCGCTATGGGCGGGATGACGAAAAAGCCTGTCACGGAATAGACCAGAAAAATACCGACAAGGATAAGCAGAATTTTCTGGACGACAAAGACCTTCTCTTTCAGGCGCGGTTTCCACACATCCACAACCTCCGTATGCCACAGAGCCGCCCGGTCGTCAGGGCGATTGGTTTAATATCGCCGAATACTTAGATTATATCATTACTGCGTTATTTGGCAGGGCCGGCTGCGGACGGGGCATTCCTGTTTTTGTGTCCGGTCTTTTGAAATCTCTACATCTGCGTCCGTCGCAGGCCGTGCCGGAACTCCAGGCCGGGAAAAATAAAAGCCCCGGAAGAAGCCCTCCGGGGCGTGGTATTCAAGAAGAATTTTATGAGGCGGCTGTTACGTTGCTGGCCTGCGGGCCCTTCGGCCCTTCGGTTACGTCGAACTCCACCTCCTGGCCTTCCGTAAGCGTCTTATAGCCATCCATCTTTATCGCCGAAAAGTGAACGAATACGTCCTTGCCGCTCTCCGGCTCGATGAAACCATAACCCTTGCTCTCGTTAAACCACTTGACCTTTCCCCTCATAAAGCTCCTTCCGTCCTTAAAGACCTGGCTGGCATATTATAATATCGCAAACCAGACGATTTGGGGGATATGCCCCCGTAAGAAAAAAAGCCGCGTCAACCTGATACGGCGCGGCGACCTCGCGCTGAAATATAAATTATTGGAATACTATTGTCAATAGAAATTTTTATATGGCGTCCCGGCTGGAACGGAGGGACCCGCTTTTGACTTTCTCTCGTTTTGCGCGGGCAAGGAACGGTGTTTTATAGTTTGTTCGCCACGAGATTGTCCACGACAGACGGGTCGGCAAGCGTAGAGGTGTCTCCCAGGCTCTCAAGCTCGTTTGCGGCTATTTTCCTTAAGATCCTGCGCATTATCTTGCCGCTTCGGGTCTTGGGAAGGCCGGGCGCGAACTGGAGCTTGTCCGGAGACGCGATAGGCCCGATGACCGTCCGGACGTGGCCTACGAGCGTCTTCTTTAAATTTTCGGAAGGCGCGAAGCCCTCCTTCAGCGTCACATAAACGTATATGCCCTCGCCTTTTATATCGTGCGGATAGCCGACTACCGCGGCCTCGGCCACGGCCTCGTGCGATACGAGCGCGCTCTCCACCTCCGCGGTTCCGAGCCTGTGGCCGGATACGTTGATTACGTCGTCTATGCGGCCCATCAGCCAGAAGTCCCCGTCCTCGTCCACCCTTGCCCCGTCGCCGGTGAAATACGCGCCGGGGAAACGGCTGAAATAGACATCCTTTATCCTCTTGTTGTCCTGGTCTCCCCAGGTGCCGCGTATCATTCCGGGCCAGGGTTTCTCGATTATCAGGTAACCGCCTTCGTTCTGACGGGCGGGCGCGCCCTTTTCGTCCACGACCCTCGGCGCTACGCCCGGGAACGGCCTTGTGGCGGAGCCGGGCTTAAGCGTCGTTGCGCCGGGCAGCGGCGTGATGAGGATACCTCCGGTCTCGGTCTGCCACCACGTGTCGACTATGGGCAGTTTGCCTCCGCCGATATTTTTGTGATACCACATCCAGGCCTCGGGGTTTATCGGCTCGCCCACCGTGCCGAGGACCTTGAGGGAGGATAAGTCGTAGATGGCCGGCCACTTCCCGCCCTCCTTCATAAGGGCCCTTATAGCCGTGGGGGCGGTGTAGAATATGTTGACGCCGAACTTCTCCACTATCTGCCAGAAACGGCCAGGGTCGGGGTATGTCGGCACGCCCTCGAATATAAGCGTGGTCGCGCCGTTACTAAGCGGGCCGTAGACGACATAGCTGTGGCCCGTTACCCAGCCTATGTCCGCCGTGCAGAAATGTATGTCCTCTTCCTTGTAGTCGAAAATCCACCGGAAGGTGATGTTCGCGTAGAGCAGATAGCCGCCGGTGGTATGGAGCACCCCCTTGGGCTTGCCCGTCGAGCCGGAGGTATAGAGAATGAAGAGCGGGTCTTCGGCGTCCATCCATTCGGGCTCGCAGTAGTTGGTAACCTCCTGGCAGCACATCTCGTCGTGCCACCATGTATCCCTGCCCGGCTCCATGTCCATGGCGCCCCTGTCCGAACGGTTGACGACTATAACACTCTTCACGGAGGGACACTCGTTAAGCGCCTCGTCCGCGGCGGCCTTCAGGGGGACGTGTCTGCCTCCCCTTACGCCTCCGTCCGCCGTTATCAGGAGCGAGGCCTCGCAGTCCTGTATCCTGTCCCTCAGCGCGGATGGGGAGAAGCCTCCGAAGACTATGCTGTGAACGGCGCCTATCCTTGCGCAGGCCAGCATGGATATGGCCAGCTCCGGTATCATCGGGAGATATATCGAAACCCTGTCTCCCTTTTTTATGCCCTTTTTTCTAAGGACGTTCGCGAACCGGTTGACTTCCCTGTAGAGCTGCTGGTACGTATAGGTCTTGTAGGTCCCGTCGTCCGCCTCCCAGATAATCGCGGCCTTGTTTCTGTAGGAGGGGGTCTTCACGTAGCGGTCGAGGCAGTTGTAGGAGACGTTCAGCTTGCCGCCCCTGAACCAGTTTATATAAGGCTTCCCGAAGTCGTAATCGAGGACGCTGTCCCATTTCTTGAACCATACGAGGTTCGTCTGAGCCATCTCCGCCCAGAAGTCTTCCGGGTCCTCGATGGACCACCTGTAGAGCCTTTCGTATTCCTCCATGCTCCTTATATGGGCGTTCTTGGAAAATTTTTCCCTCGGCGGGAAAACCCTCTGCTCGTCGAGGAACACCTCTATGCCTTTTCCGGACATCTGTTATTATCCCTCCGCCTCTGCCTTGCCCGCCGTATTTTCTCCGGCAGAAGCTTCCTTATACCCGCAATCCTTGTTCGGACAGGCTATGTATGGGCCGTCCTTCCTGCTGTATTTTTCGACCAGGTACGGGCTTTTGCAGTCCGGGCATTCCTTCGGAACCGGCCTGTCCCAGGAGGCGAAATCGCATTTCGGATAATTGGCGCACCCGTAAAACGGTTTGCCTCCCCTCGTCCTGCGTTCGGAGAGCTCTCCGCCGCACTTCGGGCACCTTACGCCCAGAGGTATGGGCCTGGTGGTCTTGCACTCCGGGTACGCGCTGCACGCCATGAACTTCCCGAATCTGCCGGACTTTATTACCATCGGGCTTCCGCACTTCGGGCATTTTTCGTCAGTCGCCTCCGGCTGCGTGGCTGAGGCCGGGCGACCGGTCGGCCGGCCTCCGTTGGCGCTCTCCCCGCCTTCTCCGGGAAGCGGCCTCGTGTTCCTGCACTCCGGGTAGCCCGGGCAGGCCAGGAACCGCCCGTTCCGGCCCCATTTTATCACCATCTTTTTGCCGCACTTCTCGCACTCGATGTCCGTGGGGGTTTCCTCGCGCTTAACGTTCCTCATGCCCTTCTGGGCGTTTATTAGGTTCTTCTCGAACGGGTTGTAGAATTCCCGCACCGTATCCACCCACTGCATCCGTCCCTCTTCTATCTCGTCGAGCTCGTCTTCCATCTTCGCGGTGAATTCGACGTTGAAGAGGTCCGGGAAGCTCTCGACAAGGAGGTCGTTTACTATAAAACCAAGCTCTGTAGGAGAGAACCTGTTTTCCTTTTTCCCGACATATTCGCGGTCTACGATTGTAGACATTATCGCGGCATAGGTGCTTGGGCGGCCTATTCCCTTTTCCTCCAGTTCCTTCACAAGGGATGCCTCCGTATACCTCGGCGGGGGCTGAGTGAAGTGCTGACGGGGGGTAAGCTCATCAAGCTTGAGGAGGTCTCCGACCCTAAGAAGGGGCAGGTTTACGGAGGTTTCCGCCTCGGCGCCCTCTTCCGTTTCCTTTTCGGTCTTTTCTTCGTCCCTGCCCTCGGTATAGAGCGCCCGGAAGCCGGGGAACTTCACTACCGAACCCGAAGCCTTGAAGCCATACCTGCCCGCCTGGATGTCCACGCCGGTCATGTCGAGGATTGCCGGGTTCATCTGGCTTGCCAGGAAGCGGTTCCATACAAGGCGGTAAAGCGCGAGCTGGTCTTTGTCCAGATAAGCTTTAAGGGTGTCCGGCTCCCGCCCCGCGGAGGTGGGTCTGATTGCCTCGTGCGCCTCCTGCGCCTTCTTCTGGGACGCATAGACGGGCGGCTTTTCCGGGAGATAGTTCTTCCCGTATTTATCGGCTATCAGGGCCCTCGCCTCATCCACGGCCTCCCTCGATACGCGGGTGGAGTCCGTCCTCATGTAGGTTATGAGGCCGACGGCGCCTTCCGGGCCTATTTCCAGGCCCTCGTATAACTGCTGGGCCACGAGCATCGTCTTCTTGGCCGAGAACCGAAGCTTCCTCGCGGCCTCCTGCTGGAGCTTGCTGGTTGTAAAGGGCGGGACGGGATACTGCTTCTTTTCCTTTTTGTCCACCTTCGAGACAATAAATGCCTGCTCTCTCAGGTAGGCGGTTATTTCCTCGGCCTCGGCCCCGGCAAGTATCTCGAATTTTTTCCCGTCGGATTTTATTATCCGGGCCGTGAAAGACGGAGGGCTGTCGGCGGAGAGGTCCGCGGTAATGCTCCAGTATTCCTTCGGGGTAAAGGCCTGTATCTCCCGCTCACGTTCCACGACGAGCCTGAGCGCCACGGACTGCACCCTTCCGGCGGACGCGCCCCACTTTACCTTTTTGCCGAGGAGCGGGCTTACCTGGTATCCGACAAGCCTGTCCAGCACGCGCCTCGCCTGCTGGGCGTCCACCTTGTTCATGTCTATCTTGCCGGGGCTTTTCATGGCCTCGGTGACGCCGCGTTTCGTAATCTCGTTGAAAAGCACGCGGAATATCTTCTCGCCCGGCGCCTTAATCTCTTCCGCGACATGCCATGCGATTGCCTCTCCCTCACGGTCGGGGTCGGGCGCGAGGTATATTTTTTCGGCGGACTTGGCGAGCCTTTTCAGCTCCGTAATCACCTTAGCCTTGTCCTTTATTACCTCATACTCCGGCATGAAGCCGTTTTCTATGTCTACCGCGAGCCTTTTCCTGGGCAAATCCCGCACGTGGCCGAGGGACGCCTTCACAATATACCGGTCGCCCAGATACTTGTTAATCGTCTTTGCCTTTGCGGGCGATTCGACTACAATCAAATCCTTGGCCATCTAAGTGCCTTCCCCTTTGTTACTTTCTTTACGGGAAAAGAAAGTAACTAAAAACAACAAAGGGCGCAGTCCAGGCGCCCAGGTTATAAAGGTCTTTATAGAAGCGCGTCAAGGCCGTTTGCCGTCCCGCGCTTCCGCCCCGGTCAGTTGAGCAGCCCTTTCAGGCTGCGTTCCGTGTTTACCGCGGCGGAATCCGGCAGGAACCTGCCCTGAGAATACAGCACCAGCCCCAGGAGCGCTTTCATCTGTTCCACTCCGAAATCCGAGAGTTTAAGATCTATGATCTTGTCGATTATGGCCTCGCGGAAGGAGTCGTCCACCACTCCGGAGCGGTTAAGATGCATCAGGTAGTCATACGCCTGTGGAGACATGGCCTCCTTCTCCCATCGGGCCTGGACGCGGAGCCCCCTGAAGCCCGGCCAGAACTCCACCCCTTCGATCTCTTCCGCCATCGTGCCCAGGCTCTCGAACCAGGACAGGGCGTCGTCGATGTCCATGAGGTCGTATCCGTCGTCCAGGAGGCCTTCGATGATGCTTTTGTCTCTTGGGCCGACCGAGTCGTCCTCGGCCATCTGCCTGACGATTACTGCGACTATATCGAGAAAGTCTTCTTTCATTGCCCTCGAAAAGAACCTGTTACAAGCTTAAATTACCGGGAGTTCTCTTGTGTTGCGGGGATGACGCTTCAGTTTTCTCGATTCTACCACAGCCCCACGTCCCCGTAAAGGGCTAAATCTCTTTTATGTAATTCATCCCGGAAATTTGTCTGACCAGTCCCCTAAGCTCCATGTCGAGGAGCATGGATAAAATCCTGGATACGGGGAACCCGGTTTTCTCCGCAATTACATCGACATGCACCGGCTCAAGCGAGATCTGGCCGTAGACGGACATTTCATCCGGGGCAAGAGACGGCATAACGGCGGCCTTCCCGGGCGTGTCGCCGTAGTCGAGGTTCAGCTCGCTGACATATCCCTTCATGTAAGGGAACAGGTCTTCGAGCACGTCCGCCGGTCCTTCTATCAGCTTTGCGCCTTTCTTAATCAGGCTGTTGACACCCCTGGAATTGTCCGCGCTGACGTTCCCCGGCAGTGCGTATACATCCCGGTTCTGTTCGACGGAGCATGCCGCGGTTATAAGGGAGCCGGAATCCCTGGCCGCCTCCATGACTATAACGCCAAGCGAAATCCCGCTGATTATGCGGTTCCTGGGCGGGAAGTTTGCCTTGTCCGGGGGCGTGCCCACGGGATATTCCGTGATGACCGCGCCTGACTCGGAGATTTTTTTAAAAAGCTCGCCGTTTTCGCGCGGGTAGGTTACGTCTATCCCGCATCCGAGGACGGCAATCGTCCTGCCGCCGCCCGAAAGCGCGCCCCTGTGGGCCTCCGTATCTATCCCGCGCGCGCCGCCGGAAACTATCGTGATTCCCTTGGCCGCCAGGTCCGCGGCTATCCTCCTCGTCTCGCCGAGGCCGTAGTGGGAGGCGTTTCTCGAACCTACCATGGCCACCGAGATCTTGTCCCCGCCAACAAGCTCTCCCCTGACATACAGGTATGGCGGCGGGTCGTGTATTTCCTTTAGGTTCTGCGGATAGCGCGGGTCTGTAAACGTGATAATCCCGGCCCCAAGGGCGCGGGCTTTTTCGGTCTCGTTTTTGGCCTTTTCCCAGCCTTTAAAGTCCTTGATGCCCTGGAGCGCCTTCGGCGACATGCCGTCAACCTGGGCCAGGTCGCTCTTGCGTGCCGCAAAGACCTGTTCCGGGCTTCCGAAGCGAAGGATCAGCCTTTTGTATAAGACTTTCCCGACGCCGTCTGCGGAGTTCAGGGCAATCCAGGGAACGGCGTCCACCGCTCCCGGAGTCGCCGCGTTGCCGCCCGCAGTTTCTGTTTCAGGGCCGTTATGCAATCTCTCTCCCCGGTTCCGCCTCCCTGCAACAGCCCGGCCCCGCACAGCCAAATCTACTTCGGCCTGGAATAGTATATGCTGTAGCCCGCCTTTAGCGGCCCGTCCGAGTTTACGACCTTGGCCGCGGCGGTATGTTTTCCGACGGATATAACCTCTATACGCCCCGCCGTTACGTCTGGAAGCGGGACAGACCCTCCAATCAGGCTGTTATTTCTTGCATAACCGCCCGGCCGCTTTACGACGAAGGAGTCTCCTGGCAGGACGCCGTCCTTTGCGCCCTTGTCTATGTAAAGTATATCCGCTTGAGTATCGTCATGCCTGCCGCCGCTTAACGCGGCTATATATCCGGAAACGCCGTATGCCTTCGGGTTCGGCGGCACAGGCTCGTAAACAATAACCGGCTCCTGATACGGGAAGAGCATATCGGAGATTTTTATGTCCGTGAACGCCTTAGTTATCACGCCAAGCATGAACCCGTCCTTCGGCCCTTTTATCTCCAGGACTCCCGACGCCTTTACCAGCCTGCCGAGGGTGTCTCCGGTGCCGGGGTCTTCTACCTTCCCCTCGTATCTTCCGATTATGAAGCGGTCGCCCGCTTTGAATCCGTCCGTATTGACATAAAGCTTGTCAAAAAGACCGTAGAGAGCCTGGGGTTTTGGGCTGCCTTTTATGGAACGGGGTTTAATCCCTCCTTCATCCACGAAACCGGCTTCCAGTATGTTCGCCCTGGTTGCCACCGGAATCCTTACAGGCGGCGGCGGTATGGTAATTATACGGGTTCCCGATACATGGGGCCTGGCCGTGAGCGTAGTGCCCCTGCTTACAAAAGGCCCTCTCTCCCGCTCCACGACAGGCGGCGGCGCGACTTCCTTCGCCGCCTTGGGCGGAGCTATGGTAACTCCCGTCGGGAGCTTGATTACCTGCCCCGGATATATCAGGTTCGGGTTGTGTATGAACGGGTTCTTCTTCCATATCCTCGGCCAGGCGAAGGGATCCGAGAGCCGGGCCTTGGATATGTCCCAGAGCGTGTCCCCTTTTACGATGGTATATCTCCCCGTCCAGGACGTGTTCGCGGCAAAGGCGACCGACTTGCCGCCGCCGGGCGCGCCGGGCGCGGGCGTTTTATTATCGAGCGGCTTGCCGCCTTCGCCCGCGAATGCGGTGGATAACAAAAAGAACATAGCGAATACGACCATCACCGGCAGGAGTCTCTTTTTCATAACACTCTCCTTAAGCTTATTTGGCCTTCAGTTTATCAAGCTCCTGATGCGCCTTTTTCGCCGCGCCGCTGTAGGGATAGTTGTCCATTACGCGGTTAAAGCTTTCGCGGGCCTTGTCCGGGTTCCCCATCAGTTCGTATGCCATGCCTTCCTTGTAAAGCGCGTCGGGCACCCTGTCCGCCAGCGGGTAATCGTCCACGACCTTTTGGTATTCCTTAACGGCCCCGGCGTAGTCTTTCCGTGCGGCGGCTATCTCTCCAAGCATGAACCGGGCGTCGTCAGCCAGGTTGTCCGTCGGATAGTTCTGAAGAAATGCGCCGAACGCGGCCTTTGCCTTGTCGTAATCCCCGGCGGAATATGAGTCCATCGCCTGGTTGAATGCGTCCTGGGCCGCCACCATGCCCTTCGTCGGCTGCGGGGCCTGCGGCGCCGGGGCAACGTTAGCCGCGGGGGCCTTTGCGTTCGATTCCGGCGGTATCGGCTGGGGGGCGAGCGGCGCCTGGTTCTCCTTCATCTTGCGTATCTGCGTCTCAAGGGAGTCCATGCGCTTCTCAAGCGCGGAGAGGCGGTCGTCTATCTCTTTTAGCTTTTCAGGCGCTTTCCGGCCTTCCTCGGCATACTTTGCCCTGGCAACCTGCTTCTGCACCTCGGAGAACTGTTTCTCCAGCACCATGATGTCGCTCTGCATCGGCTCTATGTCTTGCTGGGTCGCAAAACAGCCGGTCAGGAGAAAAACCGGGGCCAGAAGCAATAGCCCAAAAACACGGGCCGCCTTTTTGCGGGCAATTTTCATCTTAAGGCGCCTCCTTAAGTGGTTATGTGAATAACGGTTAATAGATAGCCTAACGACAGTAACTTGTCAAGAAAAAAGGGGTTTCTTAAATCTCTTTAATGTCTAAAGCGGCCATTTCCTCTCTTTTGCAAAGTATTTTATTACCGTCCCCGCGTTATTCAGACGCGAGAGCCTCATATTCCTGCGCTTGATGGCGTCCACATCGCCTGTGGGGAACTTCTCGTTCCTGATGAGCACCATGACCTTCTGCAGCCCCGCCATAAGTTTTTTAAGGGTCTCTTGGTCGAACTTTTTTAAATAGATGGGGTTTACGAAGACATATCCCTCCGCGATGTCCCTTGCCACCGCCTCAAGGTTTTTTCCCTTCAGGAAATCTTCGGCCATCAGTTTTTCTCCGCCGGCACGGTCTTAATCCTTGCGCCTATTATCTGGCCCGCAACCGCGAACGCTATGGAAAACGGGATATACCAGAGGGATATTCCCAGGCCGATCCTCAGCAGTATGAGAAACGGTATCGATGCGTGGATATAGAGGAACCAGAGGAACGAGAATTTTCTCACCCTCCGCCTGAGATAGCCCAGAGGGAGGTTGGACAGGAATGCGACCGCAATGAGAATTATGACCCTGTCGGCGAAAGGCATAGGTCTTAATAATATATTTTTTATCGCTTCAGGTCAAGTGTTCATAACGCTCCCCCGCCCTCCTCGTATCTTAAATCGAACGAGGGGGGCAGGGGAACATTTGGCAGGCTTAGAACTTTATCTGCAAAAGCGTTGTGAAGAGGTCGTGGCTCTTCAGGTCTATCTTCTCAAGCGAGTCCTTCGCCAGGCCGCTTTCCGCGTGGATGATCTCCCAGTCCGCCATTACCCTGACGTATCTGTTGATGTAGTAGTTGGCGCCGAACGTCCATCTGTCCCTGTCGTTGGCGGCGCCGCTCGTGTTCTCGTCGAGGAAGTCGTAGCGGATTACGGGCTCGAAGGCGTTCAAGAAGCTGGCCGGCCCGCTTATGCCGTTTACCCTGTACCAGGCTTCGAGGTAATACCCGAAGGTATGGGCGTATTTCCCGAACGGGTCGGTTTGATTGGCGCCTGCGCCTGTATTATTGGTATTGAAGATGTCCGTGGCGGTGTAATAGTCGTAGTATCTTCTCTCCCACTCGAACTCGCCCATTGTCCTCAGGCCCTTTACCATCGGAGGGGCGTACTCGAAGTCCGCGCCCCATTTTTCATGGTCGCGGTGCCGGTCGACGACGGGTTTTTTGTTGCTCGTGTCGCCCGCATACCAGGAGCCGCCGAGGGTAAGTCCTTCGACAAACGGGTTAATCCACACGCGGCCAGCCCAGTCCTTCTGGTTGTTGTCGTCCACGCTGTTCTTGCCGTTGCCGTTGACAAGCTCCGTCGCGTAGCCCGCGCCGAAGGGCCTTCCCTTCATGCGGTACGCGCCGGAAAGCATGACGCCCACGTCCCTTAGCTGCGGGTTGACAACCATGTTCGTAACGAGCGAGCGGTTTATTGTCGGGATAGCCGCGATGGACATGGCCTGGTCTATCGAGAACGGCGTCTTGAACTGGCCCAGCGTCACCCTCGCGTGGGGGATGTAGTCGAGATAGGCGTACGCGTCCGAAAGGAGCGGATTGGTGGTGCCGTCCATGGAGATCATGAAGCCTATCTTTTTGAATATCTTGCCGCCGAAGAAAAGCTTCGCGCGCCTGACAAAGAACGTGTTGTCGGCGGTAGTGGAAATCTGGCCCGTCGGAGGGCTGCCGACCGATATGCCGGAGTTGTCGTAGAGCCAGCCGGCCTGGAGGAGCGCGCCCATCTTGAGCCTCACCCTGTTCCCGGTAAGCCGGGCAAAGCCGTCCTCGAAGTCCGTAAGCGCGCCATTGGCCGGTCTTGCTTGGGACGCGGCTGCCGGCAGGGCTGCGGGTGCGGTCGCAGATGCCGCCGCGGGGGCCGTTTTCGATGCGGCCGGCGCAGACGCGGGCGCTGGAGAGGGTGCGGCCTCCCTCGATATTCGCTCGTAATCTTTTTCGCTGATTACGCCCTTTTTCTTAAGGACATCGAGCAGCCCAAGCGTGCCGGCTGCGGGCGCGGGGGATGCCGCTTCGTTTTTCCTGAGGCTGTCATAGGCCTGCCGGTCAAGCACGCCCTTTGCCCTGAGCACGTCCAGAAGGTCGTTGTAGGCCGAAGCCTTGCTGCCCGCCCCCGATGCCGTCCCTCCGGCCAGGGCAACGCCCGCGGATAAAAATATGGTTAGAAACAAAGACATCAAGACCGCCGCAAACTTCATAATACTGTTCCTCCCTTCAACCCGCCTGATGTTATGGATTAATAAAACAGCGCCATTGCGAAAACAGAGGCGCCTTTGAGGTTAGTCGTTTGCCGCTCCCGCTTCACCGGCCTTTTCCTTGCGCCGCCCGATAATCCTCGCCATGATTATGCCGACTTCGTACAGCAGTATCATGGGCGCGGCCATAAGGGTCTGGTTGAACATGTCCGGCGTCGGGGTGAGGATGGCGGCGGCTATGAACGCGGCGAGTATCGCGTATTTGCGGTTTTTGGCCAGGAACTTCGGCGTGACAAGCCCCAGGCGCGAAAGGACGGTTATGATGAGCGGAAGCTCGAATACAAGCCCGAATGAGAGCAGGAACTTCCCGCAGAAGTTCACATATTCCTTTATGGAGATCATGGGGGTAACCTCGTTGATACCCCACGTCAGAAGAAAGCGTATGGCAAAAGGAAGGACGACATACTGGCAGAAAAGCGCGCCGACGACGAACATGACCGTAGCGGAGACAACGAACGGCAGGGCCCATCTGCGCTCCTTCGGCAGAAGCCCCGGGGATATGAAAAGCCATACCTGGGCGAGTATGAAGGGCATGGAAACGAATATGCTCGCGATGAAGGCTATCTTGAACGCCATCCACAGCACCTCGCCAGGAGCGACGGCTATGAGCTTCGTGGGGCTTGGCAGGTATGTCGGGAAGACGAACGGCCAGGTGGTCTTGGTCTTCAGCACCAGGGTGAGAGGTATCTTCATCCACCTGAGCAGATACTCCCAGTACTGAAAACACGCGATAAACGCTGCAAAAAGCACGATGACGACGTATAAAAGCCGCCTCCGCAGCTCCTCCAGGTGCGCAAGTATCGACATCGTCTTTCCGGTTTCAGGCATCGGTCTTCTTCGGGGCCGGCTGGCCGGCTTCGGGTTTGGCAGGCGCCTCGGCTGGTTTGTCTGCCTTGGGCGGGGCAGGCTGTCCGGCTTCTTCGGATGAGGCTGTGCCGGCCTTGTCATCCGCAGCGCCTCCGGGGAAACTCGCCTTGTTCCTCTGGGCCTGTCCAGGCTGGCTGACCGGCTCCTGGTCGGCAGGCTTCGCGTAATCCTCTTCCGTCTCTATGGTATTCCGGGCAGGCTGTCCGGACGGCTTGAAATCCATCTGACCGAGCAGGTCTTCCTTTATTTTATCGGCGCCGACTTCGGTCTCTATCTGGTTTTTGAATTCGTTCATGGACCTCTTGAACTCGTGCATTGCGCGACCCAGGGACTTGGCAAGCTCAGGCAGCCTTTTCGGCCCGAAAACCAGCAGCGCGACAATAAAAATCAGCAGAAACTCGCTTGAATAACCGAAACCAGGCATGAATGCTCCATTTTGAATCGTTACCGTTTACAGACTGAAAATTTTATAAAATTTAAAGGGTTAAGTCAAGGAAATAAGAGCTTTTACCAGTCCTTTTCGATATACGGCGCGCCCGGCTTCTGCGGCATCATGTTTGGGACGGGCGCGCCGATGCTTCTCAGTATCTGCGCTATCTGCGCCTCGCGCCGGCTTAAGGGGTCTTCCTTCTTGCCGGGCTGGAAATAATTGCGCAGGCTCCTTTCCTCCGCGTTCTGGCGGGCGAGCATACGGTCTATGTCGGCCTTGGAAGGCCCCTGAGACTGCCCGCCCTGTCCAGGCTTATTATTCATGGCCGCGCTTCCGGCATTGCCGGTGGAGCCGCCCTTCCTGTCATTGCCCTTGCCGCCCTTTTTCTGACTGCTCTGTCCGCCTCCGCTTTTTCCCCGGAGGCCGTTTTCGGTCTTTTTCTCTTCCTTTATCCTCTCCAGCGTTACCTTTATGTTATGCTCCGCGTCCGCGTCCTTCCTTAAAGCATCCGCCTTCCGGTAGGCCAAGAGCGCCTTGTCGTAATCCCCCGTCCGGTAGAGCGCGTCGCCGAGGTTATACCACGCCTCCGGCATATTCGGGCTCAGCTTCGCGGCCTTGGAATACTCGCGCGCCGCCTGGCCGAACCGCCCTTTTTTATAGAGCGCGTCGCCAAGGTTTATATGCGCCTGCGGCTTGTCCGGATTGTCCCTGGCCGCTTTTGCAAAGTCCTCTTGCGCATCGCCATACTTCCCCGCGCCGAAGGCCGACATCCCTTTCTCGTTCGGCGTGGCAAACGGGGAAAAGGCGGAAACAAACGGCAGCAGGAATATTATTATTAAAATTTTCTTCATTTTTTAAATTACCATCGCCGCCATAAGCGCGAGCGCGGAGGCGAGGGCGAACCACGGCCCGTATTCCTCGGCGCCGACGAACTTTTCCTTTGATTTCCTCGCGGTTTTGGGCGAAAGCTCCCTTGCCAGACGGCCCGCCGCGCCGGCATCCCGCGAGTAAAAATACCGCCCGCCGCCCGCGCTTGCGGCGGCTTTCAGCGCCCCCTCGCGCATACGCGACACGACAACCTGTCCGAACCTGTCCCTTTTGTATTTCGGCTGTCCGAAGAAGTCCACGCCCTCCGGTATCCTCCCTCCCGCCGATGTCCCGACACCGACGGCATATACCTTAAGCCCCGCGGACGCCGCCTCCTTCGCCGCGCCGGCGGGGTCTGGCCCGTAGGTGTTTTCCCCGTCCGAAACCACCACCACCGCGCGCGGCAAATCGGACTTTTTGAACTTCGTCGCGGCGGTGATGAGCGCGTCGCCTATCGCAGTCCCGGGAAGGTCCTGCTTCGTTACGTCCGCATCCGAGAGGAAATCGAGGTATGTTGCGTGGTCGAGCGTGGGCGGGCAGTTTATTATCGAATCGCCCGAGAAGAGGACCAGGCCGAACCTGTCCCCCGGCGCGTCGGATACCAGTTTTTTTATGAACGCTTTCGCAACAGAAAGCCTGTCGGCGGCCCCGTTGCCGCTTAACCTGCCGCCGCCGTCCGGCACGAGCATACTGTCGGATATGTCGAGCGCGACGATTACGTCCATCGAGACCGGTACTTCCTCCGCGCCTGCGGGCGGCCCCAGGGGCCGGGCCAGGGCGGTTACGGCAAGGACGGCCGACGCCGCAATCAGGAACGCGCCGGCCGCAAATCTGCGCGAGCCTTTCCCAAGGCCCAGCCGCGCCATCATCACGGGCGAGGAGAACGCAAGCCGCTCCCGGCCCATCTTGCGCGCGGAATAAACAAACGCCATTCCCAGCGCCAGTGCGGGGACAAGGAGCCAGAAGAACTCCGGGCATCCGAATGCGCTTATGATAGCCGCCTCCTCGCCCCGAACAGCGCCCCGCCCAGGAAAAGCAGCATCAGGCCCAGCCCGGCAGGATACGGGAACAACTCGTGATAGCCTCTTATCTTCTCCACCGTAAGCTCTTTTTTCTTCATATGCGATATTGCGTCGTATATGTCCTCAAGCGCCTTGTTGTCCGCCGCCCGGAACGCCCGCCCGCCTGTTATCGCCGCCATCTCCCTAAGCGTATTCATGTCCACCTTCGCAAGGAGTATGTGCCCGAACTGGTCCTGGAGGTAGAACTTCTGCCCGAGCGGGCCGTATGCGGGCACGGGGGCGCCTCCGGGCGTGCCGATGCCTATGGCGTAAATCTCTATCCCTTCCTTTGCCGCCGCGCGGGCCGCGGTTATCGGGTCCACGGCGCCCGCATTGTTCTCGCCGTCCGTGAGAAGGACGATGACCTTCGATGCGGAGGATCCCTTTAGTTTGTTTATGCAGTTTATTACCGCGTCCCCTATGGCCGTGCCGTCAATCCGGACGGAACCTACGTCGAGCTGGTCGAGCAGGCTTACGAGGATATTGCCGTCGGACGTAAGCGGGCACTGCGTAAACGACCGTCCGGCAAAGGCCACGAGCACCATGCGGCCCTGGTTGAAACCCTTTATGAATTTTTTCAGCGTCGCCTTCGCCGCCCCGATGCGGTCGGGCTTCAAGTCCTCGGCCTGCATACTCCCGGAGAGGTCTATCGCAAGCGCGACATCGACGCCGATTATCTTTTTTTTCTGCACCCCTTCAGCCGTCCTGGGGCGCGCGGCGGCGATTACAAAACATACGAACGCAAGCGAGAGAAGAAGCGGGGGGAGCCACTTGAGCCTTGCGCGCGGAAGCGGCTTCGCCAGGGATATGCCGGGAAACGGAACCGAAACCCCTTTCCTGCGGATGGAAATATAAAAAAGAATCGGCGCGAGCGCGGCAAGCCACAGGATTGCCGGGTGCAAAAACACCACCATCAGCGCCTCCTCGACTGCCTGTGGAAATATCCCGCGAGCGGCGTTATGGGCGAGCTCCCCGTGGAGAGCCATACCGGCTCCGCGCGGAGCGAATTGAAGAGCGCGGCCCTCTGTTTATCGGCAGAGTCCCGCCAGTCCTTGAACGCCTTGATGAACCTCCGCGAGGAAAAGTCCACGAGTATCCGTTCGCCGGTTTCCGGGTCGATCAACTCCGCCATCGCGCCCCAGCCTGAAGCCGGGCTGCCGGCTTCCCGCCTGTCCACCGGCACGACGGGCACGAGCTCGTGCCTTTTTGAGAGCGCCTTTAAAAGGACGGGCGCGCCCCTTTCCGCAGGATGTCCGGCTGCCGGTTGACCGGCGTCGAGGAAGTCCGACACCCAGAAGAGCGTGGAGCGGGTCTTGAGCGTCCGCATAAGCGCCTGCGCGGGGACGGCAATGTCCGTCTTTTTACCCTGCGGGCTAACGGTTGAAAGCGCGGCCAGAAGCCCCAGCACGTGCCTTCTGCCCCTCTTCGGCGGGATAAAGAGCTCCACCCTGTCCGTATACGCGACAAGCCCCGCCCTGTCTCCGCCCTGCACGGCCAGGAGCGCGGCGGCGGCGGCGAACTCCACCGCAAGCTCTCGCTTCGTCTGCGTCGTCGTGCCGAAATCCATGGAGGCGGACAAGTCTACGGCAAGCATGACGGTCAGATCCCTTTCCTCGACGAAGGTCTTCACGTGCGGATAGCCCGTCCTGGCCGTGACGTTCCAGTCTATCGCCCGGACGTCGTCGCCGGGGACGTATTCGCGCACCTCGGTGAACTCGATGCCGCGTCCCTTGAACGTGGAAAGGTATCCGCCGGAGAGCGCGCCCTCGACCAGCCGGGATGTCTTTATCTCCAGCCGCTTTATTTTCCGGAGTATCTCGTACGGGAGCATGGAATTCCTTAAAATTTGCGGGGGCGCGATAAACCGCGCCCATAGCATAAACAAATACAAATTATATGCCTGTTGGAGGAGGGAAGTCAATAAGAGGAAGGCTTAAAGCGGCGCAAGGATTCGCAGCCGGGCCGGCATTTGCGTTTTACGGTATTATCGCGAACTTTATCCCCCGGCCGCCGATGAGCTCGTCGAAGGCTGTCTGGAGGTTGTCCAGGTGATACCTGCCGGAGATGAGCCTCGAGACGTTCAGCCTGCCGGAGGCCAGTAGGTCGTACGCCTCCCTTACGTCGGACGGCGTGAAGTGGAACGCGCCCACGAGTTTTATTTCGTCGTAGTGTATCCTCCCGGCGTCGAAACATGCGCGTGTGCCCGGCGGGCAGCCGCCGAAAAGGAGAACCGTCCCGCCCCTCCTGGCAAGGGACGGCGAGCCTTCCCATATCTCCTTCTGTCCTGTCGCCTCGATTACGAGATCCGCCCCCAGGCCGTCCGTTTCCTCGGTCACCTTCCACGCGATGTCCTGGAGGTCGCCTTCGAGGACGGCGTCCGCGCCCAGGTCTTTCGCCGCCTGAAACCTCTCGTTGCCCACGCCGCCTGTCGACCGGCCCGCAATCATTACCTTCGCGCCGTTTAACTTGTGCAGCATAAGATACATAAGTCCTATGGGCCCGGGGCCGAGTATCAGGACGTTTTTCGGCTTCCCGGCCTCCGCCGCGCGCATACCGTGCACGACGCACGAGAGCGGCTCCAGCATCGCCGCTTCCTGGTACGGGAGATGCTCCGGCTTTTTGAACATGTTAATCTTCACGATGCGCTCGGGGAGTTTTATGAACTCGGCATAGGCCCCCAGTACCTTTTCGTCCATTATCGTCGAACAGAGGTTTTCACGCCCCATGCGGCAGAACATGCACTCCCCGCACGGAGCGGAATGCACCGCCATCACCGCGTCGCCCTCCGCGAAGCCCTCCACTCCCGCGCCGATCTTGTAGACGTCGCCCGAGAACTCATGCCCGAGCGGCGAAGGCAGGGGAATCTTCGGGTGTCCGCGCAGATACGCCTTTATGTCCGTCCCGCACGTGAGCGCCGCCTTGACCTGCACGACGACCTCGCCCGGCCCCGGAGACGGCACATGCGCCTTTTGGTTAATCTCCAGCACCTTCGGGCTTATCAATATCGCTGATTTCATAGTCGGGTTATAACGATTAATCCGAGGCAACAGCCGAAAAATCCGCCATCAAGAACTTTTCTACCTCATTATACCGCGCATGTCCAGTGAAATCTTCGCGCCGGCCTGCCGGTTGTGCGCAGATTATTGTTTTTGCAGGCATAAGGTGATATTATACGTCATCATATGGAAGAGCTTCTGGAAATAATAAAGGATGAAGTCCGGTCAAAGGGGATAATTACCTTCGAGCGCTACGTCGAGCTTGCGCTGTATGCCCCCCTCTTCGGCTATTACGCCTCCGGAAGAGCGGTTATAGGCAAAGAAGGGGATTTCTATACATCCTCGCAGGCGACAGGCATTTACGGCAGGCTGATGGCCGAGGCATACGTCAAACTCTCGGAGGTTTCCGGGCCGGATTTTGTCGAGATGGGCGCGGGGGAAGGGGCGTTCGCGGGCGATTTCTTAAGCGGCCTGGCAAGGTTTTACCCGGAAGCTTATGAAAAATGCCGGTATTTTATCGTCGAGAGAGCAGAGGCCCTGGCCGAAAGGCAAAAGAAGGCGCTTTCGGGTTTCGGAGACAAGATTGCCTGGACGGAGAGCATCGAGGCGTTGCCGGAGGTCGAGGGCGTGTTTTTCTCGAACGAACTCGTGGACGCCTTTCCGTTTCACAGGGTGCGGCAGGAGCCGGGCAGGCTCTCGGAGATATACGTCGGGCTTGAGGGCGGAAATTTATCCGAGACAACCGGGGTTCTTTCGACCCCGGAGCTTGCGATGCACTTCAACCGGCTGATGCTCGTGCTTCCCGATGGCATGACGACCGAGGCGAACCTGCGGGTCTCGGGGTGGATGAGCGCCATCGGCGGAAGGCTTAAAAAAGGGTTCGTGATAACGGTGGATTACGGCTATCCCGCGTACGAGTATTATTCCGCCGCGCGGCCGCGCGGCACGGCGCTATGCCACTACAAGCACACCGTGAACGAGGACTTCCTTGCGCGCGTGGGAGAGCAGGACATAACGGCGCACGTGGATTTCACCACCCTCGGCCTGATGGGACAGCGCGCCGGCTTCGAGGCGGAGCTGTTCTGCGAGCAGGGGCGGTTTCTTTCCGAGACGCTCCCCTGGTTCGAGCAGTCCACGCGGAGGGCGGGGGCCGAGGACGAGCTTGCGCGGGCGGGACAGGGGCTTAAAACGCTCCTGCACCCGGAATGGCTGGGGGGGGTGTTCAAGGTGCTTCTACAGTCAAAGGGATGCGCTTCCGGCGGTCTTTTCACGAGGGTAAAGAACCGGGCCGGGGAGCTTTTTTCGGAGATTTAATCGGAGCGAAAGAGGCCGTTTCCGGCGTGTTTATGCCGCGGCCCTGTAGCCCCATCTCATGAAATGGTCTTCCGTCCCTATCTCGCCGGAGAGGTCGTCGGACTGCTCCGAAGCAAGGAATATCGCCAGCCTGGCCACCTCGGAGGGCTGCTTTAGCTGCCCGGACTTCTTCAGCCCCCAGAAGACCCTGTATGCCTCCGGCCCCAGGACGTTCATGTCCATTTTCCGCACGTCGTCCTGCATCCTCGTATCCACGGTTCCCGGGTCCATCCCGTAAACCTTGATATTATACTGTTCGAGTTCCCGCGCCAGCGTTTTTGTGAGCGCATTCAGAGCGGCCTTGGATATGCTGTAGGGCCCCAGGCGCGGAATGATGTATTCCGCCAGGCCGGAGGTGACGTTTATTATCTTGCCGTAGCGTTTTTTTATCATCGCGGGGATGCAGGCCTTCGATACGAGCCAGGCCCCGTAGAGATTTATGTCCATGCAGTGGCGGAAGTCCCTCTCGTCCGCATCCTTCATGGACGCCACGGGGCCGATTATCCCCGCGTTGTTTACAAGGATGTCCGGCGGGCCGAACTTCATCTCGACGGCCCGGCAAAGGTTCTTTATGTCCCCGGCATCGGAGACGTCCGCCTTTATGGCTATGGCCTGCCCGCCCTTGTCTGCAATCATCGAGACGGTCTCTTCAAGCTCCTCCCTTGTCCTCGAAACCACGGCGGTCTTCGCGCCGGCCTCCGAAAGATCCAAGGCTATCGCGCGCCCCAGGCCGCGTCCTCCCCCCGTGACGACGGCAATCCTTCCCTTTAACACACGGCCCCCTCTGCCTGCCTGAAAAGATTTGAACGAAGACATCCCGTACCCCTCATTTTAAATATAGTCGAGGACGGGCGTGTTGTCAAAAATAAGCGGCAGAGGCCGGGATAGGGCTAACGTTCGGGCGCAATGAATTGCGCCCCCGCGATGAGCGGGACGGGCGGGAATGACGGGCGTGGAGACTGCGTTTAATCGATATTTATTCCGGTTTCTGTAACTTTCACGGGTTTTGCCATCCGCGCCGGTATGCCGAACTTCGCCGCCGCGGCCGGGGTAAAGAGCCTGTAATAGAGGACGGCCCTGGCGCGGGCGGATCCCTTCGGGACGGCATATGTCAGGGTCCGCGTCTCGCCGGACTTTATCCTCGAATCGACGGCCTTTTCGGCCATCCAGGGCGGCACGCCCTTCTTCGGGCCCGCCGTGAATACGCGCATGAACAGTTCTTTTTTGCCGGGCATGGGCGCGGGGCTTGCGAAGAGAACTTTCCCGTTTTTGTCAAGAAACTCCACCTTGACATACGCCGCGCGCATGGGGCTTGTGGAGGGGAAATAATGCGGGTTGGCGTTTTTGATATTGACCGACAGCATCCCATTGTTGACTTCAAGCGAAAGCGATATTCCCGCTTTCAGCATGTTTGTGTAGTGCCCGCCGGGGAAGAGGTGCGAGAAGTGGGTATCCTTGACGAAAATGTCCGTCTTTTTCATTGCGGGATAAGCCGCGGGCGCGCCGGGCGTCTTCGGCATGTGGCATTTCACGCAGTCGGAATGCCCTTCCATGTCCATGCTGCATATCACCGTCCCCCTGCCGTTTTTCATCTTGCCGTGACAGCCGAGACACATCTGCGAGGGCGAATTAAACGACCACTTGCTTACGGGATGCGGCGCGGAGACCCCGGATACGGCCCCGGCGGATGTCATGCTCGTCGAGAGCGCGTAGGTGTTGAAAAGCTTCCCGCCGGACATGCCTTCGACGCTGTGGCAGAACGCGCAGGGGATGCCGGGGTTGGACGAATACGCCTCCTTCGCGCCCGAGGCCAGCCTGCCCGAGGCCGGTCTGCCGGCGGCGGGATTATGGCAGCTCCCGCAGAAATACGGGGCCTTTTTGCCTGCTTTCGCCATGGACTGCGAAAAAGCCCGGAAGACGGCGTCATGCGCGGGGTCGGACGACCTGCCGGACATGGAGTGCATCGACATGCTCCACTCGTTATATATCTGCAAATGGCACGGCCTGCATGAGGCGGAGCTCCTGAACCCCTTGAAACCCGCCGGGAGCTTGTGCGCAAACGCGGCGGCGGGAAACATCAAAAGCAGGAAAAAAGCAAAAAAGACACCTCTTTTATTAAATTCCGGGGTTTTCTTCAACCGTTGGTCTCCTTTTTCTCTATCAATACTCTGTCTCCGGGGCGGCTCATCTCCCTGAATTCCGGCATAAGCTCCCCGGCGAGCGCATAGTAGCTCCTCTGGTTCTTTATGAACTTCTCTGAGGTCTCGTCATAGGGCTTGTCGTATAGCGTAGAACCGCACGTGGGGCAGGTGATTATCGCATGACCCCTTTCGTCGTAGCAGAGAAAGGACATGACGTGCGCTCCGCAGAACCTGCAAGGTGTTATAATAAGTTCGGGACAATTGACCATGTTTTTTAGTCTATCACGAAAAAAACGCCGGTTCAATGTCAAAAAAACTTCCCTGCAATCGGGATTTATGGTAGATATGTTCATATGCTCAATATTTCTTCAAACTTCACGTTCTGGGCCGCGGTAATAATATTCGCCGTCACCTACGGCCTTATTATCACCGAGCGCATGGACTCTTCCGCCGCGGTAGGCGCGTCCGCGAACGTCATAGTCCTTGGCATTTTCCGCAAAATCCGGCAGGAGGCTGAGTTTTTTCAGGTTCATGCTCTACGGCGTTCCGGTAACGGTCATGTCCGTGGGGATTGCCGCGATTTATGTCTGGGCGCGGTATTTCGTCCCGGGCCGACAATCACGCTTTTCAACAACGAAGGGGGGCCTTTAAGACATGCCATACGCATACCATGAAAACGAAGACAGGCTTGACAACAGGACGAAGGAGCTTCACAGGGCGTTTCAGTCGATTGTGGAGGAGCTTGAGGCGGTGGACTGGTATCAGCAGAGGATAGACGCCACAGAGGACAAAGAGCTGAAGGCGATACTTGCGCACAACCGGGACGAAGAAAAGGAGCACGCCTCCATGCTCCTTGAGTGGGTGCGCAAAAACGACCCCGCCTTCGCCAAGGAGATGTCGTCTTTCCTTTTCAAGGAAGGCATCAAGGCAACGGACATCGAGAAGAAACGCTCTTAGTCCGGACTCCCGAGCACACGGAGGAACGCTTCCACCGCCGCCGGGTCGAACTGCGTCCCCGTGCACCTTTTCAGCTCCGCTATCGCGAGGCCCCTGTCCTGGGCCTTCCGGTACGGGCGGTCCGCCGTGAAGGAGTCGAAGAAGTCCGCCACGGATATTATCCTTGCCGCCAGGGGGATTTCTCCGCCCTTCAGGCGCCGGGGATAGCCTCCGCCGTCCCAGCGCTCGTGGTGGTGCCGGATGACCGGTATTATGTCCCTGAACTGCTTTATCGGCGCGATTATCTCCGCGCCCCGGTCGCAGTGGCCTTTTATTTTCTCGTATTCCCCGTCCGTAAGCGCCCCCGGCTTGTCGAGCAGTTCGTCCGAAATCCCGATCTTCCCTATATCGTGCAGAAGCCCCGCAAGGCGCAGCCTCTCCAACTCGTCTTCCATAAGCCCCATCTCTTTCCCTATCTTCAGGGCGTAGCCCGTAACGCGGGCCGAGTGTCCGCGCGTCCAGTGGCTCTTTGCGTCTATCGCCGACGAGAGCGCCTGGACGGTGCTCAGCAGCATGTTCTCCAGGTCCGTAATCAGGCGCGTGTTCTCAAGCGCTATGCCTATCTGGTACGCCAGTTTCTCGGCCATCGACGTGTCTTCGTAAGTAAAACCGGCCACCCTGCGGCTCCCCAGCCTTATAAGCCCGAGGGCCGCCCCCTTGCTCATTATGGGCACGATTATCTCCGAGCGTATTGCGGCGTCCCTGAACACGCCGTCATGCCTGCATATCTTCTTCTCTTCCAGGACGTCCGCCCTGACCGTCGGCTTGCCGGAGAGGAGCGTGTCGGCGCCCGGCGAGCCGTCGAGCAGGAACTGCTCGCCTTTTTCAAGCCCGGCGCCCCAGCAGCAGCTCACGGAGAGCGTCTTCTCCTCGCCGTTCAAGAGCAGTATGCACCCGGCGTCCGCGGGTATGAGCCGCTTTATCTGTAGCGAGACCTTGGAGAGCATGTCTTCCCTGTCGAGCGTCGAGAGTATCATCCTGTCTATCTCGTGCAGGACGCGGAGCGCCTCCATGCCCTTCGCCAGCTCCAGCCTCTTTTTCTGCGTCTCCTCGTAGAGACTCGCGTTCTCGAAAGCGCTCCCAAGCTGGGCCGCTATGCCTTTTATCAGGGCCGGGATGCGGGAATCGCCGTCCGCCTTCCGGATGTTTATCACGAGGAAGCCGACGACGCGCTCCCTGGCCATTATCGGCGCGATTATCAGCTCCTTCAGCCTCAGGTTCGACACGATAACATCCGGCACCATAAGGCCAAGCTCGTCCGCGCCGAGCTTTAAAAGCTTCTTTGTGAGCATAACCTGTTCGAGAGCGCGTATGTCCGAAAGCCTGGGCCTCATCTCCGTCAGTACCGAGCCTATGCCGTCGCTGCAGGAAACCGCCGCGCCGGACGAAAGCCTCCCGTCCGAATCCGACAATATCACCGTCGCCCCCTCGAAACGGATGATACCCTTCAGCACACGGAGCACCTTTTCGGCCGTCTCGTTCCAGTTTATGGATGAAGATGTTATCTCGGCCATCTTGAGCAGGGCGTTCGACACCTCAAGCTCCGCCTTCAGCGCGTCTTCCGCCTTGTCCCGCTCCATCCTCATGTCGCGGTCGAAGACCGCCCTTTCCACCGACGGCACGAGCCTTGCGAGCCTGTCCTTCATAACATAGTCCCATGCCCCGGCCCTTACGGCCTCGACGGCCATGTCTTCGCTCGCATCCCCGGAAACCACTATAAGAGGGACGTCGGGCCTTTTCTCCCGTATGAGCTTCAGGGCGGCCTCGCCGAGCAACTGCGGCATCTCGTAGTTCGAGAGCACGATGTCCCAGTCGTCTCGCCCGCCGCTCATGGCCGCGGCCATTTCTTCGGGCGTCGAGACGCGCTCCGAATGGACTTCGTATCCGCCCTTCAGTAGCGTCTCGGCCATGCGGGCGGCGTCGTTTTCGGAGTTTTCCACCATCAATACTCTCAGGGAGCGTTTTGGAGTCATTTTTTTACTCTGTTCTTTACAATAAAGATAATTTATTTATACCAGAATTGTTCCGTACGCGCAAGCCGGGCAAATTATCAAATTTGCTCTTAAAAATTGACATGCCGCGAATCTCTGGTATACTTTTTTAATCTTTCCCGAGTCTTAGCGTAACCCTTAAACCAACGGAGGCGGCCATGCACAAGTTAAAGGAATTCAAACTGGAAGGGAAACTGGGGGGCATATCCGACAGACAGATACAGGAGCACAGGGACGTGCTTTACAAGGGCTACGTTGACAAGCTGAACCTGCTTGAAGAGGAGATAAAAAACGCAAAAACGGAAGGGGCGAACCCCACATATTCGCCGATACGGGAGCTTTTCAAGGAGAAGTCTTTCACGACAAACGCGGTCTTCCTGCACGAGCTTTATTTTGCCAATCTCGGCGGCGGCGGAAAAGGGCCCGGCGGCAAGCTGTCCGAGATGATAAATGAAAAATGGGGGTCGTTCGACAAGTGGCAGGAGCAGTTCAGGGCGGTGGGCATGTCCGGGCGCGGATGGGCTGTCCTCTCGTGGAGCATGAACGACAACTCCCCGCACAACTACATGATGGATATGCACGACATCGGCGCCATCTGGAACGAAATCCCCCTTCTTATACTCGACGTCTACGAGCACGCCTATTTTATCGACTACGGCACGAAGAGGGCGGCTTATCTCGACGCGTTCTTCCGGAACATAGACTGGAACGTCGTGGAGAAGAGGCTCCAGACGGCCATGAAGCTCGAAGAGGCCCTCAGAAAGGCCGCTTAAAGCAGATGCCGCTCACGCTTGCCGAGAAACTCATCTCCATGCACGCGGGCCGGGAGGTTCGTGCGGGCGAGCTGACCGTCGTTAAGGTGGACTTCGCCTACGTGCAGGACTGGACGGGGCCTCTGACGGTGGACAAGATTGCGGAGCTTGGGGCGGGGCTTTCCAGTGCCCCGTCCCATACCGCGGTTTTTATAGACCACGCGTCGCCGTCTTCGTTCAGGGAGGTCTCCTCCGGGCATGTGAAGCTCCGGGAGTACGCCAGAAGCTCCGGCTGCCTGCTCCACGACGTTGGCGAGGGCGTAAGCCACCTTGTCCTGGGCGAAAAGATTACGGCCCCCGGTATGCTCATGGTGGGCGCGGATTCCCACACCTGCCAGGGCGGGGCGCTCGGCGCGTTCGCCACGGGAATGGGCTCCACGGACATCGCCGTGGCCATCGCCACGGGCGAGACATGGATGCTCGTCCCGGAGGCGATACGGGTGGAGGTGACGGGCAGGCTTAAGCCGGGCGTGTATTCCAAGGACATTATTCTTTATCTTATCGGGCTTATCGGCTCGGACGGCGCGACTTACCAGTCGCTCGAATTCTTCGGCGAGACAATCGAGAGCCTCTCCATCCCCGGAAGGACGACGATTTCCTCCATGGCCGTCGAGGCCGGGGGCAAGTGCGGCCTGTTCGAGCCGGACGGCCATACGCTTGAGTGGCTGCGCGAGAACGGGCGCGAGGGCGATTACAGGGAGATAAAGGCGGACAGGGGCGCGCATTACGCGCGGGTAATAAAAATCGACGCTGCCTCCTTGGAGCCTATGGTGTCCTTCCCGCACATGGTGGACAACACCAGGCCCGTCTCGCACCCGGATTGCAGGAACGTCCCGGTTCACCAGGCATACCTGGGCTCCACGACCAACGGTTATTTCGAGGACTTCGAGGCGGCGGCAAAGGTGCTCAAGGGGCGTCATGCCGCGCCCGGCGCAAGGCTTGTCATAACCCCCGGCACAAAGAGCGTCTACCGGAAGATGATGTCCTCCGGGCTTATGGACGTGTTCCTCGACGCCGGCGGCGTCATAAACTCGCCGGGGTGCGGGGCGTGCCCCGGGAGCCACGAGGGAATCCTCGGCGACGGCGAGAACTGCGTCGCCTCGATAAACAGGAACTTCAAGGGCAGGATGGGAAACCCCAGGGCCTTCGTCTATCTCGCCTCGCCGGCGACGGTCGCGGCCTCGGCGATAGAGGGGAAGCTTGCGGACCCGCGGAGGTATCTGTGAGCGGAAAGGCCTGGAAGTTCGGCGACAACATAAGCACCGACCTCATCGCCGCGGGCAGGTACGCGCACCTTCGGACGAACCTGCCGGAGCTTGCAAAGCACGTCCTTGAGGACGCGCGGGACGAGTTCAGGACGGGCGTGAAACAGGGCGATTTCGTCGTCGGGGGCAGGAATTTCGGCCTCGGCTCCTCGCGCGAGCACGCCCCGACGATCATAAAAATGGCCGGGACGTCGTGCGTCGCCGCGAAGTCCTTCGCCCGCATATTCTTCCGTAACTGCATAAACATCGGCCTTCCGGCGGTGCGGGTGGATACGGACAGGATAGACGACGGGGACGAGCTCGAGCTCGACCTTGCGGCAGGGGTATTGAGGGACAGGACAAAGGGCATGGAGCTTTCCTTCCCGCCGATGCCGAAGGTAATGACGGACATCCTGAGCGCGGGCGGGCTGGTGCCGTATCTGAAGAAGAATAAAGGATTCAAGTTGGCGTGATGGACCAGGACATAGAACTTTACTACCGCCTTCGCCTTGTCCGGGAGTTCGAGGACAGGGTCTCGAAGCTACATCACCAGGGGAAGATTCCCGGCGGCGTCTACTCCGGCCTGGGGCAGGAAGCCGTGGTCGTCGGAACGGTATACGGGCTGAAGCCCGACGACTTCATCTTCCCCCTGCACCGGGACCTGGGCGCCTTCCTCGTAAAGGGCGTCGACCCGAACATCCTCATGGCGCAGATAATGGGAAAAAAGGCCGGCTTCTCCGGCGGGCGGGACTCCTTCCTTCATGCCGGAGTCCTGGACAAGGGCGTAATCGGCTCGACATCCATGCTCGCCTCGTCGCTCCCGGTGGCCTGCGGGGCCGCGCTGAAGTTCAAGATAAAAAAGGAGCCGCGCGTCGCCGTCGCGTTCTTCGGCGAGGGCGCGTCCTCCAGGGGGGATTTCCACGAGGCGCTGAACTTCGCGGGCATCCACAAGCTCCCGGTAATATTCGTCTGCGAGAACAACTTCTATGCGTTCTCCACTCCGCAGACCACGCAGATGGCGATCGAAGACGTTGCGGACAGGGCCGCGGGATACGGCTTTCACGGGCACGTGTGCAGCGGCAACGACCTCTTCGCCGTCATGCGGGCGATGGAGCACGCGGTAAACCAGGCGCGGCGCGGCGAAGGCCCGGAGCTTATAGAGTGCAAGACCTACCGCTACTCCGGCCACAGCGAGCACGACGTGGCGTCCTACCGCACGAAGGAAGAGCTTATCGAGTGGGAAAGCCGCGACCCGATACAGCGGTATGAGTTCTTCCTCGAAAAGAAGGGATACGACGCGGCCAAGATAATCGCCGAGACGGGCGGGAAGGTAAAGGCCGTCGTGGACGAGGCGGTGAAATTCGCCGAATCCTCCCCGGAGCCGGAAGGCCCGGAGGCTATGGAAGGATTATATGCGACACCGGTGTAATGAAAACACGTGTTCGTGTTCGTTGTTAGTGTTTGTATATTTTTAGGTTGTCATTCCCGCGAAGGCGGGAATCCAGGAAGTTCAAATTCCTGGGCCCCGTGTCAAGCACGGGGTGACAGGCTTTACTTCTTCCCCGAACACGAATCATGAACATGTTTCACGGCCTTTAAAACATGGAACTGACCTACATAAAAGCCATCAATAACGCTCTCCGGCAGGCCATGCGGCTGGACTCCGACGTCATTCTCCTGGGCGAGGACATCGGCGCGCTGGGCGGGGCGTTCCTTGCGACGGAGGGGCTGCTTAATGAGTTCGGCCCGGAGCGGGTAATCGACACGCCTATCTCCGAGTCCCTCATAAACGGCGCGGCGGTCGGGCTTGCCGTGGCCGGTATGCGGCCCGTGGCGGAGATGCAGTTTGCGGACTTCATCGCCTGCGGGTTCGACCAGCTCGTGAACATGGCCGCGACGCTCCGCTACAGGCACGGCGGGGGCGCGAAGTGTCCGATGGTCGTGCGCTGCCCGTCCGGGAGCGGCGTGCGCGGCGGATTATTCCATTCGCAGAACCCCGAGGCGTGGTTTGCGCGTGTGCCGGGGCTCAAGGTCGTCGCGCCCGCGACGGCTTTCGACGCCAAGGGTCTTCTCATCGCCGCAATTCAGGACGACGACCCGGTGATATACTTCGAGCACAAGTTCCTCTACCGGCGCATAAAGGAAGACGTCCCGGAGGACAGCTACATCGTCCCTATCGGAAAGGCGGCGCTGAGGCGCGAGGGCGGCGACATATGCTTCATCACCTACGGCTCCGCGCTGTATCATTGCCTCGCGGCGGCGGATGAACTGGAAAAGGAGGGCGTATCCTCCGAGGTGCTTGACCTCCGGACGCTTCTGCCGCTCGACAAAAGGGCGATAATCGAATGCGCCAGGAAGACGGGCAAGGTGCTGATAGTCCACGAGGACAGGGTTACCGGCGGCATCGGCGGCGAGGTCTCGGCCATAATCATGGAGAACGCCTTCGAGTATCTCGACGCCCCCGTGATGCGCCTTGGGGCGAAGGACACGCACAACGCCTTCGCCGGGCCGATGGAGGAATACATACTGCCTAACAAGGAAAAGGTTCTTCAGGCGGCAAGAAAGCTGGCGGGATATTAATGAGAATCGCCGCAAATGAAAAAATTAGAACCCGCCGCATAGAGTTAGGGCTAAATGATGTTATAACAGCTCAACAAGCGGGACTTTCTAAAATGAATTACTTTGATATTGAATTGCATCCTGACGAAATTTATACAGTAACAGACCTTTGGCAGGTAAAAAAGCTTGTAGATGTGCTCGAATTGGATTTCCTTGATTTATTTGATATTCAATGCACTTTTTGTAACGGCAAAGAAGGTTTTTTGAACGACTACCTGCTTCCGCGTAATGAAATTATACAGAAAAAAAGAAAATCTCTTAACTTATCTCAAGAAGAGCTTGGCGTCCGTGTGGGTTTTTATGAAATAGCAATTATCGAGATGGAGCGTGAACCGGACTTTCTGGAATCGTGGTCTATCGAACTTATAAACGACCTTGCAAATATAATAAAAGTTCCATTACAAATATTGCTTCATGTCAAATGTAGCAAATGTGGACGATAAATTTTAAATATGAATTAGGCGGAGGTCTTTATGACCGACGTAAAGATGCCCCAGATGGGGGAGAGCATAGCCGAGGGGACGATTTCGCTCTGGCTGGTGGACGCGGGCCAGACGGTAAAGGCCGACCAGCCGCTTGTTACGGTCTCCACGGACAAGGCGGACGTGGACATCCCCTCGCCCGTCTCCGGCGTCCTTTCGGAAATTATCGCCAAACAGGGCGAAACCATAAAAGTGGGGAAATTAATAGCACGGATAGACGAAAAAGCTACGGAAGTGGTGGGAAAATTAGAAAAACAACCTGAAGATAAGAAATCCGTGGCAACCCCGGCCCGGCCCGAAGCCAGTCAACCGGCAGCAGGTCTGCCGGCCCCGCCGCGCCCGGAAGGCGTCCCTGCCGCGGAGGCGAAGCGCGGGACCCGTCCCGAAGAAGAGGTTACGCCACCAGCGGAAATAGAAAGGCCGGAGGCCGAGCTTGCGCCGGAACTGCTTGATAAATCGGCATTTTATTCCCCGGCGGTCATGCGGCTTGCTATCGGGCGCGGCATCGACTTAAAGACCGTAAAAGGCACCGGCGAGGGCGGGCGCGTGAGCAAGGCGGACGTTATACGCGCGGTTGCCGGCGCCGGCAAACCTGAACCGGCGGCGGCTCGGCCGACGCCCGTCGAGGGAGTTTCGGGCGCGGAGATTGGAAAAAGTGTCGAGGCCGTGAAGATTGAGACCGCGCCGCTAAAGGCCCCGGAGGCGAAGACCGCCGTCAAACCCGAGGCCGGTCTACCGGCTGGCGGAGCTTACAAGCCGCCGGTTTACGAGGTCGAAGACGGCGATACGGAGGTTCCATTCTCCCGTTTAAGGAGGATAATCGCCGACCACATGGTTTACAGCAAAAAGACGTCTGCCCATGTTACAACCGTAACAGAGGTTGATTTCGAGCAGATTGTGGGAATACGTGAGCGAATCAAGGACAGGATAAAGGCTTCCGTGGGAATCAGCCTTACATACATGCCTTTTGTGATGATGGCGGCTGTCCGGGCGCTGAAGGAGTTTCCGCTAATGAATTCCGTCGTCCAGGGAGGCCGGGCTACCGGCGGCGGTGACGCCATCCTCATGAAGCGCGGCATAAACCTCGGCGTGGCCGTGGATTCCGAACGCGGGCTGATGGTCCCGGTGATAAGGGGCGCGGAGAACATGTCCCTGCCGGAGATGGCAAAGTCTCTGAGCGAGCTTTCGATAAGGGTGCGGGAAAGAAAGGTTACCGCCGACGAGATGTCGGGCGGGACGTTCACGATAACAAATCCCGGAAAGCGCGGAAACCTTTTCGGGACGCCGATTATCAGCCAGCCGCAGGTGGGGATACTGAGGATGGGAGAGCTTGTAAAACGCGCGGTTGTAGTTACCGCGGAGCCTTGCCCGCCGACGCCCGAAGGCGGTCTGCCGCCTCGACCGGCAGAGGACGCCATAGCCATCCGGCCCATGATGTACCTGGCGCTTTCCTACGACCACCGCGTGGTGGACGGCGTTACGGCCAACGAGTTCCTGCACCGCATAAAAGAGCATCTGGAGGCGGGGGACTTTGAATTATAACGCTTTGTTTTATTTAAGGTTTTTGGCGTTGCCTTTTTGCCGGGAAGGTAGCGGCCCGGCCTTATGAGGCTCCTGTCCGGGATGCGGCCTACCGGGAAGCTGCATATCGGGCACCTTGTCGGCGCGCTGAACTCCTGGCTTTCCCTGCAAGGCGAGTGCGAATGCCTCTTCATGATTGCGGACTGGCACGCCCTCACCACCGCCTCCGATACCTCTAAACTCCCTGAAAACATTATCGAAATGGCCCAGGACTGGCGCGCCCTGGGGATAGATTTCACGCGCTCCGTCGTCTTTGTCCAGTCCCGCGTTAAGGAGCATGCCGAGCTTTATCTCCTCTTCGGGATGCTCACCCCGATGCCCTGGCTGGAGAGGGACCCGACATTGAAAAACATGATGGAAGACATGCACTTACATAGCGCGAGCCACGGGTTGACGGGCTACCCCGTGCTACAGGCGGCGGACATCGCGCTCTACAAGGCGGAGGCCGTGCCCGTAGGCTCCGACCAGGCGCCGCACATCGAGCTTGCGCGGGAGATTGTAAGGGTGTTTAACCATCGGTTTTCATTAGTGTTTCCGGAGCCGCAGGCCATCCTCTCGCACACCCCCAGGCTGCCCGGCACGGACGGCAGGAAGATGTCGAAAGGCCTTGATAACACTATATTTTTGGACGAGACGCCGGAAAATATCAGGCGGAAGGTGATGCAACTCGTTACGGATCCAGCGAAAATCCACGCGACCGACCCCGGGAACCCGGATATATGCTCCGCCCAGGACTACCACAAGGTTTTCAGAGCGCCGGACGCGCTACAGGCGGATTCGGACTGCCGGGCGGGCCGCCTCGGATGCGTCCGGCACAAGGGATATTTGGCTGAAATATTAAGTAGTTACCTCGCGCCGTTTCGTGAAAAAAGAGCCGCCCTGAGGGGCCTCGAGGCCCAGACGCGGGAGCTGCTTCTGGCCGGCGAAGCGCGTGCGAGGAGTGTGGCGGCCCAGACTATGGAGGAGGTGCGAAGGGCCATGAACCTGCGATTTCCCTGAAAATTTACCCTTGTTTTTCAATGGCTTACAAAGCGGATCCGATAAATAAGCCGTTGTTTATTTGAGGCTTAACTGATTGTAAATAAAGGTATCGGCCCCCCGCCCCCTTTTTGCCCCGAAATTGCCCGAAAACGGCCCATTTTCTGCCCGTTTCCGATACCGGGGGAAAAATGCGATTTTAATTAATATTTACTTTGACAATCAGCAGGTTTAATAATCATTTCGGAACTACTACTGACAATGAACTTCGCTTACCGATGAGGTTTACTCTTGGCGCATATTTCATTGTTATTAGCAAGTCGCATCGGCAGCTCTCGGTTTTGTAGCTGCCCCATTTATGGGCGGTGTTGAAAGTCATTTTCAAAGTCGCTGGGTTCCCGATTAAGGCATTCGGGAATGACGGGTGGGGGTGGCGGCTGTTAATTTTCTTGACCGCAGGTTTCGATTATGAGTAAATTAAGTGCTTCATAAACTCAAGGAGGCGCGGATGAGAAAGAAAAAAATCGTCATCTTTTTTACAGTCGCTATTCTGCTTTTTGCGGCTGTGGCTTCGTTTGCCGATACCGATGAATATTACGAAGGCGACGGCGTTACGGTTTTCCCGCTTCAAAGCACGGATATTGTGATGAAAAAAGAGGTCGTGAGGATAAGGCCCGAATGGAGGGCGGACTGCGAGTTCGTCTTTTACAACAAGAGCGACAAGACAGAAAACATACTGATGGGATACCCGGACTGGCTGAACGATGGATTTACGGTCATCGTTACTGATAACCCGCTTTTTTATACCGATCCTAATACAGGCTCGACGTCGGTAAGCGAATATCGAACCCTGTACAATAAATTAACTGCGGGACAAAAAAAATCCAGCCTCGACCCGGCACAGTACGGACTTTACGCCTCGTTCTTCAATTCCCTCCCGCAGAAGAAGCAGGACAAATTCAGAGAAATGACCGTTACGGGACACGGCCTTGAATACATCTATTTCGCGGGTTATCAGCAGGGGAAGCTCCCTTATTGGCCGCAGGCGTGGAACCTGCACGACCTCAGCGTTATTATCGACGGCAAGAAATACCAGACCGAACACAGACCTCTGGGAATAAAGATTAAGGTTAAGAGAAATGGAGACATAGTTCCTCCTCCACAGGGGGCGTATGTATGGCGGGCATCCTTCAAGCCGCACGAGACAAAAATGGTCAGGGTCAGATTTTCCTTTGAGGGCGACAGGAGTCCCGGATACGAAGACCTTTCCTATATCTTGAAAACGGGGGCGTTGTGGGCGGACAAAATCGGCGTCGCGGACATTTACTGGGACCTTAATGTTCATTCACATGATAGCGATGGAGATAATCTGGTAAAAGTTTCTTCGCCACGCGTTCATGCAATTGACGGGCTCGCCATTAAATGGGGATCCGAATATTATATGTATCTTAACAAAGTCTCTCCCGCCGGGTATGTTATAAAAAATAACGTCATACACTGGCATTTTGAAAACCTGAAACCGACAGAAGACATAAATGTCGTTTTCGAGTCTCCACAATAACTTTAATCCCCGGTCTTTCTGTTAAACTCTATGCATGAACGAAAGCCGTTCCGAAGACTTCTGCCGCCTGATGGCGCTTATCCGGCCATGCGCGATGTGCGGGATACCGGAGCCTTCGTATCCCATCGTGTCCGGGAGGCTCGGCGCGCGGGTGATGAGCGTCGGGCAGTCGCCGGGTGTTGTCGAGTGCCGGGAAGGGAGACCTTTCGCCGGGACAGCCGGGGCGACGCTATTCTCGTGGCTTGCGGAGGCGGGCATACCGGAGGATACATTCCGCGCGGGCGCGTACATGACCTCCGTTACGAAGTGCTATCCCGCCCCGGACAAGGCAGGACGGCGCGAGACGCCGAGGGACATCGAAATGCGCAACTGCGCGCGCTATCTCGTCTCCGAGCTTCGGATAATCGAACCCGCCGTAATCCTTGCAATCGGGAAGCTCGCCATAGAGCGGCTGCTCGGCCCCGCGAAGTTAGAGAGCGTCGTTGGCCGGGCAATCGTGCGGCGGTATCACAGCTTCGACGCGCTGGTCATCCCGCTCCCGCACCCCTCCGGCAGGAGCACTTGGCAATATATGGGGGAAAATAAAAGGCTGCTGGAAATGGCGATACGACTGGTTGCGCGGCATGCGGGGCCGCTTGTGTGAACCAAGGGAGAGAGCATTCTCCACGAAAAATTATTATTCACAATAGCGCTTAAGCGGCAATAGTTCTATTTTACGTTCAAGATAATTTTTCTCCGAGAAAGCTCCCTCCCTATTAGCTTGACAACTCCCCGCGACATCTACGATAATGAATATTCATGGACGCGAAGGCATTCGGGGCGAGCGGCGAGGACATGGCGGAGAGGCGCTTAAAGGCCCTGGGATACAAAATCCTCGAACGCAATTACCGCACCTCCGCGGGCGAGCTCGACATAATAGCAAAAGACGGGGACGTGATTGTCTTCGTCGAGGTGAAATCCCGCCGGGGCTTGAGCTTCGGGGAGCCGGAACTGGCCGTGAATTACCACAAGCAGCGTCAGCTCACGCGCGCGGCCTGGATGTACCTGACCCGCGCGGGGAGCTACAACCAGCCGTGCAGGTTCGACGTCGTGGGGATTTACAAGGACGGCGGCGGGACGAAGGTGAAGGTATTGAAGGACGCGTTCGAGCTGTCGGAGGCATACTGAGGCGGGCGCAGGGGGCAAAGAGCGCGCGGCCCGAAGCGGCGGACAGAGTTTTTACTTGTACCGATGCAGGAGGAGAGATGAACGATCCCTGGGCGGTTGTGGTGGTATTCGGTTTCCTGGGCTGGATAGGCTGCACGATAGGTTTTATCTTCGGCGCGTTCCAAAAGCAGGGGCGCTTCGACAACAAAAAGGCCCTCCTCTGGGGCCTGGCCGTGGTGGCCTGCTACGCCATCTGGGTAGTGGGGATGATGAAGGCGTAAGCGGCGCAATTAACTCGTTCAGGGAAATTAGGGAGTGCTTTAATGGCAACAAAAAAGACACCGCATGATATAGTTCAGGTTAAAAATCCAAGAACCGACAGATATGTCAAAATTGACCGAACCGCAGGTAAAATTTTATCTCAAAAGGGAAGTTCCGGGCCTTACAAGGGAGTTCCCGTTGCGCGGGCTGCGAGCAAACGCGGCAAATGATCATCTATAACCCGTTAGACGGAAACGCGTTAACGAGCTCGATACCAAGCAGTCCGCGCCATTGCTTCCTGATGACTCGCTTGGGAAAGTCTGTTCCCGGCGAAGTTAAAACAATACGCGGTTCGATTGAAGATTTGTGTAATGAGGCCGGATACAAAGTAATCGACGCGGGCGCGCAAGTTACAGGCCGTGATTTCCTGTTAAAGATATGGAAGCTTATCGCTTCCGTGCCGCTTTCAATCGGCATATGTCATCACAAAATACCCGTAAAATCACAACTGAACATTTTCTATGAGTTGGGAATAGCCCAGGCGCTTGGAAAAGAGACAATTATACATTGCTGTCCGGTTAAAATAGCGCCCCTTGTAGGGGTTCTTCCTGGACGGCGAGAATCCGTTCAGGCTTCAGTGTCAGGATATCGATCAGCGCCTTCCGGTCGAAGAGGGTTTCCCGGATGACGCG
>JAJYHX010000011.1 GCA_021784575.1 Nitrospirota bacterium
ATCTTTTTCTCGGCAGTCATGTCTTCCTCCTCGGCTAAGGGTTTTGTGGTGAAACCATCTTAACCAAAGAGCGGCATGACTGCCAGTTTTTAATAACTTTCTGTAGGGGAAGAGCTTAACTTTTCCATATGAGCCCATAGATTCCGATTAAAGACAAAAAAATGAAATTAGCTACTTTTTTATTTTTATAAAAATAATATCCAGTAATTACAAAGAAGGCTGCCTCTCCACAAGTTAAAAAAATCACATAAATTTCTTTATTTAAAACAACTAAATCGTATATTCGCATAGCAAAATATAATATGATTACGATTAAAATGGTTAACTTGTTAGTTATAAAATCATTAATTAATTTTAATTTCATCATTTTTGTGCTCCTTTGTTATGACATTCGCTATTGATTACTTGTCTATAATGTGCCAATGCTTCATCATACTCATATTGGCGTAAAAAATCATCGATGAAAGCTTGGAAGTAACCGTAATTCTCACTTAAGATGTGCCATAGTTGGTATTCTTGTGAGTTGGCATTGTATTGTTCTGCTTGTTGCTGGAATAATTTTTTCATGACGTCTTCAAAACCGTTTGCTTCGAAAGGCCATACAATAGGATCCGGGACGACTTCGTTAATCTGTATTGCCTGCGCGGAGAGATTGTCGAGCGTGCCGCGCTGTTCCGCCAGCGCCGACATCGGAAGTGCCCGCCAAGCGGCGGTGATACGCTCCCTTCAGCCGCCTCGTCAGATGAATCGTGCCTGTCCCCATGCCGGTTTTCTGCCCAGGAATCGCTCTGTCCAGGCGCACACTTCTTGCCCCAAAATCGCCCCGTCCCGCACACCCTTTTTGGCCCGAAATTGCCCGAAAACGGCCCGTTTTTGCCCCGCTTTCGATACCGGCGGGAAAACACGATTTTATATTATTTTTTCTTTAATAATCAATATGTTGTATCACTAACCCGGAATAGCCGCTGACAATGAACTTCGCCTACCGATGAGTATTACTCACGGACATTTGGGTTGTTTTATGAGTAAAGCCGGGCGCAATAAATTGCGCCCATACTAATGAGCCAGGGGCGTGGGAATGACCGGCATAGCGGTGGATTCTTCGCGGTGCTCAGAATGACAGCTTACCTTCATCCCCCTCTTAAGAATAAGAGGGGGAACGAGGGGGCGTTATGACAACTGCGGATTCTTCGTGCTGCTCAGAATGACAGGCGTAGGGGCGGCAATGACGGTCGATGGCGAACCCTCTCCCGGCCTGCGGCCACCCTCTCCCATGAAAGGGAGATGGGTGAACTGCCTTTACCAGCATCGCCTGCGGGGGAGACGTCAACCGGAGCGCGTGGGAATGGCGATTATAGGGTGAACTGCTCTTAGCCTCCCCCGCCACTGGGGGAGGGGGAACCGGCTATCGCATTTGCCGGATAATAAGCCCGGGGGAACTGTTCACGCTTTCCTGGCGCTCCCGCTTGCGAGGTTCAGCGCGCCGCCGGCCTTTATCAGCTCTTTGTCGCGCGCGGAGCCGAGTTGCGGGATTACGGAGATTTTCAGGCCCCTGGTTTTATCCTCAAGCTTCGGCTTGTCGATGTCCGATATGTCGAGGACGAGTTCGTCGCCCTGGCTGATTTTGTCGTAATCGCCCGCGTCCTTGAACACGAGCGGAAGGATGCCGAAGTTGATGAGGTTCGCAAGGTGTATGCGCGCGAAAGACTTTGTTATCACGGCCTTTACGCCGAGATACATAGGCGCGAGAGCCGCGTGCTCGCGCGAAGACCCCTGCCCGTAGTTTTCGCCGCCGATTACGAACCCGCCGCCCCATTCCTTCGCGCGTTTGGCAAACTGCGCATCCACAGCCTCGAAGACGAACTCGGAGATCTTCGGCAGGTTGCTCCTTAGCGGCAGGACCTTCGCCCCGGCCGGCATGATGTGGTCCGTCGTGATGTTGTCCCCGGTTTTGATGAGCACGCGGCCGGAGATCTCGTTCCCCGGCCTTTCGGCGCGCGCAAGCGGCGCGATGTTCGGCCCCCGGACGATGGAAACTTTAACGGCTTCTTCGGGCGGCGGCGGGATAATCATCGAGTCGTCGGAGTTGTATTTCCTCGGTATCTTCACGACGACGGGCGCTATGCCGAGCGAGCGCGGGTCTGTCATCACCCCGGTTATGGCCGCGGCGGCGCATGTCTCCGGGCTTGCGAGGATTATGCCTGCCGACTTCGTGCCGGAACGGCCCTCGAAATTCCGGTTGAACGAGCGCACGGAAACGCCGCCCGTCGGCGGGGCGAACCCCATGCCGATGCACGGCCCGCACCCGGATTCCAGGATGCGCGCGCCGGCCTTTATCATGGAGGAAAGGCCGCCGGACTCGGTAATCATGGACAGGACCTGCCTGGAGCCGGGCGATATGCCGAGAGACACCGACGGCGCGACATGTCTTCCGCCGAGCATCGCGGCCACGGTCATCAAATCCTTGTAGGAACTGTTCGTGCAGGAGCCGATGGCGACCTGCCGGACCTCGAGACCGGCAATATCCTTCACGCGCTGAACCTTGTCCGGCATGTGCGGCATTGCGGCCAGGGGTTCCAGCGCGGATAAATCGATTTCGATTACCTCGTCGTAACCAGCCGAGGCGTCCGCCTTGAGACGCCTCCAGGCGCCTTCGCGCCCCTGTGCCTTCAGGAAGGCCTTCGTTATGCCGTCGGACGGGAAGACCGAAGTCGTCGCCCCGAGTTCCGCGCCCATGTTCGTAATCGTCGAGCGCGAGGGAACGTCGAGGCCCTCGACGCCCGGCCCGAAATACTCGAACACGCAGCCGACCCCGCCCTTGACGGTCTTCAGGCGCAGGACTTCGAGGATTACGTCCTTCGCCGACACGAACGGCCGGAGCGCGCCGGCAAGCTTCACGCCTATTACCCTCGGCATCTTGAGGAAGAACGGCTGGCCCGCCATCGCGAGCGCGACATCGAGGCCGCCCGCGCCCATCGCAAGCTGGCCTATGCCGCCGCCGGTGGGCGTGTGCGAATCGGAACCGAGGAGCGTCGTCCCCGGCTGCCCGAAGCGCTCAAGGTGCACCTGGTGGCAGATGCCGTTTCCGGGACGTGAGAAATATATGCCGTAGCGCGCGGCAACGGATTGCAGGAAGGCGTGGTCGTCCGGGTTCTCGAAGCCGGTCTGGAGCATGTTGTGGTCTACGTAGCTGACGGACAGGTCCGTCCTGACCCTGTCCACTCCCATCGCCTCGAACTGAAGATACGCCATCGTGCCCGTGGCGTCCTGCGTGAGCGTCTGGTCGATGCGTATGGCGACGGGCGCGCCCGCCGTCATCTTCCCTTCGATTATATGCGCTTTGATTAGTTTCTGAGTAATGTTCAGGCCCATGAAGTTTCACCCCTCATAAATAAAATGACCGGCTGTGCGCCGGGTATTTGATTTAACTGCCGTAGAGGATTATACAGGGGAAAAGCCGGGAGAGGCAAGAAGAAATTTGCCGCTTGATATTGCCGTTTTTTTTTGTTAAGGTAGTCCCGATATTTCGGCGCGGGCAACTCAGGCTTTCAGGCTACGAGGCGGACCGCGCGTTTTTTTACCTGGTGGTTTTTTTATCGAAAGGGGGCTTTAATAATGTTTAAAAAGGCATTCGTTGCGACGGTAATGCTGTTTGCCGCCGCGGTTTTTTCGACACCTGTTCATGCGGCGCCGAGGGCGGGATGCATAACGGTGAGTCCGTTTGTAGGCGGGTACTTATGGGAAGGCAACGAGGGTATCGAAGAGCATGATTTCAACGCAGGCGCGGGGCTTGGATACATGTTCACCGATAAGCTCGGCGTGGAAGGCGTATTCCAGTATATCCCGGGACAATCCGAAAATGCCGGCGGCGACACGCACGGATACATCTACAAACTGGACGGTCTTTATCATTTCCCCATAACAAAAACCATTGTCCCGTACGTGGCGGCGGGCCTCGGTGGAATAACGATAAATCCGGACAGGGGAGAGTCGCATTCGCATTTTCTCGTCAATTACGGCGGCGGCTTAAAATACTATCTTACGGACGACCTGGCGCTCCGGGCGGATGTAAGGCATATAGTATCCTTTAACGACACCTACAACAACATGTCTTACACGTTTGGAATAGTCTACCAGTTCGGCGGCAGGAAAAAACCGGCGCCCGCGCCAAAGCCCGTCGTGAAGCCAGCGCCCGCGCCCGCGCCAAAGCCTGTCGTGAAGCCCGCGCCCGCGCCAAAGCCCGCCGTGAAGCCAGCTCCCGCGCCTGCGCCAAAGCCCGTCGTGAAACCAGCGCCGGCTCCGCAGATTAAAAAGGAAGTGACGCTCAGGATTAAGATAGAGTTTGACACCGACAAGTCTTTCGTGAGGCCGAGGTATCACAACGAGCTTAAGAAAGTTGCGGACTACCTTAAGCAATACCCGGACAACCAGGCCGTTATAGAAGGCTTCACCGACAACAGAGGGTCCGCGGTGCATAACATGAAACTCTCTCAGAGGCGCGCCGATGCCGTCAGGAAATACCTTGTAGAAAAATTCGGCGTCAACTCCGAGAAGCTTTCGGCAAAGGGTTATGGCAAAGAAAACCCGATAGCAAGCAACAAAACGAAGGCCGGGCGACAGAAAAACCGCAGGGTTGAGCTCCATATAAAGCCTTTGAAATAAAGGGCTGCGTCAAAAAAAATGGGGCTGCGGATATCCGCGGCCCCATTTTTTTAAATATCATGTATAATTTAATATGATTTAAAAACCCCACAAAAGGAGGCGTGGTCATGAGGAAGATTATAATTGTATCTACGGCCCTTGTTTTTTTCTTTGCGGGTTACATAACCGGAAGCATACATACGCGTAATGCGGTTGCCCTCGAACTTGGAGGTTTGAGCTCGACGGTTGACAGCCTGAAGAGTCTCGGCAAGACCGTCGTCGAGATGCAGAACAACCTGAACAAGCTGCAAAAAAATGTCAATACGGTAAAAACAATAAAGGAAGATCTGGCCAAATACCAGGGTGTTTACAAAGGTGTTACGCGCGGCGATGCAAAAAAGCAGGTGGCGCCCGCGTTGCAGAAAGGGTTGCAGAATATATTGCCGGACAGCCGGCAATAAAAACACTCCGGCCCGCCCCATTCCGGGGCGGGCCTTGATTTTCACTGCCTCCGGTTCAGTTCATCCTTCAATCAGCTCGCCGGAGAGGTTGAGGGAGAAGGCGCAGCGGGGAGGCACTGGGCGGACGGCTTCGTCGCTATGTCGCCGTGGGCCGCTTCCCCTACTATCAGCCTGCCTTCCGCGTAGTTTGTCCCGATGAGCCTGTCTACCCTTACCTCGCCAATCAGCATGGCGTCATTGAGGTTCGCCTTGGAAATTATCTTGTCCAGGGCCTTCGGGCTGGTGCCGCCCGGCAGTATCCGCTCGGCCAGGCTGCTGGTCCTGAATACCGGGATCCTGTCGCCCTTGCACAGGACGGCGTTGTCCGGCGCGTAGAGCTTTACGGTATTTCCGGACTTGGAGACCACGGCGGCCTTGACCTGCGGGTTCATGCCCGAACTGTGCATGTTCTTCCCGCTCCAGGCGTATACCGAGACTGCCGCAAGAAGACCGGCGAAAACCAGCAAATATGCAAAATACTTCTTCATTTTTCACACCTCCGCTTTTAGGATTAATACTTAATATTATATCACTGAAACGGATATGTGTGAAATCGGGCGACAGTGTGTTATCTTTTCCCGGCGTGCCGGGCGATGAGCATCAGGACAACTCCGGGCTTCAACCTGCTGTCCTTCAGCGTCCGCATCTGTTCCGGCGTCAGAACCGCTTTAAGGTCGGCAATCTCGTGCGCGCGTCTCACGGCGAGGTCCGCGCTTATGGATGAAATCGCGCTCACCTGCGCCCTGATTGCGTTGTCGTCGATTTTTTTGGCGTTCATAAGCGCGCCGAGTTTCTTCCTCTCGACCCTGAAGCTCTTGTGCAGCGGCTTCATCTCGGGCCTGTATTGCCCGGCCACGGTCTTGATCTGCGCTTTTTGGGCGGCGGTGAGGTTCAGGGCGGCGACGACCTTTTTCACCTCGGCCTTCCTCGCGGCCCAGCGGCTGTGCATCGCGCCCGCGCCCGCGTACGCCGCGCCCGCGGTTGTCAGGGCTGCGGCAAAAAGCGTTGACATTGCAAGTCTTGCGAATACTTTCCTCATAAGCCCTCCTTTAGTATGGTTGCCAGGAACCCGGTTTCATGAAAAATAGACGAACAGGCGCGTAAATAGGTTACAAGCCTTGGGAGATTATTTAAAGATTCGGACGGTGTTTCTGCCCGCGAACTTCGCCTGATATAGCGCCTTGTCCGCGATACGGACAAGGTCCTCGGCGGAGATCAGGGCCGGCGGCATCTGGGCGACGCCGATGCTTACGGTAAGGGTTACGGATTCATCCCCCGCGCCCGTCGGCACGGGATGCTGCTCCATGGTCTTCCGGATACGCTCGGCGATTACCTCCGCGTTTGGCGCGTCCGTCTCCGGGAGTATCACGCAGAACTCCTCGCCGCCGTAGCGCGCGACTGTATCCGTTTCGCGGGAGCTCTCCTTCAGGACGAGCGCGACCTGCCTCAAGGCCTCGTCTCCGCTCAAGTGTCCGTAAGCGTCGTTGAATCTCTTGAAAAAATCGATGTCGAGCATGAGAAGCGAGAGCGGATGCCCGTAGCGTTTCGCGCGGGAGATTTCCGTCTCAAGCCGCTCGTAGAGGTAGCGCGCGTTGAAAAGCCCGGTGAGGCTGTCCGTGATGGAGAGCTGGAGCTTGGCGCGGTACATGTTCGCGTTTTCGAGCGCCATGCCGAGCTGGCCCGCAAGAGTCAGGATGAGGTTTATCCTGTCCGCGGAGAACGGCGGCTCGTCGAGCCCTCTTTCGAGGAGCACGACGCCCTGGAGCCTGTCCCGGAAAAGTATCGGGACTACGCAGCGCTGGTTGACGGCTCCGCTACGCCCCTCGAACACCTTCGCCTCCTTTCGCTCCTGGAGCTCCGGGAGCATGTCCTGTTCGATAACCGGCCTCTCCTTCGGCGAATACCCGAGGGAAAGCCGCTCCTTCAAGGCGCCGTTCTCCAGCATCATAAGCGCCGAGCGGCGGTGGCCCACCTCGGTCTTTATCCCCTGGAGCACCGTCCGCATAATCTCGCCCTCGTCGAACGTCCCGACAATCGCCCTGGTTATGTGCTGGAGGAAGGTCATTTCCTGGAGCTTCCTGTCGAGGAGGGAATTTACGCGGGAGAGCAGGGTCGTTTCGTTTACGAGCGCGCGGGCCGCGACAGGACAGGCCTTGTCCTCCTTCGGATGCCTTGCGAGCAGGCGCTCCGCCCTGTCTATCAGGTCCTCCACCCCGAAGGGCTTCACGATATATTCGTCCGCGCCGATGGACATGCTGTAGAGCCTGTCCTTTTCCTTGTATTTCGCGGAGAGTATCATAATGGGTATGTCCCAAGTGAGCGGCTCGTTCTTGAGCAGCCGGCACACCTGGTAGCCGTTCATGCGCGGCATCATGATGTCGAGGATTATGAGGTCGGGAAGCTCCGAGAGCGCCTTCTCGACGGCCTCTATCCCGTTTGACGCGGTGATGAATGTCTTGTCGTCTTTTTTAAGCGCGACCCTGACTATATCCTGGATGTCGGGGTCGTCGTCCACGACAAGAATCTTTTTTTGCTTCATAAGGCTACCGGTAGTTTGCAAACTGCATGTCTATTCCCAGGTCCTGGGACTTGAGGAGCGAAATAAGCTGCTGAAGGTCGTCCTTGCTCTTGCCCGCGACGCGCACCTGGTCCTGCTGTATGGAAGCGTTCACCTTCAGCTTCGTGTCCTTTATGAGCCTTACAATCTCCTTCGCCTTCTCCTGCGGTATGCCCTGCTGCAGCGTGATTACCTGGCGCACCGTCCCGCCAGCCGCCTGCTCCACCTTCCCGTAGGAGAGCGCCTTAAGCGAGATGTTCCGCTTTATAACCCTCGACTGAAGTATGTCGGTCAGGGCCTTCAGCCTGAAGTCGTCTTCCGTGGAAAGGGTCAGGGCGCCCTTGAGCTTGTCCAGGACAATGTCGCTCCTGGAGCCTTTGAAGTCGAACCTCTGCGAGATTTCCTTCAGAGCCTGGTTCACCGCATTGTCCATCTCCTGCATGTCTATTTTGCATATTATGTCGAAAGAGCTTTCCGCGGCCATTCATGCCTCCTATTCCGAAATCAGGCTTGCCCCTTTGGGTATTTTAAAATCGAACGCGCTGTCCTTCACGCCCCTGTTTATCTTTACGCGGCTGAGCGTTATCGTGTTCACGTCGCCCGAAGTCTCGACGAAGGTGAACTGCCGGATATACGGGCCTTTCGGGTCCATGTTTATATAAATCTTCTCCACGCCCATCTTGTTTCCCTTTGGGATAAGCTCGAAATCGGGGCGGCCTTTCGAGCCTGCCGGGACTATAACGTCGAATGAGTCCCCGATATTCCCCATACCGGCAAGGAATGTTGTCGGCGTCTTGTCCATGAATGCGCGCGAGAGCTTCTTCGTTATCACCTGGTTCGTCGATTTGACGTACATAATGAGGTTCCCGCCCTTCACGATAATCTCTTCCTTCTCCGGCTTCGTGTACGTGTAGCGCAGCATCCCCGGCTTTTTGATTATGAGAACGCCGGAGGCCTTCTTCGTCATGTTCATGGCCTTCACGACGGACACCTGCGTGAAGTCCGCCCTCATGTCATGGATGCTGTCGTAGCGCTTCTGCAGCAATGCCGCCGGGTCGTGCGCCGCCGCGGCGAAGGCGGGGGAGGAAACCAAAAGCAGAATCAATGCAAATATGATTTTTTTCATACGCTCCTTTATTCTCATAACTCCCCCGGCTTTGCATTCCCGCTCTTATCTTAAGAGGGGGCGTTACTTCTTAAAGTATTCGTTCACGTGCTTTATCGCGCAGAACTCGCCGCACATCGTGCAGGCGTCCGTCCCCTCGCCCTGGCCGGGGGTATGAAGCGCGCGCGCCTTCTCCGGGTTCACGGAGAGATTTATCTGCCCCTCCCAGTCGAGCGCCTTCCTGGCCCTTGCCATTGCGATGTCCTTCTCAATCGCGCCGGGAAGCCCCTTCGCAACGTCAGCCGCGTGCGCGGCAATCTTCGCCGCCACGACTCCTTCCTTCACGTCCTCTATATCCGGCAGGCGCAGGTGCTCGGACGGCGTCACGTAGCACAGGAAATCCGCGCCCGCCATCCCGGCCACGGCGCCGCCTATGGCGGAGGTGATGTGGTCGTATCCGGGCGCGATGTCCGTGACGAGCGGCCCCAGGACATAGAACGGCGCGTTTTTGCAGAGCGCCTTCTGGATTTTTATGTTCGTCTCCACCTCGTGCAGCGGCACGTGGCCCGGCCCCTCGATCATCACCTGGACGCCCTCGTCCCACGCAGCCTGCGTAAGCTCGCCCAGCGTGACGAGCTCGGTTATCTGGCCCCTGTCCGTCGCGTCCGCGAGGCAGCCGGGCCGAAGCCCGTCGCCAAGCGAGAGGACAAGGTCGTATTTCTTCGCAATCTCAAGGAGCCTGCCGTAGTCCTCGCAGAGCGGATTCTGCCTGCCGTTCACGACCATCCACTCCACAAGGAAAGCCCCCCCGCGCGAGACGACGTCGAGGATGCGGCCCTCTTTCTTTATGCGCCCTACGGACTCGAGCGTAACGCCGCAGTGCACGGTAACAAAGTCCACGCCCTCTTCCGCCTGCTCTTCTATCGAGCGGAACATGTCGTCAGGCGTCATGTCCACGATGGAGCCTCTTGCCGCAGCCGCCTCGACCGCCGCCTGGTATATCGGCACGGTGCCGACGGCGACGGAGCTGACCTCGATAAGTCTCTTCCGTATTTCCCTTATCGGCCCGCCGGTTGAGAGGTCCATCACGGCGTCCGCGCCCAGGCGAACTGCCGCCTCGAGCTTTGCAAGCTCGTTGTCTATGCCGGAGCTGTCCTTGGATGTGCCTATGTTCGCGTTTATCTTCGTTCTGGTTCCTTTTCCCACGGCGAGCGGAGCGATGCCTTCATGCACCCTGTTCCTGCATATCACGACCGTCCCTTCCGCCAGCCCTTTCATAAGGACCTCCGGCGCAAGGCCCTCCGACTTCGCCGCCGCCAGAACCTCCGGCGCGGCTTCCCCCCTGCGCGCCAATTCCATTCTTGTGGGCATCAAAAGCACCTTTCGGTTCGATAGGAAAAATCCATGTCCGGGACGCTACAGGTGTTTGGAGCGGCGGGCCGCTCTATACGCACCTTCCCATCCTGTATGACCTGATAACGTCCATTATTTCGTTTGCCGCGCGCGCCTGGTCGGCCGCGCCGAATACCGCCGATATTGCCGCTATCCCGAACGCGCCCAGCTCAAGGACATCCGCCACGTTCCCGGTCTTTATCCCGCCGACTGCGAATACCGGTATTTTCATCTTCCGGCAGACCTCTTCCAGCGCGCCAAGGCCCGCGGGCTTCCCGTATTTTTCCTTCGAAGGCGTGCTGAAAACCGGGCCGAACGTAATGAAATCCGCTCCGCCGTCCTCGGCCTTCAGCGCCTCCTCAAGCGAATGCGTCGAGACGGCTATGTACCTCTCGTCCCCCAGGAGCTTTCTCGCGGCTTCAATGTCCGAGGCCGGCAGCCCGGAGGCAAGGTGCGCACCGTCCGCGCCGACCATGGCCGCGATGTCCGGGCGCGCGCTCACGAGCATCCTCGCCTTGTACCGAAGCGCAAGGTCCCGCACGCGCCTTGCGAGCGGGACAAGCTCGGAGTCCGGCAGGTCTTTCTCCCGGAGGAGCACGCCCTTGACCCCCGCGGCGAATGCGGCCTCCAGCGCATGCTCAAGGGTCTTTCCCTTCGGCACAAGCTTCCTGTCGGTTATGAGGTAAAAACAGAATTCCAAAATTACAGCATCCCCTCAATAGGGCTGGACGCCGTCGCGTAGAGCTTCCTCGGTATCCTGCCCGCGTTATACGCCAGCCGCCCGGCCTCCACGCCGAGCCTCATAGCTTTAGCCATCGCAATCGGGTCTTTCGCGCCCGCGACGGCGGTGTTCATAAGAATCGCCGCCGCGCCAAGCTCCATAGCAAAAGCCGCGTCCGACGCCGTCCCGACACCGGCGTCAACTATCACGGGAACTTTTACGGTCTCAAGGATTATTTTTATGTTATACGGGTTCCGGATTCCAAGGCCGGAGCCAATCGGCGCCGCAAGCGGCATCACCGCCGCCGCGCCCGCGTCTTCCAGTTTCCTGCACGTCACCGGGTCGTCGGAGACATACGGGAAGACGATGAAGCCTTCCTTCACAAGCTCCTTCGTGGCGTAAAGAAGAGCTTCGTTATCCGGGAAGAGCGTCCGCTCGTCGCCGATTACTTCGAGCTTCACCATGTCGGAGATTCCCGCCGCGCGGGCGAGCCGGGCGTAGCGGAGCGCGTCCTCTGCGGTGTAGCACCCGGCGGTGTTCGGCAGGATTTTATAAACCTTGGGGTCGATGTAGTCGAGCAGGTTCTCGGACTTCCTGTCCGTGATGTTCGTCCGCCGCACGGCGACTGTTACAACGTCCGCGCCGGACGCCTCCACCGCCTCCTTCGTCTGCGCGAACGACGCATACTTCCCCGTCCCTATCCACAGCCGCGAGCGAAACGAGATTCCCGCGATATTCAGAACGTCTTCCATCTATTCCTCCAATTACTATTCTACAAGGTTGGATGTGGTTAAAGCAAGTTCAACTCTTTAATATGGTTATTAAATCTACAATGCCGTTAATATTTTTTTCTAGGTTTTTTTGCATCTGCGCCAGGGGTCTTGCAAGAATCTTTTTGAGTATAGAATTGGTCAACTGGCAAAGATTGGGCATATTTAAGAACTTTTCGATTTTCACTTTTAATAATTTCCGCGACGCGCCCTCTGATTTCGGCAGCCAAATTTTTTAGACGGGAAATAGTTTCGACTCCATGATATGTGACATGTGCATGTTGCACACAGATTTGTGAGATTTTCCTTGTCCCTCGCTCTTCTGGCGTCAGATATGCTATTACTGTATTTTCCTCGAAATCATTCACTGAATGAGCAATCCATTTATTCCTTAAATTCATGAAGTACTTATGTGTTTCTTGTTGCTCGATAGATAATGATGCAATAATGTCTTCGGGTATTTTTGCGCGAATACCAGAAATAAACGAGCGACCATAGCGAATTAAAGCGGCTGAGTATAAAGCTTCTTTAAGATCCGTATTCATAAGAGGTTCGTCTGGCTGAACCTCTAATTTTTTTTCTGTCAGAAAACGACAGATTTCTTCTGTAGCCGTTAAATCAGCTTCCACCCCTGTGAGATCTGCAAGTAATTGCGCTTCCTTCGGGCAGAATTTTACGAATCTCCAAACGGCCATTCTATATCTCCATCACAATCGGCAGAATCATCGGAAGCCGGTTCATGCGCTTCTTGATGAACTTCTTCAGCGCCGCGCGCACCGCGTTCCGGACGAGGCCGACCTCGGCCTTTGTCTCCGGCGTCATCGCAAGGAGCAGGTCGTCCACGACGTCCTTCACCTCAATCATAAGCTCGGAGGACGCGTCCTCGAATATGAAGCCGCGCGAGATTATGTCCGGGCCGGAGACGACCTTTCCCGTCAGCTTCTCCAGGCCGATTATGCATATCACGACTCCGTCGTGCGCAAGCCGCATCCTGTCCCGAAGCACCTCGTCCCCCACGTCGCCGATGCCCTTGCCGTCTATGAACACGCGCCCCGCCGAAACGAAGCCCGCCTTCCTCGCGCCCGCTCCGTTGAACTCCATAACGTCCCCGTCCTTCAGGACGAATATGTTCTCGTCCGGGATGCCGACCTTCCGGGCAAGGTTCGCGTGCGAGATCAAGTGCCGGTACTCCCCGTGCACGGGGATGAAGTATTTCGGGCGGATCATGTTCAGCATGAGTTTAAGCTCTTCCTTGCTCGCGTGTCCGGAGACGTGAATCTCCGAGGTCTTCTCGTATTTAACATCCGCGCCGCGCATGAAGAGGTGGTTGATTATACGGTTTATGGATTTTTCGTTCCCGGGGATAATCTTTGCCGAGATGATTACCGTGTCGCCCGGTTTAATCTTTATGAACTTGTGCTCGTCCATCGCCATGCGGTTGAGCGCGCTCATCGGCTCGCCCTGGCTGCCCGTCGTGATGACGACGACCTCCTCGTCCTTCAGGTTCTTTAAATCTTCAAGACGCCGGAGCATTCCGTCTGGTATCTTGAGATACCCCAAATCCGAGGCGATGCCGGCGTTCTCGACCATGCTCCGCCCGTTCAGGATAATCTTCCTGCCGAACATCGCCGCAACGTCCACGGCCTGCTGGATGCGGTGTATGTTGGAGGCGAACGAGGCGATTATTATGCGCTTCTTCGTCTTGGCGAATATGTCCTCGAAGGCGCGCCGGACTTCCTTCTCGGAGAACGTGAATCCGCCTTGTGTCGCGTTCGTGGAATCCGACATAAGGCACATTACGCCGTCTCTGCCGTACTGGGAGAAGAGGTTGAAGTCCATGAGCTCGTTATCCACTGGCGTCGGGTCTATCTTGAAATCCCCGGTATGGACAATCCGCCCGGCGGGCGTGGTTATTCCAAGGCCGACGCCGTCAACGATGCTGTGCGTCACGCGTATGAACTCGAAGGTAAACGGGCCTATCTGCACCTTGTCCCTGGGCTTGACCGTTACAAGCTCGACCGCGTCGTCCAGGCCGTGCTCGACGAGTTTCTCCTTTATAAGCCCAAGCGTCAGGAGCGTGCCGTAGACGGGGACGTTGATTTCCTTCAGGAGATACGGGAGCGCGCCCGTGTGGTCTTCGTGCCCGTGGGTGATGACGATGCCCTTGAGCTTGTGCCGGTTCTGCGCGAGGTAGGAGAAGTCGGGGATTACGATGTCAACGCCGAGCATCTCGTCGTCGGGGAACATCAGCCCGCAGTCGATAAGCGCCATCTCGTTTCCATATTCGAGGATGGTCGAGTTGAGTCCTATCTCTCCCACGCCGCCCAGGGGTATCACGGACACCGGCAGACCGGCCTCGTAACGGGTCTTCAGGGCGTGGCCGGGGGCCTTGTTTTGGGTAAAATCCGCCATGCGGGAAGCGCCTTTTTGGGGTGAATCAAGACCGGCAAAAAAGGCCGGAACTATTTAATATAACACTATAAACCCCGGTTTTCAAACAAAATTTTGGTCATCAGGACGAATTCGGAGAGCGAGAGCGTCTCGGCGCGCCGCGAAGGGTCTATGCCGGACGCAAAAAACCGCTCCATCAGGAAGTCGAACCTGTCCGGCGGGATAACATCTGAATTTTTAAGGGAATTTTTAAGCATCTTGCGTTTCTTGGAAAACGACGCGCCGACAACCTTCTCAAAGAAAACGGGGTCGGATACGCCCTCCGGAACATCCCGCAAATCGAGGCGCACCACTGCGGAATCCACCTTCGGGACGGGTGTAAACGCCTGTTTCGGCACTAAAAACAGCATCCCGGCCTCCGCATGGAACTGCACCATGACGGACATGTAGCCGTAGTCCCTGCCGCCGGGGGATGCGGTCAGCCTCGCCGCCACCTCCTTCTGCAGCATGAGAATCATGGAGGATATTTTGTCGCGCGCCTTCAGGAGCCTTGTGATTATCGGCGTGGAGATGTAATAGGGCAGGTTTGCCACAACCTTGAACTTGCCGGGAAGCGACTCGTAAGGGAATGTAAGCGCGTCTCCCGATACGACCTGGAGATTGGCCGGGCCGCTCAAGGTCTCACTGAGGCGCGCGGCCAGCCGCTCGTCCAGTTCTATGGCGATTACGCTCCCGGCCTTCTCCGTCAGCTCCCTTGTCAACGCTCCCTGGCCGGGGCCTATTTCGACTACGGTATCGTCCTTCGTCAGGGATGCGGAGCGGACTATGCGGGAGATTATATTCTCATCGATTAAAAAATTCTGGCCGAGGGATTTCTTGGGCGGGATTTTATTTATCATCAACACTGATTAGCTTTTTCAAACGAAAATATGTGGATGTCAATTTACCTACTCCACCCGAATAATTCGCATATCCACCAACAAAAGTCTCATAACAACCTGTCCTATTAAGTCGAGCCAATCGATCATTGATTTCCTCTTTTGGAAATTTCAATTCCTTTTCCAATTCATTAATGAAATCTGGCCAAAATCGCCACGCTCTTTGCAATTCATTTTCAGTATCTTTTCTCGGGTACTTTGATTCATATTTATCCAACAGCAGAAGCATTGAAAACTCCTGGTAATTTAATTCATCCAGAATAGAGAGGTATTCTTCGTATTCATCAATATTCGAGAATGTGTCTTCAACAACAGCTGTTTTTAGCAATCTTGCAAACATTTTGATCTTCTCGCGCCGTCTTGTGTTTAATGCCGCTTTTGCAGTAATAAAAAAACAATGCAGAAAATCTTCATTTTTTATTAAATCCTCCGTTAATTCAATTTTCCCTTCAGCAAGTCCGTCAAAAAAAGCTCGGACTCGCTCTTCCCTAATATTTTGTAATTTTTGCAAGAGAGCTGCATCGAGACCAGCAGCAAACGGTGTAAAAATAAGAGGTACCAATGCTCGCATGAGAGGATTTTTCTCATAATATTTTTCAAAAGTTTTCTCTATAAGAGAGCTTTGCTCCATAATACCTATTCATCTTCTTTTCTTATTGCTCTGTCAATGTTTTACTATGGAGAGCTTAAGGAACTTCCCCAGTTCCATGTCGGATTTCTTGATGTGCTTCACAAGCCAGTCCACCAGCGCCGCGCTCATCTCGGCGGCCATCATAAGGGACGTTCCCTCTCTTTTGAATTTCTTCCTCAAGGCCCCGACGTCCCGGATAAATCCTTCATGTTCCTTTTTGTGCGCGTAATAATCCGGATAGGCGTAATGCAGCTGGATATTCTCTTCCGCCGTGAAATGCCGCACCAGGTAGTCTTCCATGAAATCCAGCGTCTCTTCCACGGCCTCTTTCCCTTTACCCGACCTGCACGCCTCAAGCAGGCCGTCCACCCGTTTGAAGATTTCCTTGTGCTGCTCGTCTATGGCCTTGACGCCCACCGCCAAATCCTGCGTCCATACGACCGACATGCTATCTCCTGTCCCCCGCCATGCGCGCCGCGAGCTTTATGGCCTCGATGAGGCTGTTCGGGCTGGCTATTCCCTTTCCCGCAATGTCGTAGGCCGTGCCGTGGTCCACGGAGGTCCTTATAATAGGAAGTCCAAGCGTTACGTTAACGGCGTTTCCGAAAGCGAACATCTTCAGAGGCCCAAGGCCCTGGTCGTGATACATCGCCACGACCGCGTCGAATTCGCCCTTGTGCGCCCTGTGGAATAGCGTGTCTGCGGGCAGAGGGCCGGATACGTTTATGCCCGCATCCTTTGCCTCAAGGCACGCCGGGGCTATCTCGTTTATCTCCTCCATGCCGAAGAGCCCGGCCTCGCCCGCGTGCGGGTTCAGGCCGCAGACGGCAACCCTCGGCTCCGGTATCCCCATCTTCCGGCAGGCCTGGTCCGCAAGGCGTATCGTCCGGAGGACACCAGATTTCCTTATCAGGCCGGGCACGTCCCTCAGGGGCACGTGTATCGTCACCAGGACAACCCGAAGCTCGCGGACCGCCTCTCCGCCGGCAGGCCGGCCGCTAAGCATCATTGCGAAGTCCGCCGCCCCGGTAAGCTCGGCCAGGAGCTCCGTATGCCCCGGATAAGGATAACCCGCCATCTTCAGCGTTTCTTTTGTTATGGGGGCGGTGACGACGGCGTCCACTTTTCCGGCGAGGGCAAGGCCGACGGCCTTTTTTATGCAGGCGACGCTCACGTGCCCGGACTGGGCGGAGGGCTTCCCCGGCGTTACCTCGTAAGCGGACACGTCCGGCTCGATTACCTCGACCGCCCCGGAAGGCGCCTGCGCGCCGGGTTCCGGGACGACGGCCAGCGTCCTCTGGGTGCCGAACGGCAGCGGCCCGCGGGCCTGCAAAAGGACGCTCAGGCTGCCTATGATCACGGGACGGCAGCAGTCCACCACGGCCTTCACGTTCAGGGCCTTAAGGATTATCTCCGGGCCTATGCCCGCAGGGTCCCCCATCGTAATCGCGAGCGCCGGGCGGCTGTCCGTCCCTTCAAGCGGAAGTTCCATCATTCAGTCATCCTCCGAAACAGGCGTGTCCCCGATTATCCGGTAAATCCCCGCCGCCATCTCCTTCGGCACGTTCCCGGACGGGATTTCGACGGCCTCGACTGTCAGGTCCCTCCCCCGGAGCGAAAGCGTAATAACGTCCCCGGGCCTAAGCTCCCGGCCGGCCTTGGCGGGAGAGCCGCCAACCCGGACGCTTCCGTGATCGCAAAGCTCCTTTGCGGCGCTCCTTCGCTTTACCAGCCTGCTTGTCTTGAGGAAGACGTCCAGTCTCATGTTATGCACTCTCATTCTACCCGCAAGTGCTTATTAAGGCAAGAATTTTCTTGCCATGCAAGGCCATGTTTCCGTTGACAAGGGAGGGCGCCGGGGAGTAAACTTGCATATTTCCACCTGCAATCCTTCGGGGGTTAAAATGAAAGAAGATATCCTGCGGATATTCGAGGAATCGGCAAAGGTAAAACAGAAATTCGCCGCGGAGAATTTCGAGGCCGTGGAAGAGGCCGTTGAGATTGTCGCGTCGTGCTTTACGCGCGGGAACAAGGTGCTCCTCTTCGGGAACGGCGGAAGCGCGACCGACGCCTCGCACATCGCGGGCGAGTTCGTGAACCGCTTCCTTCTGGAGCGCCCGGGCCTCCCGGCAATCGCGCTGAATACGGACACAGCCGTGCTCACGAGCATATCGAACGACTACGACTACTCCGAGATATTCGTAAAGCAGCTGAAGGCCCTGGGATGCGAGGGAGACGTGGCCATAGGCATATCCACCTCCGGGAACTCCCCGAATGTCGTGAAGGCCATATCCGCCGCGAAGGACATGGGAATCAAGACGATTGCGTTTACGGGAGGGAAGAGCAAGGGCGGAAAGCTCTCGACCGTCGCGGAGCTTGTCTTCCTTGTGCCTTCCGCCGATACGCCGAGGGTGCAGGAGACGCACATCACGCTTGGACACGCAATCTGCCAGCTCGTGGACGAGCGCCTCTTCGGAAGCGCGAGGGGGCCGAAGTGAAATATCGGAAGCTCGACATCTCCGGGATAAAGACTTACAGCCTCTCCTCCCGCAAGAGCAAGGTGGACGAGGCGGCGGCGGCGGCCCCGTTTGCGCCCGGCGCAAGTTTCAGGGATTTTTTCGACAGCCTTCCGAAAATCCTCGCGGCGGACAGCCTGCGGGCCGTGGCGCGTTCCATCGCCGGGGCAAAGCGCGGCGGCGGGCCGGTAATACTCGGCATGGGCGCGCATGTCATAAAAGTGGGCCTCTCGCCGATAATCATCGACCTCATGGAAAGAGGCGTCATAAGCGCGCTGGCCATGAACGGGGCCTGCGTCGTGCACGATTTCGAGATGGCGTACCAGGGCAGGACGTCCGAAGACGTCGACGCCGAGATAGGCGAAGGCACGTTCGGCATGGCGGAAGAGACGGGAAACCTTGTAAACCGCGCGATTGCAAAAGGCGCCGGCGAGGGCCTGGGCCTTGGGGCGTCGGTGGGGAAGATGATAGCGGAAAACCCTCAACCCCTGCCCCTCTCCCCGGGGGCAAGGGGAGAAATATTTAAATATTCGCAGAAGAGCCTGCTGGCGGCGGCCTTCCGGCTTGACATTCCCGCCTGCGTGCATGTCGCCATCGGGACGGACATAATACACATGCACCCCTCCTGCGACGGCGCGGCCACGGGCGAGGCGAGTCTTCGGGACTTCAGGCAGTTCTGCTCCGTCGTGGCGTCCATGGAAGGCGGGGTATACATAAACCTCGGCTCGTCCGTCCTGCTGCCGGAGGCGTTCCTCAAGGCCGTAACGCTCGCCCGTAACCTGGGAAGTCCGCTAAAGGACATTACAACCGTGAACATGGACTTCATACAGTCCTACCGCCCGAATACTAACGTCGTGCGACGCCCGACGATGAAAGGCGGCAGGGGCTACAGCCTGACCGGCCACCACGAGATAATGTTCCCGCTCCTCGCGGCTGCGGTATTGGAGGAACTGAAGTAACGCCCCCTCGGTCCCCCTCTTAACCTAAGAGGGGGAGGAAAGGCAAGGATGTCATTCTGAGCGGGGCGAATAATCCGCCTTTCTCCACAACCCCCTCTTAAGATAAGAGGGGGTTAGGGGGAGTTATGAAAGGTCTTTTGCATGTGCGCTGAACTCGGCGGGCCGGGCCGCTGCCACAGGTGCGGGGCGGAATTCCCGGAAGGCTCCGTGCGGTATAAGGTCGAGGTGCGCGTGACCGCCGACACCGGCGGCGAGCTTGCCACGGTCGAAGACCTGGAGAACGAGCTCGACCACCTGATAGAAGTCATGGAAGGCAAGGACGAGAAGGAGCTGGAGAGAGACGTGCACACCGAGCTTACGTTTCATCTCTGCCGCGCCTGCCGCGACGAATATCTGAGCGGCCCCGGCGTGCCGCTCGACAGGTTCTTTTTCGGGAGCTGATACCCTCACCCCCTGCCACTCTCCCGGATGTAGAGGGGTTAAGGAGTGAATAATATTGTAGGGGCGCAATTCATTGCGCCCGTTGCCTGTCATTCCGAGCGAAGCGAAGAATCCGCAGTTATGACTGTCATTCCCGCGAAGGCGGAAATCCAGAGACGTAAAACAGGTCGGAAACCATGATGCGCAAAATCAAAAATCACGACGAACTCCGCGAAATCGTCCAGGACTTGAAGGCCGCCGGGCGCAAGGTCGTATTCACGAACGGGTGCTTCGACATACTGCATACGGGGCACTCGCGCTATTTGCAGGTGGCGAAGAGCTACGGGGACATCCTCGTCGTCGCCGTGAACTCGGACGAGTCCGTGCGTAAGCTAAAAGGGGACAAGCGCCCCATCATGCCGCAGGCGGAGAGGGCCGAGATGGTCGCCTCGCTCGCTATGGTGGACTATGTCACGGTATTCGAGGAGGAAGACCCGCACCGGGTCATTGCCGAGCTTATGCCGAACGTGCTGGTGAAGGGCGGGGACTGGGCCGTGGATGAGATTGTCGGGAAGGACATTGTCGAAACCGGCGGCGGCAAGGTATACTCTATACCATACATAGAGGGCGCATCAACGACGGGCATCATAGAGCGGATACTGGAGAAATATAAAGGGACATGATTCGTGTTCGTGTTTCGTATGCGATTGTCACCCCGTGCTTGACACGGGGCCCAGGAATTTGAACTTCCCGGATTCCCGCTTCCGCGGGAATGACAGATTCTTGAACCGTCCCGCAAGGTTTTTATGGATTTTAAGGGTTATCTCACAAAGGGAATCGACTTAATCAAGCTCTCGCGCCCGGCGGCGGACGCGCTGGCCCAGGACCCGGATGTCTTCAACGCGGGGATGCTTTTCGTGGCCATCAGCGGCCTCGCGGGCGGAATCGGGGCGACGATTTTTACCTTCGGGGCAGGCGCTTTTGCCATAATTTTCTGGCCGATAGCCGCCGTTCTCCTGTCATTCGTCCGTGTTTTCATACTCTTTGTAATCGCTAAAATCCTTGGCGGGACAGGCAGTTACAAGAGCTACTACGGCGCGTTGGGAATCGGAGTAATGCCCGCCTGGGCCTCTGTGGCGCCCGTTCTCGGCCCGGTTTTAAGCCTCTGGACCATCCCCATCGCCGTAATTGTAACCGCGAGCGTGCACAAACTCTCCACGGCCAGGGCGGTCCTCGTGGTGATAATACCCATGTTACTGGTTTTCCTCGCGTTTGCCCTCATGGTTGCCGTAATGGGCATGGCCGGAGTGATGAACCTCTTCCACCTGATGCACGAAAACCGCCGGATAATGGTATAACATCTTGATTTTCAAAGACATCCTTGACAGCCTGACGGCGGGAAAGACCTTCGTTTCCGGGCTTTGGGGCGCGTCTCGGGCCTTGCTTTTGTGGGAGACCGCATCGAGCCAGGAAAGGCCTGTGCTCGCGCTCGCGGCCACGCCGAAAGAGGCCGAAGCCCTACTCTCGGATTGTCTCTTTTTTGCGAAAAACCTTGCCCCCGATAGCGCGGGCGGGCCGTTTCCGGCGCCGCTTTATTTCCCCCCGTGGGACGTCCTGCCCTATGACGTCATGGAGCCTGACCCGGAGTGCCTGGCGGGCCGGATACGCGCGCTTCGGGACATCCGCTCCGGGGCGGCAAGGGTGGTAATCGCGCCCGTGCCGGCAATATTGAGGAGACTTCCCCCGCCCGGCTCGCTCCTGTCCCCCGGCAATATGCTGGACTTTAAAAAAGGCTCCGATTACCCGCGCGAGCCGCTCCTTGCAAAGCTTTCAGAGCTTGGATATTCGCGGGTGTCGATGGTCTACGAGCCGGGCGAGTTCTCCGTCCGGGGCGGGATTCTCGACATCTTCCCGTCCGGCGCGGCGGGCAGAGGCGCCGTGAATAAAGCCGGGCATGGAGCAGGGTCGGCCCCAAAAGCGAATCTGTCCGAAGCCGGTCTGGCCGATGCGGTTCGAGCCGTCCCCGTGCGCATGGAGTTCTTCGGGGATACGCTTGAGTCCATACGGGAGTTCGACCCGGACACCCAGCGTTCCACCGGCGAGGCGGAAGAGGTTGAGATAATGCCCGCGCGGGAAGCCGCGGCTCGAACCGCATCGGCCAGACCGGCGGGCGGGGCCGATTTGCCAGCAACCGTCATCGATTACTTCCCCGCTTTGCCGATACTTTTCCTGGACGGGCCGGAGAGGGTGTTCGCCCGGGCGCGCGAGTTCGAGGAGCGGGCGTTCCTGGCATACGAGGCGATAGCCGGTGCCGCCGCTCCGTCCGAGCTGTATATGTCGGCGGACGAGCTTGCAGGTCTGTCCGATACGCTGCCTTCGATATATTCCGAGACCCTGCCGTCTTCGCCGGGCCAGTCCGCCGACGGCTGTTGTTTTGAATACCGCATCCGTTCTATCGAGGGCCTGCGGCTCCGGGACGCGGCGTGGGCCGCGCCGGACGGCGGCGCGTCCGAACCCTGGCCGGAAGACCTGCCCAGGACGCCGGTGACAATCTTCTGCCGGAACCTGAAAAGCCTCATGCGCGGCAGGACTATAAACATCGTGTCCTCCACCACCGGCCAGGCCGAACGGCTTTCCGAGATATTCGCCGAGCACGGAATCCCGGCGGTAACAGGGAAACCGTTACTCTATCCGGAAGACGGCAGACCGGCGGCAGAGGCGGGGTCTGTAAGAATAACTCCGGGAACCCTCGAATCCGGCTTCCTGCTCGACGCCGGCAGACAGGCTTCGGACAGAACCGGTAAACAAGCCCCGGAGGCGGGGTTGGCTTTTATTACCTCCACGGAGATATTCGGAGAGGCCGGCAAGCCGGATATCGTCCGCAGACGGCCCGCCGCCGGTCGACCGGCGAAGGCGGAACGGTTCCTAACCTCGCTCTCCGAACTGAAGACCGGCGACCATGTCGTGCATATCGACCACGGCATAGGACGTTACATGGGCCTCAAGCGCCTGGCCCTGATGGGCGTCGAGGGGGATTTCCTCGAAGTCGTCTATGCCGGAGCGGACAGGCTCTACGTCCCGGTGGACGAGCTTCACAAGGTTCAGAAATACATAGGCTCCGAGGGCGCGGCGCCGTCGCTTGAGAAGCTTGGCGGCATCGGCTGGGAGCGCGCGAAGGCAAGGGCGAAAACCGCCGTGCGCGAGATGGCCGGGGAGCTCCTGGAGCTCTACGCCAAACGCTCCGTCGCGCCCGGGCACGCCTATGGCGAAGACGACCGCCTCTACCGCGAGATGGAGGCGTCCTTTGAATACGAGGAGACGCCCGACCAGGCGCAGGCAATCGACGACGTGAAAAAAGACCTCATGTCCCCGCACCCCATGGACAGGCTGGTATGCGGGGACGTGGGCTACGGAAAGACGGAGGTCGCCGTCCGCGCGGCGTTCAAGGTCGTCCTGGGCGGCAGGCAGGCGGCGGTGCTCGTCCCCACGACGCTCCTCGCCGACCAGCACTATGAGACATTCAGACAGAGGCTGGAGACGTTCCCCGTGCGGGTGGAGGCGCTCTCCCGTTTCACGCCGAAGGAAAGGGCAAAGGAGACAAAGCAGGGAATCGCCGACGGCTCCGTGGACATAGTAATCGGCACGCACAGGCTGCTTCAGAAGGACATAGCGTTTAGGGACCTGGGGCTTCTGGTCGTGGACGAAGAGCACCGTTTCGGCGTGGCGCACAAGGAAAAGCTAAAGCAGCTTAAGAAATCCATAGACGTCCTGACGCTTACGGCGACGCCGATACCCAGAACGCTGAACCTCTCGATTACCGGGATACGGGACCTGTCCATCATAGAGACTCCGCCTCCCGAGCGCCAGCCGATAAAGACCGTCGTGTCGCGCTTCGACAACTCCATAATCCGCGAGGCGATACGCAGGGAGCTCTCCCGCGGCGGACAGGTGTTCTTCGTGCATAACCGCATAGAGAGCATATTCGCAATCGGGAACGTCCTCAGGGAAATCGTCCCGGAGGCGAAGATAGGCGTCGCGCACGGGCGGATGAAAGAGGACGCGCTCGAAGAAGTTATGAGCAGGTTCGTCAAGGGAGAATGCGACATCCTGCTTACGACTTCTATTGTTGAGTCCGGCCTGGACATACCCTCGGCCAATACCATAATTATAGACAGGGCGGACCGTTTCGGCCTTGCCGACCTCTACCAGCTCCGGGGCAGGGTGGGCCGCAGCAGCCGCCGGGCGTATGCATATCTCCTTGTGCCGGGGCCGGTAGACCGGCTTCATGCCGCAGACCAGTCCCAGGCAATCGAGGATGCCGTTTCAGAGACAGCCGTAAAGCGACTCCGGGCGCTCTCGGAGCTCTCGGAGCTTGGCGCGGGCTTCAAGCTCGCCCTGCACGACCTCGAGATAAGGGGCGCGGGCAATATCCTGGGAGCCGAGCAATCCGGGCATATCTCCGCCGTCGGCTTCGAGCTTTACACCCACATGCTCGAACAGGCGGTGCGCGAACTAAAAGGCGAGGAGACGCCTGAGGAGACCGACCCGGCGCTCGACCTCAAGGTATCCGCCTTTATACCGGAGGCCTACGTCCCCGACACCGCCCACAGGCTTGGGATATACAAAAAGCTCTCAGGCGCGAAGAGCGCGGAAGAGCTTGCGGACGTTAAAGATGAGCTTGAAGACCGCTACGGAGAGCAACCCGTTCAGGTCAGGCGGCTCCTTGAGGTAATGGAGATAAAAGTCCTTGCCAGGGGACTTAAGGCGGCGGGGATAAGGCTTCTGCCGAAGGAGATAAAGATTACCTTTACCAATGCGACAAACATATCCCCGGACAAACTGATAGCGTTTCTCGGCAAAAACCGTGGGAAGGCGAGATATGTGCCGGAATATACTATATTTATCCGCAAGCCGGCGGACTGGGAGGCCCAGTTCCGCGAGATAAAAAACAGCTTGAAAGCGCTTGCATAACATGTTATAAATGTGGGATGTCTTTTTGACTGCGGCAGGGTTCCCCCGGGGGAGTCCTGCTTTATTTAATTAACGGGAAAACCAAGGAGAGATGCTTAAATGAAGAAGTTCGCACTGGCTTTGACGCTTGCGGTCATGACAGCACTCGTTTGCCAGGCCGCCCTCGCGGGCAGCTCCGGCGCCGTCCAGGAGGCCAAGAAACCTGTATCGACCGCAAACGCAGTAAAAACGGACAAGGCCGCAGCAGCAACGCCTGTGAAAAGCGCCGCCACGACGGACAAGGCCGCGAAGAAGCCCCATACCGTCGCCACCGTAAACGGCGAGAAGATAACCAGCGACACGATAGACATGATCATACAGCAGGGCGCGGCCCGCGGGATGGTTCAGCAGGCTAACCCCGCGATAAAGAAAGCAATCCTAGGCAAGCTCATCGACATGAGCCTCTTCGCTCAGGCGGCCAGAAAAGCCGGCATCGAGAATGATGCGGACTACAAGAAGGCGGTCGAGATGATGAAAAAGCAGGAGGTGCTCTTCAAGAAACAGGTGCTTTCCACTCTCTACCTGCGCAAGGAGGCCCTGGATTCGATAAAAGTGACCCCTGAAGATATAAAAAGCTATTACGACAATAACAAGGAGCAGTTCAAGGTCGGCGAGCAGGTTAAGGCGAGCCATATACTTGTGGCTACAGAGGCGGAGGCCAAGGCCATAAAGGCGAAGCTCGACAAGGGCGCGTCTTTCAGTAAACTCGCCAAGGAGAAGTCCACTGACCCGAGCGCCTCGCGCGGCGGGAACCTCGGCTGGTTCGGCAAGGGCATGATGGACCCGGACTTCGAGAAGGCGGCTTTCGCGCTTAAGAAAGTGGGCGACGTATCCGAACCTGTAAAGACAAAATTCGGCTGGCACATAATAAAGCTCACGGGCAGGAAGGCCGCGTCCATCAGGCCGTTGGACAAGGTAAAGGAAGTCATAAAGCAGAAGCTCCTGCAGGACAAGCAGAAGGAGGCCTACGACGGCATCCTCGCGAAGCTCAAGAAGGCGGCTGACATAAAGATAAACGATACCGCGCTCTCAGGCGCCGGGGACAAGTCTGCGCCCGCCGCGAAGGAAACGGCTCCTCAAACCGGCTCCGCCGCCGCGAAGGATAAAGAGCCGTCGAAGAAATAACCGGACGGGCGAGGGCCTTTGTTCGCCCGGCGCCGGTTTTTGGTTTGGGGGACATTGCACGTCAAGGGCAAAACATCAACAAACGGGAGAGAAGATGTCGAAAAAACTCAGGGTGGCTCTCGCGGTATGCGCGGCTGTCTTTGCGCTGGCCGCATGTGCGAATAAGGGAGGACAGACAACGGCGTCAGGCGGGAACTCGCCAGTGCTCGCCGTGGTAAACGGGACCAACATCACAGCCAACGACTTCAAGGCGGAGGCGGCGGCGCTGAGCCCCTACGCGGCGAGCGCGCTGCAAAACCCGAAGAACAGGCAGAAGTTCCTTAAGAACATCGAGGACAAACAGCTTATAGTCCAGAAAGCCCTCGCCATGGGCATGGACAAGGACCGGAGGATTGTCTCGGAGCTCCGGAGGCTCAAGGATACGCTGCTCCTCGGCGAGTTCGTGAAAAAGGAAGTCATAGACAAGGTGAACATAACCGACCAGGACGCGAAGGCCTACTTCGAGCAGAACAAGGCAAACCTGGGCTCGGTCAGGATAAGCCATATACTCGTCCCGACGGAACAGGAGGCGAACGACATCCTGGCCAAGCTCAAGGCGGGCCAGAAGTTTTCCGCCCTCGCAAAAAAATATTCCCTCGACCCCAAGACGAAGGACAAGGGCGGAGACCTCGGCTGGGTAAACTGGGCGCAGTTCGGCTCGACCTCCCTTAAAGACGCCGCCTTCAAGCTCAAGCCCGGCGAGGTGAGCGGAATAGTCCAGAGCCAGTTCGGCTACCACATAATGAAGGTTACCGACAAAAAACCCGCCCGGGAGAGCGACTTTGCCGGGATAAAGGACGCGCTCAAGGAACAGATTGCGGAGAAGAAGAAGGAAGACCTCTTCAAAAGTTATATCAAGGAGTTGCGGGCGAAGGCGAAGATTACGCAGAACCTGCAGAACCTTAGCTCCATAAACCTCGTGTCGTCCGCGCCTGCGGAGGCGCAGTAAGACAAATTCAAGCCGGGCCGGAGCAGAAAAATTGGCTGCCGGAAGCATTAAAAGAGTTGTCATAACCGCCCTGGTCGTGCTCGCAGTCGGGTGCGCCAGGGCGGAGAAAACCTCCCCGCAAGCGCTCGCAACAGTAAACGGCGTTCCGATTACCCTGCCGCAGTTCAAGAAAAAAATCGCCTCGCTCGGGCCGGATTTTGTAACCCTCTCCGGCGATAATGCCTCGGAAGCGGCCAAGGCAGACCTGCTCTCGCGCATGATACAGGAAGAGATGTACTTAAACGAGGCCGGAAGGCTAAACATTTCCGCCGCGCCGGCGGAGGTGGACGAACGCGTCCGGAAGGAAAGCGCGGGCTACGGCAAGTCGTTTGCCGACATGCTGAAACAACAGGGCATGACAATCGCGGACTACCGGAAAGAGGCAAAAAAGGACATTATCATCGATAAGCTCCTGGCCTCCCAGGTATATTCGCGGGTAAAGGTTACGCCGGAACAGGTGGCGGCATACCTCCGGAAAAACATGGAAAAACTCCGCAGGGAAGAACGGCTGCGCGTCAGGCAGATAGTCGTGGAGTCGCCCAGGGAGGCAAGGGAAATATTTTCGGCGCTTGAGCGCGGCGCGGATTTTGCCTCTCTTGCGAGGAAGTGGTCGCTCTCACCGGATGCGGCGGAGGGCGGAGACCTGGGCTGGATTGAGCGCGGCGAGATGCCGCCGGAGTTTGAATCCGCGATATGGAGGCTGAAAAAGGGTTCGACAAGTGGTATAATAAAAACTCCTTACGGCTACCATATCTTCAAGGTGGAGGACGTCAGGAGCGCCGGGCCGCCCTCGCCGCGCGAGGCCGAGGCGGAAGCCGTGAAGGCCCTCTCAAGGGCGATGGGTGAAAAAATATTCAAGCAATGGAACGCCGGACTTCAGGCAAGGACAAAGGTTTATATAAACTACACGCTGCTTGGCCGGACATGATTTTTAAAACCTGGGGTATAGGGCCATGAGACCAAGACTTCCGGTCCCACTTAGGGTAATCTCCTTCCTGCTCCTTGCGGCGGTTTTAGTGTTCGGGGTGCATGTCGCGCTCTTCCTCATGCGTCCGGCATCGCCCGTGAAGGTGTACAAAGAGGTGCTCGTGCCGGAGGGCGCAAGCTTCAGGAGCGTTGCGGATGAGCTTAAAAAAGACGGCATCATTTCCGACCGCCGGACGTTCATCATCATAGGCAAGCTCCTGGGCGCAACGAGGGAGATACGGGCCGGGTTCTACTCCTTCGACACCGGCATGAAGCCCCTGAATGTCCTGCTCATGCTAAGGATGGGCAAGATAATCGAATACCAGGTGGTAATCCCGGAAGGCTACGAGATGGATAAAATAGCCGGAGCCATCGCGGCGACCGGCCTTACGACAAAGGCCGCGTTCCTGAAAGAAGCGACAGACCCGCAGTTCGTCCACAGCCTGGGGCTTCCCGGGGACAGCCTGGAAGGCTTCCTGTTCCCCGCCACATATTACTTCCCGAAGGGCATAACGGTTGACGGCATCTTAAGGCAGATGGTCTCGAAATACCACGAGGTGTTCAATTCCGACCTGAAGGCGAGAGCCGCCGAGCTTGGGATGACGGAGCTTCAGGCGATTACGCTCGCCTCGCTTATCGAGCGGGAGGCGAACCTCGACTCGGAGCGGCTCCTCATCTCCGCCGTGTTCCACAACCGCCTAAAGCTGAACATGCCGCTTCAGTGCGACCCGTGCGTCATCTACGCCCTTGAGCGGCACGGCAGATGGGACGGGAACCTGACGCGCAAAGACCTGCGCTTCAAGGACCCGTACAACACCTACGTCTACAAGGGCCTTCCCCCCGGCCCCATAGCAAACCCCGGCAAGCCGTCCATAATTGCCGCGCTCTACCCGGCCAGGGTGAACTACCTGTATTTCGTCTCGAAAAACGACGGCACGCACTATTTCTCAAGCAACCTTGCCCAGCATAACGCCGCTGTCCTGAAATACCAGATATTGCCGCACCTCGAGAACTACTCCTCCGCCCCTCCGACCTGGAAGAGGAACGTCGTGCCGGGAAAAAGGGCGTTCATCATAAAGAACCTGCGGCAGGCCAAGAAGTAAGGGCGGAACGTCACGCCGTTAACCAGCCGCCGCCACACCGTCCAGCCTTTTGTAGGGGCGTAATTTATTACGCCCGGCAGTTGCCCGCCATTAATTCTTTTTAAGCTTTCCGTTCCCGGTTGACTTCCGCGCCGCTTCGTGCGAAATTGAGCCGTGGCCTCAATTTCAAGGGAGCGTTTAGCATGAAAAAGTTTTACGCGCTTCTCGCCTGTTTGATCTTGATTGCCGCCGCGTCTTTTGGAGCATCCGCCTTCGCGGCAATCAACTCTGCCCTGCCCGACTCGATTCCCGGCAAGGCGGACACAGCCGACCGCTACATGGACAAGGGAGCCGCGCTCACGGGGAAAAAGGATTACGCGGGGGCGCTGACTGAGTTCGACAAGGTTATAGAGCTTTACCCGGATTTCGCGCCCGCGCACTACGACAAGGGCATAGCGCTCTCCGCGCTCGGAAGGGACGCGGACGCCGTAAAGGAATACGACAAGGCGATAGAGCTCGACCCGAACGACCCGAAGCCTTACAACAACAAAGGTTCCGCGCTGGGAAGGCTTGGAAGGCTTCGGGAGGCGCTCGTCTCATTCGAGCGCGCGATACAGCTTAAGCCGGATTACGCCAACGCCTACTATAACAAATACGTCGCCCTGAAGAGCCTTGGGAAAAAGCGCGAGGCCAGGGCCGCGCTTGAGATGGCCCGGAAACTGGGCGAGGGAAAATAAGCTAACGGTTACTTTACCACCCCGATTCTCCCGTCTTCTGCAAGCCCGTCCACGGTCCCGCCCATCGCAGATACGCGGGAGAGATAACTCACGACGTCTTCCGTAATCACCTCTCCCGGGACGAGCATCGGTATGCCCGGCGGATATACCGTAACAATCTCGGAGGAGAGCCTGCCCGCACACTCCTCGAGCGGGACAAGCTCGTGCATGGCGAAGAACGCGTCTCTCGGAGGCCGGTTGACCGGCTTCAGGCCATCCGCTTCAGAGCGTCCCTGCGGTATTCCCGTCGGCGGCCTGACCTGTTCCCAATCGAATTTCTTCGCCGCACGCCGTCCCCTGGCTATTTCCCGAAGCGCATCGACAAGCCGCGACACGTCCTCCTTCCTGTCGCCGATAGAGACGATTACCAGGACGTGGAACGGGTCGGCCATCTCGACCTGAATATCATGCTCCATATTCAACGCCTGCGATACCTGGTAGCCCGTCATGCCAAGGCCGCTCACGTTTATCGCAAGCTTCGTCTCGTCCAGGTCTCCCATGCCGCGCGTCAGGACGTCCTTTTTCTCAAGGCAGCCGATGCCCCGTATCCCGTTAATCTCGGCGCGCGCCCACCTGGCAAGCTCAAGGGCCTTGGACAGGAGCTTCTCTCCCTCTGTCGCCATCTGCATCCGGGCGAGGTCGAGCGAGGCCATGAGGATGTAAGACGGGCTTGTCGTCTGCAAGACCTTCAGCACGCCCGCGAGTGTCATAACGTCCACGCGCCCTTCGCGCGCGTGCATCATCGACGCCTGCGTCATGCCGCCGATTATTTTATGCGTGGACTGCACGACCATGTCCGCGCCGCAGGAGAGCGCGGACTTCGGAAGCTCCGGATGAAAGCCCAGGTGCGGCCCGTGCGCCTCGTCCACGAGCACGAGTAGACCGCGCTCACGCGCGAAGGGGATGATCCTCTCCAAGTCGGCGCAGATGCCGTAGTAGTTCGGCGAGGTGATGAACAATATCTTTATCTCCGGGTGCGTTTCTATTCCCCGCCGGACGGAGTCGAACGTGACGTTCATGGACATCATCAGGGCCGCGTCCATCGCGGGATAAATGAACTGCGTCCGCGCTCCGGCGAGTATCGCGCCCGCTATGACGGACTTGTGGCAGTTCCGGGCCGCGAGTATCCCGTCGCCCGGGTTGCAAACGGTCATAATCATCGCGTGATTTCCCACCGTCGTGCCGTTTAAGAGGAAGAAGGAACGGTCGGCGCCGTAGGCCTTCGCGGCGAGCTCCTGCGCCTCCTTTATCACGCCGGTCGGCTTCTGGAGGCTGTCCACTTCGTCGAGCGTCGTCAGGTCGATTGAGAATATGTTCGGCCCGACATACTTCACGAACCGAGTGGCGATGCCCTTGCCGGACTTGTGCCCCGGCGTGTGGAAGGAAATCTTCCGCGATTCGGCCAGAGATACCATCGCGTCGAAGAGAGGCGTTTTATACTGGGATGGGTCGGGCATGTTATTATTCCTGCTTTCTATCATTCAAAAGTCTATACCAGACTTTTTCCGTGCTGTCGGCGCTGTCTTTATGATAAAGGTAAACGAAAAGGGAGGAAAGGCCGTCCCAGGCGGTCGGCAGCGTATCTATAATTTCCCCCCAATTTTCAAGCGGACGGTCATTTTTGTCAACATTGCATTTCCAACAGGCGGTAAGGTAGTTGTCGAGAGAATTGGTTCCTCCGCGCGATACGGCATGTATATGGTCGATGCTTGCGCCGAGCTCGTCCAGGAGGGGCGCGTTTTCACGTTTCCAATGGGGGTGATAATATCCGCGGCTTGGAGATTTCTTTTCAAGCATTTTCATGGTTGGAGCGAATATCACCGGCCTGCCGCAATATCTGCAACACCACCTGTCGCGTTTCCAGACGATAAGGGAGTCCTTTTTGGCTATAGATTTCCTCGTCATTTTCCCAATCAAAAACGGCCCTCGGTTTCCCCTGGGCCGTCTCCTTTATAACTTTATCGGAAGCCGCGCCCGCTAATTATACGTGAATATCGGCGCGTTGTCCTCGATGATGATGGTCTGCTCTTCGATGGCCTTGCGGACGTATTTCGGCAGGTGCATGAGGTGCTGGTGTGCCTCGCCGTCGTAATAGAGAAGCTCGCCCGTGACGCGCCGGGCAATCATCTTGTCCACCATCTCAGCCGTGAGCTTCTTCGGGTCGTTCTTTTTGGATGCGAGCGCAAAGCCCCAGGGAAGCCCGAACGACGGTATCGCCGCGGGCATTGAGACAACGTGCGGAAAGACCTGCTGAAGAGTCTTATGCACAGCGGTCAGGTTCAGGAGATTGCCGATTGCGGTCGTCCCGGCCTGGAGGGCGATTGTGCCCTCGTCTGTCAGCCTGTCCCATACGAGCCTGTAGAACTCGCGGG
>JAJYHX010000003.1 GCA_021784575.1 Nitrospirota bacterium
TGCCGCTCATTTCGAGCGATGCCGGGCCGCCGCCGTTGTTTAACAGATAGGCGTACAGACCGTCGTAGTAGTTATTGCCGGCGGTGTTGGAATCCATCGTGAGCGACGCGGCGCCCCCGGTGCCGCCCGTGTAGTTTTCCGCATAGGCCTCTATGCCGTAGCCGTCTGTGCTCCCGCTCGCCTGGTTGCCCGTAACGTTCACCGTGGTATTGCCGCCGCCCACGGCATTGTTCTCGGCTTCGGCGTAGATGTTGTCAGAGTAGTTGTTGTTCGCCGTGTTGTTTGCCACGTTCAGCGAGATGTCACCGGAGCCGGATGTTGCGGAGTCATTGTAGTTGTTGTACGCCTCGGCATCTATGCCGTAGCTGTAAAGGCTCCCGCTCGCCTGGTTGCCCGTAACGTTTACCGTGGTATTGCCGCCGCCCACGGCCTCGTTGTCGGCGTAGGCGTAGATGTTGTCAGAGTAGTTGTTGTTCGCCGTGTTGTTTGCCACGTTCAACGCAACGTCGCCGGAGCCGCCGACGTAGCTGTACGCCTCGGCGTCTATGCCGCTATATTGGGAGCTCCCGCTCGCCTGGTTGCCCGTAACATTCACCGTGGTATTGCCGCCCACGGCCCAGTTCTCGGCGTAGGCTAAGATGCCTCCGCCAGTGTCGTTGTTCGCCGTGTTGTTTGCCACGTTCAGCGACACATCACCGGAACCGCCGACGTAGTTGTACGCCTCGGCGTCTATGCCGTAGCCCATGAAGTCAGGCTGATTGCTCGCCTGGTTGCCGGAGACGTTCAGCGCGGTATTGCCGCCGCCCACGGCATCGTTCTCGGCGTAGGCTAAGATGTTGTCATAGGCGTTGTCGTTCGCCGTGTTGTTTGCCACGTTCAACGAGATGTCACCGGAGCCGGATGTTGCGTAGCCATTGTAGTTGTTGTACGCCTCGGCGTCTATGCCGTCGCTGTTCTTGCTCCCGCTCGCCTGGTTGCCCGTAACGTTTACCGCAGTATTGCCGCCGCCATAGGCATCGTTCTCGGCGTAGGCTAAGATGTTGTCATAGGCGTTGTCGTTCGCCGTGTTGTTTGCCACGTTCAACGCAACATCCCCGGAACCGACGACGTAGCTGTACGCATAGGCGTCTATGCCGTCGCTGTTCTTGCTCCCGCTCGCCTGGTTGCCCGTAACATTCACAGCGGTATTGCCGCCGCCCACGGCATCGTTCTCGGTCTCGGCGTAGATGTTGTCATAGGCGTTGTCGTTCGCCGTGTTGTTTGCCACGTTCAACGCAACATCCCCGGAACCGCCGACGTAGTTGTACGCCTCGGCGTCTATGCCGTCGCTGTGAAGGCTCCCGCTCGCCTGGTTGCCCGTAACGTTTACCGCGGTATTGCCGCCGCCCACGGCATCGTTCTCGGCGTAGGCTAAGATGTTGTCATAGGCGTAGATGTTGTCATAGGCGTTGTCGTTCGCCGTGTTGTTTGCCACGTTCAGCGTGGTATTGCCCGCGCCGCCGACGTAGTTGTACGCCTCGGCGTCTATGCCGTCGCTGTTCTTGCTCCCGCTCGCCTGGTTGCCGGAGACGTTCAGCGCGGTATTGCCGCCGCCCACGGCATCGTTCTCGGCGTAGGCGTAGATGTTGTTGTCGTAGTTGTCGTTCGCCGTGTTGCCGGTTACGTTCAACGCAACATCCCCGGAACCGCCGACGTAGTTGTACGCCTCGGCGTATATGCCGGTGCCGTTCTTGCTCCCGCTCGCCTGGTTGCCGGAGATGTTCACGTTGGTCGAGCCGTCGCCCACGGCGTTGTTCACGGCGTTAACGTAGATGTTGTCGCCGGAGTTGCTGTTCGCCGTGTTGCCGGTTATGTTGATGTTCATATCCCCGGTGATGGAGCCGCCGGAGGGCGCCACGACGCCTATGCCATTGCCGCCGTTCGAGCCGAGCATTAATAGCGGCGCGTTGTAAATCTCTATCCCGTCGACGCCGTTGTTCGAGAAGTTGTTGTCGTAGATGTCCGCCGTGCGCACTCCGGTGGCGTACAGGCCGTCCCCGCTCGCGCCGGTGACGTTCATGCCCCTGACGGTTATGTTCCCGCCCGCGCCTGAGCCGCCGTTAAAGAATATGCCGTTGGTGGTCAGGAACGGGTCCGTGCCCGCTGTCATGCCGGGAAGGGCGTATCCCTGGCCCCATACCATGTAGCTCTGGAGGTATGAGGAGCCGTTGCCGATCGAAAGCCCGTCTGTGTATGTGTTGTTGCCGTGGAAGACATAGATGTATGGAATATCGACAGTGCCGGTGGTGCCGCTGCCGGTCCGTCCGTTTACATCGTTCCCGGCCTGGGTGAGCGTGGTATACGGGTGGCTCAGGCTGCCGTCCTGGACGGTCCCCGTGTAGGCGTTGTTCACGTATATCATGCTGTGGTCATTTGTGTAGTCGCTCGCGGTGCCGGTGCGGATCTCGATATCGCGGTCCCGCTCAACCCTGTCGGTCATCCGCTCGCGCGCGGTGCGCACGCCCTTGCCGAAGGCGAGCGCGTCCTTAAGCCCGGCGAACGGGTTCTTCCCCGCCACGAGGTTATCGACGGAGAAAGGTATGTTCAGGTAGGCCTCGCCGCGCCAGTCGGAGCGGTTGACGTGGTCCCAGGAGTATATGCCGTTCAAGGTCACGAGCGGGACGGGGTCAATCTGCACCCTTGCGCGCACGCCCGTTATGTCCCCGGATTCCTTCGACGACCACCAGTAGCCGCCGACATACGCCCGCGTCTCTATGAAATTGGATATGCCGGGTATGGCCGCGCCAACCTCGCCGTCCATGCCGGACATCGCCTCCTCGTAGCCGTTGCGCCGCAGCAGGTCGTTCTCGCCAAGGCTGTACATGTCGAGGCTGTTAAGCCGGTTCACGGAACTTCCCGTTACGATATAACCGTTCAGTATGGCGTCTATCCATTTCGACCTTGCCTCCAGGCCCACGCCCACCTGGTCATACCTGTGGTTGTTCGCGCTGTATGTGGTGTCGAAGTAGGCGTTCCCGCCGACAAACCAGGCGTCGTTCATTATAAGCCTGCGGTAGCCGAGGCCAAGGTTGATCTCGTTTTCGTTGTTGAGGCCGGGGTTAACCCTGAAACGCGGATTGAAGAAGATAAGGGAGGAACTGTTCTGCCACACAGGCGAAAACATGTCTAACGAGTAGTCCGCCGTGCCCGTACCTGCGTTAAACTCCGGCCTGATTATCGTAGGCCACTCTTCACCGAAGGCCGGAAACGCGGAGAACCAAATACTCAAAACCGCTAAACCTATGCATAAAAACTTCCTCAACGCATTCATAATGCTCCCCCTTTTCTTCTTACCCTGGTCACAACGGAATTAGAAATTGCGCGAAATATACCGCACCCGCGTGAAAAAAGTCAAGAACATTATTAAGATGTTTTAATATCTGAAATGAATGGCTGGGTTAAGAGGCGTTCTTCAGGAACCGAAGCGCCCTCGCCATGTCCTCCGGCGCCTCTTTTTCGAACTGCATGTATTGCCCGGTCGAAGGGTGGATAATGCCGAGCAGCGCCGCATGGAGCATCTGGCGGGGTATGTGCATTCCGAGGAGCTTTCCTGCGCCGGGGCCGCCGTAGACCCTGTCCCCCGCGAGCGGGTGCCCGATATGCGCCATGTGCACCCGCACCTGGTGCGTCCTGCCGGTGGCGAGCCTGAGCCTGACATGCGCCGCGCCCCTGAAGTTTTCGATTACCCTGTAATGCGTCATGGCGTTCTTTCCCCGGAACGTCACGGGGGACATCTTCTTCCTGTCGGTAACGTGCCGCCCTATCGCCACGGCCACGGCGCCTTCCGCGTCCTTGAACGTCCCGACGGCTATGGCCTCGTATTCGCGTATGTTTGTATGGGCCTTGAACTGCCGGGCGAGGTTATGGTGCGCACGGTCGTTCCTCGCGACAACAATCACACCTGACGTGTCCTTGTCGAGCCGGTGGACAATCCCCGGCCTGAACCTCCCTCCGACGGAAGAAAGACTGCCGTATCTGAACAGGAGCGCGTTTACGAGCGTCCCGGAGAAATTGCCCGCGGCGGGGTGCACGACCATACCAGCGGGCTTGTTCACTACGATAATGTCATCGTCCTCGTAGAGCACGTCGAGCGGGATGTCCTCCGGGACTACCTGCGGCTCCTCGGGCTCCGGCACAACCACGCTTACTTCGTCTCCGGCCTTAAGCCTGTAATTGGCCTTCCTGACCTTCCCCGAGACTATCACCAGGCCGTCGTCTATGAGTTTCTGCGCATGGTTTCGCGTAAGGCCGAGGCCGGAGCCGGCCAGGAAAACGTCGAGCCTCACGCCGGTTACGGAGGGGAGCAGGGAGACGGGCTTCTCTTGCATCAGGAGAGTATCTTGTTCTTCAGGATAAGGATTTCGAGAGACATGGACGCCTTGGCCATGAGGGAGGCGAAGAAGTCCGTATCGCAGCCGGTTTGGGTGCCGGGGCCGTTGTCCGCATAGAGGACGGCCACGACCTTGCCCCTTATGACAAGCGGGCACGCCACGGCCTCAAGGGGCCGGCCGGCGGCAGCAGACTGGCCGCCCAATGCATTCAATAATATCTCGTTCTGGGGCAGGGGCGCGACGGGGCCTTTGTAGAACGACTTCCCTTCGACCACGTCCCTGAATATGCCGGGCAGTGCGGCGGCCATGCCGAGCTGCGAAATATCCGCCGCGCCTCCGGGAAGCGCGCACCGCCATCCGGTAATTATCCCGTCCTTCACCCTGAAAAGCGCCGCGCGAGACAGCTTCTCGCCGCACGCCGCGACGACGGCTGACGCTACGCCGTCCCTGTCCGAGGGCGCCGCGAGCATCTCATACGGAGAGAGATGTCCGGGCGCCGGGCCGGGGGATGCTTCGGGATAGACAGGCCCGGCAACGTCCCGCGCGGTCACGTAGACCGGTTCGGGGTCGGGCGGCCCCGGCTCGGAGGCGGCGGGGGCGGGTCCATTAGCCTTCTGCGGTTTCGGGACAAACGTCATGTCCCGCGGCCCCGATTCGGCGTCCCACGTCTTTTCCTCGTTCGGGACGGATACGTATCTCAAGTCCCGCTTTATGCCGTAGTATTTTTCGAGGGCGTAGAGGATCCTGATCTCCGAGGCGATGTATTCCCGTATCTCCGTCCCCAGCAGGAAGCGAATCTCGTCCACGACCGCGAAATCGTTCGGGTCCTTCATTGCGAGGTGAAGCTTCGAGCGCTCCTTCCTGAGCGGGAAGATGGTATACTTCCGGGCCTGTTCCGCCGTTACGGAGTCGAGCGCGTCCCGCATGACGTTCTCGAACTGCTTGGGCCCGGCATACGGCACGTTCAGCGCCCTGCCCAGGAACTTCGCCAGGTTCTCCTCGGATATGGCCCCCATCTCGACAAGGTTCGTGCCGATCCTGCCGCCGAAAATAATCTGGCGCTCCAGCGCGCGGGCGAGCGCATCGCCGGTGATAAGACCCGCATTTACCATCGCCTCGCCGAGTTTCAATTTTTCTTCCGCCCGCCGGCGGCCGACCGCCCCGGATAGTGTTTCGCCATTACCCTGTAAAGTTCGCCCGGAGTCGGGACGCCGCCGCCCGGCCTGCCGTAGAACTCCACCGGCCTTTTCCCGTTTACGCTGAGTCGAACGTCCTCAACCATCTGCCCAAGGTTCATCTCGATTGTCAGGAACTTCCTGGCGCGCAACGCGGCCTTCCGGTATGCATCTTCCGGGAACGGGAAGAGCGTCACGGGCCTGATAAGCCCCACCTTCTTCCCGGCGGCTCTCATCTCGCGGACGGCGGACTTTGCAATCCTCGCGGCGGTGCCGTATGCCGCAACGACAAGTTCCGCGTCGTCAAGCATGAATTCCTCGGCCATCGTCTCGGCTCTCTTCATGCGCTGGTATTTCTTGTGCAGGACGTAGTTCATCCTCTCAAGCTCGCCGTCGCCCATGAAGAGGGATTTCACGACGTTCGGCTCCCGCCCCTCGCACCCGGTGAGCGCCCAGGGCTTCTCGAACTTCTTAAGCTTCGGCGCCTTAAGCTTCACCGGCTCCATCATCTGCCCCAGGACGCCGTCCGCAAGTATCATAACCGGGTTCCTGTATTCGTCCGCCTTCTCGAACGCCTTTATCGCAAGGTCGTAGGCCTCCTGCACGCTCGCGGGGGCATAGACGAGAAGACGGTAATCCCCGTGTCCGCCGCCCTTGACGGCCTGGAAGTAATCCGCCTGCGAGGCCGAGATGTTGCCAAGCCCGGGGCCGCCTCTCTGGACGTTCACGATAACCGCCGGGAGCTGCGCTCCCGCGAGATAGGATATGCCTTCCTGCTTCAGGCTTATGCCCGGGGACGACGAGGAGGTCATGGCCCTGACGCCGCAGGCGGATGCCCCGAAGACCATGTTTATCGCCGCCAGCTCGCTCTCGGATTGCAGGAACACGCCGCCCATCTCCGGCATCCTCCTCGACATATACTCCGGTATCTCGTTCTGCGGTGTGATGGGATAGCCGAAAAAGAACCGGCATCCGGCCCGGATGGAGCCTTCCGCCAGCGCCTCGTTGCCTTTTAAAAGGACTGTCTTTACGCTCATGGATAATCCGCCTCCCAGAAATCGAATTCCACGTCAACCGTCCCGGTCTTCAGAGGCTGCGGCCCGCTCGCCTGGCCGGTCTGGCCCGCCGTCTGACCGGTCTGACCGGTCTGGCCGAACTGGTCTGCCTGACCGGGCTGATTAAACTGGTCCATCTGGGCGGCCTGGGCAGCCTGGCTTGTCCGGGACGTGTCGTCAATGCTGTAGACATCATACCCGAAGCTGCCGGGATAGCTCCTTACGTCCATGCTGGAATTTGCCTGGACGACCGTCGAGGGCACCTCCGAGGGGCTTTTGAACACGAACCGCACCGGCGAGCTTGAGTTGTTCCGCAGTTTCCCGAGATACTCCTTCTGCTGGGCCATCTGCTGCTGCGCCCGCAGCTTCGCCTCGACGGCCTCCTGCCTCTTTTCCTCCGCCGCGGCGGCAGCCGCCGCCTTCGCGCGTTCGGCCTCTCTTTTCTTCTGTTCCTTCTCGTAGCCGTCTATCGACTTTATCTCGTCTGCGGCGGCCTGGGCAAAGCCCGTCCCCGGATATTTCTTTATTATCCCGTTGAAGGAGTCCTTCGTATAGGCCTTGAACGCGGCGTAGTAGTCCGGGTTAATCTCCTTCAGGTTCTTCTCCGGCAATTCCCTCAAGAGCGGGGCTATGAACCGGCTGTGCGGGAAGCGCGCGAGGAAATCCTTATAAGCCTCGCTCGAACCGGCCTTCACTGCGTGGTTGAGCGCGACAATCTCCGGCGTAAGCAGCCAGCGCGCCTGCATCCCGTCGGTTATCTTGTTCAGCTCGTAAAGCGGGAGCTTGTCGCTCCAGAACATGTCCGAATACATCTCGGAGGACGTAATCCTCGCCGCCTCCTGCCCGGACTGCGTGACGATCAAAAACATCATGCCCGGCAGAACGCCGTCTTTTTTGCCTATGTTCACGCACACTTCCCTGGCGTCCCTGTTCACCTCAATCACGGCGCCCACGGGAAAACCCATAATCGTCTGCCTCGCGCCCATAAGGGGCAGGGCAATTAAAAGAAGCAGAGAGAACTTAAACCACTTCATAACTCCCCCTTGTCCCACTCTTGCCTTAAGAGAGGGGAAAGGTTACACCACATCTATCGCCCCGTCCGGGCATATCAGCGAGCACATCCCGCAGCCGGTGCATTCATCCTGCCGGACGGCCAGCACCGCATAGAACCCGAAACTGTTATATTCGCCGCCCTGCTCCAAAAGGCCCTTCGGGCACATGGCCGTGCACAGAAGACACCCCTTGCAAAGCTCCCTGTCCACAATCGCCTCAGACAACGCCGCCTCCCCTTTTCACAAGCTCCGCCGCATGGGCCGAAGCCGCCTTCGACTCGTCGTCTCCGAGCATCCTCGCCACCTCCCGCACGCGCTCGTCTTTTCCGAGCCTCCTTATGGATACCTTTGTGCTCTTCCCGTCCGTCGTCTTCTCCACGACGAAATGTTCCCCGGCCTGGGACGCAATCTGCGGCAGGTGCGTTATCGCCAGCACCTGCCGGTTCATGGCCGCCTCCTTAAGCTTCCTCCCGACGGCGACGGCGGTCTTGCCGCCGACACCCGAGTCCACCTCGTCGAATATCAGCGTGGGGACATTGTCCGCGCTTGAGAGTATCACCTTCAGCGCGAGCATCACGCGGGAGAGCTCTCCGCCGGAGGCAATCTTCGCAAGCGGTTTCGGCCCCTCGCCGGGATTGGCCGAGAACAAAAACTCCGCCCTCTCCATCCCGTGCGCCGAGGGCCTCTCCTGCGGATAGAACTCCACCCTGAACTGCGCCTTCTCCATACCGAGCTCGGAAAGCTCGGAGCGCACCCTCTCGCCGAATTCCCCGGCCCCGGAGTTGCGCTTCCCGGAGAGCTTCCGGCCAAGCTCCAGCAGGGCGGCCTCGGAGCCGGCTATCCTCGCCTTCAGGCTGTCAAGGTCTTCCCCGCTTCCGCTTATGGCCTTAAGCTCTTCCTCAAGCCGCTCGCGGCAGGCCAGGACATCCTCTATGGTCCCGCCGCCGGTCGACTGGTCGGCGCCGGCCGGCCGGCCGTATTTCTTTTTAAGCCTCGATATGACATCCAGCCTCTCCTCGACTGCGGAAAGCCTCTCGGGGTCCGCCTCAAGCGTCCGCTCGAAATCCCTGACGGCCGAACACGCCTCCACGAGAGACACATGGGCGTTCTCGATGAGCTTCAGGGTCTCATCCAGGGAACCGGCCAGGGCCTGCATCTCACGAAGGGCCTTCCTGGCCTCGCCCACAGCCGCAAGCGCCGGGGAGTCAGAGTCCTTCAGCCATGCGAGGACATCCCCCGAGAGCGCCCGGAGCCTGTCCGCATGGACAAGCCTTTCGCGCTCGGACTTAAGCCCGTCCTCCTCCGGGGCCGAGAGCTCCGCCTTGTCGATCTCGTCTCTCTGGAAGAGCAGCATATCCAGCCTCTGCTCGCGCTCCCGCCTCCCCGTTTCGAGGCCGGCCAGGCTGTTCTTCAGCCCGGCAAGCTCCCGGAACCTCGCGGCATATTCCGAATAAAGCGCACAGGCCCCGCAGAATTCGTCGAGCTGCCCAAGCTGCCTGTCCGCTCTCAGAAGGGACTGGTGGTCGTGCTGGCCGTGAATGTCGACCAGGCGCTCGCCTATCTCCTGGAGCGTCTGGATGCTCGTGAGCGAGCCGTTCACGTATGCGCGTCCCCTGGGGGATATTATCCTCCTTATGGCAAGCTCGTCTCCGGAGGGCAGACCCTTTTCCTCGAGGAGCGCCCCGACCCCCGGGACAGAGGAGATGTCGAATATCCCCTCGACGGCGGACTCTTCGTCGCCACCGCCGCCGTTGCTACGGTCGCCGCCCGGCCCGACGCGGCTCGAACCGCCAGGACCTCCGAGGAGCACGCCTACCGCATCCGCGAGGATGGACTTACCGGCGCCCGTCTCGCCCGTCAGACATGTAAGACCGCCCGAGAGGGAGATTTCCAGCCTGTCTATGATGGCGAAGTTCCTGACCGAGAGGACTCTTAACATCTCACTTCATCTCGTACCACGACATCTTTGTCGTGAAATCCCAGCCCGGCGCGCACGAACCGCACGCCCCGACCTGTATGGCCGGCGAGTAAAGGTTGTTGTTGATGTAAATGTCCGTCACCTCGCCCGGTGTTATGTCAACGCCTGCGGAATAGGTCTTCCAGGTGGGCGTGGGGTCCCAGGAGGACTCCTCCTTGTAGGGCATCCGCACGGCGACCGTATAATCCCCCGCCGGGAAGTTCCGGCAGAACTTCGACGCCAGATACATGTTCTGGAAATGACCTATGGAGATTGTATGACTGCCGAAGGCGATGTCGCTGCTGGGGAGCTGGCTCCACCATATCCGCACACCGCCGTAAAGGCGGACGAGCTTCACATGTATCTTCGCCGTCTTCCCCTTCACCACCTCGACCTTCTGCCTGTATTCCTGATACCCGGACAGGCGAAGCCTTATCCTGTGCATCCCGGGCTTGAGGTCCTTCAGCGAAAGCGGCGTAATCCCGCTTTTTTCGCCGTCCACATACAGCCTGGCGCCTTCGGGTTCGGTCATTACCCGCATCACTCCCGGGACGGGCGGGAGAACCCCCGCCAGGGCCGCGATTATCTTGTTCGATAACTTGTCCACGTCGTCGAACATGGTGTTTTCCGTGGACTGCGCCTTGTCTATGAACTTTATCGCGCCGGTCTTTACGTCGTATACCCGGACGTCTATCCTGAACCGCCCGCCGAATATCACGTAATCGCCCGTCACGGCGTATGCCGCGCCAAGCTTTTTCGCAGCCTTCAGGGAGTCTTCGACGGACGGCGCGCCACCTGTGAGCGGCATGCGGAAAACCGCCTCCGACACCGTCTGCGGGTCTATGATGTCGATGTTATTTATCTTTGCGAGGTTCGTGAAGAACATGACCGGAAGGCCGGAGGACAGGCCCCTGTCCTTCGCCTGGCCGTTGTTCTCGAAAGGAAAGACCGCGAGCTTCGGGTTCGCGCAGAAACCGGCGGAAGGGACGGCAAGGACAAAGAGTAGAAACGATAAAAAGAATATTTTCCTCATTACCGCGTATTTTACTTCAAGGACACCGTCTTGGCAAGGGGAATGTGGAGAACGGAACAGTGGTACGGAACCGGAAAAATGAAAACGGCCCCGGAATTCCGGGGCCGTTTTCACCCATCATCCCCTACGGGCTTTGCAGTGTCCCTGCCGCCCATTCGTTATCCGTGCCCTCTGAGACGCCATGCCCGCCGCTTACGCTGGAATCGACCCCGCTGGCGGTGTTAGACATTCCGCCGCTTACGCTGGATGCGGATCCGCTGGCGGTATTATATTCTCCCCCGCTCACGCTGGAAAAACTATAACTGGCGGTGTTAGACATTCCGCCGCTGACGCTGGAATAGCCCGCACTGGCGGTGTTAGACATTCCGCCGCTGACGCTGGAAAGACCCCAACTGGCGGTGTTAGACATTCCGCCGCTGACGCTGGATGCGGATCCGCTGGCGGTGTTACCAGCTCCGCCGCTCACGCTGGAATTCGGCCCGATTGTCTTATTCATTATGCCAGCCACGAACCCACCTACGCTGGAGTACTGATGAAACTGCCCCACTATCAGGTTGTGCGAGCCGCCCCTGTCGGTAAGGATTTGGCTACCATCTACAATGTTGAGTCGCGGCTCGTTGTAGCCTATCACGAGGTTGCCCAAGCCGGTTAGCATTTTGGTCGGATCGGTGAATATTCCATCGTCCGTGCTCCCCGACCCGTCCACGATATGAATGTTCGCACCGGTGAAAAAGACGTTGGGGCCTTTCATGCCGTACACGGCGTCGGGATTCACTGAGACGTAGGGGTTCAAGGCGTATATGTTGCTGTTCATTATCGTGGAGATGCTGCCGTTAAGCGCGTAAATCGTCGCGGCGGCCGTTGTGCTGAAAGTGGTAAATTTTACCTGAAGAGCCGAGATTTGGCCTGCCTGGGCAGAGTCCGCCGCCTGAAGCGCGGAAATCTGCGAAGCCTGCGTGTTGACCTGCGTCTTAAGCGCGCTGACCTGCGCCTGGAGCGCCGCCAGAGCCGGACTCCCCGCAATTGCCCCCGTGACATGCGATACCATAATAACTGCGGTCAGAGCCAATACTCCTGCGAATTTCCCGGTAATCCCCATAAATCCCCTCCTTTGTTATGGTAAAGTAATTATAATAATATAAGCAATAACGTATTTCTGTCAAGCAATGAGACATTATTTTGACCTTATTTAAATCCTGGCCCTCTCCCGGAGGTAGTGGGATAAAGGTAAGCTGTCATTCTGAGGCATCGCCGAAGAATTCACAGTTGACTTTTAAGGTTTCAAAAACCACGATGTTATTTACTAATAATCTCGGGCCGGACTCCGATAGTAATCCTCATTGGTAGGCGAGGTTCATTATCAGTAGCGATTCCGGACTATATCCGGAACATGCCGATTATTAAAGTAAACATAAGGAAAAATAGAGTTTTTCAGCCGGTATTGAAAGCGGCTAAAAAACAGGCCATTTTTGGCAATTTCGGGCCAAAAAGGGGGCGCGGGGAAGATAGCGCGTTTTTAGGAGGAAAAAGTTATTTCCGTTGTCTATCAATGAGTTGTATATCACATAAACAACTGTTTATTTATGGAGGTTCTTATTTGTCGGGCAAAACCGCCCTCTGCCGCAGGACTTCGTAGAGCATAACTCCAGCCGCCACCGAGACATTCAGCGACGAGACCTGACCCATCATCGGGAGCGACACGAGCATATCGCAGGAATTCCTAACCACGGGCCTTATCCCCGCGCCCTCGCCGCCCAGGACAAGGGCAATGGGCACGGTTAGGTCTGGCCTGCTGTAGGTCTCAGGCGCCTCACCGGCGAGCCCGACAATCCAGAACCCGTTTTCCTTCAGGAAATTCAGATAGTTGGCAAGGTTCGGCACCTTCGCCACAGGCATGTGTTCAAGCGCCCCGGCGGAGGCCTTGGAAACGGCGGAGGTCAGATGCGCGGCCCTGTGCTCCGGGATCACCACCCCGTCCGCGCCCGCACCCTCGGCGGTGCGGATTATCGCACCCAGGTTCTGCGGGTCTTCGACCCCGTCGAGGACCACCAGCATGGGAGATTTCCCTTTTTTTACGGCATGTTCCGCGAGCTTGTACGGGTCGGCATATTCCTTCGGCGGCACAGTCGCCACGACGCCCTGGTGCCTCACGCCGAAGGCCATTTTATCGAGCGCGGCCCTCGGCACAACCCGTGCCTGAATACCTTTTTTCCTTGCAATTGCAAGGAGTTGCTCAAACTGGCTGCCGCCCTTGTCCTTGTCGATAAACAGGGTGTCAATCGGGCGGCTGTCGGAGCGCAGAAGCTCCAAAACCGAATTAATTCCGGCAATTATCCCCTCTTCGGCATGTGGGGAGACAAAGGATTCCGGGGTGAATTTCTCCGGCGGCGATGGCGTTAAATCGCCTGTTTTACGGGCAGTTACAGCCTTTTTTTCATACGCCGGTGCGGGCTTGAAACGGCCGAACGAGGCGTGGGCAGGCCTTCTTGCCGCACGGCTGTCTTCCTGTTTATATTCGCGTTTTTCCCGTGGAGGCTGGTATTCTCTTTTTTGGCCCCTGTGTTCGGGAAAATCCGACCAGCGCGGCGCATCTGAACGGCCAACTCCGCGTTTTTTCTCGAATTCCGGCGCAGGCGCAAACCCGCCGCGCGTCATGGCCCTGGGTTGCCTCGGGCCGGAAAAAGACCTCTCTCCGCCGCCCTTCTGCGCGTCTGTCTCGCCCCTGCGGAAGGTCTTTTGGCCCGTTTCCGGCCCTCTCGACCACCTGCCGGAAGACGAGTCGGCGCCCCTCGCGCCGCCTCTTCCCGAAGCCTGTCGACCAGCCCCGCCTCTTTCGGCTCCGTGCCCGCCTCTGCTTCCCTGAAAACCTCTCCCCGGCCCGCCTCCAGCCTGTCTTCCGGAACCCCGCCCCGGACCACCTCCGGAGCGACTTCCGGCGCCACGCCCGACTCCGCCCCTTCCCGAAGCCGGTCGCCCGGCCCCTCCACCTACTCTTTTATCTGCCATTTGGTCCCTTCCGGGGAATCGAGAAGCTCTATCCCCATGCCCGACAGGAGATTCCGGATTTCGTCGGCCTTTTTCCAGTCCTTCGAGGAACGCGCGGCGTTCCTGTCGGCGATGAATCCGTCTATGGCCGCGGAAGGCAGGGTATTGTCGGAAGCCGGTTCCACGCCTAATGCGCGAAGGCCGTCCCTTATCCCCGCAAGCCTTTCGCCATCGGCCTTTATGCGTATTTTTGCGCGGCTCCGCCCGAACCAGTCCTCCGGGTCTCTGCCGAAGAGGTTCAAGACTTTCGACGCCGCAGAGAGCGCGTCCCGCGCATGGGCAAGGGCGTCTTTTATGTGCGGGTCGTTTTTAAGAAGCTCCGTATCCGAGATGACCCTGTTTATGTCCCGCACCGTCTCGAACACGCTCCCGATGGCGGACGCGGTGTTGAAATCGTCGTCCATCGCCTCGTCGAATTTCCTCAAGAAGCCTTCCGCGCTCTTTATCAGGGCGTCCGCCGCCGGGGAAATTTCCTCCCCGGTATACGGGCCGGGCTTGTAATTTTTCCCTATCGCGTTATTCAGGGCCTCCGTCATCGTATAGAAGCGGTCGAGCGCGCTCCTGCCGTCCTGGAGGCTCTGGTCGGAGAAGTCGATGGGGTTCCTGTAATGCGTGGACAGGAGGAAAAACCTGATTACCTCCGGGTCGTAGGAATCCAGTATCTCTTTTATCGTAAAGAAATTGCCAAGCGACTTCGACATCTTCTCGCGGTTTACGTTCACGAACCCGTTGTGCATCCAGTAGCGCACGAACGGCTTTCCCGTCGCGCCCTCCGCCTGCGCTATCTCGTTTTCGTGGTGCGGGAACTGAAGGTCCATGCCTCCCGCGTGTATGTCGAAGGTCTCGCCAAGGTGCATCATGGACATGGCGGAGCACTCTATATGCCAGCCTGGCCGTCCCTTGCCCCACGGGGAATCCCAGGCGGGCTCGCCAGGCTTGGAGGCCTTCCAGAGGACGAAATCGAGCGGGTCGGCCTTCAGCTCGTTTACATCAACCCGCGCGCCGGAGAGCATGTCGTCGATGGTCTTCTTCGAGAGCTTCCCGTAGCCCTGGAACTTCCGGACGGAGAAGAACACGTCGCCGCCGGATTCGTACGCCAGGCCGCGCGCGACGAGCCTCTCCACAAGCTCCACGATTGCCCGGATGTGCTCCGTGGCCTTCGGCTCGATATCCGGCCTGTCGACACCGAGCCTTTCCATGTCCTTTATGTATTCGTCCGTGTATTTCTCGGCAATCTCCTTCCACGTCGCGCCGCTCTCAGAGGCCCTCTTTATTATCTTGTCGTCAACGTCCGTGAAGTTCCGGGCGTATTTGACAACATATCCCTTGCGCTGGAGATACTTCCTGACGACGTCGAACACGACGGCCCCCCTCGCATGGCCAAGGTGGCTGTGGTCGTACACTGTCACGCCGCATGCATACATCCGAACTTCCCTGTCCGTAATCGGCACAAACTCTTCCTTGCGGGAGGAAAGCGTATTGAATATCTTCAGCATTAGTCTTCCGCGCCGCCATTAGACCGGCCGCCGCCGGACAGAGATTCGCCTCCGGCCTGCCGGTTCTCGGATGCGGCTTCGGATTCGACCGCCACGAGAGGCGCGGGCGCGGGCCTCTCGACCGGCAACCGGGCCGACATATCCTCTGCGCCGCCGCCGGCCGGCTGGCCGCTATCGGGCGACTGGCCGCCTGTTGGCCGGCCTCCGCCGGCCGCAGCCTCGGCCATCTGCTCCTGCGTCTTCTGCGCTTCTGCCGGACGCCTCGGACGCCTCCTGCGGCGGCTCCTTTTCCTGAGGGGCGACGCCTCGCGCCCATGCTCCTGCCCGGCGGACTGAGACCGGTCCGCCGCTATCTGCTCCTGTCCGCCAGTTCGAGGCCGGTCTGCCGGCTCCTGCGGGAGAGCTGTGGCGGCATCGCGCTTCCTGACAGCCTGGGCCTTCATCCGCTCGACGCGCTCCATCCTCGCCATGCGGGCCTGTCTCTCCTGCACGGTTTCGGCCGTAAGGTTTTCAACTTCCTCCCTTATCCTCGAAAGGGCCTCCGGCCTGGGCGGCCTGAGTCTCTTCTCATGGCGCGGGGGTTTTTCCTGCCTCTGTTTCTCAGGCCTCTTCTCAGCCGCCGGGGCCTCCTGAATCCCCAGCTTCTGCTCAAGGCGGGTTATGCTCTTCTGCATCCTGACAAGGGCCTCGTTCAAGGGGTCCGGCATGTGGACGTGGTCGAGCATGGAGGCCTCCATCATCTTCTCGCCGTGGATCTTCACAACCCTGCCCGGAACGCCCACGACCGTGGAATGCGGCGGGACGGACTTCAGCACGACGGCGTTCGCGCCTATTTTGACGTGGTCTCCGATGGTAATCGCGCCCAGGATCTTTGCGCCCGTGCCCACGACCACATGATTCCCGAGCGTCGGGTGGCGCTTGCCGCGCTCCTTGCCCGTGCCGCCAAGGGTGACGCCCTGGAATATCACGACGTTCTCGCCTATCTCCGTCGTCTCGCCGATTACGACGCCCATGCCGTGGTCTATGAAGAAGCTCTTGCCAATCTTCGCGGCGGGGTGAATCTCTATCCCTGTAAAGAACCTTGTCGCCTGACTGAGCGCCCGCGCGAAGAAAGGCATGCCCATCCTGTGCAGCCAGTGGGCGATCCTGTGCATGAGTATCGCGTGGAAGCCGGCGTAAGTAAAGATTACTTCAAGCCTGCTCGTGGCGGCAGGGTCCATCTCGAAGACGGCCCTGAAATCCGCCCTGACATTATCGAACATTTTTTCCTCTTTTATTCCGATTCCATCAGGGTGCAGACCGCAAAGGCGGCGATGCCCTCGCCCCTGCCTTCAGGTCCCAGGCCTTCGGTGGTGGTGGCCTTGATATTCACCCTGTCGCCGGTTATTCCCAGGTCCTCTGCCAGGTGTACCCTCATGGCGGGTATATGCGGGGCCAGCTTCGGAGCCTGCGCGACGATTATGGAATCAATGTTATTGACTTTAAAATGATTTTCATTTAGCAGCCCCGCGACATTGCGCAGGAGCCGCCTGCTCGAAATCCCCTTGTAGGCCGGGTCGGTGTCCGGGAAATTTGTCCCGATGTCGGCAAGGCCCGCGGCGCCCAGGAGCGCGTCCATTACGGCGTGGATAAGGACGTCCGCGTCAGAGTGGCCGAGAAGCCCCTTGTCGTAAGGGATCTCCACCCCCCCGAGTATAAGCTTCCGGCCCTCAACGAGCCTGTGGACGTCATAGCCGTTGCCTATTCTTACCTCCGGCCTCATCTACCTTTAGCCCGCCTTCCCCGCCGCCTCAGCCCCGCGCAGCCTGGCGAGTATGGCCTCGGCCAGTATCATGTCCTCCGGGGTGGTAATCTTGATGTTGGCGTACGAGCCCGCGACAACCCTGACGGAACCGCCGCACCTCTCCACCAGCGAGGCCTCGTCAGTCCCGTAAAAACCGTCCGCGTATGCCTTCCTGAAGGCCTCGGCAATTACCCTGTACGGAAACGCCTGGGGGGTCTGGACATGCCAGAGAAGCCGCCTGTCCAAGGTCTTCCGGACGAGGCGGTCTGTGCCGACCTCCTTCAGGGTATCCTTTGCGGGGACGGCGAGGACTGCGCCGTCGCACCCGTCAAGGGCAAGTATCAGGGCCGAAACCATCTCGCGGGTCACGAACGGGCGGACGCCGTCGTGAACCATGACCCAGCCGCCGGGAGGCTCCATTGCCATCAACCCGTTCCGGACCGAGTCCTGCCGTTCCCTTCCGCCGGGGACCACCCGCCTTACCTTCCTGAGTCCCTGGCTGTCCACGCACATCTCAAGGCATTCCTCCATCTCCGCTTCCGGGACGACAGGTATCACCTCGCAAACCTCCGGCATATCCTCGAAGCGCCTGAGCGTATGCGCGAGGACAGGCAGGCCGTCGAGGAGCAGGAACTGTTTCTTTACGCGGCCGCCCATGCGGCTGCCGGAACCGGCCGCCGGGACAAGCACCGTAACCGACATCGGCGCGGGCTTCGGCCCCGCGGTCTGTGCGCTTTTCGGCCTTGCCGCGCGCGCGCCCTTTGCCGCCGCCGGCCCGTCTGCTCCCTTTGCCCTCTTCGCCACCGCCGCCGGCCGACCGGCATCAGCTCGCGTTGACAACCTGGTATTCCTCTTTCTCTGTCTCTTCCTTGAGCCTCGTGAATATCATCCGCCCCGCGGTTGTCTGGAGCACCGATGTGACCGCCACATCGACGGTCTTGCCGATGTGCTTCCTGCCGTTCTCCACGACAATCATCGTGCCGTCGTCGAGGTAGCCCACGCCCTGGCCGAACTCCTTGCCTTCCTTGAGGACGAACACCCTCATAAGCTCGCCCGGCAGGACGACGGGCTTCACGGCGTTACTAAGCTCGTTTATATTCAAAACCGCCACGCCCTGGAGCTCCGCCACCTTGTTCAGGTTGAAGTCGTTCGTAATAATCTTCGCGTTCTTTGCCTTCGCGAGCGCCACGAGCTTCGCATCGACCTCCCGTATCTTCGGGAAATCCTCATCCACCACCCGCACGTCAAGCCCCGCCGTCTTCTGGATACGGTGCAGGATGTCGAGCCCCCTCCTGCCTCTCGCCCTCTTGAGAGGGTCGGACGAGTCGGCGATATGCTGAAGCTCGTGAAGGATAAACTGCGGTATCATAAAGACGCCTTCGAGGAAGCCGGTCTCGCAGATGTCGGCGATCCGGCCGTCGATTATGACGCTGGTATCGAGAATCTTGATATTCCCGGCCTCAGCCGAGGCCTTGAAGACGCCTATGGCCCTTCTGAAATCGAATTCTATGCCCTTTCTGGCTCCGAAGGCAAGCCCGAAATAGGCGAACACGGTGTATATAAAGAACCGCGTTATCCCCCCGACTGTGGCCGAAAGGGGAAGGTTCTTTATCGGCACGCATACGAGAGCGGCGAGCATGATGCCGAGGGCGAGGCCTATGATGGCGCCGGTCAATGCCCTGACGGGCGCCCTCCTTACGGCGAGCTCGAGGATAATGGCCGCCATGCCGACGGCCAGACCTATCCCCGCGCCCAGGAAGGTATCGCCTCCCAGGTTCGTCATCTGCGAAAATATAAGCTGTCCAATTACCGCCGCGACAGCGAGAAAAACCACCCTTATTACACTGAACATCAAAAACTCCAAACCATTAATTTCCATCGTCTCGGAATGACTTAATCCAAGACCCGGTTTAAATTCCTGGATTCCCGCCTTAGCGGGAATGACGGCTGCTGTTTTTACTCTCCGGGGCTTACCGGGAGCCACAGCTCCGAACCCTGTCTGTTTATAAGCAGAAGCGCCGCGGCGTTCTTCTTAAGCTTCCCGACCCTGGCATTATAATCCTTTACGTTCTTTATGGCATGCCTGTCTATCTCGGTTATCACGTCGCCTCTCTGGAGGCCGGATTCCTCAGCCGCGCTCCCCGGCCTTACGGAAATGACCGCAACGCCGGACGCGCCGGACGAAAGCCCAAGCTTGCTTCTGAGTCCGGGCGTGAGGTCTTCGACGCTGACACCCGAAAGGACCGTGCTCTTGCCCGCTTCCTCGGGCTTGCCCGCCGCCGCTTCCTTCTTCTTCGGCAGTTCGCCGACGGTCACAGTGAGGGTAACCTTTTTATTGTCCCTTATCACGACGACCTTAACCTTGCTGCCGACGGCGGTAGCGGCCGTAAGGTTCCTCAAGTGGCCCGGGTCCTCGACCTTCCGGCCATTGTATTCCTCGATTACGTCGCCCGGCTTGAAGCCGGCCTTCCGGGCCGGGCTGCCCTTGACAACCTCGCCCACGAGCGCGCCTTCGCCCACCGTGACTCCGAACTGTTTTGCCAGCTCGGGCGTTACGTCCTGCACGGAGACGCCGAGATAGCCCCTTATCACCTTGCCGGTCTTGATGAGGCTTTCCATGACATGCCTGGCCATGTTGGACGGCACGGCGAAACCTATGCCCTGGTAGCCGCCCGTGCGCGAGTAAATGGCGGTGTTAATGCCGACCAGGTTGCCCTTCATGTCAACGAGCGCTCCACCGGAGTTGCCGGGGTTGATCGCGGCGTCCGTCTGGATGAAGTCCTCATAGTCCTCTATGCCGACGTTTGCGCGCCCGACGGCGGAGATTATGCCCATCGTCACGGACTGCGTAAGGCCGAAGGGCGAACCCACCGCTATGACCATCTCACCCGGCCTCAGCTTGTCGGAATTGCCCCAGGCGATGATCGGCAAATCCTTCGCGGCGATCTTTACCACGGCGATGTCGCTCCTGGAATCCGCTCCAACGACCTTGCCCTTGAACTCGCGCTTGTCCGCAAGGACGACCTTTATCTCGCTTGCGCCCTCGACTACATGATTATTGGTAACAATATAGCCGTCCGAGGAGACGATTACGCCGGAACCCAGGCTCCGCTCCTTGTATTTATACTCACGACCGCCCGGCTCGTTCGGCTCGCCGAAAAACTTCCTGAAGAACGGGTCCTCGAAGAACGGGTACATCGGATTTTCTTCCTTGACTGTCTTGGTCGTAGATATATTCACCACCGCGGGCGTAATCTGCGCGGCGACATTCGCCAGGGCGTCCGACATCTGGACAAGGGCCGGCGACGCCTTGAAGGGCTTCTCCTTCTGCGCCCTGCTAAGGTTCATTATGCCAAGACGAGACGAGACTATTAGACCGGAAACTACGCCGACGGCAACCAGCACGACCACCCACATCCACGCCAGAAGTTTTTTGCGGTTCATCTCGTAATTCCTCCTGAGTTATTTATACAAAGTATAGCACCCGATGCCACGGAAGTAAATAAGTTGTTGAGTTTTACGGAGATTTCAGCCCGAAGCCGGTTCACCCTCTCCCATTGGAATGGAGAGGGTAACAAGGTATCCGGCATAATTATCCCGGAGGCCGCACCCTGAACACCCCCTGCAGGTTCCTGTGGCGCCCGTCCAGGTCGAGACCGTAACCCGCGAAGAAGTGGTCGCCCACCAGAAAACCGGTATAGTCCGGGTTTATTTCCGCCTTCCTTCCGGAGCGCTTGTCCAGGAGGGCGCAGACCTTCAGTGTACTTGGATTTTCGGCCATAAGCCTTTTGATGATGACATTTAAAGTCAGCCCCGTATCCACGATATCCTCCACTATCAGCACGTCTTTCCCCTTTATATCCGCATTCGGCCAGCACTCCACCCTTACAACTCCCGAGCTTTCGGTGGAAGAGTAGCTCCTCACCTTCAGAAAATCCACCTCCACAGGCGGCGTAACTTCCCGGATTAAATCGGAAAAGAAGATAAAAGAGCCGTTCAGGACGCATAAGGCGAGTATACCACGGCCGGCATAATCCCGGCTTATTTCGGCCCCCAGCCGCTTCACGGCCGCCGAAATCTCGCCGGGAGAAAAAACCTCGGAAAGCTCTTCCATACCCCCTGCCTGTCTTGCCTTGCAGCCGGGTTGTCCGGCGGTTAAAGGCCTGCCTGCACGAATGCGTTGCTGTCCAAATAAATTACCACCATGCGTCAGGCGAGTCAAGAGAAGCGAAATTTCCGGCGGGCTACGTCTTGTGGCAGCCCGTGCAGCGGGGGTCTTCGGACATCTGCTTTTTGGGGCCGCCGGGAAATTTCTTCTGGAGCGGGCCGTGGCACTTCGGGCAGTCCTTGAACCCAAGGGCCTGGTGCATCAGCACCATCTTCGGATTTTTGCTGTGGCAGGAGTTGCAGGCAGTTGCCGACGACGGGAAAAGCATGGCGGAGATGACCAGCGCGAGATATAAAACCCTGTTCCTAATCATAACGCGGATTTCAGAAAGCCTCTATAATTCTTATAAGCTTCCTGTCCTCGTTTGTCAATGAATATTATGATGCTCTAATTTATTGACTTATCCCTTCAAAAACGCTATAAATCCCCACTATGGAATTATTCCTGGAGCAGATAATCAACGGCCTGACCGTGGGCGCGGTATACGCCCTCATCGCGCTCGGATACACGATGGTCTACGGCATCCTCGAGCTTATAAACTTCGCGCACGGCGAGATATACATGCTCGGGGCATACCTTGGGATAATACTCCTCGGCGTCCTGACGGCCACGGGCGTTACGGCGATGAGCCTGCCGCTCTCCATAATAATCACGATAATCGCCGCGGGAATAATCTGCGCGGCATACGGCGCGACGATGGAGAAGATCGCATACCGCCCGCTTCGGGACGCCCCGCGTCTGGCCCCGCTCATCTCCGCGATGGGCATGTCGATATTCCTACAGAACTATGTCATGCTCACCCAGGGCCCGAACGACAAGGTCTACCCGCAGACTATACCGGTTACCACGTTTACGTTCATGGGCGCGGACGTGACGTATATACAGCTGTTCATAATCGCCGCGTCCGTGCTGCTCATGGCGGCGCTGCACTTCTTCATCATGAAGACGAAGATGGGCAAGGCCATGCGCGCGACGGCTCTCGACAAGAAGGCCGCCGGCCTGATGGGCATAAACATAGACTCGGTCATTTCCGTAACGTTCATCCTCGGCTCGTTCCTTGCGGCCGTGGCTGGGGTGATGGTGGGGATATACTACGGAGTCGTGAACTTCTACATAGGCTACCTCGCGGGCATGAAGGCGTTCACGGCGGCAGTCCTCGGCGGCATCGGGAACATCCCCGGCGCGATGCTCGGCGGCTTCGTCCTCGGCATACTCGAAAGCCTTGGCGCGGGCTACCTCTGGCCGGAATACAAGGACGCCTTCGCGTTCCTGGTCCTTGTATTGATACTCATCATAAGACCGCAGGGCCTCCTGGGCGAGCGGATGCCGGACAAGGTGTAATCCTTTACCCCACTCTTAAGATAAGAGGGGGTTGGGGGGAGTTATGAAAGGAACGTAACGCCCCCTCGCTCCCCCTCTTAACCCAAGATGGGGATGAAGGAAAAAATGAAGAACAAATATCTGAAATGCCTCCTTGCCGGGGCGTGGATAGGCCTGCTCACGATTCCTTTCGCGGGAATCATTCGGGCCGCGTATATTGCGTGCGCGGTTGCGGGCGCGTCAATCGTCGTTACGTCCCTTGCGCGCCTGAGGCAGGCAGGCATCCTGAAAATCCCGCCGACCGGCGCGCTCATCGAACGCGCGGAGCGGCTATACACAGGCCCGAAAAAAATCATCGCGATTGCAGTCCTTCTCGCGGCCCTGTCGGCGTTTCCGTTTATCGCAGACCGCTACGCGCTCGACCTGGCAAGCCAGACGGGGATATATATCGTCCTCGCGCTCGGCCTTAATATCGTCGTCGGACAGACGGGCCTTCTCGTGCTCGGATACGTCGCGTTCTATGCCGTCGGGGCATATACCTACGCGATACTCTCCACCGGGCACCTCATAAACTTCTGGGCCGCGCTGCCAGTCGCCGCGTTCATGGCCGGGATATTCGGCCTTATACTCGGCGCGCCGACGCTAAGGCTCCGGGGAGATTACCTCGCCATCGTAACGCTCGGCTTCGGCGAGATTACCCGTATCGTGCTCAACAACTGGGACAAGCTTACAGGCGGCCCGAACGGCATCGCGGACATACCGAGGCCGCGCATCGGGTCGTTTCGGTTCACCCTCACATACTTCTATTACCTCGTCCTTGTATTCGCCGTGCTGACGGTGATATTCGTGGGCAGGCTGAACAACTCCCGCATCGGGCGGGCGTGGATTGCCATACGCGAGGACGAGACGGCGGCGGAGGCGATGGGTGTGAACACCACCTGGCTGAAGCTCCTCTCCTTCGCGCTCGGGGCGACGCTCGCCGGTCTGGCCGGGGTATTCTACACGGCAAAGATGGGGTTCGTAAGCCCGGAGAGCTTCAATTTCCTGGAGTCCGTTATAATCCTCTGCATGGTAGTCCTGGGCGGCATGGGGAGCATCCCCGGCGTCATACTGGGGGCCGTAATCCTCTACATCATGCCGGAGGCCCTCCGTGATTTCCAGCAGTTCCGGATGCTGATATTCGGCGGCTCGCTCGTGGCGCTCATGGTCTTCAGGCCGCAGGGAATTATCGGGACGAAGCGACGGGGGGTGGAGATGAAGGTAAAACCTGCAACTGAATGACAGGCAAAAAAGCAGTTTCCTCGCCTTGCTCAGAATGACATATATTCCCGCCCGACACGTTTGCTGACGTTGCAGAGGACCTCGTACGAGATGGTTCCGAGGAGTTTCGCCACTTCTTCGGCGGTGATTTCCTCGTCGCCTTGGCGCCCGATTATTACTGCTTCATCAAAGACTTGCGCATCCGGAACGCCGGTTATGTCCACCATCGTCATGTCCATGCAAACCGTGCCGACAATGGGGCAGCGTTTTCCGCCGATGAGGACGGAACCGCGGTTGCTGAGTCCGCGGCTCAGGCCGTCCGCGTAACCTATCGGTAACGTCGCAATAACGCTGTCTTTTTTCGTGTAGAACGTCCGCCCGTAGCTTATCGGCGTGCCGGGGCCGACGGTCTTGATGTGCATAATCTTCGTCCTTACGCTCATCACGGGCTTCAGGCGAACCAAATTCCTCATATTTTCAGATGGATAGCAGCCGTAGAGCATAATGCCGGGGCGCACCATGTTGAAGTGCGCGGCAGCGAAATCTATCACGGCGGCGCTCCCCGAGGCGTGCGCAAGCGGGATTTCGACGCCCTCCTCCTTGAGCCGATTAATCACCAACTTAAAGCGTTCCACCTGCAACTCCGCGAAAGATTTATCTTTTCCCGCCACGTCGGAGAGGTGCGTCATCAATCCGGCTACCCTCAGGCCGGGCATTTTCGTAATCGACAGGACGAAGTCCACCGAGTCCTCAGGCGTAATCCCCACGCGGCCCATTCCCGTGTCGATCTTGACATGCACCGGCAGGATTTTCCCTGCATTTACAGCCGCTTGCGAGAACGCCTCCGCCTGGACGGTGGTATAAACAGCGGGGGTAAGGTCATACTCTATCAGCTCGTCAGCCTGGGTCTCGAACACGCCGCCGAGCACCAGTATCTGATTGTTTATATTGGCTTTTCTGAGTTCCGCACCCTCCTCGACGAGCGCGACGCCGAGCATGTCCACGCCCTCTCTGACAAGCGCCTTCGCGCACTGAACCGCACCGTGTCCGTAGGCGTCCGCCTTCACGATTCCCAATATTTTCCGGCCACTTGCGCACCTGCGCACCTCGGAGAGGTTATGCGCCAGCGCGGATAAATCTATGTATGCGTATGTCGGACGACCTGTCATTTTTCCGTCTCCCCTGCCCCCTTAAACTGTCCCGAAATCACGCTCCGGAACCCCCAAAGACGCCCGTGGCGAATCCGCAAAAACCCCGATTTCAAAAATAGGGACACACCCCTATTTTTTCATTTAGCGCGCCTTATTGAAAACAGGGATGTGCCATTGTTTTTCATCTGCCGCGCTCATTCTGCCAGACGGCCATTTACTTTGTTATTCTTGATAAAAATGCCGAGACATATTTTCCTGGCACATAATAAATTAAATCATGTCCGCCATATTGACTCGCAAGTTTGAAATTTAAACCATCGTATTTATGTTTTTCTAAATAGTTTATATTAACCAATACTAAAACAATTTCTTTGTATGAACAATACCCGTCGGCATTACAATAGCTTACGTTGGAATAGATACGGGAACTTTTTAATTTAGTCCCGTCCGAATCGTATACCGCCTTATAAAAACGCCACGAAGAATCATTATATTGTGCCGTAAGATAGATGGCGTAATTTGCCTTTGTTACAGGAGAGTCCACATAAACCAAATTAGCATAATCGAAGTATTTTGATTGTCGATAAGCCGGCCCGGTATATGTTACCGTTTTTCTATATTAGTCATGGGTTATGCGAATATTATTTTCAATATCTTTTGTGTTATTCCAATTAATAGAGGCGCAACCGGAAACTATAAATAAAAGCACAAGCGCCAAAACTCGTTTCATAAACCCTCCTTTATTTAATGACAGTCAAATAAGGTGGTAATTTCAGTCTCCGTTTTCGGCCTTTTGGAAATTCGGGACGTATCCTATATTTTCCATTTGCGACTATCTTCGCTCCTCAATCCTCCGCCGCGGCGAGCATCTTCTGGAAATCGTCCTCGAACAGCTTGACGAGTTCCGGGCTGTTCCTTATGACTTCCGGGCTGTAGTCCCGCCGCCGGGCGCCCGGGGAGAAGTCGTAGGAGCCCGCGATTACCTCTTTGCCGTCGATAATCATATACCTGTTACTTAGCGCATCTTTCTTTCTTACGAGGACGCGCACGCCGCCGTTTAAAAGAATGTAGACTTGAGAGCTTTTTGTCATCGCGCTCCGGTCGAGGTAGACTACGACGTCCACGCCCGATTTATGGAGCTTCACAAGCTCTCCGACAATCGCCGGAGAATGGATTCCGTATGCGGCCACCCATACCGTTTTCCTGGCGGCGGAAAGCTCCCTGAGTATATTGCAGGGCGCGTTCCGCACCGGGGACACAGCCGTCCTCCGGCTATGGCCGCACCCGGAGACGGCGATTGCCGCAATGAGAAGAAGAGTCGTGATTAGCCGACGCATGCCTTAATTTACTCCATCACCCGCGCGTTCGCAACAATATTCTTTCTCCTCAATTTTATTGACTTTCCAGACCGTTCCACGTAGACTTCTCCCGATGGGAAAAATCGGATTTACCACCACCGTCCCCGTGGAAGTTATCCTCGCCGCGGGGCTTATTCCGGCAGACTTAAACAACATCTTCATAACCGGGGCCGACCCAGGCGACGTCGTTGACCGCGCGGAGACGCTCGGTTTCCCCCGGACGACCTGCGGCTGGATCAAGGGGATATACCTCTCTGCGAAGGAGGCGGGGATAACGGACGTCGTTGCCGTTACGCAGGGGGACTGCTCGAATACGCACGCCCTGATGGAGCTCTGGCAGGCGGACGGGATGAACATCATGCCGTTCGCGTATCCGTACGACCGGGACAGAGACCTGCTCAGGCTCCAGATGCGAAAACTCATGGACGCGCTCGGGACGAGCGAGGAAAAAACGGACAAGGTCTTCCGGGAATTGGCGCCGCTAAGGACGAAACTTAAGCGCGTGGACGAGATGACATGGAAGGACGGCAATGTCACGGGCGCGGAAAACCACCTCTGGCTTGTGTCCGCGAGCGATTTCGACGGCGACAGGGATGACTTCGAGGCGCGGCTGGATGCTTTTTTAAAAGAGGCGGAGAAGCGCGAAACCGCTCCCACGGGTCGGCCCGGCGCCGGCCTGCCGGCTGTCCGCCTCGGATATATCGGGGTGCCGCCGATATTCACGGACATCTACGAGACGGCCGCGCGCTCGGGAGCGCACGTGGTATATAACGAAGTGCAGAGGCAGTTCTCCATGCCGCACGATACGGACAATTTATACGAACAATACGCCCGCTACACCTATCCCTACGACGTCTTCGGGCGCATCCGTGACATAAAAGAAGAGATAAAACTCCGGCGCATCGACGGCATAATACACTACTGCCAGAGCTTCTGCTTCAGGGCGATAGAAGACCTTATAGTAAGGCGCGAGCTGAAGCTCCCCGTCCTGACAATCGAAGGCGACAGACCGGGGCCGGTGGACGCCAGAACGCGCATCCGGCTGGAAGGGTTCGTCGAGATGCTGCGGGACATGAAATGACCGGCAATTATGGGAGCATCCTCGCAGAAAAAATATCTTGAACGTAAAACAAAGCTATAACCCAAAACAGTATTATTGTGAATAATATTTTCTCGGAGAGGATGCTCCCATAATTGAACCTGGGAAACGAAAAATGATCCGATGCGGGATGGATTTGGGAAGCAGGACGGTGAAGCTTGTCCTCGACGAGGACGGCGAAATCACGCTGAAGAGGAGCTTCGACACCGCCGCGTTCTACCGCGAATTCTGGAAGAGCAATGACGGCGAGCTCCGCGTGGACACGGCGCGGCTCGGCCTGCCGGAGAGCGGCCTTACCGTCACGGGCTACGGCAGGAACGCCGTTAAGGTTAAAGGCGCGCAGGTAATCTCCGAGGTGAAGGCGCATTGCATGGGCGCGGCGCGGCAGACGGGTCTTGACGACTTCGTCCTCCTCGACATCGGCGGGCAGGATACAAAAATCGCAAGGGTATCTGGCGGCAGGATGGAGAACTTCATGATGAACGACAAGTGCGCCGCGTCGTCCGGGCGATATATCGAGAACATGTGCGGCGTGCTCCAGATGCCGCTCGACGAAATATCGCGCCACTTCGAGAACCCCGCGCGCCTCTCGGCCACATGCGCGATATTCGGGGAGAGCGAGATAATCCAGAAGATAACGGAGGGGACGCCGCCGGGCGAGATTGCGGCCGGCGTGAACCTCTCCGTCGTGAAGCGCGTCCTCCCGATGCTTGCGAGGTTCCCGGACGGGCCGATTGTCTTCGCGGGCGGAGTCGCAAGGAACAAGGCGGTGACATATTTCATAAAGGAACGGACCGGCCGGGAGGTGATTGTCGTCCCGGAGCCGGTATACAACGGGGCGATAGGATGCGCGTACTTGTAATCAGCACAAACAGAGAGATGTCCCCGCAGCCGGTTGCGCCGGTCGGCGCGGCGTGGATTGCGGAGGCGCTCTCACAGGCGGGTTTCAATACGCGCCTTCTCGATCTGTCTTTCGAGAAATACCCCGCCCGCAGGGTATTGAAGGAGCTTGCCGAATTCAGCCCCGAAGGCATTGCCGTCTCCGTCCGGAACGCGGACAACGGGGACTTCCTTAACCCCAGGAGCTTCCTGCCGGAAGTAAAGGAGATAACCGGGATTATCAGGGACAACAGCTCCGCGCGCATCATAATCGGCGGCCCCGGAGTCAGCATAATGCCCCGTGAGATGCTGGACTACCTCGGGCTTGACTGGGCCTGCATGGGCGAGGGCGAGGAGGCGGTCGCCGCATTCTTCAAGGCCGGAAAACCGGAGGACGCGGCTGGTTTTCCGGGCATAGTCTCAAGAAAATCGCCCCGGCATTGCGCGGAGCGCAGACAGTGGATAAAGCCGGACACCGTAAGACCCAGGCTGCACGGGTGGGTGGACGTGAAGCGGTATCTGAAGTTCGAGCCTGTCCTGCCCGTGCAGGGGAAGAGGGGCTGCGCCAACAACTGCCTGTATTGCACCTACAACCGCATCGAGGGCCGGTTCTGGAGGCTCCGGGATCCGTCCGTCGTAACGGAGGAGATTTCCGAGCTGATATTCCGCACGGGCGCCCGGACGTTCGAGTTCGTGGACAGCATATTCAACCAGCCGGAAGGCTACATGGAGGCCCTGCTCGAAGAGATTATAAGATGGGACCTTAAGGCGAAATTCCACGTGTCGTCCATGAGCCCGAAGGGCCTGACCAAAAAACAGGTCTCCCTGATGGAGCGTGCGGGCATAACCGCCGCCGGCATAACGCCCGAAGCCGCCGCGGACGAGACGCTCGGCTCGCTCCGTAAGGGATTCGGCGAGCCGGAGGTTTACAGGGCGGCGGAAATCTTGAACGGCTCGTCCATAAAAATGCTCTGGTGCTTCCTCATGGGCGGCCCGAAAGAGGACGAGACCACGGTCAAAAAGACGCTAAAGTTTATAAACGCGATCCCGTCGAAGGACAAGGCGTTTCTAACCGCCGGCATCCGCATATATCCGCACACCGGTATGCACGAGCTGGCGATACGGGAGGGAATACTCCCGCCATCGGAGACTCTGCTGATGCCTTCGTTTTATTTCACGGACAGGCTCTCTCCGGACGAGATGAGAAAGATGCTGGAAGAGGGCCTCAGCGACAGCCGCAAGGTGATTTTCCTGACGGACACGAACTTCCCGTCGCTTGGGGCCTTGCGCTGGATCGGCACAAAGCTTAAGCTCCCCTCGCCCTTCTGGAGCTACGCGAACTACATGAACCTGATGCTCTCCGGGAGAAGGGTGATAAACAGGGAGTGGCGCGGGGCGAATTCTATTGACAACTCGCGCCGTTGAATGTTATATAACTTCGCTCAACCACTTAAAATCATGGAGGCTTGAGGAGGATTATGGAAAGAACGCTTTCGATAGTCAAACCGGACGGCGTCAGGCAGGGAAACATCGGCGACGTCGTATCCACGTTCGAGAAAAACGGCCTGAAGGTTGCGGCCATGAAGATGATACACATGGATAAAAAAGAGGCCGAAGGGTTCTACGCCGTGCACAGGGAGAGGCCGTTCTTCGGCTCGCTTACGGACTTCATGTCCTCCGGGCCGTGCGTGGTAATGGTGCTCGAAGGCGAAAACGCCATTGCCAGGAACCGCGAGCTCATGGGCGCAACGAACCCGGCGAACGCCGCCCCAGGAACGCTCAGGAAGCGTTTCGCAACGTCCGTGGAGCAGAACGTCGTGCACGGCTCCGACGCGCCTGAGACGGCGGCTTACGAGATTGGCTACTTCTTCAACCAGCTCGAGATTGTGAATAAATAACCGGAACCAGGCCGGGATTTAAAGCTAAAAAATGCAAGCATTGCTTAAATGATGCTTGCATTTTTTTATTTCGTATGCTAAATATGTAAGCATATGGAGGATGCAAGCATGAATAACGACACCGTAACCGGCAAGGCAAGGGGCGGGAAGGCGCGCGCGGAGAAGCTCACTCCCGGCCAGAGAAGGGAAATCGCGCGCAGGGCGGCGGAAGCAAGATGGCAATCCGAAACAAACAAGGCGGGGATTACAATGAACAACGAAAACAGGCTCCTTAAGGAGCGAACAAAGTTTGAGCTTCAGGACGTCTCCGAACCCAACCTGTTCCGGGAATACTTCCCGTATTCGGAGGTGCCTAAGCTCCCGTTTTCAGACCGCATCGTGCCGATGGAGCTTCCGAAGGACATTTTCATTACGGATACCACCTTCCGGGACGGGCAGCAGTCCCGCCCGCCGTATACGCCGGCCGAGATGGCGGCAATCTTCGACTTCCTGCACAGGATGAGCGGCGAGAGAGGCGTCATAAGACAGACTGAATTTTTCCTTTATTCCGACAAGGACAAGGAGGCCGTCCGGCTCTGCATGGAGCGCGGATACCGCTTCCCGGAGATTACCGGCTGGATACGCGCGGTAAAGAGCGACTTCCAGCTCGTGAAGGACATGGGCCTCAAGGAGACCGGCATTCTCGTCTCCTGCTCGGACTACCACATATTCCTTAAGCTGGGCATGACGCGCAAGAAGGCGATGGAGCAGTACATGTCCGTCATAAAGGCCGCGCTCGACGCGGGCATCATACCGCGCTGCCACTTCGAGGACATAACGAGGGCGGACTTCCCCGGCTTCGTGATACCATTCGCGCAGGAGCTTATGCGGCTGTCCGAAGAGGCGCGCATACCCATCAAAATCCGCGCGTGCGACACGATGGGATACGGCGTGCCCTATACAGGCGCGGCGCTCCCAAGGGGCGTGCCGGAGATAATATACTCCTTAAGGCGTCATGCGGGAGTCCCGCCGGAGCTTCTGGAGTGGCACGGGCACAACGACTTCCACAAGGGCCTTGTCAACGCCACGACCGCATGGCTTTACGGCTGCGCCTCGGCCAACGGCGCGCTCCTGGGATTCGGAGAGCGCACCGGCAACACGCCCGTTGAGGCGCTGCTGGTGGAATATGCGAGCATCACCGGCGGGACAAACGGCGCCGACCTCACAGCAATAACCGAGATGGCCGGATATTTCCAGCGGGAGCTGAAATTTAACGTCCCGGCCAACTTCCCGTTCGTCGGCGCGGACTTCAACAACACCGCCGCGGGCATACACGCCGACGGCGCGATGAAGAACGAGGAGATATATAATATCTTCGACACGACAAGGCTTCTGAACCGCCCGATGGGCGTCATAATAACGGACAAGTCCGGGATCGCGGGCATCGCGCTCTGGGCCAGCAACTACCTCGGCCTTTCCGGGGAGAAGGCCGTGGACAAGCGGCATCCCGGAGTGGCCAAGATACACAAGTGGGTCATGGAGCAGTACGCCCAGGGACGCACGACCAATATCTCCCGCGACGAGATGGCGGAGAAGGTGAAGAAACACCTCTCAGAGTTCCTGGTCTCCGACCTCGACGTCATAAAGCAGAAGGCCCGGGATGTCGCAGTCCATCTAATCGAAGGCGTCGTGGCGGAAGAGGCGTTCAGGCGGATAAACAAAAAAGGCATGGAGGCGGCCCTGCAGAAGCTCCTCGACGAAAATCCGTTCATACAGTTCGCCTATGTCGTGAATACCGAGGGCAGGAAGGTTACGAAGAACCTCACGCAGATAATCGACCGGGCTACATACGAGCACTTCGGCCTGGACGAGGACTTCTCGGACAGAAGCTGGTTCATCAACCCCATGAAGGACGGAAAGACCTTCGTGACGAACTTCTACACCTCCAAGATTACCGGGGCGCTGGCAATAACCGTCTCCACGCCCGTCCGGGACAACGGGGACGACATTATCGGCGTCCTGGGCATCGACATGAAGTTCGAGGACCTTGTGAAGGCGGAATAAGGCCGTGTTCGCGGGTCGTGAAAAGACCGTATAGCGGAAAAAATATTTCAAGAGCCGTGTTTGTCACAGCGCATCGCGGCTTTTTTGTTATAATAAGCAAAAGGTTGCCACGAACACGAATAACTAACGCGGACCACTGCTTTTTATGACCCTCTCCGATAATTTATTCTGGCGCAGGCTGCACTCCTTCGCGGGGGTCGTCCCCCTCGGCGGGTTTTTGTTGTTCCATATCTTCGAGAACTCCTACTCCTACGGCGGGCCGGAGTTCTACAACGAACATATCGCCCCGCTTCGGCAAATCCCTTACCTGCTTTTCATAGAGGCCGCCGTCATATACATCCCGCTCGCATATCACGCCTTCTATGGCGTGTACATATGGTCAACGGGCAAGAACAACGTCCTGCAATACCGCTACACCGGAAACTGGCTATATACTCTCCAGCGCTGGACGGGCGTGTTCGTCTTGTTCTTCGTGATATTCCACATCATCGACCAGCGCATAAGAACGATACCGTCCTTCGAGAACGTGGCCGGGTCTCTGCATCACCCGTTGATTCTCGTCTTCTATATCCTCGGCGTGGCGGCCGCGGCGTTTCACATGGGCAACGGCCTTTGGAATACGCTGATAAAATGGGGTTTCACGTCCGGCTCCGGGAGCCAGAGGATAACGGGGATAGCGTTCACGGTCTTCTGGATACTCCTCGGCGCGGCGGGGATAAAGGCGCTGGTTAATTTCTTATGAAAGCCAATATAATCATCATCGGCGGGGGCTTGGCCGGGCTGATGTCCGCGATAAAGGTGGCGGAGTCCGGGCGGCATGTGAAGCTGTTCGCCATACACCCGACGCGCCGCTCGCACTCCGTCTGCGCGCAGGGAGGTATAAATGCGGCGAAGAACTTGAAGGGCGAGGACGACTCCGTCTGGAAGCACTTCGACGATACGGTATATTCCGGGGACTTCCTCGCCAATCAGCCGCCGGTATTGAAGATGTGCGAGGCCGCGCCGGGCATAATCGACCTGACCGACCGTATGGGCGTGATGTACAACAGGACGCCTGAGGGCCTGCTGGACTTCCGCCGCTTCGGAGGGACGAAATACCACCGGACGGCGTTCGCCGGGACGACGACGGGCCAGCAGCTCGTATACGCGCTGGACGAGCAGGTGCGTCGCTTCGAGGCGGCGGGGCTTGTGGAGAAGTTCGAGAACTGGGAGTTCCTCTCGCCCGTAATCGACGGCTCCGGGACTTGCCGGGGGATAGTTGCAATCAACCTTTACACGATGGAACTGAAGGCTTTTCCGGCAGATGCCGTAATCGCCGCGACGGGCGGCATCGGCGCGATATTCGGCAAGAGCACGAACTCCATCGTAAATACCGGGAGCGCGGTTTCCGCGTTCTACCAGGCGGGCGCGGCATACGCGAACCCGGAGATGGTGCAGGTGCATCCTACCGCCATGCCGGGCGAGGACAAGACACGGCTTATTTCCGAGTCCGCGCGCGGCGAGGGCGGGCGCGTCTGGGTTCCGCGGGACGGGAAGCCCTGGTATTTCCTTGAGGAGTGGTATCCCGCCTACGGGAACCTCGTCCCAAGGGACGTTGCATCCCGTGCCATATTCAAAGTCGTTTATGAGCTGGGGCTGGGCGTCGAAGGTAAGCCGGTCGTGTATCTCGACATCTCGCGCCTACCGAAGGAAGACCTCGATACCCGGCTATTCGGCATAATGGAGATATACCAGACCTATACCGGCCAGGACCCGCGCAAGGTCCCCATGCAGGTATTCCCCGGCGTGCATTACAACATGGGCGGCTTCTGGGTGGACTACAACATGGCCACGAACATACCGGGCCTCTTCGCCGTCGGCGAGGCGGAATACCAGCACCACGGCGCGAACCGTCTCGGCGCGAACTCGCTCGTCTCCTGCATTTTCGACGGCATGGTCGCAGGGCCCGCGGCTGTTCATTACGCCTCCGGGCTTAATACCCGCTCGGAGGATATGGCCTCATCGCTTTTCGACGCGGAGACGAAGAGACAGTCCGAAATAAATTCCGGACTGCAGAAGAGAAGCGGCAGCGAGAACCTGCGCGCCCTTTACCGTGAGATGGGCGACGTTATGCGTGAAAATGTTACGGTCGTGCGGTATAATGAAAAACTGAAAGCGGCGGACGCAAAGCTCCGGGAACTTACGGAGCGTTATGAAAATATCGGCCTCCCGGACGGCGGCCAGTCCCTGGTGTTCGCGCGGGAGCTTTGGAACATGCTTGTCCTTGCGCGTGCGATAACGCTTGCGGCCCTCGAGAGGGACGAATCGCGCGGCGCGCACTACAAGCCGGAATTTCCGAAACGCGACGACGAAAACTGGCTCAAGACGACAAAGGCGTTTTATACTCCGGACGGGCCGCGCTTTGAATACGAGCCGGTGGACATCTCGCTCATAAAGCCGCGTGAGCGGCATTACGAAATAGAATAAAACGTCATAACACCCCCTCTGTCACCATCTTATCCTAAGAGGGGTATGTAAGGGAAATGTCATTCCGAGCGAAGCGAAGAATCCACAGTTAGTATTGCGTAGGAGGTTTTTATGAATATGAAATCGTTGATACCTGTTGTGTTAATCGCGTTATTTCTTTCCGCCTGCGCCTCACCGGGCGGCGGGACAAAAGCCGCGATGATGATGCCGGCCGTACGGGCGCTGCAAGCCGTATATGTCTGGGACGCGGACGGCTACCCCGACATAAACCTCCTGCGGGCGCTGAAGGCGGAGACGGCAAAAGAGCTTCGGGAAAAGGGCCTTCTCGTGTCGAACGACCAGAACTCGACTCAGGCGTACGTAAAAATAACGGTGCTGAAAGGATACGACAGCGTAAGCAGAGACAGGTCGTATCTTAAGGCGCGGCTTTATTTCATAGACGCGGCCGGAGAGAATATCTTCTACGACAAGACCGCGTCCGCGTCGCTCTCAGGCGACAGGCCCACCGGCAACGGAGGCGAAAAAGGCCCCGGCTGGCCCGTGAAACGGTTGGTGCGTAAGCTTCTGTCGGACTATCCTAAGGTCGCGGTGAAATGAAGCAGGGCGAGAAGTTCATAGCGAGGATAAGGCGGCAGGAAGGCCCTGCCTCAAAACCTTACCGGGAGGAATTCGAGCTGGCCTTCCGCCCAGGCATGAACGTCATCATCGCGCTCATGGACATACAGGAAAACCCTGTGACGCGCGACGGCGAAAAGACGACTCCCGTCGCATGGGAATGCTCGTGCCTCGAAGAGGTATGCGGGGCCTGCGCAATGATTATAAACGGCGTCCCGCGGCAGGCGTGCAGCACGCTCATCGACAGCCTCGAGACGCCGGTCGTAATAGAGCCTTTGACGAAGTTCCCGCTTGTAAAAGACCTTGTGGTAGACAGGCGCTCGATATTCGAGAACTTCAGGAAAATCCGGGCGTGGGTTCCGATAGACCTCACATACGGCGCGGGGCCGGGACCGAGGGTAAGCCAGGAGGCGCAGAGGAAGGCGTATCCCCTTTCCCGGTGCATAACCTGCGGGAACTGCCTTGAGGCTTGTCCGCAGGTAAACAGCGGCTCCCCTTTTATGGGCGCGGCCGTGCTGAACCAGGCGACGCTTATGGACTCTCATCCGACGGGGCGGATGAACAGGTCGGAGCGGCTTGCGGCGGTGCGGGCAAAGGGGGGCGCGGGAGACTGCGGGAACGCCCAGAACTGCGCCCGCGTATGCCCGAAGAAGATACCGCTCGTTGACTCCATCGCGCGGCTTAACCGGGAGGCCATAATCGACGGCCTCCTCAAGTGGCTGGAGAAATAAATGCGGCTTCACGAATACCAGGCAAAGGAAATCCTCCGAAAGACCGGCATACCCGTCCCGAATGGGTTTCTCGCCTCGACTCCGGGCGAGGCCGGGGCGGCATATGAAAACATAGGCTCGCACATCGCGGTCTTGAAGTCCCAGGTATTGGCCGGCGGGCGCGGGAAGGCAGGGGGCATAAAGACCGCCCATTCAGCCGAGGAGGCGCAGTTTGCCGCATCGCAGATGCTCGGGCGCAGGCTCGTTACATCCCAGAGCGGCCCGGAAGGCGTCCACGTGCGCAGGCTACTTGTCGAAGAAGGCGTTGCCGTCGAGAACGAATATTACGTGGCGATAACCATCGACAGGGAGAAGAAAAAGCCCGTGGTGATCGCCAGTTCCTCCGGCGGCATGGAGATAGAAGAAACAGCAAGAAGATTTCCGGAAAAGATTGTCCGGGAATACATAGAGCCGGTATTCGGCCTCCAGCCCTATCAGGCCAGGAAAATCGCGTACGGGCTCGGCATACGCGGGAACCTGGCGCAGCTTTTCGTGGACGTCCTGCTCAAGCTGCATATTATCTTCCTTGTCTCCGACCTCGAAATAGCCGAGATAAACCCGCTTGCCAAGACCGAAGAAGACCGCTTCGTGGCGCTGGATTCCAAGATGAAGATAGACGACAGCGCCCTTTTCAGGCACGAGGACATCGGAAAACTGGCGGACCCGCTCGACATGGACCCGCATGAATACGAGGCCCGCAAGGCCGGGGTAAACTACATAAAACTGAAAGGCAATATCGGCTGCATGGTAAACGGCGCTGGGCTTGCCATGGCGACGATGGACCTTATAAAATCCGCCGGCGGGGAACCTGCAAACTTCCTCGACGCAGGCGGCGGCGCGGATGCGGAGCATATCAAAAAGGCGCTTGAAGTGCTCGCCTCCGACCAGAGGGTGGAGGCCATCCTCGTCAATATCTTCGGCGGGATTTTGAGGTGCGACGTCCTAGCGGAAGGGATTGTCCGGGCGGCAAGGGAGCTTAACATTACCGTCCCGGTAGTCGTGCGCCTCGAAGGGACGAACAAGGCGCAGGGAGAAAAAATCCTGCGGGATTCCAGGCTTCCCCTCCACTTCGCCGCGACAATGCGCGAGGCCGGGGAGATGGCCGTCAGGTCGATAAGGAGCAATGCATAAATGTAAGTTAACTAAGTAACGCCCCCTCAATCCCCCTCTTAAGATAAGAGGGGGATGGGGGAGTTATGAGGATTTTAATGTCTATATTGATCGACAAGACAACAAAGGTAATCGTGCAGGGCCTTACCGGGCGCGAAGGCTCGTTCCACGCCGAGCAGATGCTCTCTTACGGCACGCGCGTGGTCGGAGGCGTTACGCCGGGCAAGGGCGGGAAAGAAGTCCAGGGCCTCCCGGTGTTCGATTCCGTGGTTGAGGCGGCGAAAGAGACCGGGGCCGGCGCATCGGTGATATTTGTCCCGGCGGTGCACGCCTCCGACGCCATCCTCGAAGCCGCGGACGCCGGCATAGGACTTATCGTCTGCATAACCGAGGGCATACCGGTGCACGACATGCTGGTTGTCGCGCGGGCGCTCGAAGGCTCGCAAAGCCGGCTAATCGGCCCGAACTGCCCCGGCGTCATAACTCCGGGAGAGGCAAAAATCGGCATCATGCCGGGCTATATCCATGCAAAAGGGAATATCGGAGTCATATCCCGCAGCGGGACATTGACTTACGAAGCGGTCTTTCAGCTTACGGCGGCGGGCCTCGGCCAGTCCACCTGCATCGGCATAGGGGGCGACCCGCTCATAGGCACGGACTTTACGGATTGTCTCGGGATGTTCGAGGACGACCCGGAGACGACGGCCGTCCTGATGATAGGCGAGATAGGAGGCGCGGCGGAGGAGCGCGCGGCGGAGTTTATAAAAAGCGGGGCGTTTAATAAACCTGCCTTCGCCCATATCGCGGGGCTAACGGCCCCCGAAGGCCGGAGGATGGGCCATGCCGGCGCGATAATATCCGGCGGAACCGGCACGGCCGGGAAAAAAGTCGAGACACTGGCCGATGCCGGTGTTAAAATAATAACCGACCCTTCCGCCATCGGGGAGACAGTAAGTGCGGGGTTGAGCGTAGAGCGAAAAAGAGTTACGGCAAGGCGGAAGGCAGCCAATTAAAAATATGCGGCGGCCCGTCCCTGTCGAGGGCGTTATGAAAAACAGGAGGTTTGCAGTTTTATGAAGATGCTTTTGCCCGTGATAGACCCCGATCTCTGCACCGCGTGCGGGCTTTGCTGCGCGGCGTGTCCTTACGAGGTGCTGGAAATGAAAAACGGCCTGGCCGTCGTCGTGAAGCCGAAGGCCTGCAAGGACCTCGAAGCCTGCGTCTCGGCCTGTCCGACGGGCGCAATCACGATGGAAGAGGCGGAAGTCCCGGATTAAAGCACGGGGCGACAAAATAAAAAGGAGGCTTTCTTTGACCGAAAATTTCTCGGATTCCAGAAGGAAGTTCCTGGGCTACGCGATTGCCGGGATGGGCGGGGCGGTGGCGCTGGGCTATGCCATACCTCTCATCCAGTATCTTGTGGGGCCTGCCATGGCGCCGCAGGAAGATTCATGGTCCCTGGTATGCGGCGCGCAGGACGTCCCGGTGAACGATCCGAAATCCATTACGTTTGTCTCCAACGTGAAGTCCGGCTGGCAGACCAAGCGCGTCCAGAGAGACGTCTGGGTAGTAAAAAAACCAGACGGGAGCTATACCGTATTCTCGCCGGTATGTCCGCACCTGGGCTGCGCCTACAACTGGAACGGCCAGGAAAGGCGCTTCATATGTCCGTGCCACGGGAGCGTATACACCATTACCGGAAAAGTTGTCGCCGGGCCTGCCCCAAGGCCGCTTGATACGCTTCCAGTAAAGATCGAAAACGGGAATATATACGTCAAATACGAGAAATTCCGCCTCGGAATCCCCGAAAAGGTGCTCGCATGACCCAAACATCAAAGGTAAGGTCGTGGTTTGAAGAACGCCTCGGACTCTCCCGTCTGATGGCCCCCCTGATGTACAAGCCGCTCTCCGGCGGTGCGCGCTACCAGTTCAGCGTGGGCTCTTTGAACCTCCTGCTCTTTGTGAACCAGGTGCTTACCGGCATCTTCCTGATGATATACTACGTCAACTCGCCCGATCATGCCTATGATGCAGTCAAGTACATACAGCGCCAGGTCGATTTCGGCTATCTGGTGCGCGGCCTGCACTACTGGGGCGCGAGCGCGATGGTCGTTTCTGTAATGCTCCACGTCATACGCGTATTCGTCTACGGCGCATATAAAAAACCGCGCGAGATAATGTGGGTCAGCGGAACATTACTGATGCTGCTCGTCTTAGGGTTCGCCTTCACGGGCTATCTCCTGCCCTGGGACCAGAAGGCATACTGGGCAACAGTTGTAGGAACAAGCATCCCCGGCACGACGCCGGTAATCGGGGACAGCCTCGTCCGCCTCATCCGCGGCGGCATCAGCGTAAGCAACCTCACCCTCACCCGCTTCTTCGCCATACACGTCGAGGTATTGCCCTGGCTCCTGGTGATTCTCGCCGGAGCGCATCTTACCGTCCTCCAGATTGTTGACCACACACCGCCCTGGAACCCGGAAAAGGCGAAAATCGAGGCGCCTTTCTACCCCGACCAGGTCTTCAAGGACATGGTCCTGTTTCTGCTGGTTTTCGTGGGGCTGGTGGCCCTTGCCAACCTCCACCCCGCGCCGCTCGGCTCCGTTGCGGACCCGACGGTCAAGACCTACGTGCCGCGCCCCGAATGGTATTTCTTCTTCCTGTTTCAGCTTCTGAAATTCTTCCAGGGCCCCTATGAGATTGTCGGCACGATGGTCTTGCCGACCCTATTCATCGTCCTGATGCTGCTTCTGCCTTTCTACGACAGGAACCCGGCCCTTGCCCCGAAGAAGCGCCCCGTCGCAATGGCCTGCATCGGGATATGCGTCGTCGGCTATATTACCCTAACCGCCATGGCCGCCTTGAGCGGGAAACCGGGAGGCGGGCCGTCTACGGTCTCCGTGTCGAAAGGGAAGCTCCTTTTTGCGCAGCTTCACTGCGATTCGTGCCACAGCATCAACGGAGTCGGCGGACAGGTCGGCCCGCCGCTCGACAAGGAGGCAGAGAAGCGGACAAGGGAGTGGCTGATTGCGCATTTCAAGGACCCGCAGAAGATGTCTCCGGGGAGCATAATGCCGAAATTCAACTACCTGACCAAAGAGCAGCTGAGCGAACTTACGGACTACATGCAGAGCCTGAAATAAGGCTGCAAGACAGGGCTGCCGGGCGGCATTCCAAAGCGAAAACGAGGGCCTCGGACGCCAAAAAAAGAAGGCTGCACGGCGGAATCGTCATTTAATGTTTGACTTGAAAGCCCCGGTATAATATAATCTTTTAATTCGTGACGCGGGGTGGAGCAGTCCGGTAGCTCGTCGGGCTCATAACCCGAAGGCCGCAGGTTCAAATCCTGCCCCCGCTACCAAATAAATCAAGGGGTTAGCCCTAAAAAGCTAACCCCTTATTTTTTATCGATTTGACTACTTTTCACTACCGCGTTTCTCAGTAGCCGCGAGATGTAAACTTTACCAGACAATTGTTCCGGAGAGTAAATAGTTATACGAACTTTTAATCAACGCAAACTCCCGATGAAGTTGACAAACACTTATCAGGTGTTATATTAAATATCAATATCTCCGCCATAAATCTGAAGGACGTTTTCTAAAACCTCCGGTTATATCAAGTCTTTTGCTTTCCGATTTCAAGCCCCCTGGACAAAATATACAGAAGGGAAAGGATGAAAAGAGATATCATCATTACCTTTATCGGTTACGCTTTAAGTTTTCTGTTCGGTATCATGGTTTACAGGCTGGCCGCGGGAATGCTCGGCCCTGAAGGTTTTGGCGTATATACTCTTGCGCGTCGCGCTGAAAGCTTCATGGAGCCGGTATTGATAATGGGTTTGGGAGTCGGTATTGCCAGGTATACGGCAATTTATTCAGCAAAGAACGACGGCCCCGGGCTTGTTTCTTACCTCGCCGCCGGGTATGTGATTGTTATTGTTTTTTCGCTCCTTGTGCTTGCAATCGCAAATATTATGCCCGGTATCCTGGGAAGGGCAATCTTCGGCAAGCCGGGTTATGGGGGATACATCCGGATAATTTCCGTCCTCGGAGAAAGTTATACGGTAATATCGCTTGTCTACTCGTTCTACAGGGGGCAAAGCAGATTCAAGTCGGCAAGCGTCATAAGCGTCTGCACCGCCGCCGCGCCGCTTATAGCTGTGCTGGCGGCAGGCTCGGTAAAGGCAATGCTGGAACTTACGGCGGCAGGCGTTTTCATGGTAGCCGCCGTTTTTTCTCCGCCCGTATTTATGACCATTCTTCCCCATCTTAAAAAGGTCAGGCTGACATCGTCGGCAAAAGACCTCTTGAGGTTCGGCCTCGCAAGGATACCCGGAGACATCAGCATGGCCGGGATGCTTGCGCTGCCGGCATTTTTAACATCGAACCTGTTCGGCATCAGACAGGCGGGTTATGTCGCGTTCGGCGTAAGCATTGTTAATATGATAGGGGGGATGTTCCAGCCCGTGGGCCTGATAATGCTGCCGAAGATGAGTTCCATGGTGTCCGAGGGGCGACAAAATGAAGCGCGGGTCATCCTTGGAAGGATAATAAAGTATACAGCGCTATTGTCCGTCGGCATGACAATAATATTATTTATTTCTGCAAAATACCTGCTGCATTACTGGCTCGGCCCGCAGTTCGATGAAGCAACCGGCATCCTGAGGATTGCCGTATTGGCCGCGGCGCCGTACGCCTTGTTCGTAGCGCTCAGGAGTTCTATCGACGCAGCGCACGTCAAGGCGGTAAATGCGGGCAATGTCTACAAAGCCCTGTTCGTTTCCGCCGCCGCATATTTCGTCGTCAAAACAGGCCGCCTTGCCATTACGGGCATCCCGGTTTCTTTCATCCTGGGTATGCTTATACTTTGCTTCCTGACCTTGAGGGTCCTGCTTTCCACTTATGGGCTTACTTTTAAATGGAGCTTAAAGCGATGAGGGAAAATGCGCTTTCTCAGTGGCATGAACTCAGGACAGCCGGTATCTTTATGCTGGCGCTGGTTGCGATAACGGCTGCGGGCGCGCTGATGTCGAAGTTTCCGGTGAAATTCATCCTGCTGGCCTTTGCCGTGTTATTTCTCGTTGTATTGACGGTCAAGCTCCCGGAGGTGCTCATGGCGCTGTTTCTGAATGCCGGCGAGCTGAAGAACGATCCGCGCTTTCAGTTTCCGGTAGACCTGACGCTGCTCCTCTGGCTCTTAACGATTTTAAGTATCTACATTGGGATAAGAAAAGGGCGCATAAAGTTAACGATGCCGCCGCTCAAGATGGCCCTGCCATTCCTGTCCGTGTGCATAATAGCGCTCACAAGCCTAATTTATACCAACGACCCCGGCTATGGTTCGATTAAAGCGATCAGATTGGCGACGCTTGGAATGCTGGCGCTTTTCGGGTCGTTTTATATAATGGGGGATTACAAAAGAGTCCGGAATTTTATGTTTACGTATATAGTCCTCGCAATGGCGATAGTGGTGGATTTCCTTCAAAAAAACCACAAACCCGGCGCAGTGGTCAAAGTTTCCATAACCTCCAACTATCTTACCATGGGCTCATCGATGGCATACGCGTTCATAATGATCTTGCTTTATTTCTTTATGACGGACAAGTCGCCCATCCGCAGGGCGCTGTATATCCTGGTCCTCTCGCCGGCAACTCTTTATGTCCTTATGTTGTCCGGCGGGCGCGGACCTTTCATCGCGCTTATCGCTACAATGTTCTTCGCCCTGACGCTTGGCCGCAGAGGCGCTGAAAGAAAAAAAATAAGAATCTGGCTGCTCATCATTATCGCCATATCGGGAACATACCTAAGCCTGGACTATCAGGACTTCACGCGGATGACGTCAAGGATGATGCTGTTTGACGAAGGCGGCGGGAGGTCTGTCCTTGAGAGGGAATGGATGGCAAGGTCGGCCTTTAAGGCGATGAGAACAATGCCTTATTTTTTCACCGGCCTTGGCTCAGGCGGTTTCTCAACGTATTACGAGGGACTGGATGAAAAAGGGAACATGTATCACTACCCTCACGACATCCTTCTGGAGATGGGCGCCGAACTGGGTATCTTCGGTCTTATATCAATCGTATCGTTCCTGTACTGGAGTATCAGGAAGGGTTACTCGTTTGTAAGGAAGACGAGCGGCGAAAATTTCTATGCGGCAGCCGCCATATTCTCCGTCTATTTCTTTACTGTTTTGAACGCCCTCAAATCCGGCGACATAAACGACCACAGGTTTCTTTTCGCCCTGGCGGGAACCATCTATGCCCTGGATCGCAAAACCGGGCATACTGCACCGCCCGATAAAAAAATGGCCGAGGGAATGGAACCATGCAAGTCTTAGATAAAAACCGCCACGACGAATGGGACAGGTTTGTGTATAACGGCAGCGGCACCATCTTTCATACTTCGTGGTGGCACAAAGCCTGGAACGTTGACATGGATATACATGCTTCTCTGGACGACAGCGGGGAAATACAATCCGGAATGCCGGTCTATATATCCCGGTTTCCGGGTATGCCAACGGCGCTGGATTTATTCGGCATAAGGGGCCTTACAAAACCGCCTCTCACTCCCATAAACGGCCCGATATTCAAGATGTGTCCAAAACCCGGCAGGACATCGATATATTCGCATGTCAAGAAGGAAATTATAGAGTCCTTGCGGTCTCTTCCCAAGCTGGATTTCTACGATTTCCACCTGTGGAGATTTTGCAGCGACCTGATGCCGTTTATGTGGAACGGGTTCGAGACACAAGTCTTATATACCTATCTTATCAAGGCCGACAGCGCGAAGATATGGCAAAGCAACATGTCGAAAAAAGCGAGGCGCTTTTTAAAAGACGCCCGAAGAGAAGCCGCCAGGGAAGGCTGCTCCGACGTAATAACCGACGCGCCGCTCTCCGAGATGGATATACCTTTCCGCGAGACCATGAAGGTTAAAAAATTCGAGGTTGCGCAATATTCCAGACTGCCGGGATGGTGGGACGCGGTGCAAAGCAGGAATGCCGGGAAATCGTATCTCATAAAAGACCGGGAAGGCAAACCAATATGCGCTTCGATAATGGTATGGGACAACCGCACGGCATATTCCCTGATAGGCGGGATGGCTCCCGCACTCCGCAAGGACAGCCATATAAACATGCTTGTATTTGAAAGGATGATACAGGATGCCCTCGATATGGGACTCGATTTCGACTTTGAAGGCTCCTCGCTTATGGGTGTGGAGCGGTTCTACAGGGGCTGGGGAGGCGAACTCAAGCCGTGCTTCCGGGCAATAAAGGTGCCTTCAAAAGCGGCTTATTTAGGATTTAAGACGCATAAGTATCTAACCATGCACAGGAAAAAGGGCTGGATAAGCTCCGGCGAAACGGAGGGGATTTGAGCCTTAAACCAAAAGTGCGCATCCTGACTTCATCGCACAAGGCAAACGACGAACGAATCTTTTATAAGCAGGCAAAGAGCATTACTGGAGCGGGCTATGATACCGCAGTTATTGCGCCTCATCCCCATAACGAGGTGCTGGACGGCATTGCTGTCAAGGCCGTCCCGAAATTTGACGGCAAACTTGCGAGGCTCATTATAACCCCGCTTTACATCCTGATTTCCTCTATAAGGGAAAAGGCGGACCTTTATCATTTCCACGACCCGGAACTTATACCCGTTGGAGTTATTCTAAAGCTCCTGGGCAAGAAAGTTGTTTACGACGCACACGAGTACTACAAGCTTAAAATAATGTCAAAGGCTGGAATTCCCCGTATTATCAGGCAACTGACGGCCTCGGCGTTCGATATTTTTGAAACCGCTGCCTCCATTACATTCAACGCGGTTATAGTCGTGGACAAGACTACAGAGGCCAAGTTCAGAGGGAGGTCCGTTCGGCTGGGTAATTTCCCGTTCAGGCCCCAGGAACCCGTCAGGCGAAGGAATGGGACCGGTGTATTCAAATGCGTCTATGCAGGCGGCCTTTCAGCCGACCGCGGGCTTTTTAAGATGTTGCACGCTATGGAATATGTTGACGACCGGATAAAACTTGTGCTGGCCGGCCCAATGTCCGACGCAGACATTGAGGAGATGAAACGGTTGAAAGGATACGAACGGGTCGAATACCTGGGGTTTATACCTTGGTTAAAGGTGCTGGAACTGCTGCCGGAATGCGACCTGGGGCTTGTGCTCTTGCAACCGGTACCGGCATATATTTATGCCGGTGAGAATACGGTAAAACTCTTTGAATACATGATGGCCTGCCTGCCAACACTTGCCTCGGATTTCCCAAACCTAAAAGAAATACTCGACCATAATACATGCGGAATAACCGTAGACCCGACCAACCCCGCAATGATTGCAGAAAAGATAATGTATTTCGCGGATAATCCGGATGTCGCGGGCAGGATGGGGGAAAACGGCGTCAAGGCGGTAATGGCAAGATATAACTGGGAGAACGAAGAGAAGAAGCTGCTTGCGCTTTACAGCAGGATACTGGATTCAAAGGCCCGTGGTATGCGCTATCATGCCTGATTTATACCCTTTTGTCAGCATAATCCTGCCTTGCCGGAACGAAGAGAAGTTTATCGCAGGATGCCTCGATTCCATAATCTCATCCGATTATCCCAGGGAGAGACTGGAGGCGCTCGTCGTAGACGGCATGAGCGAGGACGGCACAAGGGATATACTTGCCAGATATACCGAGCGCTACAAGTTCATCAGGACGCTGGAGAACAAAAAGAAAATAACGCCATGCGCATTCAATATCGGCATCGAAAATTCCCGCGGGGATATTATAATAATAATGGGCGTTCATGCGGTTTATTCCGAGGACTACATATCCAAGTGCGTGAAGTATCTCCACGATTATGACGCGGACAACGTCGGGGGCGTGATGATTACCGTCCCAAGGGAGAATACTCTTAAAGGCAGAGCGATAGCGCAGGCCTTGTCGCATAGATTCGGGGTTGGAAATTCAATATTCAGGACGGGGGCCGGGGAACCGTTATTTGTCGATACCGTTTTCGGAGGGTGCTATAAAAAAGAGGTCTTCGAGCGAATAGGGCTTTTTAACGAAAAACTCGCAAAACATCAGGACATGGAGTTCAATTGCCGTCTGAGGGCGGCCGGGGGACGGATACTCCTCGCGCCGGATATAGTCTGCCAATACTACGCGCGCACCGACATCAAATCCTTCATCCGGCACAACTGGGGCAATGGATTATCCGTCTTCTCCTCCTTGAAGGACACCCGGGCGATGCCGTTCTCCACAAGGCATTTCATACCGCTCGTTTTCGTGGCATCCCTTATTGTTTCGGCTGTCCTTTCGATATTCTCCCCGGACTTCTTCCGGCTTTTTGCCGCGATAGCAGGTTTATATATACTGGCCGCCGCTTACTTTTCGTTAAGAATAAGCATCGACAGGAAAAGCCCCGGACTTTTATTCGTCATGCCGTCCGTCTTCGCCATGCTTCACATCAGCCACGGCCTGGGCTCACTGTGCGGGGTCTTGTCCCTACCGGCCTCGTGGCGTTTCTGGTCAAAACGCAAGGCTATCAATCGTTATAGATTACTCTCTTAGTATTCGTTTCTGTTTTACAAACGAACCCTATCTTATTTAATTAGTTAACTAATTAAATATTATCTATTTATTTCCCTCCTGCATAACCTTACGCTTTTCCTTCCATTTTGCGACGAGCTTATCGAACTTCCTCTCCTGGTCCGGGCGAAGCGCCGTCCTTATCTTGGTCTGCGCATCGGTCAATATCGAGTCAATCTTCGGCTGGTCTTCCCGCCGCATCTCGCGCATCTGGTTGTGGGCGTCGTTGACTATTACCTCCACCTGGGCGCGCTGGCCAGCATTGAGGCCAAGCTTGCGGCTAAGCTTCCTGACAACCTCTTCCCTGGAAGGCGGCTTACCCCAGGGCCTGCACTGCCGTATTACCGCGCTGCTTATTATCCCGCCTGCTATGGCGCCAAGGATGAATATAAAGATAATACCCAGGACTGCCTTCCATCTTTTCATCTTCTGTCTCCCATTAGGCTGCTCAGATACATGGTCTGGTCATAATTGGCCGTCAGGGCTGTGCGCATGTCGATGGTGGGCGCAAACAGATAATACCAGCCTCCCAGTATCATAACCAGCACCGTAAATACCGGCATGAGCCTCCATGTCCAGGTAAACCAGACCGTCCTGGCCTCGCGCTCCGCCCGGAGTCTTGCCAAAACCCTCGTCTCCAGACCTCTCTCGACACCCGACACATCAGGCTCCATAGTCCGCGCCAGTCTAAAAAACTCGTCGATTTTGTCCTTCATGTTCATACCTCGTCATTAACTCCGAGTATTTTTTTCAACGCCTTACGCGCCCGAAACGCCCGGACTTTTATATTCGCTTCGGAGAGCCCGGTAATTACCGCAGCCTCCTTTACAGTCCTCTCCTCAAGCTCCAGCAGGGTAATGACTATACGCTCTATAGGCTTAAGCTTTGAAAGAGCCTTATCGAGCATCTCTTTTGCCTGCAATGCCTCCAGCTTCTTGCCTCCGTCCGCCGGCACGCTCAGGCTATACTCCACCTCTTCGATAGGCACGTCCCGCCTGGCGTTCTTCTTCTTTCGCAGGAAGTCGTAGCAGGCGCTCACGGCGACCTTTGTAAGCCAGTGCTCGAAAGGCGCTTCCTTCCTGTATCCGCCCAGGTTCCGGTATATTTTTATAAAAATATCCTGGGCAATATCGTCAAGCTCGCCGTGGTCCGCGGCATACCGGGCGGCAAGCCTCAGGACCTTGCGCTTATGCCTTCTGACAAGCTCGCCGAAAGCCTCGTCCTTGCCGGACTTGGCCGACTCCACAAGACTCTCGTCCGGAAGTTCCTCCAGGGAAATGTTCATCCTTTTATTATAACGCTCATCTCCCGGAACGACCGCCGCCATGCCCGCCAAAACTGTGACCGCCTCCACCGAAACCGCGGCCGCCTCCAAAGCTGTGTCCGCCTCCACTGAAACCGTGTCCGCCTCCAAAACTGTGTCCCCTGCCTATCGACCCGCCGCCCCGGAAGGCGCTTGATGCGCCAAACGACCTTGCGGGTGCGCTGAACGACCTCACGGGCGCATTATTGAACGACCTCGCTGGCGCACCGAACGACCTGCCCTGCCTGAAAGTCCCGAATGCCCTGTTCCCATTTATGGCTGGTCTGTTAAACGACCTCCGGATATTCGGAGCGTTGAACCGGCCCGTAATATTCTCCGGCCTCCTCCACGGAATCCTGCCGGAGACTCCCGGCCTGCCGAGACTTCTGAAAGACCTCGCGGGCGCCGAACCGCTTCTGAAACCCTGCGACGGCCTTAGCTTCCTCCCGAATATAGGCGCGCCGGGCGTGCCGGGACGGCTTACGCTCCTGTCAAGAATCCTCTGCGCGCTCCTGCTGTTAAAACGGCCAAACCGCCTTTCTCCATTGAATCCGGTATTGCCAATGATCCTCTGCCCGCGCAAGGCTACCCTTGAAACCGGGGCAAAAGACCTCGCGCCTATCGGCCTGAAATCCGTCCGGACAAATGGCCGCTTGGAAACCGGGTCCAGCGCAACGGCATGTCCTGTAACCGGGTCAATAATATGGCTGCTTATCTGCCTGTCCCCGCGCAACATCCACCTGTGATGCCTGTAGAACCGGAAATCGTCCCTGTTGGTGAACGTGAAACCGTTATAGCCCGCGAACGTGAAGTCGAAGTCCGAAAGGACATAGTAGCCGGGGAACCAAAACCCGCCGCACCAGAACGGGAACGGATCCCAGAGGTACAGGTATGCGAAATCCGGCGGCGGAGCATAGTATGTGATGATGGGGGGGCCTTCGTCGTAATAGTAGTTTTCTACGACAGTTGGGGCGGTATAGGCCTCATCGCCGGTATATTGCTCCCCCGTTCCCGCCTGCGCAACCTCGATGCCTATTTTACTGTTCAATGCGGCAAAGGCCTGCTCTGCATCCGCCTTGTTCATTGGAAGCTTGCCGGCATTGGCGGCGGCGGCAATGGCTGTCTGCAACTGTGCGATAATATCCGGCGTGACAGGAAAGTTGGAAATCCAGCCGCTCTTCGGGGCTATGCCTATATTGGCAAGCGCGGTTTCGGCATCGGTTTCCTTCTCCTGCGGGCCGATTTTGAGCGTCTGAACCAGCTCAATGGCATAATCGCCTTCCCTTACAACCTGTTGGCCCACGGAAGGCACAGTTTTGGAGCCTGAGTTATAATCCGAAGCAACGGTCAGCGAGGGTGAAACGAGGAATAATGTGGCCGTAATTATTGATAAAAACAGCCTTTTCATAATTGCCTCTTTTCTCCTCTTGTGAGGATATTTCTCTTTCTTTTAATTATATAGACGGTATAGCCGGAAGTATGGTTACAAAAAATGGGGCGTATCAGGAGGGCGGGTTTAGGGGTTTACCCTTGAATAACTGGAACTTGCCGTATTCATGAACAAGGCTAAGACGTTCCTTGAGGTATTCCGGCAGGTTGTCCCCTCTTTGAAAAACAAAGAAATTGTCCGAACCGGGTTGAAGGAATGTTTCGGCGGCCTTTAAGTTATGGGCCAGGATTGCCTTGCCGCCCGAATAAAATCCGGCGGAATACGGTTTATTGAAAAGATACACCAGCTTACACTCCGGGCCGGGACGATAACGGTAATACGCCTCCACCTCATCCTTCTGGCATTTAAACGACTGGAGCGGCCTTCCAAAAACCACTATCGCGGCAAAACATACCGGGAGCAGCAGGCCGGAGAAGAGCATCAACCGCCCTACACGCTTATTGTCATGGTCTTTGCTTATTATTTCACCGAGCAGGAGCGAAAAAGCGGGCATTCCGGGCAGGACATATGTCCAGATGATGTTGCCGGCGAGCGTAAAAAATATCATCGGAGTCAAAGCCCATAGAAGCATGTATGAGCCCCATCCGTCGTTTGTAATGCCCGAAGCCTTTGATTTGTCTTTCAAAAGCGCTCTTATGAAGATAATGCCCCAGGGAAGCGTTGCGGCCAGCCAGTAGAGCCATATTGCCCCCCTGAAAGTGGGATGGGTATAGCCGTATTTATCGCCGTGCCAGCTACTGTCCACGAACCTTAAGATATGCTCTCCTATGAGAAAATATTTAAGGAAACCGGGCGAGTAGATTTCTGCGGCTATATACCAGGGAACAGCTATGACGAGCATCAAAATACTGCCCTTGACCCACGGCAAGCCTTCCCAGGCCTCCTTTACCTTTTTCTTCCATAATACCCACACGCCTATCGGGAACATCGTCAGGACAACCGCCACCGGACCTTTTGCGAGAAGACCAATGCCCAGGGCAATAAAGAAAACATATGCCCAGACCCGCTTTTTATCCGCGCCGGAGATTGCGTTCCAGAATGCCGCCATCGCCAGGGTCGTCGAAAACACCAGAGACGGATCCGTCATTACTCCGCCGCTTATGATAAAGAAGACAGGGGTGGTCCAAAGCACTATCGACGAGGCAAGGGCGCAATCCTTCCCGCCCCTTTTTTTGGCAAGCGCATAAACCAGCCAGAACATCCCGAGAGAATACAGAAAGGACGGCAGCCGCACCGCGAATTCGTTTATGCCGAAGATTAGCATCGAAGCGGCGGAAGACCATGTCGAAAGCGGCGGCTTGGCCCAGAACGGCACGCCGTAATGATATTGCGGCATGACCCATATCCCGGTCTCAACCATCTTACGGGCTATCTCCGCATAGCGGGATTCCGTATCGTCGAACAATGGATAAAAACCCATTGTTATCAATCGGATAGCTATCGCAATAATCAGTATTGCCGTCAATAGCCAAGGCCGGTTGTCGAGTATTCTTTTAACTGAACGCACGGCGCTATTCTACACTGATTCAGGGCGCGCTTCAACAACAAAAACACTCGGGAAAGAACCTGAAAAACGGCCTCCAACGGCCTGTCCCGCGGCATCATAAAACCTCCCGGGGCGCCGTAAAAAGCCCTGTAATCGGCCCGCCGATAAAAATCTGTTGCCACAATCCCGTGTTGTGTTAAAATACCTCTCTACTTTTACTTGACTATAAAAAAAAGGGCATGACCATGTCGTCTTTTGCAAAGGTGGGCGTATTTGTGGATAACGAGAACATCCGCAGGAACGGCGGGTTCGGCATGAGGTATGAAATCCTCCGGAACTTCGCCTGCCGGGGCAATGCGGAACCCATACGCCTGAACGCATACGTGTCATTCGACAGGCGGCGGGCCGAGAAGGACAGCGACTACAGGATAAACATAAACAAGTTCTTCTCTTCCATCCGCGACACCGGTTTTAAGGTAATCGAGAAGGAAGTAAAGTGGTTTACGAACGAGGACGGCACGGAGTTCGGAAAAGCCAACGCCGACCTCGACATGGCCGTTGACGCGCTCCTTCAGTCCGAGAGCCTTGAAAGGGTTATACTCGCGACAGGCGACGGCGACTTCGTGCAGGTCGTCCGGGCGCTTCAGAACAAGGGGTGCCGGGTGGAGGTAATATCCTTCGACAACGTCTCCCAGGAGCTTCGTCGCGAGTGCGACATGTTCGTCTCCGGGTATCTCATCCCCGACCTCCTGCCTGTCAAGGACCGCCGCGACCCGGCTCGAACCGGCACGGCCGGCAGGCCGGGATGGGGCGAGGTAGGTTCGAGGGTTCGGGGGACGTGCTATTTCTACAAGCAGGACGACAACTTCGGGTTTATGAAGTTCCAGAAGAAGATAGGCGAGATATGCATCGTGGACAGCCGGGAAAAGGAGTCTCCCTACAACACGATTTATTTTAATAAGGCCGCCCTGCAGAACAATTTCGACCTCTCCGAACTCCCCAGCCGCAACTACGTCTTCGAGTTCACGATTAAGGAGAAGTCTATCCGGGGCGAGACCAAGCCCGTCGCGGACGAGATAGACTTGCTGTACAAATATTCTAATATATAAATTTTGCCAATGCTTACCCAAGCCATAAAAGGCGTTAAAGACATATTGCCGGAGGATTCGCCAAAGTGGCGGCGCCTTGAGGATGCCGTCCGGAAATTATTCTCCGATTACGGATTCTCCGAAATCCGCACGCCGATAATCGAGCATACGGTTCTCTTCGCCCGGAGCATCGGGGCCACCTCAGACATTGTCGAAAAGGAGATGTACGCATTCAAAGACCAGGGCGGAGACGAGATAACCTTAAGGCCCGAAGGCACGGCGGGCGTCGTGCGGGCGTATGCAGAGCACAAGCTCTTCGCCTCCCGGCCGGTTACGAAGGTATATTACATGGGGCCGATGTTCAGGCGGGAGCGCCCCCAGGCGGGGAGATTAAGACAGTTCCATCAAATAGGCGTCGAGGCCCTTGGCGTATCCGAACCTGGGATTGACGTCGATGTCCTGGCGGCGCTTGTCGAGCTTTTTGGCAGGCTCGAAGCGCAAGGGGTCGAGCTTCACATAAATTCCCTGGGCTGCAAGGACTGCCGGGCGGCATACAAGGCCGCGCTTAAGGACTTCCTGATGCGGAAAACAGATTCTCTCTGCCCGGACTGCCAAAGGCGCATCGAGACGAACCCCCTGCGCGCGCTGGACTGCAAATCCGAGCGCTGTAAGGCCGCCACAGCCGACGCGCCGATGATGTCGGAATATCTCGACGGCGATTGCCGGGCGCATTTCGAGAGTGTGAAACAGGGACTTGACGACCTTGGAATACAATACGTCGTAGATCCGCGCATGGTCAGGGGACTCGATTACTACACCCGCACGACCTTCGAGATGATTGCCGTGGACAAGCAGGGCGCGCAGAACGCCGTCGCCGCAGGCGGCAGATACGACGGCCTCGTGGAAGAAATCGGCGGGCCGTCAACTCCCGGAATCGGTTTCGCCATCGGAGTTGAACGGCTGTTGATGATGCTCCCGGAGGCGGGAAACGGCGCGGGCTCTCCACAGGTATATATCGCGGCGATTGGCGGCCGGGCGGAAAGGTTCGGGCAGAAGCTCGCGGACGAACTCAGGAAGTGCGGGATTCCCGCGGAGCGCGATTACTCGCCCGGGGGCCTCAAGAACCAGATGAAGAAGGCCGACCGTTCCGGCGCTTCGTTCACAGCCATAATCGGCGAGGACGAGATGGCCAGGGGTGCGGCTATTATCAGGGACATGAAGAGCCGTGAGCAAACAGAAGTAAGATTCGACAGGCTGGTCGAAGAAATCAAAACACTGACAAGGTCATTATGAAAATAATCTGCATATCGGACACGCACATCGAAAACGGCGACAAGAAACTCCCAACAGTTCTTACACGCGCCCTGGAAGGCGCAGACCTCATACTCCATGCCGGGGACATAACCTCTTTGGAAGTGATTGACGAACTCCGTACCTATGCAAAGGTCGAGGCCGTGGCGGGGAACATGGACGGCTTCGATGTCGCCGCAAAGCTCCCGGAGAAGACGATAATCCAGGCAGGTAATTTCCGCATCGGGCTTATCCACGGCGGCGGAAGCGTCCGGGACCTGGAAGAGCGCGTAGTCAGGATGTTCCGGAACGATGACGTGGACTGCATCGTCTACGGGCATTCGCACAGGGCGAATATCGAGCGCCGACCGGTTGACCGGCTTCAGCGAAAGAGCGTCCTGCTCGTGAACCCCGGAAGCCCGACAGACCGCGTCCACGCAAAGGAAAACTCATACGCCGTGATTACGGCTGACGAAGGACTCCACGCGGAGATAATAAAGATATAGCATGGAACCATACAAACTGCTCGAAAAATATTATTTCGCAAACTCCAGCACATACAACTTCCTCGTAACGCACAGCAGGGCGGTGGCGGACCTCGCTCTCAAGGCGGCGGGGCGGATAAAGCACTTAAACCCTGATTTGCAGTTCATCGAGGAGGCGGCCCTCCTGCACGATATAGCCATATTCAAGGTAAACGCGCCGAAGATAGGCTGCATCGGCCCGATGCTGTATGTCGAGCACGGCTACCTCGGACGCGAGTTGCTGGAGCAGGAAGGCTATCCCAGGCACGCGCTTGTCTGCGAGAGACACGTCGGCTGCGGGCTGTCGGCTGATGATATACGGAAATACAGGCTCCCACTGCCGGAACGCGAGATGATACCCGTTACGCTGGAGGAAAAAATAATCTGCTGGGCGGACAAGTTCTTCTCGAAGGTCCCGCATCGCCTGACAGAGGAAAAGCCGCTTGAGGCCGTCCGGAAGATGGTGTCAAATTACGGCGACGAGCAGCTAAAAAGATTCGACGAGTGGCAGACGATGTTCGGATAGATGGCGTCGAAACGCCATAAGTTGGAATTAAAAAAGCCCCCGGTTTCCGGGGGCTTTTGATTTATAAGCTTTCGTTTATTCTTCCGGTTTCTTTTCTTCGGCAGGCGCCGGAGCCTTGGCCTTCTCTACCACCTCGGCGGAGGCGGCTTCTTTCGGCGCGGCGGCCTCGGGCGCTTCCTCTTTTTTCTTCCTGCCCCTCTTCGGCTTCTCGGCGGCTGGCGCCTCAGCCGGCGCGGCCACGGCAGTGGCGGTCGGCTTACCAGCTTCGGCTTCCTTCTTAGCCGCAGGCGCTGCGCCTTCCTTGTCAACAAGTTCTATTATCGCCATCGACGCGGAATCTCCCAGACGCACGCGGGACTTTATTACCCTCGTGTACCCGCCGTTACGCTCCGCGGAGCGGGGCGCAATCTCGCTGAAGAGCTTTGCGACGACATCGCGGCTCTGGATGTAGGAGAACGCCATCCTCTTGGCGTTTAAGTCTCCCTTCTTCCCAAGGGTAATCATCCTGTCCGCGATGCCGCGGATTTCCTTGGCCTTCGCCTCTGTCGTCTCGATGTGCCCGTGCTCAAGAAGCGAGGTCACGAGGTTCCTGAAAAGAGCCTTCCTGTGGCTCGAATTCCTGCCGAACTGCCTTCCCGCAAGCCTGTGTCGCATGAAATTATATCCCTTCCTTTATACGCTTAGACGCCGGATTTCTGCAGCGATTTCTCAAACGCCCTGAGTTTCTCGTTGTCTATCTTCATTCCGAACGAAAGTCCCATCTCCGAGAGTATCTCCTTTATCTCGTTTAAGGATTTCCTGCCGAAGTTCTTGGTCTTCAGCATCTCGCCCTCGGACTTCTGAACGAGGTCTGCGATGGTCTTGATGTTGGCGTTCTTCAGGCAGTTCGCCGAGCGCACGGAGAGCTCAAGCTCGTTAACGCTCCTGAGGAGGTTCTCATTGAACTTGTCCTCGATCTCCTCCGCCTCGGTTTCTATCATCTCGCCCTCTTCCTCGAAGTTGATGAATATGCCGAGATGGTCCTTCAAAATTTTTGCGGCGTATGCAACCGCGTCGTCCGGGCGGACGCTGCCGTCCGTAAGAACTTCCATTATCAGCTTGTCGTAGTCGGTCTCTTGTCCCACGCGCGCGCTTTCCACCCAGAAGTTGACCTTCTGAATGGGCGAGTATATGGAGTCTATCGGTATCACGCCTATCGGCATGTCAGGCTCCTTGTTCTTCTCGGAAGACACATAGCCGCGGCCTTTCTTCACGGCCATCTCTATCGTAAAACGGGTGTCCTTGTCAAGCGTCGCTATCAGGAGGTCGGGGGTCAGTACTTCGATGTCGGCATCGGTGTCGATATGGGAGCCGTAGACCGCGCCGGGACCTTCGACATCTATCGTAATGGTCTTCGGCTTGTCGGTATGCATCTTGAAGCGAAGCTTCTTTATATTTAATATTATGTCCGTGACGTCTTCGACAACCCCAGGAACGGAAGAGAACTCGTGCAGGACGTTCTCTATCTTTATGGAGGTAACGGCGGCGCCTTCCAGCGACGAGAGCAATACCCTGCGGAGCGAATTTCCGATAGTTGTGCCGAAACCCCGCTCGAAAGGTTCCGCGCTGAACTTGCCGTAGGTGTTCGTCAGCGAATCCGCCTCGAACTCCAGCTTTTTGGGGATCTGGAATCCCTTTAGCTTCATTGTCATTAACCTCTCCTTGTCGGTTTCTTTGAAACTCTAAAAGGAGACCGGAAACCTCATTGCCCCCGGTCTTTCCTTCTTTATTTCGAGTAAAGCTCGACTATGAGGTTCTCGTTTATAGGCAATGCGATGTCCTCCCTTGAAGGCGCGGACAGTACTTTCCCCTTCAGGTTCTGCTTGTCCAGTTCCAGCCAGGCCGGCAAACCCTTCCTGTCCATAGCCGCCGCCAGTTCCTGGAACCGAAGCGACGCCCTGCCCTTCTCGTTCAGGGATATTTCGTCTCCGACCTTCACGATAAAGGAAGGGATGTTAACCATCCTGCCGTTGACCAGGAAGTGCCCGTGGGAAACCAAGGCCCTCGCTTCTTTACGAGACGCGCCGAGACCCAGCCTGAATATGACGTTATCGAGCCTGCGCTCAAGGAGTTGGAGCAGGTTCTCGCCGGTCACGCCCCTCATGCGGGCGGCCTTGAGATAATAGCCTCTGAACTGCTGTTCCAGCACGCCGTAAATCCGGCGAACCTTCTGCTTCTCGCGGAGCTGCACGCCGTAGTCCGATACTTTGGCTCTGCCCTGCCCGTGCTGTCCGGGCGCATAAGTCCTTCGCTCCACCGCGCATTTCTCGGTAAAGCAACGGTCGCCTTTCAAAAAGAGCTTGATGGTCTCCCTCCTGCACTGCCTGCAGACAGGACCCGTATATCTCGCCAAAATTTCCCTCCTGTGTCAGCTGAACCTTATATTAAACCCTTCGCCTCTTGGGCGGTCGGCATCCGTTGTGCGGTATGGGCGTAACGTCCCGTATCGCCGAAATATCCAGCCCTGCGGATTGAAGGGCCCTTATAGCTGATTCCCGCCCCGCGCCCGGCCCCTTCACCCATACCTCGACGCTCCTCATTCCCTGATCCATCGCCTTCTTCCCGGCGTTCTCAGATGCCATTTGTGCGGCGAACGGGGTGCTCTTCCTGGAACCCTTAAAACCCTGGTTGCCCGCGCTCGACCAGCATACGACGTTTCCGTTCTGGTCGGTTATGCTTACGATAGTGTTGTTGAAAGAGGCAAAGATATGCGCCACCCCTGTCGGGATGTTCTTCCTCTCCTTCTTCGGGCCGCCTCTCTTGGCAGGTACAGCCATTTTACCTCCTGATCTTTAAAATAACGTTATTTCGTGTTCGTAAAACCTAAAAACCATAATAACCAGCGCCTTATAACGCCATACCGCCGTTTCATTCCACAGCTTTCACGAACACGACGGACGAGCCACAAACACGGCGTTTGTTACTTCACGGCCTTCTTCTTGCCTGCGACAGTGCGTTTCGGCCCCTTGCGGGTGCGCGCGTTGGTCTTTGTCCTCTGGCCGCGGACAGGCATCCCGCGCCTGTGGCGAAGCCCCCTGTAGCAGCCGATGTCCATCAGCCTTTTTATGGCCATGGTGCGGTCCCTGCGAAGGTCGCCCTCAACCTTAAAAGACCTGTCGATTACTTCCCTGAGACGGTTTACCTCCGTCTCCGTAAGATCCTTGACCCTCGTATCCGGGCTTACGCCCGCCTCGGCCAGAATCTTCTGCGCAGAGGCGCGCCCTATCCCGAAGATATAGGTAAGGCCTATCTCGATCCTTTTTTCTCTTGGCAGGTCAACGCCTGCAATCCTTGCCAATGCACCCTCCTTGGGCCGGTTGTTAACCCTGCCGCTGTTTGTGTCTCGGGTTCACGCAAATGACCCGGACTGTGCCTTTCCTCTTTATGATCTTGCACTTGTCGCAGATCTTTTTTACCGACGAACGGACTTTCATGGTTGAAACCTCTTATTTTAACCTGTACGGGCAAACAGCCTGTTGCGTAATACGCACCCGCGTTGATTGCCAAGCCCCTTAGTCCAGCTCCATTATTTGAAACGGCCCGGAGTCGTTCAAATGTTGAGCAGCCCCCCCTGATTAAACGGCCCACTAAGTTGCACGGCCGGCTTATTCGAGCCGTAAGCCATTCCCCGCCGGCGCCGCGCTTGCAGAGTATCCGGTCGGCCTGATCCGGCCTACTTATTTGAACCTGTATGTTATCCTGCCCCTGGTCAGGTCGTATGGGGAAAGCTCGACTGTAACCCTGTCGCCCGGAAGTATCTTGATAAAGTGCATCCTCATTTTCCCGGAAATATGAGCGAGCACAATATGTCCGTTTTCGAGCTCTACCCGGAACATCGCGTTCGGCAGGGTCTCAAGTATCTTGCCCTGCACCTCAATCGCGTCTTCCTTGGCCATTAGGTTCCTTTGTTTTCCGGTAATTACAGAACGACCGAACACCCGCCTGGCCGCCGGTCACTTAATATCGCGTTAATACGGGCTTGCTTTTCGACACAACTCCTGCTTATGCCGAAGCCGACTACCCTATTCCGCCGTCAGTATTACCGGCCCGTTTTCGGTAATCGCAATCGTATGCTCAAAATGGGCCGATGGCATGCGGTCTACCGTGACAGCAGTCCAGCCATCCTTCATGATAACCGTGCCAGGCTTGCCCATGTTTATCATCGGTTCGATAGCGATTGTCATCCCGGCCTTGAGCCTTGGCCCCTGTCCCGGAGGGCCAAAATTAGGAACCTGCGGCTCCTCGTGCAGGCTCCTGCCGATGCCGTGCCCGACAAACTCGCGCACCACGGAATATCCGAACGACTCGGCAAAAACCTGCACAGCGTTTGATATGTCCGAGACGCGGTTACCGACGACGGCTTTTTTTATTCCCCGGTAAAGCGACGCTTCCGTCACTTCCAGGAGCTTCTTCAGGTCAGGCGATATATCGCCGACGGGGACGGTTATTGCGGCATCTCCGTAAAACCCGTCCACCACCGCGCCGAGGTCCAGTCCGATTATCTCGCCTTCCTTCACAACCCTGCCGGAAGGTATCCCATGCACAACAACTTCATTGATGGACGCGCACAGGCTGTTGGGATAACCGAGGTAGCCTTTAAACGCCGGTTTCCCGCCGTGTTTGATTATATATTCCTCGGCTGCCGCATCCAGGCTCTTGGTGGTTATGCCCGGCTTTATGGTTTCCCGGAGCCTTGCCAGCGCCCCGGCGACTATACGGCAGGCCGCCCGGATATTCTCCACCTCGCCAGGCGACTTCAGGATTATCACTGCTATCCTTCGAGGGCCTTTACCATCCTGCCCAGGATGACATTCATGTCACCGACGCCGTCGATTGCCGCCAACGCGCCCTTGTTCTTGTAATAGCCGATGAGCGGCGCGGTGGAAGCCACGTATACCTTCAGGCGGTTCTTTATGGCTTCTTCCTTGTCGTCGTCCCTCTGGTAGAGCTCGCCGCCGCAGGAATCGCAGACGCCTTCCTTCTTCGAGCGCTTGAACATGACATGATACCCGGCCTGGCAGCTGCGGCATGTCCTGCGTCCGCCGAGCCTTTTTACAAGCTCGGAATCAGGCACTTCTATCGAGAGCACCTTGTCTATCGGCGTCTTCATCTCGGCAAGGGCCTTGTCGAGCGCTTCCGCCTGTGGGACCGTCCTGGGAAAGCCGTCCAGTATATAGCCTTTTTTGCAATCGCCTTCCTTCAGGCGATCCCTGACTATCCCGACCACGACAGAGTCCGGGACGAGCTCGCCTTTATCCATGTATTTCTTTGCCTCAAGACCGAGCGGGGTCTTCTCCGCCAGGTTCTTCCGGAGGATGTCGCCGGTCGATATCTGGGGTATCCCGTACTTCTTAACCAAGTCCTTCGCCTGCGTACCTTTCCCGGCCCCCGGAGGGCCAAGCAATATTATTCTCATAATGGCTCTATCTCCTCCCCTTGATGCGAACGCCTTTCATGAAACCCTCATAATGGCGGGTGATTAAATGGGTCTCAACCTGGCTTATGGTGTCAAGGGCAACACCGACAACTATTAATAATGATGTCCCGCCAAAATAAAAACTTATGTGAAACGTCCTGTAAAATATGTCCGGCAATACACAGACCATCGCGAGGTAAATCGCCCCGCCGAAGGTTATCCTGTTCAGCACCTTGTATATGTAGTCGGACGTGCTCTTCCCTGGCCGGATGCCCGGAATGAACCCGCCGTATTTCTTCATGTTATCCGCCACATCGACGGGATTGAATACCACCGCAGTATAGAAGAAAGCGAAGAATACTATCATCCCGACATACAGCACGGTGTATAGCAGCGCCCCGTGGGTCAATTCGCTTTTAAGCCAGGTAAGCCAAGGCCAGGGCGCGCTTGAAAACCTCGCCATCATGGTCGGAAACATCAGTATCGAAGAAGCGAATATCGGAGGTATAACGCCAGCCGTATTCAGCTTCAGAGGCATGTGCGTGTTCTGTCCGCCGGTCATCCTGCCGCCGGTCAGTCTTTTCGCATACTGGACGGGTATCCTCCTCTGGCCGCGTTCCATGAATATTATCGCCGCAATGACTGCAACTATAATAATCAGCATAACAAGCACTGTAAAGAGCGAGAGCTCGCCCGCCTTAAAAAGCCTGCCGGTTTCTATGACGGCGTTCGGGAGCCTGGATACGATACCCGCAAATATTATAAGGGATATGCCGTTGCCGATACCCCTCTCGGTAATCTGCTCGCCAAGCCACATGATAAACGACGTGCCGCAGGTGAGCGTGATCATGGTCATTATCCTGAAGCCCCAGCCGGGATTCGTTATGAACGCGCCGTTCTGCATCTTTTCCAGCGCTATCGCTATCATAAACGCCTGTATCAGGGATATGGCGATTGTCCCGTAGCGGGTATACTGCGTTATCTTCTTCCTGCCGCGCTCACCTTCCTTCTGGAGCTGGGCAAGATATGGGAAAACCACCGTGAGGAGCTGAAGGATAATCGACGCGCTGATATAAGGCATTATGCCCAGCCCGAAGATGGTAACCCTTGAGAGCGCTCCTCCGGAGAACATGTCGAAAAAGCCCATCAAAGCCCCCGCATTGGCATGGAGGAACTTGGAAAGCTCTTCGCCGTTTATGCCCGGAGTCGGGATATGACCGCCTATCCTGTACACCACAAGAAGCGCAAGCGTAAAGATGATGCGTTTCTTCAGCTCCGGTATTTTAAAGATATTTTTAAAGCTTTCTATCAAAGCTGTATTACCTCTGCGCGCCCGCCGGCGGCCTCAATCTTCTGGACGGCGCTTTTGGAAAATTTATGGGCCTGCACCGTCACGGCCTTTTTCAGTTCGCCAAGACCCAGCACCTTTATGCCATCGCCAAGCTTCTTTATGACGCCCTGATCGAAAAGGGCTTCCGGGCTTACCACGTCCACGCCTTCGAGCTTCGCTATGTCGCGGAGATTGACAAGGGCATATTCCTTGCGGAAGATGTTGACAAATCCGCGTTTCGGGATTCTTCTTACAAGCGGCATCTGCCCGCCCTCAAAGCCGGGGCCTTTTGCGCCGCCCGCGCGGGACTTCTGCCCCTTCTCGCCCCTGCATGCGGTCTGCCCGTGGCCGGAGCCAGGCCCCCTGCCTATTCTTTTCCTGTTCTTCCTTGCCCCGGGATTAGGGGCCAGTTCCTCTATCCTCATCAGACCCCCTCCTCCACAATCTTTACCAGGTGCGACACTTTCTTTACCATACCGCGTATCTGCGGCGTATCCTGCCGTACGACAGTACTGCTTATTTTTGTAAGCCCCAGACCGGCCAGGACTTTCCTCTGCTTTTCCGGATGACCTATAGGACTCCGCGTCAGTTTAACTTTTATGATTCCAGCCATGATTTTTCTCCGAACCGGTAATATTCCACAATTGTAGGGCGCAAATTATTGCGCACGCGGGCGCGATGAATCAGGCCCATGCACAAATCACGATGTTATTTCTTCCGCGGCCTTGCCGCGAAGCCTGGCAACCTGGTCCAGGTTCCTTAGCTGCTTCAACCCTTCGAGAGTGGCCCTCGCCACATTGTGCGGATTGGAACTGCCCAGCGATTTTGATAATATATTATGAACGCCCGCCACCTCAAGTATGGCCCTGACCGCTCCACCCGCAATAAGCCCTGTGCCCGGGGAAGCGGGTTTCAGGAGGACTTTTGCCGAACCGAAATGTCCCAGTGTCTCATGCGGTATGGTAGTATCCTTGAGCGCCATCTTCACCATGCTCTTCTTTGCGCGCTCTACCGCCTTCTGTATCGCAACCGGCACTTCGACGGCTTTTCCTTTGCCAATGCCGACACTGCCATCGCCGTCGCCGACTACGACAAGCGCCGAAAAGGAGAACCTCCGCCCGCCCTTGACGACCTTGGCCACCCTGTTTATATGGATAACCTTGTCCTTGAAACTGGAGCCTTCGGCTTCGTACTTTTCCAATTAATTCCTCCTGTCAAAATTCAGGCCGGCTTTCTCCGCCGCGCCTTCCGGCCATGTTCAAAGCCGCCCTGCAACCGCCCTCTTGCCATAGCGGGAAAAAAGTTTTAAGGTATCTCCCGTCATGTTCAAAGCCGTCCTTCTGCCACCGTCAGAAATTCAGGCCGGCTTCCCTCGCCGCGTCGGCCAGGGCCTTGATTCTTCCGTGAAATATGTATCCGCCTCTGTCGAAAATGATTTCTTTTACGCCTTTTTCGATGGCTTTTTTGGCTACTGCGGTTCCGACCTTCTTCGCCGCGTCTATGTTGCCTTTGGATTTCAGACCTTCCCTGATTTCCTTGTCGAGCGTGGATGCGGCGGTTATGGTGACACCTTTTGCGTCGTCTATGACCTGGGCATAGATGTTCGAGGCGCTCCGGAATACGTTCAGCCTGGGACGCAAGGCCGTTCCATGAACCTTTTTCCTTATCCTGTCCTGTCTTCTCTGCCTCCCGGCAAGTCTCTCGCTTGTGGAGCCCATGTTATTTACCCTTCTTCCCTTCCTTGCGGAGTATTGTCTCTTCGACGTACTTTATTCCCTTGCCCTTGTAAGGCTCAGGTTTCCGGACCGCGCGGACGTTTGCGGCTACCTGCCCCAGGAGCTCCTTGTCGATGCTCGAAAGCTTTATGGTGGTCGCCTTGTCCACGGAAGCGGAAACGCCCTTGGGGAGTTCAAAGTTGACGGGGTGAGAGAAGCCCATGCTAAGCACGAGCGTGCTACCCTTAACCTCGGCCTTATAACCCACGCCGTTTATTTCCAGCACTCTCTCAAAACCCTTGGTGACGCCGGAGACCATGTTGTTTATCAATGTCCTGGTCAGCCCATGGAGCGAACGGTCGAACCTGTGGTCGGAAGCCCTTTCCACGACGATCGATTTCCCATCCTGCCGTATCGTCATCTTGGGGTGAAAATCCTTCACGAGTTCACCTTTCGGCCCCTTTACGCGCAGGTTGCTGCCGGAGAGCTTCACCTCCACTCCGGCTGGTATCTCCACGGGTTTTTTGCCTATCCTCGACATTTTATAACTCCCTCACCGGTTCATTCTATAAAAAAATTAATGCGGATTTTTCCCCTTCACTTCGTTCAGGGCTTCTCGGTTTACTCGTTCAGAACAACGGCTATTCGTTGGATTCCCGTTTTTGCGGGAACGACGGGCACAATGAATTGCGCCCCTGCACTTACTTTAATCAACGAATTTATTATAACTCGCCCCGGCTCATCGCCCGGACTACCAGATGTAGCAGAGAATTTCGCCGCCGATATTCTTCTGCCGCGAGTCTCTATCCACCATGACGCCCCTCGACGTGGAGATGATAGCAACGCCGAGGCCGCCCATCACGCGCGGGATGTCGTCGGCTCCCACATAAACGCGGTTGCCGGGACGGCTCACCCTTTTCAAACCGTTTATAACCCTGGCCTCGTCGGGACTGTATTTCATATAGACCCGGACTATCCCCTGCTTGCGGTCCTTGAGAAGCTTGAAGTTCTTTATATATCCCTCTTCCTTCAGGACGCGGGCCAGTTCCAGTTTCAGGTTGGACGAAGGCACATCCACCTTCTCCTGTTTCGCCAGGTTGGCGTTTCTGATCCTGGTCAGCATATCAGCAATCGGGTCCGTCATTCCCATCTTCCATTGCTCCTTTTTCGATATTTGATAAGACGCCCGGAACTTGCCTCATAAGGCTGGGGTTGCTATGACATGGCCGGAACTTCCGCTTGTCTTCCGCTCCCCTTGCCACCCCCGCCCGTCGGCACGCCCGGAGGTCTTTACCAGCTTGCCTTTATCACTCCCGGTATCTCGCCTTTCAAGGAGAGCTCGCGGAAGCATATCCTGCACATCTCGAATTTCCTGAGGAAGCCCCTGGGCCTGCCGCAAATCTTGCAGCGGTTATATCCGCGCGTGGAGAACTTCGGCGCCCTTTTCTGCTTGGCCATGAGAGATTTCTTTGCCAACTTACATACCTCGCTATCAGTTTAGGAAAGACATTCAAAAGCGGCGATATGCCCGCCTCTGTTGCGTCCACCAGACATCGCCATCAGTTTCTGAACGGCATCCCGATGTGGCGGAGGAGCGCCTTGCCCTCTTCGTCCGTCCTGGCGCTTGTTACAATGGAAATATCCATCCCATGCACCATTTCTACCTTGTCATAGTCTATCTCCGGAAATATAAACTGTTCCTTGAGGCCGAGGGTGTAGTTACCCCTGCCGTCGAAAGCCTTGCCGGAGACGCCTTTGAAGTCGCGTATGCGGGGAAGCGCCACGTTCAGAAGCCTGTCGAGGAACTCCCACATGCGGTCCCGCCTGAGGGTTACGGAACACCCGACAGACATGCCTTCGCGGAGCTTGAACGCGGCAATGGACTTCTTGGCCTTCTTAACGACAGCCTTCTGGCCCGTTATATCGCCAACCTCCTTCACCGCCCCGTCCATAAGCTTCGGGTTCTGTATCGCCTCGCCCAGTCCCACATTCACGACAACCTTCACGACCTTTGGAACCTGCATGACGTTCTTGAACCCGAATTCCTTCATCAGGGCCGGCGTTATCTCTTTTTCGTATTTTTCCTTGAGCCTTGCCGCCATTTTATAAAAAACCTCCAGTTCAAACCTTGTCCATGGGGCTTCCGCACTTCTTGCAGACGCGAACCTTGTTCTCGCCCTCAAAGCTGTGGGAAACCCTGGTAGTTTTGCCGCACTTGGGACAGACGACCATCACATTGGAAACGTGTATCGGCGCTTCCTTCTCTATGATCCCGCCCTGCCGGTTGGTCGAGGTCGGGCGGGTATGCCGCTTGACGATATTAATCTTTTCAACGAGCAGGCGGTCTTCCTTGGACATCACCCGGAACACTCTTCCCGTCTTGCCCTTTTCCTTGCCGGCTATGACCATCACGGTGTCGTTTTTCTTTATAGTTACGCCCATCCTGTCAGCCCCCTTATAGAACTTCCGGCGCCAGCGAGATTATTTTCATAAAGTTCTTCCAACGAAGCTCCCTGGCGACGGGCCCGAATATGCGGGTGCCTATGGGCTCCCTCTGGTTATTGATCAGAACCGCGGCGTTCTTGTCGAACTTTATATACGAGCCGTCGTTCCTCCTGACTTCCTTCGACGTCCTCACCACAACCGCTTTCGCCACCTTTCCTTTTTTGGCGGTGCCTTCGGGAATGGCCTCCTTTATGGAGACGATGATGATGTCCCCGACTGTAGCATAGCGCCTCCGGGTTCCGCCGATTACCTTTATGCACATTACTTTTTTGGCGCCGGAATTGTCCGCAACATCCAGCATCGTCTGGACCTGGACCATGGTTAACCTCTCCCTTCAGGCCTTATCCGGCCTTTTCTATTACCTCTACGACTTCAAATCGTTTGTCCTTGGAAAGCGGCCTGGTTTCGGCTACCCTGACGGTGTCGCCGATTGCGCACTCGTTCTTTTCGTCATGGGCCTTCAAGCGGGCTACGCGGCTTACTATCTTCTTGTAGACCGGATGCGGCACTCTTCTTGTGACCCTGACGACGACCGTCTTGTCCATCTTGTCGCTAACGACTTCTCCAACGAATGTCTTCTTTTCGGCCATCAGCCTTATCCTCCGGGGATAATCCCCAACTCCCTTAATTCAGGGTTTTTAAATCCCTGGATTCCCGCTTTCGCGGTAATGACGTCTTTATAAGCTTCGCCTGGTCAGCCCTCGATTTCCTTCTCTCGAAGAACGGTCTTTATCCGCGCAATATCCCTCTTTACGTCACGGATGCGAATCGGGTTTTCTATATCACCCATCGCAAGCTGGAAACGCAGGTTAAAACGCTCCTTGTCCAGGTCGGAAAGCTTGGACTTAAGCTCCTCCGAAGAAAGTTCTTTTATTTCGGATGCCTTCACGAAAGTCCTCCTTCCCTGGATACGAACCGCGTTGCGACCGGGAGCTTGTGCGCGGCGAGCCTGAGCGCCTCTCTCGCCACTTCTTCCGGCACGCCGGCCATTTCGTATATTATGCGGCCGGGCTTCACGACGGACACCCAGTATTCAGGAGCGCCTTTACCTTTGCCCATCCTGGTCTCGGCGGGTTTTTTGGTTATGGGCTTGTCCGGGAATATCCTGATCCATATCTTGCCGCCCCTCTTTACATGGCGGGTCATGGCGATACGGGCGGCCTCTATCTGGGCGCTTGTCACCCAGCCCGGCTCAAGGGCCTTCAGGCCAAATTCGCCGAAGCTTATATCTCCACCCCGCCAGGCTTTCCCGTTCATGGTGCCTTTCTGTTTCTTCCTGAATTTGACTTTCTTCGGCGCTAACATTTATAACTCCCTTTCGACCTTCCCAAGGATGTCATTCTGAGATCCGTATTTTGGGCCGAAAAATCCACGGTAGATATTGAGGTTATGAAAAACCAAAAGTGGATTCTTCGCTTTGCTCAGAATGTCAATCTTCACGCTATCCACAAACCCCTTATGCCGTCGCCGCCTCGCCAAGGATGTCGCCCTTGTATATCCAGACCTTGACGCCTATCTGCCCGTATGTCGTCTTGGCCTCGGCAAAACCGTAGTCTATGTCCGCCCTTATGGTATGCAGGGGCACTCTGCCCTCCCTGTACCACTCGGAGCGGGCTATTTCGGCGCCCGCCAGGCGTCCGGCACAGGCTATCTTGATGCCCTGCGCTCCGAACCTGAGCGAGGACGTTACGGACTTTTTCATAGCGCGGCGGAAGGCTATCCTGCGTTCGAGTTGAAGGGCTATGTTCTCCGCAACGAGTTGGGCATCCATCTCCGGCTTTCTTATTTCCATGATATTTATATAGACCTGCTTGCCGGTCTGGCCCTCGAGCTCCTTCTTGAGCTTGTCCACCTCGGCGCCTTTTTTGCCGATAATGATACCCGGGCGGGCGGTATAAATATTCACTTTTATCCTGCTGCCCGCGCGCTCGACGTCTATCTTGCCGACCCCCGCGTGAAATAGCTTCGCCTTAACGACCTTGCGGAGCCTTAAGTCTTCGTGCAGGTACTCGCCATATTCCTTTCTGGCATACCAGCGCGAACTCCAGGTCTTTATGACGCCAAGCCTGTAACCGACTGGATGGACTTTGTGGCCCAAAAGCTCACCTCCGATTATTCTTTTTCGCCTTATTCGTCGCCCAGCACCAGGGTAATATGGCTGGAACGCTTCCGTATGATGTTCGCTCTGCCCATCGCGCGGGGCATAACCCTCTTCAAGACAGGCCCCTGGTCCACAAATGCCGCTTTCACTCTGAGCCTGTCCACATCGGAAACATCCTTCTGTTCCGCGTTGGCTATGGCGGATTTCAGGAGTTTCTCGACTACGCGGGACGCATGTTGTGGCATGAACTTAAGCATGTTCATGGCCTCGCCAACCTTCCTGCCCCGTATGACGTCAATAACAAGCCGCGCCTTCCTTGGCGTGACTCTTATAAACCTTGCCTTTGCAGTGGCTTCCATCGGAATCCGACCTCGTTATCCTTGTTTTGCCGTTCCCGTTCCCGGGCCTGTCGTTGTTTTCTTCTCGGTGCCGCCGTGGCCCTTGAATTGCCTCGTGGCCGCGAATTCACCCAGCTTGTGGCCAATCATGTTCTCTGTGATATAAACCGGGATAAACTTTTTCCCGTTATGCACGGCCAGTGTATGGCCTATGAACTCCGGAACGACCATGCTGCTCCTGGACCACGTTTTAAGGATTTTCTTCTCCCCGCCTTCATTCATCCCGACTACTTTTTTTAGCAGGCTTTCCTGGACGTAAGGCCCCTTGTTTACCGATCTTGGCACAGCGCTCCTCCTGAAAAATCAGTCCGTAAACTATTTTCTCTTCTTTACGATAAACTTGTCCGCATTCCTGCTCTTCCTGGTCTTGACGCCTTCCGGCTTGCCCCACGGCGAGCATGGCGGCCTTCCGCCCGACGAACGGCCTTCGCCGCCGCCAAGGGGATGGTCTACCGGGTTCATTGCGACGCCTCTGACCTTCGGCCTTTTACCGAGCCAGCGGGCACGCCCGGCCTTGCCCAGGGAGATGTTTTCGTGGTCGAGGTTGCTGACCTGACCAATAGATGCCTTGCAGTCCATAAGGACCATACGCACCTCGCCGGACGGGAGCCGGAGCTGGGCGTATTTGTCTTCCTTGGCCATAAGCTGGGCATACGACCCCGCGCTTTTGACCATCTGTCCGCCCCCGCCGACCCTCATCTCGACGTTATGAACCTGTGTTCCGAAGGGAATGTTGCGAAGCGGCAGGCAGTTGCCCGGAAGTATATCCGCCTCCGGCCCCGACATTACATTATCGCCCGCCTTAAGCCCCACTGGCGCAAGGATATAGCGCTTTTCGCCGTCCGCATAATGCAGAAGGGCAATCCTTGCGCTCCTGTTCGGGTCGTATTCTATGCTCGCCACCTTTGCGGGTATGCCGTCCTTGTCTCTCTTGAAGTCGATGAGGCGATAGGCCCGCTTGGAGCCGCCGCCGCGCCGCCGCACGGTTATCCTGCCATAGGAGTTCCTGCCGGCGCTCTTGGAATAGACCTTGACCAGACCTTTCTCGGGCTCTTTTTTGGTGATGTCCTCGAAGGTGTCTACGGTCTGGAAACGCCTTGCCGGCGAAGTCGGTTTATATGATTTTATAGGCATTATTTCACCCCCTCAAGGTACTCGACGGTCTGGCCTTCCTTTAGCGTGACAACCGCCTTTTTCCAGTCCGAACGCACGCCCTGGCGCACTCCAAGACGCTTTCTTTTGCCCTTGAAAACCATGGTGCGCACTTCGTCCACCTTCACCTTGAAGACGGCTTCGACCGCGTTCTTTATCTCTATTTTGTTTGCATCGGGAGAAACCTGAAGCACTATCTTGTTCTGGCTCTCCTTCAGCTTTGAACCCTTTTCGGTAATCAGGGGTTTCTTTATAATCTCGTAGATACCTCTCATGAAAGCGCCTCCTGGAGCTTCTCCAACGACTCCCTGTCGGAAAGCAGGTTCTTGTACTTCAGGAGGTCGTAGATATTTATGTTCTCCACGCGGCATACCTTCACGCTAGGGATATTCCGCGCCGCAAGATATATGTTTCTGTCCGCTCCGGCAGTCAAAACAAGTATAGTCCCGGTAAGACCCAGCGAAGAAAACAACGCGGCTGCGGCCCTGGTTTTAGGCTCCCCGACCGTAAGTTTGTCCATGACGAAAAGCTCTCCGTCCGCAACCTTGGCCGACAGTACCGCCGCAAGCGCCGCCCTTGACGCCTTTTTGGGCATGGAGTAGGAATAATCCCTCGGATGCGGCCCGAATATTATGCCGCCGTGCCTCCAAAGCCCAGAGCGCGAAGACCCAGCACGGGCGCGGCCAGTCCCTTTTTGCCGGTACGGCTTTACGCCGCCGCCGCTGACAAAATGACGCGTCTTCGTCTCCGACGTGCCCTGCCGGGCATTCGCCCTCTGCATCAGGAACGCTTCATGTATCAGGCCTGGGTTGACCTTTACGCCGAAAACATCGTCCGAAAGGTTAATGTTTCCCGCCTTCTGTTTTTTTGAATCTATTATATCTACCGACGGCATCCTGTATCTCCTTGGCTGCCCTTATATTTTGTTTACGATGACAATCCCGCCGGGAGAACCGGGGACTGAGCCTTTGACCAGCAGGATATTGTCCTGGGCCTTGACATCGACCACTTCCAGGCCGCGGGTGGTAACGCTCCCGTTGCCCATGTGACCCGGAAGCCTCTTGTTCTTCCAGACCCTGGACGGCCATGCCGATGAACCTATACCTCCCGGTTCCCTGTGAAACATCGAGCCGTGAGTTGCGCGCCCGCCCTTGAAGTGGTGGCGCACGATAACGCCCTGGAAGCCCTTGCCCCTCGACGTACCCATTACGGATATCTTGTCGCCCCTTGCGAATATCTCCACGGTTACTTTTGAACCCGGCTCCATATCTGATGTGTCGCCTTGAAATTCCCGGAGGTGCCTGTAAGACGCAGCGCCAGCTTTTTTGAAATGGCCTGTCATGGGTTTGTTTGCCTTGCTCTCTCTTACCTCGAGGAAACCTATCTGGACTGCATCATAGCCGTCCGTCGGGACCGACTTCTTCTGGACTACCGCGCACGGCCCGGCCTCTATTACCGTAACAGGCGTAACGCGGCCATCGTCCGTGAAAATCTGGGTCATTCCCAGTTTTTTTCCTATTATGCCGCTTATCATAACTTTATCTCCACGTCCACGCCGGCGGAAAGATCCAATTTCATAAGCGCGTCAACGGTTTGCGGCGTTGGGTCCAGGATGTCGATAAGGCGCTTGTGTGTTCTTATCTCAAACTGCTCGCGGGATTTCTTGTCCACATGGGGAGACCTGAGCACGGTGTATCTGTTTATCTTCGTGGGCAACGGCACCGGGCCGGACACCCGCGCGCCAGTCCTTTTCGCCGTGTCCACTATCTCGGTAACCGACTGGTCAAGCAGCCTGTGGTCGTAGGCGTTCAGCCTTATCCTTATTTTCTGTGCCACGTCAACCTCACTCTATTATATCCGCGACGACGCCGGCGCCGACGGTTCTGCCGCCTTCGCGTATGGCGAAACGAAGCTCCTTCTCGCACGCTATCGGCGTGATGAGATCAACTTCCATCGACACATTGTCGCCCGGCATCACCATCTCGATTCCCTCAGGCAGCTTCACAACCCCCGTCACATCCGTCGTCCGGAAGTAGAACTGCGGCCTGTACCCGTTGAAGAACGGCGTATGTCTCCCGCCTTCCTCCTTCGTCAGGATATACGCCTTAGCATTGAACTTCGTGTGCGGCGTTATCGACTTCGGCTTCGCCAGAACCATGCCGCGCTCAACCTCTTCCTTCTTCGTGCCCCTTAAAAGCACGCCGATGTTGTCGCCCGCCTGGCCCTGATCCAAAAGCTTCCGAAACATCTCAACACCCGTCACAATCGTCTTCTGCGTGTCGCGTATACCGACTATCTCCACCTCGTCGCCAACCTTCACGATGCCGCGCTCAACCCTACCCGTTACGACAGTCCCGCGTCCGGAAATCGTAAACACGTCCTCGACAGGCATAAGAAACGGCTTGTCTATCGCGCGCTCAGGCGTCGGAATGTAGCTGTCCACCGCGTCCATCAAGTCCCAGATGCACTTATACTCAGCCGCGTCCGGGTTCGTCGCAGAGGACTCAAGAGCCTTCAGCGCGCTGCCCTTCACGATGGGTATGTCGTCGCCCGGAAACTCATACTTGCTTAAAAGCTCCCGAAGCTCAAGCTCGACAAGCTCCAAAAGCTCGGGGTCGTCAACCATGTCAACCTTGTTCATAAACACAACTATATACGGAACTCCAACCTGACGCGCCAAAAGTATGTGCTCCCGCGTCTGGGGCATCGGGCCGTCCGCGGCCGAAACAACCAGTATCGCACCGTCCATCTGCGCCGCGCCCGTTATCATGTTCTTCACGTAATCCGCATGGCCAGGACAGTCAACGTGAGCATAGTGGCGATTACCCGTCTCGTATTCCACGTGCGCAGTCGCTATCGTTATGCCGCGCTCTCGCTCCTCAGGCGCCTTGTCTATCTGGTCAAACGCCGTAAACTTCGCCTGACCCTTCGTCGCAAGCGTCTTCGTTATCGCCGCCGTCAACGTCGTCTTGCCGTGGTCAACGTGACCTATCGTCCCCACGTTAACGTGCGGCTTCTTCCTCTCAAACTTCTCCTTTGCCATAATAAACCCTCCTCAATTGAACGGGATAATTTCGCCTTTTATTCGCCTTTCACCTTGGCGATTATCTCGTCCGCAAGCCCCTTCGGGACCTCTTCGTAATGCGAAAACTGCATGGTATACGTAGCGCGGCCCTGGGTCGCGGAGCGAAGGTCGGTCGAGTAGCCGAACATCTGAGAAAGCGGTACGACTGACTTTATTACCTGCGCGTTGCCCCTGGGCTCCATGCCTTGGATCTTACCGCGCCTTGAGTTCAAATCGCCTATGACATCGCCCATGTACTCTTCGGGCACGACGGCCTCTACGGACATGACCGGCTCAAGCAGTACCGGTGCAGCCTTTGCGGCGCCTGCCTTGAAGCCCATCGAACCGGCTATCTTGAAAGCCATTTCGGAGGAGTCCACTTCGTGATAGGAGCCGTCGGATATGGTGACCTTTATATCCACCATCGGATAGCCCGCAAGCACGCCGCCGTCCATGGCCTCCTTGACGCCTTTCTCCACCGCCGGGATGTATTCCTTTGGAACAACGCCGCCGACAATTTTGTTTACAAACTCAAAGCCCGTACCCGGCTCGGTCGGTTCAAGGTTTAACCAGACATCGCCGTACTGGCCGCGCCCGCCGCTCTGCCGAACGAACTTGCCCTGCGCCTCAACCGCCTTACGTATGGTCTCACGGTATGCAACCTGCGGTTTGCCGACGTTCGCATCAACCTTAAATTCGCGGAGGAGTCTGTCAACTATTATTTCGAGATGAAGCTCGCCCATCCCGGAGATTATTGTCTGGCCGGTTTCCTCGTCGGTCTTCACCTTAAAAGACGGGTCTTCCTGCGCAAGCTTCGCAAGCGAAGTACCAAGCCTTTCCTGGTCTACCTTGGTCTTTGGCTCTATGGCGACGGATATGACCGGCTCCGGGAATTCCATCGCCTCAAGGATAATAGGATGGCTGGGATCGCACAGGGTGTCGCCTGTAATAGTGTTTTTGAGCCCTACCGCGGCGGCAATATCGCCCGCCATTACGACATCTATGTCTTCGCGCTTGTTGGCGTGCATCTTTAGGATGCGGCCAATGCGCTCCTTGCTGTCCTTCGTCGCGTTATATATGTAGGAGCCTGCGTTCATGGTGCCGGAGTATACCCTGAAGAAGGTAAGCTGGCCGACGAACGGGTCCGCCATTATTTTGAACGCCAGGGCCGAGAAAGGCTCGCTGTCGTCCGCCTTGCGCGTAAGCTCCTCCTCCGTGCCGGGATGCGTCCCGACAACCGGCGGGACATCCAGAGGAGATGGCAGGTAGTCCACAACCGCGTCGAGGAGCGGCTGGACGCCTTTGTTTTTGAAGGCTGTTCCGCAGAGGCACGGGGTTATTTTGAGCCCGATGGTGCCCTTGCGAAGAGCCGCCTTTATCTCTTCCTCGGATATGGCCTCGCCGCCCAGGTATTTTTCCATGAGGACATCGTCCACATCCGAAAGGGCCTCTATCATCTTCTCGTGGTATTCATGCGCCTGAGTCTTCATGTCTTCCGGGATTTCCGTCTCGTCGAATTTCGCACCGAGCGTTTCGTCCAGGAAAAGTATCGCCTTCATTCTGACCAGGTCTATTACGCCCTTGAAATTCTCTTCCCTGCCTATCGGCAGCTGGATCGCGACGGGTTTCGCCCCAAGACGGTCTATCATGGTCTTGACAGAGCGGTAGAAATCGGCTCCCGTCCTGTCCATCTTGTTCATGAAGGCAATCCTGGGAACCTCGTACTTATCCGCCTGACGCCATACCGTCTCGGACTGAGGCTCCACTCCGGCGACTGAATCGAATACCGCTACGGCGCCGTCAAGCACCCTGAGCGAGCGCTCTACCTCGATTGTGAAATCGACATGACCCGGCGTGTCTATTATATTGATGCGTTTCCCCTTCCAGAAGCATGTCGTGGCGGCGGATGTAATGGTAATGCCGCGCTCCTGCTCCTGAACCATCCAGTCCATTACCGCGGTGCCTTCATGCACCTCGCCTATTTTATAGGACACGCCGGTATAGTAAAGAATGCGCTCGGTAGTCGTGGTCTTGCCCGCGTCTATATGCGCCATTATCCCGATATTGCGTGTATCCTCGAGCGGGTACGGCCTCTTGGCCTTCCCTGCCCCTGCTGCTTTTTCAACTGCTTGTGCCATTAAGTATCCTTACCTATAATTACACGAAGGCATTGCCGCTTCAGCCATTTGCAACATTTCAATTAACGTGCGCAACCCGTATACCGTTTACCACCTGTAATGGGCGAAGGCCTTGTTGGCCTCGGCCATCTTGTGGGTATCATCCTTCTTCCTTACCGCCGCCCCGGTGTTGTTCGCCGCGTCCAGAAGCTCCGCCGCGAGCCGTTCCCTCATGGTCTTTTCGCCTCTTTTGCGGGCGAAAGTTATAAGCCACCTTATGCCAAGGGCCATCCTCCTGTTCGGGCGGATATCCACCGGAACCTGGTATGACGCGCCGCCTACCCTGCGGGATTTCACTTCAACCGCCGGTTTTACGTTATCGAGCGCGCTCTTGAAGGTCTTGAGGGGGTCGCCCCCGGTCTTGTCTTTTATAATGTCGAACGCGCCGTAGGTTATGTGCTCCGCAACGCTTTTTTTGCCTTCCATCATAAGGCAACTCATGAACTTGCCGACCAGCTTGTTATTGAATTTCGGGTCGGGGAGGATTTCCCTTTTTGCGACTTCTCTTCTTCTCGGCATCTCGCTCCTCCTTAGGCCTTTGGCCGCTTGGCGCCGTATTTGGAACGGCCCTGCTTGCGGTCGGCCACGCCCGTGGTATCCAGTGTCCCGCGAATGATGTGGTATCTGACTCCAGGGAGGTCCTTGACCCTGCCGCCCCTGATAAGGACTATCGAATGTTCCTGGAGGTTATGTCCCACCCCGGGAATATAGGTGGTAACTTCCATCTGGTTTGTAAGCCTCACCCTCGCCACCTTCCGAAGCGCCGAGTTCGGCTTCTTGGGCGTTGTCGTGTAAACCCTCACGCATACGCCTCTTTTTTGAGGGCAACTCTTCAGGGCAGGGCTTTTGCTCTTTATGGAGACCTTCTCCCTGCTGCTCCTCACTAACTGGTTAATTGTCGGCACACCCAACCTCCAGGGAACGTTCTTTCAAAAAATACCCATGCTTTTTTAGATAGTTAGCAAAATCAAAACCACTGGCGAAAAACTTGCGGATTATATCTCAACCGCACTTGCAATGTCAAGCATTAATTATACATGAAAAATAAAAAAGCAGGGGCCGCCTTGCCGACCCCCCAAGTCTATAGTCTCCGCCCGGCGTCAGCTTGCCGCCAGGGCCTCCTTTTCCGGAAGCTCCATGTCCTTCGGCAGGGCATAGGTGTCTCTGTAGGCGGCGGAACCCGTGCCTGCGGGGATAAGTCTGCCCATTATCACGTTTTCCTTAAGACCAAGGAGCTTGTCTACGGAACCGGTTATCGCCGCCTCGGTAAGCACTCTCGTGGTCTCCTGGAACGAGGCCGCGGAGATGAAGCTGTCCGTGGACAGGGACGCCTTGGTAATGCCAAGGAGTATCGGTTTGCCGACTGCGGCCCTGGTCTTCCGGTATATCGCGGGCCTGCCGCCCTTTGCCTCTATCTTGGTGTTGACTTCCTCGATGGCCTTCGGGGCGACAAGTTCGCCGAGCATATACTCCGTATCGCCCGGATCCTCCACCTTCGCCTTCTTCACGACAAAATTGTTCTCGTCGGTGAACGCGAATTTATCCACCTGTTCTCCCGGCAGGAAGCGGGTGTCGCCCGCGTCTTCCAGCTTTACCTTGCGGAGCATCTGGCGGACAATGACCTCTATGTGTTTGTCGTTGATGGACACGCCTTGGAGCCGGTAGACCTGCTGTACCTGATCGACAAGGTATTTCTGGAGCTCTTTCGGGCCCATGATGTCGAGAATGTCGTGCGGGTCAACAGAACCGTCCATGAGTGGTTCGCCCGCAATAACCCAGTCGCCCTCATGGACGTTTACGTGCTTGCCCTTGGGAATCAGGTATTCCTTCTCGTCGCCCAAAGCGCCCTTGACGATTACCCGCCTCATACCCTTGACGAAACCGCCGTACTCGACGGTCCCGTCGATTTCGGAAATAACCGCCTGCTCCTTCGGGCGCCTCGCCTCGAAAAGCTCGGCCACACGCGGCAGACCGCCGGTGATGTCCTTGGTCTTGGTGGTCTCCCTCGGTATCTTTACCAGGATGTCGCCGGGGCTTACCGTATCGCCCTTTTCCACAAGTATGTGCGCTCCGGCGGGCAGGAGGTATCGCGCGACTGCGTTGGTGCCGGGTATCTTGGCGGTCTTGCCGGTCTCGTCCTTGATGGATATGCGCGGCCTCATGTTGGCCGGGTAGTCGATTATGACCTTGTGGGAGAGGCCCGTCGTTTCGTCCACTTCCTCGCGCATAGTCGAGCCTTCGATGATGTCGCCCAGGGCTATCTTGCCGCCGACTTCAGTCAGTATCGGCGTGGAATACGGGTCCCAATCGACGAGTATCTGGCTCTCCTTTACCTTCTGCTTGTCGGTGACGTGGAGGTTTGCGCCGTACGTAATCATGTAGCGCTCTTTCTCGCGGCCGGACGAATCGCGTATGGCTATCTTGCCGTTTCTGTTCATAACAATTATCGAGCCGTCTTCCTTCTTTATCGTGTGGAGGTTTATATACTCCACTATGCCGGCGTTCTTGGCCGTAAGCTTGGTCTGCTCGACAACCTTGGACGCAGTGCCGCCGATGTGAAAGGTTCTCATGGTAAGCTGTGTGCCCGGCTCGCCTATCGACTGCGCCGCGATTATGCCCACGGCCTCGCCGATGTCGACCAGATGGCCCCTGGCGAGGTCTCGCCCATAGCACATCTTACACACGCCGCGCCTGGTCTGGCAGGTCAAAACAGAGCGTATCTTAACGCGGTCGATGCCCGCGTCCACAATCTTCTTCAGGTTGTCTTCGGTAATCTCGGTATTGGCCAGGACAAGCTTCTCTCCGGTAACCGGGTCGATGATGTCTTCCGAATTGACCCTCCCGAGGAGCCTCTCGTCCAGCGGCTCGATTATCTCTCCGCCCTCGACAAGGGCCGTAACCTGGATTCCGTCAACAGTGCCGCAATCCTCCTCGGTTATGATGACGTCCTGCGCCACATCGACAAGCCTCCTGGTCAGGTAACCGGAGTTTGCTGTCTTAAGCGCGGTATCGGCAAGGCCCTTGCGCGCGCCGTGCGTAGAGATGAAGTATTCCAGAACTTTCAGGCCTTCGCGGAAGTTCGCCTGGATTGGCGCCTCGATAATCTCGCCGGAGGGTTTGGCCATGAGTCCCCTCATGCCGGCCAGCTGCCTTAGCTGCTGCGCGCTGCCCCTGGCGCCGGAATCCGCCATCATGAATATCGAGTTGAACGACCTTTTCTGGTCCTGCGGAATACCCTCGACCTCGTCGTCGATTCCAAGCTCGTTCATCATCTCGGATGCGATGGTCTCCGTAACGGACGCCCAGATGTCGATAACCTTGTTATAGCGCTCGCCGTTCGTAATAAGGCCGTCCGCGTATTGCTTCTGTATCTCCATGACCTGCTTTTCAGCCTGCGCGATAAGCTCATGCTTGTTCGTGGGTATATGCATGTCGTTCATGCAGATGGAGATGCCGGCCTCGTTCGCATACTTGAAGCCGATGTCTTTGAGGTTGTCCATCAGGGTGACGGTCGCCCTCGCGCCTGACTGCCTGTACGAGGCGTCGATAAGGCGGGAGATTTCCTTCTTGTTCATCTCCTTGTTCACGAGGTCGAAGGAAAGCCCTTCCGGCAGTATCTCGGAGATTATCACCCGGCCAACCGTCGTATCCACGAGCCTGCCGTCTATCCTCGCCTTTATTCTCGCGTGCTTCGCCACGACACCGTGGTCGTATGCTATCCGCACCTCATCCGGGCCGGAGAACCGCATCCCCTCGCCCCGCGCGTTCGGGCGGACTTTGCTCAAGTAGTAAACGCCGAGCACCATGTCCTGGGATGGCACGGTAATCGGGCGCCCGTTGGCCGGGGAAAGGATGTTGTTGACGGAGAGCATCAGAACCCTGGCCTCGACCTGCGCCTCTATCGATAGCGGCACGTGCACCGCCATCTGGTCGCCGTCGAAGTCCGCGTTGAAGGCGGTGCAGACGAGCGGGTGAAGCCTGATGGCCTTGCCCGATACCAGCACCGGGTCGAACGCCTGGATGCCGAGCCTGTGCAGCGTCGGAGCGCGGTTTAACATGACCGGATGCTCGCGGATAACTTCCTCCAGGACGTCCCAGACCTCCGGCCTTTCGCGCTCGACCATCTTCTTCGCGCTCTTTATCGTGGTGCAGTAGCCCTTTTCTTCAAGCCTGTTGAAAATGAACGGCTTGAAGAGTTCGAGCGCCATCTTCTTCGGCAGGCCGCACTGGTTGAGTTTTAGCTCCGGGCCGACGACTATGACGGAACGGCCTGAGTAGTCCACGCGTTTGCCCAGGAGGTTCTGGCGGAAGCGTCCCTGCTTGCCCTTCAGCATGTCGGAAAGGGACTTAAGCGGCCTCTTGTTCGGACCACGCAGGATCCTTCCACGCCTGCCGTTGTCGAACAATGCGTCAACGGCCTCCTGGAGCATCCTCTTTTCGTTTCTGATTATGACGCTGGGCGCCTTAAGCTCTTCAAGCCTCTTAAGCCTGTTGTTCCTGTTTATCACGCGCCTATAGAGGTCGTTTAGGTCGGATGTCGCAAACCTGCCGCCTTCGAGCGGGACAAGCGGCCTGAGTTCCGGCGGGATAACCGGGATGACGTCAAGTATCATCCATTCGGGCTTGTTCCCCGACTTCCGGAACGCTTCGACGACCTTGAGGCGCTTTGTCAGCTTCTTCTTGACGGCGGAGGAGTTCGCCATCTCTATCTTAACGTGCAAATCCTGCGCAAGCTCTTCGAGGTTTATATGCCTGAGCAGTTCCCTTATCGCCTGCGCGCCCATGTCCGCCTTGAAACGGCTCCCGTATTCCTGAAGTAGTTTCCTGTATTTCTCCTCCGTCAGGAGCTCTTTCTCGTTCAGCGGAGTATCTCCGGGGTCGATTACGACATAGGACTCGAAATACAGCACCTTCTCAAGATGCCGAAGCGTCATGTCAAGCAGGTTGCCAATCCTCGACGGGAGGCCCTTGAGGAACCAGATATGCGCGACGGGAGAGGCAAGCTCTATATGGCCCATGCGCTCGCGGCGGACTTTGGACTGTATGACCTCGACGCCGCACTTGTCGCACACGACTCCCCTGTGCTTCATGCGCTTGTATTTGCCGCAGTTGCACTCCCAGTCCTTTGTCGGGCCGAATATCTTCGCACAGAAAAGGCCGTCGCGCTCCGGTTTGAAAGAGCGGTAGTTTATGGTCTCCGGCTTCTTTACCTCGCCGTGCGACCATGACCTTATCTTTTCCGGAGACGCGACCCGTATCTTTATCGCGTCGAATGTTACCGGTTCTCTCGGTTTATCGAAAAGGCTGTATATATCGTCCAATTCATTACCTCCGATAGATGGATAACACCATCCTTCTTTATTCCTTTACTTCCTCAAGGAGCTCAACGTCAAGGCAAAGGCTCTGAAGTTCTTTTATGAGCACGTTGAAGGACTCCGGAAGCCCCGGTTCAAGAGTGCTCTCGCCCTTGACGATGGCTTCATATATCTTGGCGCGCCCTGAGACGTCATCCGACTTGACCGTCAGAAACTCCTGGAGGGTATATGCCGCGCCGTATGCCTGTAGCGCCCAGACCTCCATCTCTCCGAGCCTCTGTCCGCCGAACTGCGCCTTGCCGCCAAGAGGCTGCTGCGTGACAAGCGAGTACGGGCCTATCGAGCGGGCATGGAGCTTGTCGTCAACCAGGTGGTGCAGCTTCAGCATGTACATGTTGCCGACGGTCACCTTCCTGTCGAAAGGCTCGCCCGTCCTGCCGTCGTACAAGGTAATCTGGCCAGTCTTGGGAAGCCCCGCCTCGGCCAGCATGTTCCTGATTTGCCCTTCAGTGGCGCCGTCGAAGACGGGGGTGGATACCCCTACGCCAAGCGCCTTCGCGGCCCAGCCCAGGTGCGTTTCGAGTATCTGGCCGACGTTCATTCGGGACGGAACGCCAAGAGGGTTCAGGACTATATCGACAGGCGTCCCGTCCGGAAGATACGGGAGATCTTCCTCCGGCAGTATCCTCGAGACGACGCCCTTGTTGCCGTGCCGCCCCGCCATTTTGTCGCCGACGGAGAGCTTCCTCTTCATGGCGATATAGACCTTGACGAGCTTTATGACACCCGGCGGGAGTTCGTCTCCCTTCTTCAGCCGGCCAATCCTCTCGTCGAATATAGTTTCAAGGTAGCTCATCTGTTCCGCGGCGTATTCCTCTATCTCCGAGAGCCTGTCGGTCAGGGACTCGTCCTCGAAGGAGAGCATGGAGAGGTCGGACTCGTCGAGCCTTTCGATGATTTCCTCGGTTATCTCCTTGCCCTTAGGGAGGATGGTCTTGCCCGATTCATCCACTATCTTGGTGGATATGGCCTGGCCGAGCACCGCTTTTTTAAGTTTTTTGAGCTTCTCCTCCTGGATGATGCGGAACTCGTCCTGTTTGTCCCGCTCGAGGCGCTCAACCTCCTCGTCCTCGATGCTCTTTGCCCGTTCGTCCTTCTCCACGCCCTTGCGGGAGAATATCTTCACGTCCACGATTGTGCCTTCGACTCCCGGCGGGACGGTAAGGGAGGCGTCGCGGACATCTCCTGCTTTCTCGCCGAATATTGCGCGCAGGAGCCTCTCCTCCGGCGTAAGCTGTGTCTCGCCCTTCGGCGTGACCTTGCCTACCAGTATGTCCCCGGCCTTTACTTCGGCCCCTATCCTGATTATGCCGGACTCGTCGAGGTCCTTAAGCGCCTCTTCGCCGACGTTCGGTATGTCGCGGGTTATCTCTTCCTGTCCGAGCTTTGTATCGCGCGCCTCTATCTCGAACTCTTCGATGTGGATGGATGTGTATCTGTCTTCCCGGACAAGCTTCTCCGAGATGAGTATCGCGTCTTCGTAGTTGTAGCCGCCCCAGGGCATGAACGCCACCATGACGTTCTGACCGAGGGCCAGCTCGCCTCCGTCCGTAGCCGGGCCGTCCGCCAGCACCTGTCCCTTTTTGACCTTCTGCCCGACAGCGACGATAGGCTTCTGGTTGATGCAGGTGTTCTGGTTGGAACGGTAGAATTTAATCAGCGTATAGACATCGAGCGGAGAAGGGTTCGCCTGCGTAACCTCCCTTTCGCTCACGCGCACCACAATCCTGTTTGCGTCCACGCTCTCGATTGCGCCGCTCCTACGGGCAAGCACGATGACGCCGGAATCGCGTGCGGCAACCTGCTCCATGCCCGTCCCGACTATCGGGGCCTCGGCGTTTAAAAGCGGAACCGCCTGGCGCTGCATGTTGGAACCCATGAGGGCGCGGTTCGCGTCGTCGTTCTCGAGGAACGGTATAAGCGCCGTGGCTACGGAGACAATCTGCTTGGGCGAGACGTCGAGGTATTGCACCTCCTCCGGCTCGACCATCTTGAACTCTCCGCCGACACGCGCGGAGACGCTTTCCGCCGTAATCTTTCCCTTGGAGTCCACGGGCGTATTCGCCTGCGCGATGACGTAGTTCTCGCCGTCCACGGCGGAGAGGAACTCTATCTCGTCCGTCAGGCGGCCTTTCTGAACCTTCCTGTACGGCGCCTCGATAAAGCCGAACTCGTTCACGCGCGCGTATGTCGCAAGAGACGTTATAAGCCCGATGTTCGGGCCTTCCGGCGTCTCAATCGGGCATATCCTGCCGTAATGCGTCGGATGAACGTCCCTGACCTCGAAACCCGCGCGCTCGCGCGTGAGGCCGCCGGGGCCCAATGCCGAGAGCCTTCTTTTGTGCGTAATCTCCGCCAGCGGATTTGTCTGATCCATAAACTGGCTTAGCTGGCTTGAGCCGAAGAACTCCTTTATCGCCGCCGTCACGGGCTTTGCGTTTATGAGATCGTGTGGCATTATGTTTTCCAGGTCCTGGAGGCTCATGCGCTCCTTTATAGTGCGCTCCATCCGGACAAGGCCGATGCGGAACTGGTTTTCAAGGAGCTCTCCGACACTCCTTACCCGCCTGTTGCCGAGGTGGTCTATGTCATCAACGTCGCCCTTGCCGGTCTTCAGGTCGATTAAGTACCTGATGGTCTCCAGTATGTCTTCCTTCGTCAGGATTCTTTTCTCGATGTCCACGCCAAGCCCGAGCTTCTTGTTCATCTTGAGCCTGCCGACAGGCGAGAGGTCATAGCGCTTGTCGTTGAAGAACATGTTCTCGAACAGGTTTTTCGCCATGTCGAGCGTCGGCGGCTCTCCGGGACGAAGCCTCCTGTATATCTCTATCATCGCCTCTTCGGGCGTCCCCAGCTTGTCCAGGAGGAGCGTATCCCGAAGAGATGGTATAAAGCGTATGCCGTCTATGAAGAGGAGCTCGAAATACGGGTCGTCTTTCGTCCCGATATTAGCCTTCAGTAGCTTCTGTATAGCCTCTTCCTTAAGCTCCTCGTTGCCCTCGGCTATGACCTCGCCGGTTCCGGAATCCACGATGTCCTTAATCGCCACTCTGCCGGCCATCTCTTCCAGAGAGATTGGTATCTCGCTTACGTTCATGGATTCGAGTTTCTTTATGGCGGCCTTGGTAATCTTGTTGCCTTTCCTGACAACTACTTCCTTGCCGTCTATAGCTATATCGCTAACCGCCTTCCATCCGGCCAGTATCTCTGCATCTATCTTGCGCACGAAGCCGTTCTTTACCGCGCGCAACTTCTCGACCGGGTAGTAATAACGGAGGAGTTGCTCGTTTGAATAACCAAGGGCCTTAAGTAGTATCGTCGCCGGGATTTTCCTTCTGCGGTCTATCCTGACATAGAGCAGGTCCTTGATGTCGAATTCGAAGTCGAGCCAGGAGCCCCGGTACGGGATTATCCTGGCGGAATAAAGTATCTTGCCGGAGGAGTGCGTCTTGCCTTTGTCGTGCGTGAAGAACGCGCCGGGGGAACGGTGAAGCTGGCTTACGACCACCCTCTCCGTCCCGTTTATGATGAACGTCCCGTTCTCCGTCATAAGCGGCAGTTCGCCCAGGTATATATCCGCGCCTTCCTCCTTGGCGTATTTCAGGCGGCGGGTTCCCGTCTCCTCGTCCTTTTCCCACGCGGCCAGGCGCACCTTTATCTTGAGAGGCGCCGCGAATGTCGTGCCCCTCTGGAGGCACTCCCTGACCGAAAACTTCGGGTCGCCAATAGAATATTCCACAAATTCAATCGTGAACGTCTCGTTGAAGTCCGCTATGGGGAAGATAGAATTGAAAGCAGCCTGAAGCCCGATATTCTTCCTCTCAGCCGGAGGCGTGTCCTGCTGAAGGAAGCGGTAATACGAACTTTTCTGAATGTCGATAAGGTCAGGGATGTCCATTATCGCGGGTATCTTCGCGAAGTCCCTTCTCTCTTCTCGCATCTTGGGATAGGCCATCTGCTCTCCTTGATTTTTAAGCTATGCCCCTCATTTCAGGGGCTGTTTTTACTCATACCATTTAAGACGCAAAAAGCCGCCAGCCCTCCGGCCCCGTGACAGGCCAGAGGACCGACAGCCTAAATTCGCGCCTACTTTACCTCTACTTTGGCGCCCTGCTCTTCGAGCTTCGCCTTTATAGTATCGGCCTCTTCCTTCGAGACGCCGCCCTTTACCTCTTTCGGGGCGCCGTCCACCAGGTCTTTAGCCTCCTTGAGGCCAAGCCCGGTCAGCTCGCGCACGACCTTGATTACCTGGATTTTCTTGTCGCCAGCCGAGGCGAGGATGACGTCGAAAGCCGTCTTCTCCTCCACGGCAGCCGGCCCCGCTCCGCCAGCCGGGGCGGCGGCAACCGCTACCGGGGCGGCGGCTGTCACGCCGTAACGCTCCTCGAACTCCTTGATGAACTCGCTCATCTGGAGTATCGTCATGTTATCTATAAACGAGAATACCTGGTCTTTTGTAACGTCAGCCATTTTTATCTCTCCTGTATCAGACTTGGAAATTAAATTTTGCCGCCCGATTCACCGGGCGTTTTCAAGTTTTACGCCTTCTGTTCCCTGAGCGCCGCCAAGGCATAGCCGAGCCTTGCAATAGTCGCGTTCAAGAGCCTTGCCATCTTTGAAGCCGGCGCCTGGAATCCGGCGGCCATCTGCGAGAGAAGCTGTTCCCTGGAAGGAAGAGCCGCAATCGCCTTAAGCTCCTTTTCGCTCGCGAGGGAGCCTTCGATTACGCCGATTTTTACCTTCAGCTTCTCGTTCTTCCTGGCGAATTCCGTGACGGCCTTCGCCGGCGCGACCGGGTCTCCGAAACCGAGCACAAGGCCGGTCGGGCCCTGCATGTAGTCGCCTAACTTCTGCGCGGAAGTCCCGGCAGCCGCGCGTATCGCCAGCGTGTTTTTCACGACCCTATACTCGAGCTGGCTTTTGCGAAGCTCGTTTCTCAGCTCCGTAATCTCGGCCACAGTAAGGCCCTTGTACTCCGTTACTATGGCGGCCTTCGCGGCTTCAAACTTGCCGTGAAGCTCGTCTATCAGCTCCTGCTTTTCGTTCTTGTTCAAACTTTAAACCCCCTTTCCAAGTCGTCGACAGGGGAATTTGTTTTACCCTTATCGTCTCGGCGGGACGACCTTTTCAAAGGCCAATTAAGGAGCGAATCCAAAAGCACGTGGCTCGTGTTCGTCAAAAGCCCTTCACGAACACTAACATAGAACACGGCTTTTATTTACCCGCCCCTCCTGCTGTCTTCGACTCCCGAGTTAACCGGCAAAAGCCGGGATTACCCCCCTGTCCGCCTCCTAAGATTAAGAGAGATGGGGGAGTACTATGAAAATATATTACACCATCGCCGCAGTGGCGATGACCACATCTAACTTTATCCCAGGCCCCATCGTCGATGACACGACAATCTTTTTCATGTAGCGGCCCTTGGCGGTAGCCGGCTTGGCCTTCATAAGGGCCTCTATGACAACGTTCGCGTTCTCGGCAAGCTTGTCCGCCGCAAATGAAACCTTCCCGACCGGGACATGGACGATGCCGGCCTTCTCGACCCTGTACTCCACTTTACCGGCTTTTATCTCCCGTATCGCCTTGCCTATGTCCATCGTGACCGTGCCGACCTTGGGGTTCGGCATGAGTCCCCTTGGGCCCAAAAGCTTGCCGAGCTTGCCGACGGAACCCATCATGTCCGGCGTCGCCACAACCCTGTCGAAGTCCATCCAGCCTCCCTGGACTTTCGCAATCATATCATCGGCACCGGCAAAGTCCGCCCCGGCCTCGGTCGCCTCTTTTTCCTTCTCGCCCTTGGCGAAGGCCAGCACCCTGACCGTCCTGCCTGTTCCGTTTGGAAGGCCCACCGATCCTCTGACCATCTGGTCGGAGCGTTTCGGATCCACTCCAAGGACAACGGCCAGGTCAACGGATTCGTCGAACTTCGCAAATGCGCATTCCTTGACGAGCGCCATCGCCTCCTCAAGGGTATACTGCTTCGACTTGTCAACCTTCGCCCGGCTTGCCTTCAGCTTCTTCTGTGTCATCTCGTCTCCTTATCGAACGGGAAATGGCCGCAATTAGTGCTCGGGATTCGTGTTCGTTAAAACCGAACCCGACAGCGCCCGCCCACGTTCTCCCGCCGGTATTGAATATCCCTGGACGGCGGTTGTTTCCAGAGATGGCGGGCGCAATGAATTACGCCCCTAAATTGCACTATTCCCGCTCTCTATGACGTAACTTCTATCCCCATGCTGCGGGCGGTGCCCTTGATTATATTTATCGCGCCGTCTATGTTCACGGCGTTCAAGTCCGGGAGCTTCGTCTGGGCAATCTCCCGCACCTGCGCTTCCGTAACCTTCCCTACCTTGTCCTTGTTCGGGACGCCGGAGCCTTTGACAATTCCCGCGGCCTTCTTTATGAGTTCGGAGGCGGGCGGCGTCTTCAGGACAAACGTGAACGTCCTGTCGTTGTAGATGGTTATCACCACCGGAACGACCTGACCGGCCATCTCCTGCGTCTGGGCGTTATATGCCTTGCAGAACTCCATGATATTCACGCCGTGCTGGCCAAGCGCCGGGCCGACTGGCGGCGCGGGATTCGCCTTCCCCGCCGGTATCTGGAGCTTTACGAATCCGGTTATCTCTTTCTTGGGCATTTTAGAACTCCTTCATTATAAATAAATTGCTATTTATCTATTATTGACACGGCCCCGCAGGCAGAAGCATGTCCTTTAAAATTATAAGGACACCGTGGGATACCGGGATTTTTCCTTACATTACGCCTTCTCCACCTGAAGGAAGTCAAGCTCCACAGGCGTCGCGCGCCCGAAGATGGATACCATGACCTTTAGCTTGCCCTGGTCCAGGTTGACCTCCTCGACGGTTCCGGTGAAGCTGATGAACGGGCCGTCCACGATCCTGACGGAATCGCCGTGGCTGTAAGCTGCCTCGCGTTTCGCCGGGGCCGCGCCTTCCTCCATCTGGGTGCGGATAAGTCCAACCTCTTCCTCGGTTATGGGGGACGGTTTCTGCTTGTCGCCCACGAAACCCGTCACCTTCGGGGTGTCTTTCACGAGGTGCCAGGTGGCGTCGTCGAGATCCATCTCGACCAGTATGTATCCGGGAAAGAATTTCCTTGTCGAGGTGCGCTTCTTGCCGTTTCTGAGCTCCACCACGTCTTCCGTAGGCACCAAAATCTGGCTAATCCTGTCCTGGAGGCCCAGCGACTTCGCGCGTTCCTCTATGCTCGATTTTACCTTGCCCTCGAAACCCGAGTAGGTATGAACCACATACCATTCCTTGGCCATCTTCTCTCCCAAATATAATATGGCTCTTTTAGCCCGCCTGAACCAACATCACATAACGGATACGACAACTCGCGCCGTTACGGATTCCAAAGGCCATCCGGCCCTCTATTAAACTTTCCCGTTCCGATAAACTTTCCCGTTCCGAAAGACGAAGCGGCTTCTCCACCTTATATCCAACGACCCGGCCGGTCTCAATAAATTAAACCCCGCCCGCAGAACCCCCTCAGCGCATCACTATGGACGACATCAGCCTGGTCAGCCCCACGTCTACCGCCCCAAGAAACAACGACAAGAATATTACCGCCACTATCACGGCGATCGTCGAACTTATAATCTCGTTCCTCGGCGGAAAGACAACCTTGGAAAGCTCGTTCTTGGATTCCTTGATGAACTCTATCGCCTGATTGAACATCTTTATCTCCCGACGTCCTTTGCGGCGTCTCGCGCTCCGCTTTTCTAAGAATGGCAGGCCAGGAGGGATTCGAACCCCCAACACCCGGATTTGGAGTCCGGCGCTCTAACCGTTAGAGCTACTGGCCTGTAGCTTTCTTTTGCCCGCTCTTCTTTCCCGAAGGGAGAGCAGGTTAGGCCTTCGTTTCCTTGTGGACGGTATGGCTTCTGCAATGCTTGCAGTATTTCTTCAGCTCAAGCTTCTCCGTGGTGTTTTTCTTGTTCTTCATCGTGGAGTAGTTGCGCTGTTTGCAAGTCTGGCACGTAAGAAGTATTATGTCACGCATTCCAAATGCCCCCTTTACTCTATTATATCCGCGACGACGCCGGCGCCGACGGTTCTGCCGCCTTCGCGTATGGCGAAACGAAGCTCCTTCTCGCACGCTATCGGCGTGATGAGATCAACTTCCATCGACACATTGTCGCCCGGCATCACCATCTCGATTCCCTCAGGCAGCTTCACAACCCCCGTCACATCCGTCGTCCGGAAGTAGAACTGCGGCCTGTACCCGTTGAAGAACGGCGTATGTCTCCCGCCTTCCTCCTTCGTCAGGATATACGCCTTAGCATTGAACTTCGTGTGCGGCGTTATCGACTTCGGCTTCGCCAGAACCATGCCGCGCTCAACCTCTTCCTTCTTCGTGCCCCTTAAAAGCACGCCGATGTTGTCGCCCGCCTGGCCCTGATCCAAAAGCTTCCGAAACATCTCAACACCCGTCACAATCGTCTTCTGCGTGTCGCGTATACCGACTATCTCCACCTCGTCGCCAACCTTCACGATGCCGCGCTCAACCCTACCCGTTACGACAGTCCCGCGTCCGGAAATCGTAAACACGTCCTCGACAGGCATAAGAAACGGCTTGTCTATCGCGCGCTCAGGCGTCGGAATGTAGCTGTCCACCGCGTCCATCAAGTCCCAGATGCACTTATACTCAGCCGCGTCCGGGTTCGTCGCAGAGGACTCAAGAGCCTTCAGCGCGCTGCCCTTCACGATGGGTATGTCGTCGCCCGGAAACTCATACTTGCTTAAAAGCTCCCGAAGCTCAAGCTCGACAAGCTCCAAAAGCTCGGGGTCGTCAACCATGTCAACCTTGTTCATAAACACAACTATATACGGAACTCCAACCTGACGCGCCAAAAGTATGTGCTCCCGCGTCTGGGGCATCGGGCCGTCCGCGGCCGAAACAACCAGTATCGCACCGTCCATCTGCGCCGCGCCCGTTATCATGTTCTTCACGTAATCCGCATGGCCAGGACAGTCAACGTGAGCATAGTGGCGATTACCCGTCTCGTATTCCACGTGCGCAGTCGCTATCGTTATGCCGCGCTCTCGCTCCTCAGGCGCCTTGTCTATCTGGTCAAACGCCGTAAACTTCGCCTGACCCTTCGTCGCAAGCGTCTTCGTTATCGCCGCCGTCAACGTCGTCTTGCCGTGGTCAACGTGACCTATCGTCCCCACGTTAACGTGCGGCTTCTTCCTCTCAAACTTCTCCTTTGCCATTTGTTCCCCCCTAAATGGAAATACACGAGGGCGCAAACCCCTCCCAGCGTCCGGTTCAATACCGTTTCGCCGGAAGACTTTCCCTCGCCTCAATCTTCCTGGAGCCGACGACCAGGATCGAACTGGTGACCTCGTCCTTACCAAGGACGCGCTCTACCGACTGAGCTACGTCGGCGTTACTTTTCTTTCACGTGACGGTCTTTAAGGCTACCTGCCTAGGTCTTCGCGCCACTCCCGCTCGAAATCGGGGAGACTCACGCCTGCGGCATATTTCATGGCCGCAGATACGTCCTTGCCCCTGCCCATCGCCTTTATAAGCTGGGAGAGACTGTACATGCCGTACGTATTTACGTAATATCGGACGACAGAGAGCGATTCGGCGTATGCCTCCCTCGCCTTTGTCGCGTCAAGTTTCGTAAATGTCGAATCAAGGCTCCCAAGCGGCACGGGCGCAAAATCGCCCGCCTTCCGCCGCACTGCCCAGTGTTCCTCGTACTGCGCCACGCCTTCGTCCAGCCAGGCCGGCACGTGGCCGCTTATTTCCGTGTGTATCACCGCGTGTGTGTATTCGTGGTGAAGCACGGCAGAAAGCGCCGTCTTGTCTATGTTGCCGCCCCCGACTGGTATTCTTATGCAACCGTCGAATACGCCGTCAGACCACGATGGCGCGTCGGTTATGCCCACGAACTGGCGCCGGGTATAGAGGATGACGTTAATGGGCTCTTTCTGGTAGAAGTCGAGGTCGCTCCCGACATCCGACGAGACATCCTGAAGGATGTCGAGTACAAGCTCGCCCAGTTTTCTGTCTTCCTCGCCGTCATATTCCAAATTGAAGTTATAGGTCTCCTTCTTCGTGAAGGAGCCTTCAACTCCAAGCTCTTTCCTGGCCTTCACAAGCAGGCCCTGCAAGGCCTTGTCTCCTGGCCTGTCCTGAAGGGCCTGTTCCCACTCCGATACGGCGTCCCGCAGCCGCCCGTCCTGGTAATATATCTCGCCTTTAAGCGTCCGGGCCTGCGCGCTGGAAGGTTTCAGGTAAAGCGCCTCGTCGAGATAACCCTGCGCGTCGTCAAACTGCTCCAGGCGATAGGAACAGTATGCAAGCCCGAAATATGTCGCGAACTTCTTCTCCGGCTCGTTGAGGCGCGCCTTCCCGAAATCCTTCCGCGCACCCTTGAAATCTCCTGCATTCAGCCTCTTCCAGCCCCGCCCGTCGTATGCCTGACCGAGGAGAGTCTTGTAGTCGTCGTCGAACGGGTCCCGGAAATTATCGCTTTCGAGTATCTTTATCGCGCCGTCGAAATCCCCGGCGTTAAGCGCCTGTATAGCCTGCCCCTTTGTCGTCCCGGCCTGCGCCCGTATAACGGAATCGCCGGCGCGGCCATTCGACGGCGACAGCATTGCAATGAACACCGCAAGAGCCGCGAAAACAATTTTATGTAGCGGAAGCCGGGTCATCAAACCCCTCTTGCGCCCCCACGGCCCGCAGCGTTATGGAGCGGGCGACGGGGTTCGAACCCGCGACCCCCAGCTTGGAAGGCTGGCGCTCTACCAACTGAGCTACACCCGCAAGACAAAATTAAGCTGAATGGTGGGGAGGGGAGGGTTCGAACCTCCGTAGGTGCAAGACCGGCAGATTTACAGTCTGCTGCCATTAACCGCTCGGCCACCTCCCCGTTCAAGCCGCTGCGGGGGAACCATCGGGCGACATCTTAATACATTATAGCCGGAATTTTGTCAACCCTTTATTTCTAAAGGATTTAAAAAGCGCGTTCCACCAGCCTTGACCGCCACCACGCACACCGCCAAACCGGAGCTGGCGAGTCGGGCCGAACCTCAGGCCCACTGATTGCAAGCCAATCCAATGCCGCTCATTAACTACTTGTTTTTATTAATATAAGATGGATTCCACCCTGTAAGCAACTTGCTTACACTTGACAAAATCCGAGCAAACAAGCCGCTATTTTTGTAAAATTTTCCAAGCAAAATTGTTATTTTATATCCACGAGTGAGTAAAGTCAAGTAAAATCAGAGGGTATTCCGATGCTTTCATCTTTATGGCGTGAAGTCCGCTATTTAAACCAATATCCAAGGAGTTGACAAAATATCACCTTCAATTTAGACTTCCAATAATTTATGGCATCGATACTTGTTTATGCGATAACGGTATCGCGTTTTACGGAATCCAAGACAAGTCTGGTGAGGCTTAAGGCAATAGAACTGTTATCATAAAATGAACTCACGGATGTAATTTGTCCTCGCGGTGAATTGGTGCGGTAATTAAGATTCTTTGGTTATCGACATCGGTTATGCAGATTAAGATCTTCCGCATTCTGCGTTGCTTCCGCAGATTTTTTCGATTGCGTGCGGGATCGCCGGCAGAACAACCGCGAGGTTCTCTTTAGCCCCTTTCAGGCTGCCCGGCAGGTTGATTATAAGCGTCTTCCCGCGTATCCCGCAGGCAGCGCGGCTTATCATGGCGTGAGGCGTTTTCTTCAGCGATTCCGCGCGCATAGCCTCAGCCATACCCGGCAGCTCACGGTCGATTACCGCCCTTGTGGCCTCCGGAGTTACGTCCCTCGGCGAGACTCCCGTGCCGCCGGCGGTAACAATCAAACCGGCACCGGATTCGTCGGAAAGTTTTATAATCCGGGCACTTATAACATCAGCTTCGTCCGGGATTACCTCATAATGTATAATCTCCGCCCCGGCATTTTTAAGCATTTCCATGACCGCCGGGCCGGCCGTATCCTCCCTTTCGCCCCGCGATCCCTTGTCGGATATGGTAAGGACGGCAACTCTTATTATCATGGGATTACGAGCAGCTTGTCTCCGGGCCTGACTACACCGCCCTGAAGGACTCTAATGAAAATACCCTCTTTCGGCATAACGCAGTCTCCGGCCTGGTAGTATATCGCGCACCGGGAATGGCACTCCTTGCCTATCTGGCTTACCTCGCCAAGCGCGGGGCCTATCATGAGCTTTGTCCCGATGGGGAGTTTAAGCAGGTCTATGCCCTCGGTTGTTATATTTTCGGCGAAGTCTCCGGGGTTAACATTCAGGCCGGCTTTTCTCATTTTTTCAATGCTTTCTATGGCAAGGAGACTTACCTGCCTGTGCCACTCCGAACTTGCGTGGGCATCGCCCTCTATGCCGAAATTCTCAAGAAACGACGCGCTTTCCACGTTCTTTTTTCGCATACCCTTCTTCGCGCTTACGCTTACCGCCACCACTGTCGCCATTTTTTATACTCCGAAATAAAAATAGCCGCACCGGGTATCTATTATAGTTGTTTCCCTTTATTTGTCAAAGGATTTGAGAACGGTATACAATAATAACCCATGAAACGCGATGCCGGAGGAATCAGGGCTTGCAATTTTTATCGGGGAGGTAAAATAGCGTCCTTCGGGGCAAGGAAATAGAGTCTGCCGTCCCGTTTCATAAAACCCGCCTCCTCTGCCGCCTTGCGCCCATATCCGAAATAAATATCCACCCTGCCGGGCCCCTTTATGGCTCCGCCCTCGTCCTGCGCAAGGACAAACCTCTTGAACGGCGACCATCCGGAGGGTTTGCCGGAGGCCATGAAATCCGGCTCCCTGGTATCCACGAACGCCAGCGCGCCCGGAGGGAATATCCCGTTATCCACTGCTATGCTCCGCCCCCCCGTTACCGGCTCGTCAAGACAGCCGAATGGGCCGTCGCCGGAGAGCGTGAAGAAGACATAGCTTTTGTTCTTGTCCAGTATGGAATTCATCTCTTTGGGGTGAGAATGCAGGTAGTCCCTGAGCCATTCAAGGGACATCCTGCCGCCTTCCGCCCGGCACTTTCCCATGAGAATCGCGCCTATGCTCCTGTATTCCCTGCCGTTCTCGCCGGCGTAATTTACATGTTCCCTGGAACCGTCGGGGAACCTTAGCACCCCGGAACCCTGTATCTGCAGGAAAAATATATCCAGAGGGTCCCTGCACCACGCTATTTCGAGCCCCTTGCCGTCGAGCGCGCCTTCCCGGATTTTGCGTCTCGAATAATACGGCACGAGCATACCGTCTTTAACCCTGCCGACAATCGTCACGTTAAGGCTCTCGTCGAAATCTCCAAGGTCGGCCAGGACAAGGTCGTCCGGCTTTTTATATAACGGGTATTTGAACTCTTTGCCGGGAGCAAGGCTCGCCTTTATTTCCGGGCAATAATAACCCGTAAAGAGAACGCTGCCACGGCCGTCGCACCCGACGGACTTATACACGTTGAACTTCTCCGTCACGTATTTCTTCACAAGACCCGCCGACGGGCCGGAGAGAAGAAATTCCCTGAATCTCGACAGGGCATTTGCCATGCCTGCCGCGGAATATCTGTCGGTTCCGAATACGATTGTCTTTTGAGGGAGTTTCGAGAAGTAATCTATGGAATTCGCCGTGGCGCGGGCAAGCGAGAAAGGTTCGGAGTCGTCCATAAAGGCAGGATAACCGCCCGGCCCTACCTTGACGAGCGCCGGAGCAGGAGGATTTCCGAGGCCGGGCCTGGTGAACGCTTCAGGGCCGGCGCATGCGGTTATGAAGACGACGAGCAGGGCGACAAATAACTTAAACTTAAACTTAAACTTAATCTTAGACTTAAGCCTCAAACCTTAAACTTCCCCATCTCATCCCGAAGATATACGGCCTGCCTGAGGAGCTTGTCCACCGACTGCTCCATGTCGTTTGATATTTCCGAGTTTTTCTGGGCGATTTCGAGAAACTTCTCCATAGAGCTTACCATGCCGCCGCTGTCGTCTTTCTGGTTCTTTGTGGCGTTGGCGATAGTCCCGGCCAGGTCGCGCGTATCCTCAAGGCTTTTCGCAAATTCCCTTATGCCCCTGGCCTGCTCGTCCATGGCCTTCCTCACTTCCCTGGATACATCGCTTATTTTCTCGGCGGCGGCGGCTATGAGCTCGCTTCCCACGGCCTGTTCCTGCGTGGCCTTCTCTATCTGCTGAACCCGCTCGTGCACGTTGGTTATGGCTTCCGCCACCTGCTGCACGGCATCCACCTGTCTTGTAGTGGCCTGCTCTATCTCTATTGCGGTCTTCATAGAGCGGTCGGACGACTCTATTATCTTCGCAAGCGCCTCCGCGGCGCCAGAGGCCGTCTTTGCGCCCTCGATAACCCGCTCCTTCCCGGAACGCATGGATTTCACCGCCGCCTGCGATTCCTCCTGAACGGACTTTATGAGCTTCGCTATCTCTCCCGTGGAAGACGACGTCCGCTCCGCCAGGTCCTTTATCTCGTTCGCCACGACAGAAAAGCCCTTGCCGTGTTCTCCCGCCTGCGCGGCGAGGATTGCCGCATTCAGCGCAAGCAGCGAGGTCTGGTTTGTTATCTCGTCGATAACCTTTATAATCTTGCCGACCTCCGCGGACCTTTTGCTGAGGCTCTCGATTACGTCCGACGCCTGCTCGACAGTCACCCTTATCATGTCCATCGCTTCCATCGTCTTTGCTATAGCCTCGTGTCCAAGCGTATCGGCGTCATTGGAAACCTCCTGCGAAATAGACGCGGACATCTTGGCCCTGTCTTCGACTTCGCGTATCATGACGTGTATGCGCCCTATCCCGTCAGCGGTTCTCGACGCAAGCTCGGAGAGAACCTTCACGTTCTCCGCCACTTCCTTTATGGACATGGTCATTTCCGAAATCGACGACGAAGCCCCCTCGACGTGGCTCGAAAGATTGGCCGTGCTCTCTGCAACGACGTCCACCTGCGCGGCCATTTCCGTAACGGTCGCGGAACTGTCCGCCGCGGTAATGTTCAGGCTTTCGGCGCTGCCGGCTATATCCTGTACCGAACGGTCCATCCGCTCAAGCGCCTTGAAGTTCCCATTGGTAGCCTCTTCCTGCTCCTTCGCGCCGAAGGCGAATGTATTCGTCTTCTTCCGTATATCTTCCGTAAGGTTGAGCAGCAGCTTCGAGTTATCGCCGGCGTGGACGACAAGGTCCTGGAGCCTCTCCATGAACATATTTATATATCTCGCAACCTCCCCAAGCTCGTCGTCGGCCATTAAGTCAAGCCTCTGGGTAAGGTCTGCCTTGCTCTCGGCCATGCTGCTCATAATGTCCTTCATGCGGTCCAGCGGCCGCAGGATAAGCCTGTTGAAGCTGTACATCATTGCGAAAAGGCTTACAACGGCGAGCACAACCGTAACCGGAAGCATCCAGGAAGGATGTATGTTGAACAGGTAGATAAAAGCCGCAATCCACACAGCCATGAGAGAAACGATCACAACCCCAAGCTTGGCCCTAAGCCCTTTTATCATGAGCGCTCCTCCCGTTTAATCCGGACCTTGTCCAGATCCGCTCCTTCATCCCCGAGCTTCCTTATGTCTCTCGGCCTGAAGGCCCCTTTTTCGGTTATGATGGCGGTTATATACCTTGCCGGTGTCACGTCGAAGGCCGGATTTTTTACCTTTACGCCCCGCGGGGCTATGCAAAGACTCCCGCAGACGTCCGTAACCTCGCGGGGATGGCGCTCTTCGATTGGTATATGCTCGCCGGAAGGCATGGACAGGTCAATCGTGGAGGTCGGCGCCGCGACATAAAAAGGCAGGCCGTGCTCCTTGCAGAGGACGGCGACGGTATAGGTCCCTATTTTATTTGCCACGTCTCCGTTGCGCACCGTTCTGTCCGTCCCGACGATGGCAAGGTCAATCTCGCCCTGTTGCATGAAATAACCGGCCATGTTGTCCGTTATGAGCGTTACGTCTATCCCGTCCTGCATAAGCTCCCAGGCGGTCAGGCGCGCGCCCTGAAGCACCGGCCTCGTCTCATCCGCAAACACCTTTATTCTCTTCCCCTGCTCCACGGCAACGCGTATCGGCGCCGTCGCCGTGCCGTAGCCTCCCGTGGCAAGCGAACCCGCGTTGCAATGCGTGAGCACGGTGTCGCCGTCGCGGATGAAACCGGCCCCGAATTCCCCTATGGCACGGTTAATCTTTATATCCTCCTCCAGAACCTTGCATGCCTCACGGACAAGAAGTTCCTTGATTTTATTAACACTGTCATCGCGGTGTTCAACAACGAACCGCTTCATCCTGTCTATTGCCCAGAAAAGATTTACGGCTGTGGGTCTCTGGGCGGCCAAATGGTCGCATACGGGCATCAGTTTAGCGTAAAAACTGTCGAAATCCTTCGCCTTTATATCCTTTGCCGCGAGAGCTACTCCCATGGCCGCGGCAATACCGATGGCCGGGGCGCCGCGTATCCACAGCTCCTTGATGCCCCTTGCCACGGTTTTATAATCATCGCATTTAACATAAACTATCTCGCCGGGCAGTTTGGTCTGGTCGAGCATCAGGACTTTTCCGTCCTTCCATTCTATCGCCGGTATCATCTTGTGTAACCCTCATTAATAAAAGTTTTACAGCCTGCCGCATTTTAACCTTCCCGCCGGCAATTTGTCAATAGAACAACATAAACCGTTGCGTTTGTGTTTTTTCGCTGATATACTTGTCGGAGCGAATCAGGTAATTCCCAATCACGTCATCAGGACGAATAAAGACAAGGAGGCTCGAATGAAAGTATTCGCACTGCAACTTTTATGCGTAATGTCTCTTATTTTTACAGCCTTCCCTGCGGCGGCAGAAGGTATGCCCGCCCGGAATGGCGCAATGCCTGCGGCCTGCAATATGAATTCACAGACCTGCAGTTGCGGCGATAAATGCGCATGCGGAAACTGCCGCAAGGCCGGCCCGATGATGGGCATGATGGGCGGCGGTATGCGCGGGCGGATGGGAAGGGACGGCATGGGGATGATGAAGTGCCGGATGTGCCATATGCGGGAGGGCTCTTACGGTATGGGCGGCATGATGGGCCGGCGCATGGGCATGATGAAAATGATGGGCATGGGGCCTATGGGCATGGCGGGCTCCCCCATGATGATGTCCCTGAAGCTCCCGGATTATTATCTCGACTGCCGGGACGCGCTGAACCTCACGGACGGCCAGGTGGAGAAACTGGCAAGGCTTAAGGAAAATCTCCGGGAAGAGACCATTATGAAAGGCGCAACCGTAATGGTGCTTGAGCTTCAGCTCTCAGATATAGTGTCCAATACCGGTTTCAAGCTCTCCGATGCGGATGCGAAGCTTAAACAGATAGAGGCCGCGCGGCTGAAGCTTCGCATGTCGGTTATCAAGGCCGCGGCGGAGGCGCGAAACACGCTGACCAAAGACCAGCTTGAAAAACTGAAGAAGATTTCGTCATCCGGCGGGAAGCGCTGCGCGTCGTGCGGCGGCATGAAAAAAGACATGATGGAGAAGATGATGAAGGAAAAAATGGAGAAGATGAAATAGCAGGCGTCCCGGCTTAAGTAAGGGAGGAGAGTCTTATGAAAAAGTTTTTTATTGTCATAGCCATAGCGTTCCTTGCCGCGGCTTTTTCGCCTGCATGGGCCGATTCGCCGAAGCAATGCACAAAAAAAGGCGAATGCGGCATCAGATCCAAAGACCCTACCAAGCAGGATATTGTGATAGACCCGGTATGCGGCATGGACGTAGTCGCCAAGAAATCAAAATACAGCAGCGCTTACAAGGGGAAAACCTATCACTTCTGCAGCTTGAAGTGCAAAAGGGAGTTCGACAAAAATCCTTCAAGGTTCATTGGCAAAGAACACAAGAAAAAATAACGGGAGAAATTAAATGAAATATCTGAAAACTGCGGCGCTTTTGCTGATGGCGGTATTTTTGTTCTTACAGTTCGGATGCGAGAAAAGTGGAGCGCAGAGCGGCGCCGCAAGCGGGAATACGCAGGCCGCAATGCCTTCACCCGGGAACGGCATACACTGGATGAACTACACCGACGGCATGGCGCAGTCCGCTAAGACCGGAAAGCCGGTCATGATAGACTTTTACACCACCTGGTGCAAATACTGCAAACTGCTCGAATCCACTACTTACCAGGACCCGCAGGTAATCAAGACCTTAAACGGCAGCTTCATCGCAATCAAGGTAAACGCCGAGGGCGACGACAAGGTAATGGACAACGGGAAATCCGTTTCGGAGAAGGACCTTGCCGGGGAATACGAGGTGACCGGATTTCCGACAATCTGGTTCCTCGACGCCAAACAGCAGAAGATAGGCAACGTCCCCGGCTATGAACCGGCTTCGGACTTTGAACCGAAACTCACTTATATCTCGAGCGGCGCCTATGCCAATGGGATAAAGTTCGACGATTACCTGAAATCTCTCGGGGGAAAATAATGAGGTATTACTCAGTGCTGAAGACGGTATCGATGTCTTTTCTGCTGGCGGCGGCGCTTCTCCTGCCCGCATGTGCGAGCGCTGTGGACAAAAACGAGGTGGAACAGAAGGACAACCCCGTGAAAGAGCTTCATCAGCAGGCTCTGAAAAAAGTGCAGGCGGAAAATAACAAGATCAGATGGGTTTCCTATGGCGACGCCGTCGTCAGGGCGAGAGAAGAAGGTAAATATGTGATGGTCGATTTCTTTGCCACGTGGTGCAAATGGTGCAAAAAACTCTACAAAACCACTTACGCCGACCCCAAGGTCGCCCAGGCAATAAATGCGGATTTCGTGCCGGTCAAGATAGACTCGGAATCTCAGGATAAAGTGACATACGCGATGCGGAGGATCACGAAGGCCCAGCTCGCCGACAAATACAAGGTTTCGAGCTACCCGACGATTTATTTCCTGGACAAAGACGGCAAGAAGGCAGATGTTTTGAACGGCTATCTCCCGCCTGATTCGTTTCTCGTGTATCTTCAATACATAAAAAGCGGCAAGTATAAAAAAATGTCATGGGATCAATACGTCTCAAAAGAGGCTAAGTAAGAAAGATGTTTCAGCAAGGGGTCACTTACCTTATGGCCTTCACCGCGGGTCTTCTGTCTTTTTTCAGCCCCTGCGTTCTGCCGCTTATCCCCGCTTATCTCTCCTACGTCACTGGCATGTCCATAGAAGAGTACCAGAGCAACCTTGAGAAGGCCGCACGGCGAAGAGTTGTCTTAAAAACCCTCTCTTTCATCGCCGGGTTCGCCTTTATTTTTATAGTAGTGTTCGGGGCCGGGACAACGCTTCTTTCCGCCGCGCTCCGGGAACACAAGGAACTCATCGGCAAGATGGGCGGGATACTCATCATCCTCTTCGGACTGCATTTCCTGGGAGTGTTCAAATTCAAATGGCTCTACAAGGAAAAACGCGCCCACTTCCGCAAGATTCCCTCGGGCTACGCAGGCTCGTTTATCATAGGCATTGCGTTCTCGGCGGGGTGGTCCCCATGCATCGGGCCGATTCTCGCCTCCATCGTCGGGATGGGATTGTCTTCCAGAAACCAATGGGAAGCCGTTCGCCTTCTCTCAATTTACACTACAGGCCTGGCGCTGCCGTTCTTCCTGACATCTCTGGCGATAAACTTCTTCATGCCGCTATTCAACAGGGTAAAGCATCACTTCAGGTTCGTCGAAATCGTAACCGCGCTTCTTCTTATCTCTGTCGGCGCGCTGATGTTCTTCGGTAGATTCGAGTCGTTTTCCGGCAGCATGATGCATTATCTTAATATCGGAGTCTGAAAAATATGAAGACTGTCAAGCTTAAGGTCGCCGGCATGACATGCAATCACTGCGTCATGCATGTCGAGAACGCGCTGAAAGAGCTCTCGGGGGTGAAAACCGCGAAGGTTGACTTAAAGGACAAATCCGCCGAAGTAACATATGACGAGAGCGCGGTAGATACAAAGGAACTGGCGCAGGCCGTGGCCGAGGCGGGATATAGGGTCGAGGGCTGAGATTTATTCTTCCTCCGGCATACCGATAAGCCTGCCCGCATCGCTCGGCGGAAATAGCGGCTGGCCTTTTTTTTCAAGCTCGATTTCCAACTGCACTTTGACAGCCGCCGGCACGGACGGGTCGTTGTAAAGGAACCTCTGTTCCGAGATTGTCATTCCCTGAACGAACTCTATCGCACGCCCGATTGGAGTAAACGGGTTCCTTGCGAGCGCAAACCTGACGGACTTGCGGGCAGACCACTTCGGGTGCCCTGAGATGCTTTCTATTGCCGATGACGGCGTTTTCTTGTGGTTCACCGCCCATAGCGCCACAGCCTCGCTCATCACAGGATTTTCGAAGCACGCCCTGACAACGAGCGGGTTACCCTCGGCAAGCAGCGCCTTGATTAATTCTTCCGATACCTGCCTCGCAAGCGAAATTTTCATGCCCGGCGGAAGGCTCGGAAGCTTCTCCTTCACTATCCCCTCCGCCGCCTGACGAAGCTCGGTCGGAATGCCCTTGTTCCGCGTGACGAATCCCATATCCCTGAGCCTCAGTTCCTTAAGAAAACCAAGCGCCATCCGCCTTGGAGTCCTGGGATTTGCCACAAGCGCGAGCTTTACGCGGTAGCCCTCAGGCCCGAATTTCCTCGCGCCGACAGCCTCAAGCGCGCTCCCCGACAAGTCCCGTCTCTTGGCGAGGACAAGCAGATGTTCTTCGTTTATGTTCCGGTTCGCAAGCAGGGACAATATAACCTTGTCCGAAGGGTCGCCAAGGAATCTGCCGATGCTTTCAGGTCCCGCCTCTGCGGCGCCTCTGACACGTCTTTCAATCTCGTCCATGCGTTTATTTTAAAATATCAGACTCTCGTTTCACAACACAAAAAATGGCCGGCGCGCAGGCCGGCCATTTCGCTGGACAATTAAAGAATTTACGCCTTCGAAATCTTAACGGCGCTGACCTTGAACTCCGGTATCTTCGCAAGCGGGTCAACATTCGCCGCGGTAAGCACATTCGCGGACGCCTCGGCAAAGTGAAAAGGTATAAAGACCTCACCCCTTGCGACTCGCTCGGTAATCCGCGCCTTTATCTTTATCTCTCCCCGGCGGGACGCGACTACAAGGAAATCGCCCTCGCCCGCATCAAGCCTCTCGGCGTCGCCGGGATTTAGCTCCACGAACGCCTCCGGGACAACATGGACAAGCCCGCCGACGCGCCTGGTCATAGTGCCGGTATGGTAGTGCTGAAGTATCCGGCCGGTCGTGAGTAGAAACGGATATTCCATGTCCGGGTTCTCGACGGGCGGCCTGAACTTCACCGCATGGAACCTTCCCGGGCCGCGCGTAAACTTTCCGGTGTGCAGTATCGGCGTGCCTGGATGCCCGGGCGACGGGCAGGGCCAGCATATGCCTCCCGTCTCTTCAAGCCTTTCGTGCGACATGCCAGCATACTGCGGCGTGAGTGAGGCCATCTCCGTGAATATCTCGCGCGCGGAATTAAAACCGAACCCGGATATTCCCATCTCTTCCGCAATCAGCCGCACAATCTCCCAGTCGGCTTTGGCCTCCCCGGGCGCGGGCAAGGCGCGCCGGACGAGCTGCACGCGCCGTTCGGTATTCGTGAATGTCCCGTCCTTCTCGGCCCACGAGAACGCCGGCAGGACAACGTCCGCAAGGCACGCCGTCTCCGTCAGGAATATATCCTGCACCACGAGAAAATCCACGCTTGTCAGCGCGTCCCTCACGTGGTTTGCGTCCGGGTCGGAAAGCGCCGGATTCTCTCCGATGATATAAAGCGTTTTTATGCTCCCGCGCCCGGCGGCGTCTATGATTTCCGTAACCGTAAGCCCCGGCTTTGCGGGAAGATTGACACCCCAGGCATCTTCAAACTTTGCTCTTGCTCCTTCGTCCGCCACGGCCTTGTATCCGGGAAAGACGTCCGGGAGCGCGCCCATGTCGCACGCGCCCTGGACGTTGTTCTGGCCCCGGAGCGGATAGACGCCGGTGCCGGTCCTGCCTATATTGCCGGTGAGCATGGCGAGGTTGGCGACCGAAAGGACGTTGTCAACACCCGTGGTATGCTGGGTGATACCCATAGAATAGACGAAGCACGACGCATCCGAGCAGGCGAGCATCTCTCCGGCCTCATGGATGGTTTCAACAGGAACGCCGGTGATGATGGACGCCGCCTCGGGGCTGAAATTCCTTATCGATTCCCGGAACTCCTCGTAATTCTCGGTCCGTTCTCTTATAAAGGCCGCGTGTCTTTCGTTGCCATGGCCGGCGATGACGTTCATCAGCCCGTTAAGGAGCGCAACGTCCGTGCCCGGCCTGTGCCTCATCCATACCGACGCATATTCCGCAAGCTCTATCTTCCTTGGGTCGCAAAGTATAAGCTTCGCGCCGAGCTCCACTACGGCCTTCTTTATCCGAAGGCCGATTATAGGATGAGACTCCGTGGTATTCGAGCCGATGACGAATATTATTTCGGCGTTCTCAAGGTCGGCAATGGTATTCGTCATGGCGCCGCTTCCGAAGGCCATCATAAGCCCGGTTACGGTGGAGGCATGGCAGAGCCGCGCGCAGTGGTCTACGTTATTTGTCCCTATTCCGGCGCGGGCGAATTTCTGGACGACATAGTTTTCTTCGTTGGTGCACCTGGCGGACGAGAGAACCGCGAAACTGTCCGGGGCGTTATCCCTTGCGGCTGAGAATTTTTCGGCTGCCAGGCTTATCGCCTCGTCCCAGGAAGCCTCGCGGAATTCCGGGGCGGCGCCCTTGGGGCTTGTGCGGATAAGCGGTCTCTTCAGCCTGTCGGGGCTGCCTGCAAACTCATACCCGAAACGCCCCTTGACGCACAGGCTGCCGTTGTTGGCGCCCTTGCCGACCGGCGCGGTTATTTTGACGATTGCCCCGTCCCTGGAATTTATCTCGATTATGCAGCCGCAGCCGCAGTACGGGCAGACGGTCTCGGTTTTTTCAAGGCCGGATTCTCGCGCGCCGTCCGTAAAAACTTTCTTTTCCATCAGCGCGCCGACCGGGCAGACTGAAACGCAGTGGCCGCAGAAACTGCATCCGGTATCTTTGAGCGGCATGTCGAACGCAGGCCCGACCTTTATGTCAAAGCCGCGGTTTGCGAGCGTCAGGACTTCCCTGCCCTCCACCTCCCGGCATATCCGGACGCATTTGCCGCACATCACGCACTTGTTCAGGTCCCTGACGATGAAAGGATCGGAGACGACGGTCTCGTACCTGTGCCTTTCGCCCTCAAACCTTCCGGGCCCTGACGCGGGCCACAGGCCGTATTCGTATGCCAGGCTCTGAAGGACGCAGTCTCCGTCCTTTGCGCAGCTTTTGCACTCCTCTTCCGGCGGGTGCGACGCCAGCATGAGCTCGACAACGAGTTTCCGCGCCTTGCGAACCCTGTCCGAGGCGGTGTGCGCAACCAGTCCCTCCTGTGCTGGTGTATGGCAGGATGCGGCCAGCTTGCGGCTCCCTTCTATCTCCACAAGGCACAACCTGCACGCGCCGGAGGGTTTAAGCCTCTCGTCCCAGCACAATGTCGGGATATATATACCCGCCCGCCTCGCCGCCTGTAGGATGGTCTCGCCAAGCTCGAAGGCCGCGGGTTTTCCGTCTATAATCATCTCGCGCATGAATGTCTAAGCGGCCTTCTCCGGACAGGCCGTCCCGTGTATATGCATGAGGTATTCATGCCTGAAATGTTTCAGGGTGGAGAGGATAAAGTTCGAGCAGCTACCGCCCAGGCCGCAGAGCGAAGTCTCCTGGACGGTCTCTCCCAGCTCGCGCATGAGTTCAAGGTCAGACTCCTTACCATTGCCGTCCGTTATCCTCTGGAGTATCTCGTGCATGCGTTTCGTGCCTTCCCGGCACGGCGCGCATTTGCCGCAGGACTCGCGCGCAAAGAACTTTGCGGCCCGCTTCGCGGCATGAACCATGCATACGTCTTCGTCCATGACAATAACCCCGCCGGAACCCATAGAACTCCCGGCGGCTGAAAGGGCGTCCACATCCATCCTCACATCCAGATGCTCACCCGTCAGCAATGATGTCGCAACACCGCCCGGTATTACAGCCTTGAGTTTCCTGCCGGCTATTATGCCTCCGCCATACCCGTATATAAGTTTGCGCAGGACAACTCCCGTCGGCAGTTCGTACAGGCCCGGACGCCTCACGTTCCCGCTCAGGCAGAAGATCTTCGGCCCCGGATGTTTCGGAGAGCCTATGGAGGCGAACCACTCCGCGCCCCTCTCGATTATGTGCGGAACGTTTACAAGCGTCTCGACGTTGTTCACGACGGTCGGCATGGAAAACAAACCTTCGATTGCGGGATAAGGCGGCTTAGCGCGGCTATGCCCGCGGTCTCCTTCAATGGACTCCATAAGCGCGGAATCCTCTCCGCATACATATGCTCCGGCGCCGCGGTATACCTTCAGGCGGAAGTTGTTTCCGCTCCCCAGGATGTTGCTTCCGAGGCAGCCTCTCTCCTCGGCCTGCCTTATCGCGGCCTCCAATACCCTCGCCCCTTCGGGATACTCGCCCCGGATGTATATATAACCGCGCTCTGCGCCGACGGCATATGCGGCAATCAGCATACCCTCTATAAGCATGTGCGGGTCTTTTTCGAGAAAGAAACGATCCTTGAACGTGCCCGGCTCGCCTTCGTCTGCGTTGGCGACAAGATACCTTGGAGTCCTGTTTGTCTCCCGGCTTGCCTGCCATTTCCTCCCGGTGGGATACCACGCCCCGCCCCGGCCGCAAAGCCCGGACTTTATTACCTCTTCCGTAATCTCCTCCGGGGAAATGGAATACGCCTTCCTCAGCGCGCCATATCCGCCTGAAGAGACATAGACGTCAAGGTCCCGGCTGTTGGGAGTGTTCAAGTTCTTCAGGAGCACCCGGTTCATTTATTTATACCTCGCCAGTATCCTTTCTATCTTGCGCGGAGTCAGCCCGTAATATGAATCGCCGTTTACCATCATGGCAGGCCCCCTGCCGCACGAGCCGATGCACTCGGACTGGATTATGGTATACCTGCCGTCCCTCGTAGTATTTCCGGATTTTATCTTCAGTTTAGCACATAAAAATTCAAGAAGGCTCTCCGCTCCGTTCACATGGCAGGCCATATTAGTGCAGAGCCTGATGACGTTTCGTCCCTGCGGGGCAAGCGAGAGCTGGTCGTAGAATGTCGCCACTCCGTAGAGATGGGCCGGAGTCGTTTTAAGCCTCTTTGCAAGTTCAAATACCGCCTCTCTCGGTATATATCCATAGGCTTCCTGGGTGCGCCGAAGGACGGGCAGGATCGCATCGCGCGAACGCACGTCAATCCCCTTAAGAACAACGCTAATCAGAGACAGATCCACCCCGGGATTATATTTCTCATGCGGCCCGTGCGGCCTTTCCCCCCGCCTTTTCCCCGGCCTCTCAAGCCCCGCAACGCCTTTCATGGCTCTACCGTCCTTTCCCAACCCTGCTATTTAAAATTTTAGCATAAATTCGTAATAATTCTCAACAGATTAAAGTGTTTTAATTAAGCCAAAGGCATGACATGCGGGATGGCGTGGGCGCATTTCCGGTTAATCCCCGCGCTTTTTTAGAAAATATGGCTTGACAGGAAGTCTTGGCTTTCTGTATAGTTACGGGCACGCCGCTTGACCGGCTTCGGCCAACATCCGTCCCCCTCGTCTAGCCAGGCCCAGGACACCGCCCTTTCACGGCGGCGACGGGGGTTCAAATCCCCCGGGGGACGCCAATCAAATCAATACGTTACAAAAGAATAACATTAACTGTGTTAAATTTGCGCTGTCTGCAAAAGCGTTGCTATGGCTTTGTTTTTCAGGGTCATAAAACCGGCGTAAAAACGGCAAAGGGGCGAAGTTTGAGGGTAATGCGCCTGGACGGCGGGACACGAAAATTTAAAAATAAAAGGGCTACGGAAAACTCCGTAACCCTTTGATTTTGCTGGTGAGCCGCCTGGGATTCGAACCCAGCACACCCGCCTTAAAAGGGCGGTGCTCTACCAAATGAGCTAGCGGCCCGCTATCGAAATCAGGCGGCAAAAATACCAGAGGAGCGCCCGAAAGTCAAGCCAATTCCCTTTAAAATCTACCGGCTTGCCTGAAGGCGTTCCGCCGGTCTGCTCCCGTGGCGCCAATGGAACGGATTCTCAAGAATTATCGTTTCATCCCTGTCCGGGCCGGTCGAAATAATCGAAAAAGGCGCCCCCGAAAGTTCCTCAAGCCTGTTTATGTATTCCCTCGCGGGAGCCGGAAGGTCGTTAAAATCCCTGATGCCGGCCGTGGAGCTTTTCCAGCCCTCCATCTCCTCATAGACCGGCTCGCATTCCGAAAATATGTCAAGTTCCGTCGGCATGTCCTTAAGCAGAGCGTCCTTATACCTGTAGGCGGAGCATATAGATATTTTGTCGCAGGCGTCAAGGACGTCGAGCTTTGTAAGGCAGAACCCCGTTATGCCGTTTATCCTTACGGCATAACGCGCGACGACCGAATCGAACCATCCGCAGCGCCTGCGCCTGCCGGTTGTGGCCCCGAACTCCCTGCCCCTTTCCTGGATGAGGTCGCCGGTCTTGTCCAGAAGCTCAGTCGGGAACGGCCCGGCGCCGACTCTTGTCGTGTACGCCTTTATAACGCCGAGTACGCCGTCTATGGCGGTCGGCGGTACGCCCGTGCCCGTGCATGCGCCGCCGGCGGTGGAGTTTGATGAAGTAACAAAAGGATAGGTGCCGTGGTCGATGTCGAGCATTGTCCCCTGGGCGCCCTCGAAGAGCACCTTTTTCCCGCTGCCTATCGCTTCGTCGAGGAACAGCGAGGCGTCTCTCATAAAGTCCTTGAGCCTTTGCCCGTAACCCCTGTATTCTTCAAAGATTTTCCCTGCGTCAAAACCATCGGCGCCGAAAACGCACTTAAGGAGGAGGTTTGTATCCTCGGTATTTTTATAGATCTTCTCCTTCAGTAATTTTTCGTTAACAAGGTCTGAAATTCTTACGCCGGTGCGGGCCATTTTTTCCGAATAACAGGGCCCTATGCCCCTGCCCGTAGTGCCGATTTTGGCCCCGCCTTTTTTGCCTTCGCTCGCGCCGTCCAGCGCCTTGTGCCAGGGCATGATGACCTGCGCGCGTTTGCTGATGAGGAGGTTGCCGCCGGGCACGAAGCCGCTCTTCGCAAGGTCGTCCAGCTCTTCGAGTATCGCAGCCGGGTCTATTACGACGCCGTTGCCTATCACGCACTTCTTGTCCTTGTGCAGTATCCCGGATGGGATGAGGTGCAGGATATGCTGTTTCCCGTCTATTACAACGGTATGCCCGGCGTTGTTGCCGCCCTGGTAGCGGGCCACGACATCCGCCTCGGAAGTCAGGAGGTCTACAATCTTGCCCTTGCCTTCGTCTCCCCACTGCGACCCGACAACTACTATGTTAGACATTTTGAATTCCTTTATATCTTCACGTGCTTGACGGACATCACGTTCGGGAGCTTGTTGAGCTGGTCGATTACTCCCTTCGACGGCGCGGCGTCTATGGAGATGACGGATATGGCCTTGCCGCCCTTCTCCTCGCGTCCGAACTGCATCCGGGCGATGTTTATCCCGTTCTTGCCAAGCGTCATGCCCAGGTCCCCGATGACGCCGGGGCGGTCGTGGTTCGTCGTATAGAGCATATCGCCCTCCGGCACGACCTCGACGCGAAAACTGTCCACCATGACAATCCTGGGGTCTTTCTTGAAATACAGCGCGCCGGCCACGGAGAACGCCTTCTTGCCGGACGACGCCGTAACCTTTATCAGGCTCGGATACTCATTGTCGTCGGAGGTCTTCACCTCCTTGACCTCTATCCCCCTGTCCCTGGCGATGAACGGCGCGTTGACGTAATTAACCGCCTCTTCGAGAATCGGGTTTAAAAGGCCCTTCAAAACCGCCGTGGTAATCGGGGCCGGGTCGAGCTCGGCAACCTCGCCGCTGTATTCTATCGTAACGGACACCAGCGCGCCCTCGTATATCTGGGCCAAAAACGACCCCATCTTCTCGGCAAGGCCCAAGTATGGCTGCACCTTCGGAAGGACATCCGGCGGGACGAACGGCACGTTGACGGCGTTACGGGCCACGCCCTTGACGAGATAGTCCACAAGCTGTTCGGCCACCGCCCTTGCGACGTTGAGCTGGGCCTCCTCCGTGCTTGCGCCGAGGTGCGGCGTGCAGATGAAGTTATCGAGCGTGAGGAGCGGGTTATTCTCCGGCGGCTCCTTTGCGAAGACATCTAGCGCGGCCCCGGCCACCTTGCCCGACTTCAGGGCCTCGTAAAGGGCCTCTTCGTCCACGATCCCGCCGCGCGCGCAGTTGATTATCCGGACGCCGTCTTTCATCGTCGCTATAGTCTTCGCGTTTATCATCCCGCGTGTCTCGTCCGTAAGCGGTGAATGTATCGTAATGAAGTCCGAACGGGAGTAGATGCCGTCCAGTCCGCACACTTCCACCCCCAGCGCCTGCGCCCGCTCCGGCGAGAGATACGGGTCGAAGGCCAGGACGGTCATACCGAGCGCCTGCGCCCGCTTTGCAATCTGGGAGCCGATGGCGCCCATGCCTATGACGCCCAGCGTCTTCTGGAAAAGCTCGACGCCCTGGAACTTCTTCTTCTCCCACTTCCCGGCCTTGAGGGACGCCGTGGCCTGCGGGATGTTCCTTGCAAGGGACATCATCATCGACATGGCATGTTCGGCGGTCGTCACGGTATTGCCGCCGGGCGTGTTCATCACGACTATGCCGCGCTTGCTGGCCGCGACCTTATCGACGTTATCGAGTCCGGAGCCTGCCCTGCCCACGACCTTGAGGTTCTTCGCGGCGGCTATGACATCCGCCGTTACCTTCGTGGCGCTCCTTATCACGAGACCGTCGAACCCGCCGATGACGCTCTTAAGCTCGTCCGGGGTCATGCCGGTCTTGACGGTAACGTCCAGGCCGCCTTTTTTCAGTATCTCGACGCCTTCCGGGGAAAGGCTGTCGCTTATCAGCACCTTCATATCGAAATGCCTCCCGCCTTTAGAATTTTAGAAGTATCTCTTCCGCCGCGGCAACGCCCTTGCCAAGCGTTATGTTCGCGCCCATTTCCTTCAGCGCCATCTCCGCGCAGGAAATCCCGATTATTATGTCGAACGTATTGAAATAGCCGAGGTGCGCAATGCGGAATATCTTCCCCTTAAGCTGCGCCTGGCCGCCCGCAACCGTCACTCCGTATTTGTCCCGCATGATCTTAGTCAGCTTCCCGCCGTCGATCCCTTCCGGGACCTCGACAGCCGTAAGCGCAAGGCTTGGGGACTCCTTCGCGAAGAGCTTCAGGCCCATCGCCTTCACCCCCGCCCGCGCGGCGTTCGCAAGCCGCTCGTGACGTTTAAAGATGTTCTCCAGGCCCTCGGCCTTCATCATCGAGAGGGCGGAGTTCAGGCCCACGACGAGCGAAGACGCGGTGGTAAAGTTCGTCTGGTTCTTCTCAAGGTTCTTGCGCTCCTTGCTGAAATTGAAATAGAACCTGTTGCACTTCGCGCCTGCGTTTGCCTTCCAGGCCTTCTCGCTGACGGAGACGAAGGCCAGCCCCGGCGGGAGCATGAGCGCCTTCTGCGAGCCCGTTATGCAGACATCGATGCCCCATTTGTCCACCGGCATGTCGATTACGCCCATGGCCGTAATCGCGTCCACTATGAAAAGGCAGTTCGGATATTTCCTTACTATCTCGCCGATTTCCCTGGTCGGGTGCAGGACGCCTGTCGAGGTCTCGGAGGCCTGTATCATCACGGCTTTTATAGACGGGTCTTTTTTAAGCTCCGCCTCCACCTGCGAGGGTTTGACGGCATATCCCCACTCGACGTCGATATTAATCGGCAGGACGCCGAAGGCCTCGCAAATCTCGCTCCACCTCTCGCCGAACTTCCCGCCCCGCACCACGACGGCCTTGTCGCCGGGAGAGAGGAAGTTGTTCACGGCGCCGACCATGCCGCCCGTGCCGGTGGACGCAAGGATGAGGACGACGTTATCCGTCTGGAACAACCACTTAAGGCCGTTCTTGGCCGATTCAAGGATGGGTATGAAGTCCGGAGAGCGATGGTGGATAATCGGCATGGCCATTGCCGTGAGCGCCTCAGGTGGAACGGGCGTCGGGCCGGGTGCAAGGAGATAGGTCTTTTTCATGTCAGAAACCTCCTTTTAAGACCGAAATACCGGTATGAAAGCCGTACCGGCCTGAATTTAACCGGAATAACGGTCTCAGTTAAAAATAGCTTAGTGATAAAATGAAAGTATGGGACGCTGGATTTCCGGGAACCCGTTGCCCCGGAAAATAAAACGAAGCGATTCTTGTCAAACAACAGGCTTGACCAGGCCGGGCCGGTAGACCGGCTTCAAAACGGCGGAGCAACCCCGAACCGGTTAACCGGCTCGGAACCGACCTGCTCCAACCGAAAATAAACCTGCCCCGGCAAACCAGCCCCGGTGAAATGGACCTTAACGGCCTTGTGCCTCTGCGACGAGGCGTCTGAAAATTAGCACAAAGGTTTAAGACTGTCAAGAATATTTTATTTTATAAGGGCATAACAATGCTAACGAACTTCCCTTATGCCCTTTAGCTGCGCGCCCTCGATAGAAAAATCCTTGTCGAGACCCTCAGGGTTCACAATATACTTCTCGAAATCCACGGTCAAAATGATACCGTGCGCGATGTCCTTTGCCGTAAGCCGCGCCGGGAGCGCAACCGGTGGAATACCCGCCGCCCCCGCCGGCAGAACCTCTTTTGCCTTCCCGGACATTGTAACGTAAAGATACGGACGGGCAAGGCTGTCATAGAATATCTTCTCCTTAAGGTTCAGTCCGGCGTCGTAGACCGCCTTCATGCGCGGCAGGAGTATGCCGGGGCCGACACGCGCCTGGTAAATATCATAGCCGTTGTCCGACTTTTCCGCAAGGAACTCCTCTCCCTCTTTCTTCTCAAGGAAGAGCGCACGACCGATGATTTCCGGGTCCGCCTGGATACCGTTTTTTGCCAGAAATTTTTTAAACGCCTCCCGCGGGCCTGTGTACAGCCAGCCCTCGGATGGCCTGTAGAAATAAAACTTGTCGCTCGTCAAAACGAGGTCGAAAATCGTAAAGCCCATAAAGGCAAGCCCCGTAAAGCGAAACCTGTCCGGTCTTTCAAAATAAAGGACACCGTCCACGCCCTGAGGGATTTTCCCGTCAACCTGAGCGGAAACCTTCACTAACGCCTTGAAACCCTTGATGTTTTCCGTCCCGGCGGAGGCCATTTTTATAATCCGGTAAGGCGGCGTGTCAGCGGGAATGGGTTTTACGGCCACGCGCGGCGCGCAGGAGGATAAAAACATTATCAAAAGCAGTATGGGAAGCGTTTTTTTCATGTATTCCATGGCCGTATCTGGCGCTCCTTACGTTTTTTAACTTTTAAAGAATAACACAGATTAAAAAACATCTCATCAATTTTCTCTTGACTGCGCGCCGCCGTTATGATTTGATATTGACAACCGATTTCAAAAACCGCTGCCGACCACTTCACGCCGGTAGACCGGCTTCGGACCGGTAGACCGGCTTCGAGCATGAACCGCAAACAAACGGGGCTAAAATGAACAAAACAATTGCCGACTTAAACAAGTATCTTGCCGACAAGGGCCTCAAGATCACGCGCCAGCGCGAGGCCGTGGCCCAGGTGTTTTTCGACACGGACGGCCATATCAGCGCAGAGGAGCTTTACGTGAAGGTCTCCCGCTCCTACCCCGGCGTCGGGCTCACCACCGTCTACCGCACCCTGAAACTCCTCAAGGAGGCGGGCCTGGCCAAAGAGCGCCGGTTCGCGGAGGACTCGCAGGGGGTATTTGAAAAAGAAGATACGGCACGGCATCACGACCACTTAATCTGCACCCGTTGCGGAAAGATTGTGGAGTTCAAGGAGCCACTCATCGAGAAGCTCCAGGAGGAAGCGGCTCACAGGCACGGCTTCTCCGTGGAAGACCACAAGATGGAGCTTTACGGTCTTTGCAACTCATGCCGCACCGCCTGATTCGGCAGTTTTTTCATGCCCGATGATTGAAATTGATTATCATGTTCTCTAATATCGAAAGGACCGTGTTTATAGAATGACAGCAAAAGGTCTCAAAAAGCTTCTGCTCGTCGGCAACCCGAATGTCGGCAAGAGCGTTATCTTCGGGAACCTCACCGGCAAATACGCCACAGTATCCAATTACCCCGGAACCACGGTAGAGGTATCCGCCGGCAACGCGGCAATCAAGGGGGTTCCGTATGTCGTCACGGACACGCCGGGGGTAAACAGTCTTCTTCCCATGTCTGAAGACGAGCAGGTAACCCGCGACATCCTGCTGCACGAGGACTTCGATACGGTAATACAGGTGGCCGACGTAAAGAACCTCCGCCGCTCGCTGCTTATCAGCCTCCAGCTCTCCGAGATGGGCATACCGTTTGTGATGGCCCTGAACATGGCGGACGAGGCTGAGGACCTGGGAATCTCGACAGACCTGGCCTCATTGTCCAAGAGCATCGGCGTCGATACCGTCAGCACCGTCGCCACGAGGAAAAAAGGCATATCGAAACTGAAGGAGGTATGCCAGACGCCCAGGCATTCCACCCTTTCGGTTGTATTTGGAGAAAGGGTGGAGAACGCGATAAAGGCCATGGAGCCGCTCCTCCCCGAGGCGAAAATATCGAAGCGCTCCCTTGCCCTGATGCTCCTGGGAGGGGACTCAAGCCTCAAAAGCTGGCTGCACAGCCTTATCCCCGACACCTCCATAGACGCCCTGGAAGAAACGGTAAACAACCTTCAGGCGCAGTATCCTGAGCCGTTGGGATATTATATAAACCGGAAGCGTCTTATGGCTGTGGACAAGATTGTGAAGTCCTGTCAGTCCCGCGTGAAGGGCGCCAGGAAGGGATTCGGGCAGTGGCTTGGGTCAACCACGATGCACCCGCTCTGGGGCCTTCCGGTTCTGCTCGTCGTGCTTTACGGCATGTATGAGTTCGTCGGGGTTTTCGGCGCCGGAACGCTGGTGGATTTCATGGAAAAGACGGTCTTCAACAAAGGCATAAACCCGTTCGTCATCCGGCTGTTCGACTACGTGCCGGCGCAATTTTTGAAGGAGCTTTTCGTCGGCCAGTACGGCATTGTCACCATGGCTATAACCTATTCCATCGCGATTGTCCTTCCGATTACCGCAACATTTTTCATGGCCTTCGGCATACTCGAAGACTCCGGATACCTGCCGCGCCTGGCGATAATGGTCAACCGCCTGTTCCGGCTTATCGGCCTGAACGGAAAGGCCGTAATGCCGATGGTGCTGGGGCTCGGATGCTGCACGATGGCGACTTTGACCACCCGGATACTTGAGACGAAGAAAGAGCGTGTCATCGTTACGCTCCTGCTGGGGCTTGCGATTCCATGCTCCGCTCAGTTCGGCGTGATAATGGGGATGCTCGCGGGCATATCCGGCAAGGCGGCTGTTATCTGGGCGCTCGTGCTTACGGGCGTCCTTTTCCTGATAGGTTATCTCTCGTCGAAGATTATCAAGGGCGAGCCGTCGGACTTCATACTGGAACTGCCGCCGATGCGCGTCCCGAAACTGAAGAACATCCTGAACAAGACCCTTGGCAGGATAGAGTGGTATCTTAAAGAGGCGGTGCCGCTTTTTATCCTGGGCACGCTGATACTCTTCACCGCGGACAAGCTTATGCTGCTGGGCCTGGCCGAGAAAATCGCATCCCCCGTCATAGTGGGGCTTCTGGGCCTTCCGGAAAAGACGACGGCGGCTTTCATCATCGGCTTTCTCCGCCGGGATTACGGGGCCGCCGGGCTTTACGCGATGCAGAAGGCCGGGGAACTGACTCCGGCGCAGGTGCTGGTGAGCGTTGTAACGATTACGCTTTTCGTGCCCTGTATCGCCCAGTTCTTCATTACCGTCAAAGAGCGCGGCATGAAAACCGCCGTGGCAATGATGGCGTTCATCTTCCCGTTTGCGATACTTGTAGGCTCAGCGCTTAATTTCAGCCTTCGATTCCTGGGAGTAACACTAAAATAGCAAAGGATAAAAGGAGAATAGTATGCCGCATAAAAAGGAACCCGGCGCGGGTTTTATCGTAACCGGCGAGATACGGGACGAATTTCTGGAATCCCTGTGGCTGCTGGAAGAGACGGGCAAAGGGGAAAAGACCGACAGGCAATCGGTGCTCGCCCTCGCAGTGCAGGAGGGATATATCGAAGATAACGCCGATGTCGAGGCGGTTATAAGCGACATGGCGGCCAAAGGGGACATCCTGCTTAAAGGATACAGTGTGTCCTTGAGCGATGCAGGGCGCGAGGCCGCGAAAAATATAATCCGGAGGAAGCGTCTTGCGGAAACGCTGCTCTCGGAGGTCTTCGCGCTTGGGCCAATGGAGATGAAAAATGCCGCCTGCCAGTTCGAGCATATCCTAAGCCCCGAGGTTACGGACTCGGTATGCTCTTTCCTTGGGCATCCGCCATCCTGCCCTCACGGGAAACCCATCCCCCGCGGGAACTGCTGCAAAAAGCTCGCGCACCACATCCGCCCGCTCGTTATGCCGATGAAGGACCTTGAGCCTGGCAACCGCGCCCGCATAACGTTCATCTCGCCCAGGGATCACGGCAGGATGGACAGGCTCTCCACTCTTGGCATCGTGCCTGGGACGGACATTGTCCTGCACCAAAAGAGGCCCGCGTTCGTAATACGCGCGGGGGAGACGGAGTTGGCCCTCGACATGGACATCGCGGCGGAGATTTACGTGAAATTAATCAGCTGAGGTATTTCAGGAGCCAGCCTTCGGCAATGTCTATTGCGCCGTGGGGGCATATCTCCTGGCAGCAGAAGCAGCGTATGCACTGGCGATAGTTTATCTCGATTCCCGCGCCTTGCCCCTTCATGGCCTTTGCCGGGCACATGTCGGCGCACATCATGCACAGTTTGCATCTACCCTTATCAACCCTCGGCCTGGTTGTAAGAGCGTCCTTCAGAAACCTCCTGACCGTCTCCGGAATCGTCCATTCGAGGTGTGTGCCCGGCGGGAGCCTGAAATCCCTTATCCCGGCATACTCGGGCGCATTGAAATCGCCAAGCAGGTCTATTTCGGGCGTCTCCGGGAAAAGCCCCTTTTCACGAGCCGCCTTGAGTGTCGGGAGCATGAACGGCTCGACTCCGATGAATTTGCAGAGCATGTAATCCACGGCAAAGGCGTCTTCGCCCGCCATTATAAAACCGGTCTCTCGCGGCCTGCCGCTGCCGGGACCGTTCCCGTCCATGCTCACTACGGCGTCCACGACCGACAGCCTCGGCCTTATCAAACCGTGCAGCTCTACGAGCATTGCGGCAAAGGCGCCAATGTCCACGCCTGCGTTCAAATGCCACTGAACCTTGCGCCTGCCGGGAATGCAGCCGAAAAGATTTTTCACCGCAAGCGTAAGCAGCATCTGTCCGTGCGTCTTGGCCTTCGGGAGGTTAATTATCGCATCCGCGCGGAGGGCTTCACTGGAAATCTCGAAATGCCTGAACGTGCCCGTGCCCGGCACGCCCCTGGCCTCGGACAATTCGATTAAATCGGCGCCTTCTGCCTGAGCGACATCAGCAATACCGGTGACTTCGGCGATTTTTTTAAAAGAGCCTATGGCGCCGGAATCCCCTATTAACGGGATTCCCCCGGCGTCTTTGACCAGCCGGACAACTGCGCGCACCACCTCCGGATGGGTCGTAACGGCCTTGTCGGGGGCCCTGGCCGCCAGCATGTTGGGCTTTATGAGGACGCGCTCGCCTTCGCGGACAAACCTTTCCATCCCGCCCAGCAGGTCCACGGCCTTTCTTATGGCGCTGTCAACAAGGTTTCTTTCGTATGACCGGCACTCAAGAGCGCTTACGGTATTCAATAAGGACTACAGTTTCAGAAGATACATGCAGGCCTGGCTGTCGATCCTTTCGTCAACTTCTTCCTTGGAGAACTTTATCCTCGACATGCCTTCGTTGGCGTAGACCACCCTGCCGCTTACGGACCTGCACGCTATCTGATAGATTGCTACGGACTTGCCGCCCACCGTCGTATGTTCGCCGATGACGGAACGGATAACCTGATGCACTATGCAGAACGGATGGAGTATGGCGCCCTTGTTTTTGTATATTTCCTTGTATTTTTTTTCAACTTCCCGGAAATGTTCGGGAAGCTTCCCGTCAGGGCCTTGTAGAGAGCTGAGGAGTTTAATGAGGGGACACTTGTGAAGGACGACAATTTCGCCCTCGATTGTGGACTTGCCTTCAAGCCTGGCAAAAGAGGTGTTGCCCGATGCATGTTCTCTCAGGAAATCTTCAAGGCTCTTGTATTCCTTGCCGTCGATTTCCTCCGCTATTTCCCGGCCCTTTTCCTGGAGGTCGAAAATGATAGCGCTTATAAGCCTGCTTTTTTCCGGAATAACCTGTTTGGCCCACTCCTTTGTCAGTTGCTTCTCCAGATAAGACATGGCACACCTCTCGTTTCCTGCTGTTTATCCCCTCGCTTGAAAATAGAAATACCTGCGCCCATCATCCGACTCCGGCGGGAACACAGGTATTTTTGAGCAATCCTATAAAGTATCCTTAGGAGGCTTTGGCGTATTCCTTGGCGCTTTGGGCGACCTTCATAAACCCGGCAGGGTCGGACACCGCCATTTCGGCCAATACCTTGCGGTCCAGCTCTATCCCGGCGAGTTTCAGGCCGTGCATGAGCTGGCTGTACGAGATATCGTTCATCCTTGCCGCCGCGTTTATGCGCGCTATCCAGATGCCGCGGAACGTCCTTTTCTTTGCGCGCCTGTCCCTGTAAGCGTATTTAAGGCCTCGGTCAACCGCCTCCGTAGCCGTCCTGAAAAGGCGGCTTCTGCCGCCGTAATAACCTTTCGCCAGCTTGAGGACCTTGCTCCTCCGCCTCCTGGCTTTAAATCCCCTTTTAACCCTCGGCATTGCAATTCTCCTTAATAATTAAGCAGTGATGCGTAATATTGAGTCGATGTCTTTGCCAGGCCCTGACTTTGGCCTGCGCAGGTCAACCGGCCTGCCCGCCGGCCCACCTATTTAAAAGGAAGAAGCCTCTTCAGCATCGTTTCGTTGGTTTTGTCCGCATAGGAGACCTTGGACAGCTTGCGCATTCTGCCCGCGGATTTTGAAGTCAGGAGATGGCTTCCGAATGCCATGTCCCTCTTCACCTTGCCCTTGGCGGTAAAATTAAACCGCTTCGCCGCGCCCCTGTGCGTCTTAAGCTTATAGCCAGCCATTATACCCCCCTATGCCCCATCGTCGTCTTTCATTATTTAATAAAGCCGCCGCCCCTTGAAAATTTCAGGGAAAAACGGAAAAAAGCAGGTTACACTATTAATAAGCCTTTGTCAAGAAGACTTTGGGGCGATTACCATCGAAAGCGCCCTGCCCTCCTGTTTAGGCATCTGCTCGATATTGCCGGCCTCCTGGATGTCCGCAACCACCTTGCTTAAAAGCGCGTTCCCAAGCTCGGTATGGGCCATCTCTCTGCCCCGGAAAACCACCGTAACCTTTACCTTATTGCCCTCGTCGAGGAATCTCTTTGCGTTATTGAGCTTGAAGTTATAGTCGTGAACGTCCGTGCCGGGACGCATCTTGACTTCCTTGAGCTGAATAATCTTCTGGTGTTTCTTGCTCTCGTGGGCCTTCTTGGCCTGCTCGTACTTATATTTGCCGAAGTCCATAATCTTGCAGACCGGCGGTTCCGCCTGCGGGGCAACCTCCACCAGATCCAGCCCCCGCTCTTCCGCCGCCCGGATTGCCTCGAATACCGGCAGTATCCCAAGCTGCGCGCCGTCGTCCGCTATAACCCTTACCTCCCGCACGCGTATCTCGCGGTTTACCCTCGTCGTCGGTTTTCCTATGACCTATCACCCCCTGTCGGTTTTTGGTTGTTATAGAACAGCTGTCATTCTAAACTATGTAAAGAATCCACGGGTTGCTTCCAAGCCATATCCTCCGCTACGCCCGGAATGACATTCTTAAGCCTCCGGATTCCCGCTTTCGCGGGAATGGCCATAACTTCAATCCTAAGTTTTATTCGATATTTCCTCTTCTATTTTCCCAATAAACTCGGCCCTCGGCATCGGCCCCAAATCCTTCCCGTTCCGAAGCCGCACGGCCACAGTGCCCTTCTCCTGCTCCTTGTCCCCCACCACAAGTATATACGGTATCTTCCGGAGCGTCGCCTCCCTTATTTTGAACCCTATCTTCTCGTTCCGGATGTCCGCCTCCGCACGGACGCCTGCGGCCTTAAGCTCGTCCACGGCCTGCTTTGCGTATGCCTCCTGCCTGCCCGTAATCGTGCAGACAACGGCCTGAACGGGCGAGAGCCACACGGGAAAAGCCCCGGCGTAGTGCTCGATAAGCACACCGAAAAATCTCTCAAGCGAACCCATCAGCGCGCGGTGGATCATTATTGGCTGGCGGGCATTCCCGTCTTCCGCGATATACTCGACCCCGAAGCGCTCCGGGAGGTTGAAGTCCACCTGAATTGTCGTGCACTGCCAGGAGCGGCCAAGCACGTCTTTTATCTTGATGTCTATCTTGGGGCCGTAGAAAACGCCTTCGCCCGGGTCTATGGAGTAATCAAGACCTTTTTTCTCCAGGGCGCTCTTCAGCGCCTCCGTTGCCCTGTCCCAGTTCTCCTGCGTGCCTACGGACTTTTCCGGCTGGGTGGAGAGATATATGTCGTATTCCGAAAACCCGAAGGTCTTGAGCACGAACAGCGTAAAGTCCAGGACCTTGAATATTTCGTCCTGTATCTGGGCCGGCGCGCAGAATATGTGGGCATCGTCCTGCGTAAAACCCCTGACGCGCATAAGCCCGTGCAGCGTGCCGGAGCGCTCGAAACGGTATACCGTCCCGAGCTCCGCCCAGCGTATCGGTAGCTCCCTGTAGCTGCGCATCCTGGACTTGTATATCGCTATGTGGAACGGGCAGTTCATGGGCTTTATCTCATACTCCTGCCCTTCCACCTCCATGGGCGAATACATGCTTTCGCGGTAGAAGTCCCAGTGGCCGCTCCTCTTCCAGAGGTCGAGCTTCGCCATGTGCGGGGTGTATACAAGCTCGTAGCCGCTTTTTACGTGCTCCGCCTTCCAGAAATCTTCTATTACGCGCCGCACCACGGCGCCTCTCGGGTGCCAGAGTATGAGACCGGGCCCGGTTTCCTCTTCGTAAGAGAAAAGCTCAAGCTCTTTCCCAAGCTTCCTGTGGTCGCGTTTCTTTATCTCCTCGAGGCGGTCGAGGTAGCCCTTCAACTGTTCCTTGTCCTGCCATGCCGTGCCGTATATGCGCTGGAGCATCCGGTTGTGCTCGTCGCCGCGCCAGTACGCGCCGGCGGAACTGAGGAGCTTGAACGCCTTTATGCAGCCCGTGGAAGGGACGTGCGGGCCGCGGCAGAGGTCTATAAAACCGCCCTGGTCGTAAAGGGATACGGTATCGGCGTCAATCCCGTTTATGATTTCGACCTTATAAGGCTCGCCCATCTCCGCAAACAGTTTCGCGGCGTCCGCCCTGGACATCTCCCTGCGGACAAACGGCTTGTCGGCCCTGATTATCTCGGACATCCGGCCTTCAATTTTTTCAAGGTCCTCCGGCGTAAAGCCCCTCTCGTAGTCGAAGTCGTAGTAGAAGCCGTCTTCGATTGCCGGGCCTATAGTTACCTTCGCCTCCGGATAAAGGTCTTTAACCGCCTGGGCCATTATGTGCGACGCGCTGTGGCGGTAGATTTCCTTGCCTTCCTGAGAATCGAGGCTTATCTCTTTTTCAGTGCCATCCGGCAGATTAATCCGCATCCTGAAATCGCTCTCCAAAAATTAAAAAAGGCATCAATGGAAGGAATACCCTTCTAATGACGCCCCGGCGAAATTGCGAGTTTTACAACTGAAAATGCCCCAAAGTCAATAAAATAAATCCCCCCGCCCGCAAACACTTGCGGATTTACTTCAACATTACCAGCAAACCGGAGACGTTGTCAAGCCTTTTCGTGTAGTTAGCAAGAAGAACTGCCCGGCCGCCCGGAACTACACACGCCACGGGTATGGTAGGCGCGGGCGGTTTCGAACCGCCGACCTCTTGCGTGTCAAGCAAGCGCTCTCCCCCTGAGCTACGCGCCTTCGATATTCGTGCAGGAGCAGATTGTAAATTCAAGCAGTCTTTTTGTCAAGCCATAAAAGGGACGGCGGGACGAAAACATGCCCTGACCGCTTACATCACAAGAAGGGCCGACACATGGTCGGCCCCTGAGATTGTCTTTCGGATAAAAGGGCCGACACATGGGCCGGCCCCTGCTGACCCGGCGTCGCCGGTTTACTTTATTGCGTCCTTGAGAGCCTTGCCCGCGCTGAACCTTGGCACCTTGGCGGCAGCGATCTTTATTGTCTCGCCGGTCTTGGGGTTCCTGCCCTTCCTTGCTTTCCTCTTGGTTACAGAGAAAGTGCCGAACCCGACAAGGGATACCTTCTGGCCCTTCTTCAGCGACGCCTTTACGGAGTCAAGACAGGCCGCAAGGGCTTTGCCGGCAGCCGCCTTGCTGATGTCGGCTGAATCTGCCATCTTCTCGATTAATTCCGCTTTCGTCATTGGTGTATCCTCCTTTCTTATGGAAATCGGATTACTGGATTTAGTGCCCCAAAAATGATGAAGAAGTATCTCTTACGGATGCCCGATTGTCAAGGATTTTTTTTATTCGGTATACGCAGCTCGAATATTTTTTTACGGAGGGTGTTCCGGTTAATGCCGAGGAGGTCTGCGGCTTTCAACTGATTGTAGTTGGTTTCGGAAAGCGCGCTTATGATAAGCGGCCTTTCGGCGAGCGCGATTACGGAGTCGTAAAGGTCGCTTTTCCCAAGCTTCTTGGTCTTCTTCAAAAACGAGTGTATACGCTCTTCGAGGAGGCCCTCGAAGGTTATTCCGCCGCTGATCCTGATTCCCTCCTTCTCGCCCTTCATCAGGACTTCCAGGTCTTCCGGCAGTATTGCCATCGAACTCGAAAGCACTACCGCGCGCTTTATGCAGTTCTCAAGCTCCCGCACGTTTCCGGGCCAGTCGTATTCCATCAGGCGCTTCAGCGCCTTTGGCGTTATCTGTTTTTTCGGCGCGCCGAGCTCCTGCGCGGTCTTCTCGATGAAGTGTTCCGCGAGCGCGGGAACGTCCTCCTTTCTCATCCTCAGGGACGGGAGGTGCAGGCTCACCACGTTAAGGCGGTAGAAGAGATCTTCGCGGAATTTGCCGGCGGCCACCGCCTCTTCAAGCTCCCTGTGAGTCGCCGCGATTATCCGCACGTCCGCCTTGAGCGTCACGGTAGAGCCGACGCGCTCGAACTCCCTCTCCTGCAGCGCCCGAAGGAGTTTCGCCTGAAGGTTTAAGTCCATATCACCTATTTCGTCAAGGAAAAGTGTCCCGCCCGCCGCCTGCTCGAACTTGCCGATTTTCCTTGCCACCGCGCCCGTGAAGGCCCCCTTTTCGTGCCCGAAGAGCTCGGACTCCATAAGCTCCCTTGGTATCGCCGCGGAATTTACCACCACGAACGGCCCCGCGACACGCTTGCTGTGCGCATGAATCGCCCGCGCTATAAGCTCCTTGCCGGTCCCGGACTCGCCCGTGATAAGCACCGTAACGTCCGTGCCCGCGACGCGCCCGACGTCCTTGAATATCTCCCGCATCGACGGCGCCTGGCCGATAATCTGCCCGACCTCGTAACGCTCCCGGAGCGACGCCTTAAGGTTCTCCACCTCCGCCGCCATCGCCCGGTTGTCCATTGCGCGCGCGGCCAGGAGCTTCACTTCCTCCACGTCGAAAGGCTTGGTGATATAGTCGAACGCGCCGAGTTTCATGGCCTCGATGGCGGTGCTCATAGTGCCCTGGGCGGTCATCATAATCACGCAGGTGTCGATTTCCGCCTCCTTCATCTGCCTGAGCGCCGAAAGGCCGTCCAGCCCCGGCATCCTTATGTCCATGAACGCAATGGGATATTCTCCCTTCTTCAAGAGAGAAAGCCCGGTATTGCCGTCCCTCGCCTCCTGGACTTCGTATCCCTCTTTCGTCAGGGCCTTGTTCAGGACAAAGCGTATCGAGTCGTCGTCGTCAATTATCAGGATTTTCTGCATCTATGCCCCGTTGTTTTATGAATAGCATTCAATAGTATTTTTTTATTATACTCCTGTCAACACAATTCTGCACATTTTTTAGGCAATTATTATCTCGGCATTCCGCCTCTTTATTCTTGCCTCAGGATTGTTAACGTGGTAAATTATATTGTTTTGGTTTAATCATGGACGAATTTTCCGGAGGTTTGCAGCCCCGTGGACGAAAAATACAACCCCAAGACCGTAGAAGCGAAATGGCAGAAACGCTGGGAGGAAAACCAGTCGTTCAAGGTCTCCGAAGACCATGAAAAAACGAAATATTACGTGCTCGAGATGTTCCCCTACCCGTCCGGGAAGATCCACATGGGGCATGTCAGGAACTACTCCATAGGAGACGTTGTCGCGCGCTACAAGAGAATGCGCGGCTATAACGTCCTGCACCCGATGGGGTGGGATTCCTTCGGTCTCCCCGCCGAGAACGCCGCAATAAAGCACGGAATCCACCCGCACAAGTGGACGCTTGAGAACATCGCCTACATGCGAGACCAGCTAAAGAAGATGGGACTCAGCTACGACTGGTCACGCGAGGTAACGACATGCCTTCCGGAGTATTACAGGTGGAACCAGCTTTTCTTCCTGAGGATGCTGGAAAAAGGTCTGGCATACAAGAAACTCGGAAGCGTGAACTGGTGCGAGTCCTGCAATACCGTGCTTGCGAACGAGCAGGTGGAAGACGGCAGGTGCTGGCGGTGCGAGTCGGAAGTCCGGCAGAAAGAGCTCCCGCAGTGGTTCTTCAAGATTACCGCATACGCCGAGGAGCTGCTCGAATACCTCGACAAGCTTCCGGGATGGCCGGAGCGCGTCCTGACGATGCAGAGGAACTGGATAGGCAAGTCCGTCGGATGCGGGATTGATTTCAGGGTCGAAAACGTGCCGGGGGTCGATAAAATCACCGTGTTCACCACGCGCGCGGATACCCTTTTCGGCGCGACTTTCATGTCCATCGCGCCTGAACACCCGCTTGTGAGAGAGCTTATTAAAGGGAAGCCGCAGGAAACGCAAGTTCTGGAATTCATAGAAAAAGTCAAAAAGACCAACAAGATAGAAAGAACCGCCGAAACCGGCGAAAAAGAGGGTATCTTCACCGGCGCATACGCGATAAACCCCGTAACGGATGAACCCATACCCATCTGGGCCGCAAATTTCGTCCTCGCGGAATACGGCACCGGCGCCGTGATGGCCGTCCCGGCGCATGACGAGCGGGATTTCCAGTTTGCAAAAAAATACGGCCTGCCGATAAAAGTCGTAATCCAGCCGAAGGACGAAAGTCTCGATCCTGCAACGATGCAGGCGGCATATGTTGACGAAGGGATAATGACGTCATCGGGCCGGTTCGACGGCACGCATAATGTCGAAGGGAAAGAGAAGGTCGCGGACTATCTACAGTCCCGGGGCATAGGGGAAAAGACCGTAAACTACCGCCTGAGGGACTGGGGAATCTCGCGCCAGCGCTACTGGGGCACGCCGATACCTGTAATTTACTGCGATAAATGCGGCGCTGTGCCGGTGCCGGAAAAAGACCTGCCCGTGCTCCTTCCGACGGACGTGAAATTCACGGGCAAGGGCGCATCGCCGCTTACGACGTCGAAGGAGTTCCTGAGCGTTAAATGCCCTGTTTGCGGGGCGGACGCCGCGAGAGAGACGGACACTATGGACACCTTCGTGGACTCCTCGTGGTATTTCCTGCGTTATACCGGCTGGGACAATAACTCGCCGTTTAAAAAAGGGAACGCGAATTACTGGCTGGCCGGCGGCGTTGACCAGTACATCGGCGGGATCGAACATGCAGTCCTGCATCTTTTATATTCGAGGTTTTTCACCAAGGTCATCCGGGATCTCGGCCTTTCCGGGACGGACGAGCCGTTCAGGAACCTCCTGACCCAGGGGATGGTTATAAAAGACGGGGCGAAGATGTCCAAGTCCAAGGGCAACGTGGTGGACCCGGACGAGCTGATACGCGAATACGGCGCGGACACGGCGAGGCTATTTTCCCTGTTCGCGTCGCCGCCGGAGAAGGACCTTGAGTGGTCAGACCAGGGCGTGGACGGTTCTTTCCGGTTCCTTTCGCGGATTTTTCGCTTTGTTCACGAGAACCTGGATACCATAAAATCAGCCGGAACACCGTCCGAACATGCCTCCGCAAACGCAAAAAACCTGCGCCGCGCCACCCACAAAACCATAAAAAAAGTTACCGACGACATGGAAGACAGGTTCCATTTCAATACCGCCATCGCCTCGATAATGGAGCTTGTTAACGCGCTCTACCAGTTCGAGCCGGGCAAGGGAGACCCTGAAGACAAGGCCGCCCTGCGCGAGGCCGCGGAGGTTTTAATCCTCCTTATCTCGCCGTTTGCTCCGCACATGGCAGCCGAATTATGGGAGGCGCTGGGCAAGAATACGCCGATTGAGAACGTCCCGTGGCCCGCATTCGACCCTGAGCTTATGAAAGCCGCCGAAGCGCTCGTTGTCGTGCAGGTGAACGGGAAGGTGCGGGACAGGATAACGGTTCCGGCGCAGTCGGACGACGATTACGTGAAAAAGACCGCGCTTTCGCTGGAGAAGGTAAGGCAGTTCCTTGGCGGCAAGGAGCCGAAGAAGGTCATATACGTGAAATCGAAGCTCGTTAATATCGTGGTGTAACTGTCGGGAAAGACAAAGCATAAACCATGAAGAAAATAATATCCATCCTTCTTCTCATCACCCTGCCCGCCTGCGGCTACCAGCTTGCAGGCAGAGGCGCGGGCACGGGGAAAACCGCCGGAAAATACAAGGTCTTCGTCAGGATGTTCCGGAACGATTCGTGGGAGCCTTTGGTGGAGAAGGACGTGACGGCGGCGTTGAAAGATGAGATCGCCATCGACGGACGCTGGATGCTTACGGATAAAGACAACGCGGATATACTCGTGGACGGCAGTGTAAAGAAAGTCGAACTCGAACCTCTCTCGTACGACCAGCAGGAGAGGATACTTGAGTATCGGCTTGTAATGCACATGGACGTGGAGGTATCCAACATAAAAACAAAGAAGGTAATCTGGAAGAAAAACGACTTCACTTCGTTTGCCGATTACCGGGTTACCGTGGACGTCACCAAGAGCAAGATCCGCAAGGAAGAGGCCATAAAATACGCCTCCAAACGCTTTGCGGAGGATTTTATAATCCGGGTGCTGGATACGTTCTGATGAATAAGTCCATTACACATAAGGCCCTTTTCGACCACCTCGACAAGTGCCGGCCCGGCCTCTCGACCGGCGGCGGATCATTGGCCCCGGTATATCTTTTTACCGGCGAGGAACTTTATTTTGCCGACAGGGCGCTCGCCGTAATCACGGACAAGGCCCTTGCGGGCGCGCCAAGGGATTTCAATCTCGACGTCTTCTACGGCAGGGACACAAAGGCGGCGGATGTTGCGGCGCAGGCATCCACGCTCCCCATGATGGCGGACAGGCGCCTTGTCATACTCAAAGAAGCGGACAAACTCCGGGACTTCAGGGAATTAAAGGAATATCTAAAAGCGCCGTCGCAGGACTGCGTCTTAATCCTCCTCGCAATGGGCGCGGACCGCTCTAAGGAACGGACTCTTTCGGACATGCTCCCGGATAGCGCCGTTTTCGCGCATTTCTGGCGCCCGCGGGATTACGAAATACCGGACATTGTCCAGAAACTTGCCCGCGCGTCCGGTTTTACCATAGACCGTGGCGCAGTGGCATACCTTTCCGAGGCCCTGTCCGGCAACATAGCCCTGACAGCGGCGGAGCTTAACAAGGTCTTCAACCTCCTTGGCGAGAGACGGCACATAACGGAGGAAGACGTCCGGGAGTCGGCTGGGGATTTCGGCCTGCCCGCGGTATTCGAGCTTTCCGATGCGGCGGCGGCAGGGAATGCGCCGAAGGCCGTCGAGACGCTGGAGAAGCTTCTACGGGACGGCGAGGAACCCCTGAAACTTCTTGCTATACTCTCCGGGAACTGGCGGAAGATGGCGGCGGGAGAGAAGGCGGCCGGCGGCTGGAGCGGGAACAAATCTCCCGCAAGGAAACTGCCGGACGGCGAAATCGTCCGGGCCTTCGGCTGCTTGATGAAGGCGGACCGGGAGCTTAAAGGTTCCCCCGTGCCGCCGAGACTTGTCATGGAGCGTCTTGTGCTGGAGCTTTCGGGGGCCTTCTAAGCCCCTTGGGCGGTTGACTTATGGAGCCTTTTGGAAAGGCGGGAAATCTTGCGGGAAGCGGCGTTTTTATGTATTATGCCCTTGGATGCGGCCTTCGCTATGGCCGGGACGACGGACACCAGCAGTTCCTTGGCCGCTTCCGGCTCTCTGGCCACGGTTTCGTTGAATTTCTTGACAACCGTCCGGAGCGCGGCTTTCGCCTGGCGGTTCTTCTCCCTGCGGACGAGGGACTGCCTGTTTCTTTTCAGAGCTGACTTATGGTTTGCCAAATCAACCTCCAGATTTTAAATGAGCCGCCCGGGTTTTTGCGGGAGCTGTTGTAAAGATAGATTATTTAACACAACAAAACGTCCAAGTCAAGGGTAATTTATGGCAAGCAGGGTCCAAAAGAGTCTTAAGGCAAAGCTCTTCCTTATATTTTTCACCCTTGGCCTCTCGGTCATACTCCTGGTCGGGTTTATATCCTACCAGTCCAAGAAGAATGCGCTGAAGCACCAGTCCGAAAAAAGCCTTTCCATTATAGCCTCGGAGCTTGCCGACAAGGTGGACCGTTATTTGAACGACAAGCTCGAAGACACGCGCGCGATTGCGCTGCACTACTCCCTGTACGGGCTGAAAACCACCACCAGCAGCCAGAACGCCATCCTGTCCGAATACCTCAGGATATACCCTTATTTCGACCATATCAGCGTAATAAACATAGAGGACATAAAAAAACCGGAGAAACCGACCTACAGCAATTCGTGGTATCTCCCGGCCCTGTCCGGCCAGATTACCTCCTCGGACATGTATATCTCGCCTATAACGGACAAGCCGACGATGGCCTTCGCCGCGCCGGTATACGACAAGGCGGGGAATATCGTAAGCGTCCTGACAACCAACCTGAAGCTCTCATATCTCTGGGAGATAATCGACGCCGTTCAAAAGGAAAACATGGCGTCGGGGCACAGCGGTTACGCCTTCCTCATAAACCGCCGCGGTATGCTCATCGGCCATCCGGACAGGAGTAAAATCTTAAACAACCACAGGCCGCCGAGACCTCCGGACATGGATAAAATGATCCGGGAGATGACAAGCGGAATGACCGGCACGGCCTATTATACCACAAGGACTACCGGCATTAAAAAACTCGCCGGGTTCGCGCCGCTCAGAGGCTTCGGAAACTACCACGGGCACGGCTGGTCGGTAGGGGTCAACGAGAACTATTCGGAACTAATAGAACCCATGAACCGCCTGCTGAAAATGTATTTCCTGCTCTTCCTCGGCGTATCTCTGGTTGCGCTTGTGGTATCCGGATACCTCGCCGAATATATTGTGAGGCCCGTCAATACCCTGCGGGAAGGCGCTTCAAAGATCGGGGCGGGCAATTTCGACATGAGGATTTCCAGGATGCACGAGGACGAGATAGGGGAGTTGGCCAATTCGTTCAACAGCATGGCCGACGCGCTTCAGGAGAGAGACCGCAAGATAAACGAGTACATGGGATCCCTTAAAGACGCCAACCGCGAGCTTGAAAGGACAAACGACGAGCTCGTGCGGCTGGAAAGAGAGAAGACCGATTTCAACGCCATGATAACGCACGACATAAAGTCTCCGCTCTCCACGATTCTCACATATGCGGAGATGATACAGGATGGCTCGCTCTCCGGACAGGAAGAAATCGAAAAAGCCATGTCAAGCGTGTATGCGAGCGGCAAGAAGATACTGACCCTTGTGGACAATTTCCTCATATCGGCGGCGATCGAAGCCGGAAAGCTGAAGCTTAACCTCCAGCCCCTCGACATAAACAACCTCGTCGAGGATTCCATGAAATTTTTCTTAGCGCAGGCCGAGCGAAGAAACGTGAGCATATTCCTGGCAAAAGGACCCGGCCTCCTCCACGTCATGGGCGACAAGGTTCAGCTTGATCGGGTAATCTGCAATATCCTCGGCAATGCGCTCAAATACATCCCGTCCGGGGCGTCGGTTACCATAACCACGCGCATGGCCCTGGGCTCCGTCGAGATAGACATATCGGACACGGGCAAAGGCATACCGGAAAAAGACGTGGAGACCATGTTCCAGAAGTTCAGGCGCTCCAGCGAGACCGGCAAGATAGACGGAATGGGGCTGGGCCTCTATATTGCCAAGGCCGTGACGGAGGCGCATGGCGGAGACGTTTCCCTTAAGAGCCGGCTGGGTGAAGGCGCCACATTCACCGTCCGTATTCCCGCAATAGACCACTCCGGCGGCAGCGCCGCGTCATGAGCGAGCAGGCAAGCGTCACCCGCGCCGCCTGGTCGATGAGCGTCGTAACCGCCGTCTCCCGCGTCCTCGGCTTTTTAAGGCTCATGATAATCGCCCGGATTTTCGGCGCGGGGATGGTAACAGACGCCTTTTTCCAGGCATTCAGGATAAGCAACATCCTCCGCCAGCTGCTTGCCGAAGGCTCGATGTCCGCGGCATTCATCCCGGTCTTCACGGAATATTTCCATACAAAATCCAAAGAGGAAGCGAAGGAACTGGCAAGCACCGTCTTCTACCTTCTTCTATTAATTTGCCTGGGAGTCGTGGCGCTGGGTATTGCCTTTTCACCTCAGGTTGTAAGCGCAATCGCGCATGGCTGGATCGATAACCCTGAAAAATTCGCCCTGACCGTCCGCCTCACCAGGATAATGTTCCCGTATATCCTCTTTGTCGGTCTCTCGGCCGTAATAATGGGCGTCCTGAACTCGCTCGGCTCCTTTGCCGCTCCCGCAGCCGCTCCCATAATGCTGAACCTATCTATGATAGGATTTGCGCTCTGGGTCTCTCCGCACATGAAAACGCCCGTGGTGGCGCTGGCGCTCGGCGTGATTTTCGGCGGAATCCTTCAGATGCTGATACAGATCCCGCCGCTTATGAAAAGAGGGATGCTCTTTAAGTTCGTGATGCGCCCGCGAGACCCCGGTGTCAGGAAGATAGGCCGTCTCACGGTTCCTGTAATGGGCAGCCAGGCGGCCACGCAGATAAACATCTTCATAAGCAGCCTGATAGCCACATACCTGCCGCAGGGAAGCGTTTCCTACCTTTTGTATGCGACACAGCTCTTTCAGTTCCCGCACGGGATTTTCGGGATTTCAATCGCCACGGCGGTTCTTCCCAGCATGTCGCGCCAGGCCGCCGCAAAGGACCGGGACGGCCTCAAGGAAACGCTTTCCTTCGGGCTCAGGTATATACTGTTCATCATGGTACCATCGATGGTCGGGCTTATAGTCCTGCGCGTCCCGATTACAAGCCTTTTATTCCAGAGGGGCACGTTCACATACGCCGACACGCTGAACGTCGCCTACGCCCTCATGTTCTACTCAACGGGCCTGTGGGCCTATTCCGGCGTAAGGATTCTGAACGCCGCGTTCTATTCGCTGCACGACACAAAGACGCCTCTTGTGGGGGCGTTCGCGGCGGTATTCGTCAACGCGGGCCTCAGCCTTGCGCTGATGGGCCCGCTCAGGCAGGGCGGCCTCGCTCTCGCCACGGCAATCGCCTCGGCGGCTAATATGTTCCTGCTCCTATTCCTCTTCAGAAAAAGAATGGGCCGGATAGGGGCGCGGAAGATACTGAAGTCCGGGATGAAGACCGCGTTTGCGTCCGCCGTCATGGGAGTCGTCTGCTATTTCATCGCCAGGGGCAATCTCTGGGCCATGAGCGGCCACACGCTGCAAAAGGCCGGAGTGGTCTTCGCGGCCATAGCCGCCGGGCTTGCGGTTTATTTTCCCATACTATACCTGCTGAAAAGCGACGAGCTGTCGTTCATAATCAACACCTGTAGACGAAAGGCAAAGGCAAAATGATTATTGAGACTGTCGTGGTCGGCCCGCTCGCCGTAAACTGCTACGTCACGGCCTCCGAGACAACGCGCGAGGCCGCGGTAATAGACCCCGGCGGCGATGCCGGGAAGATAAGCGATGTCCTGCGAAAAGACAACCTGAAACTGAAATATATAATCCTGACCCATGCGCATTTCGACCATGCCGGCGCCGCCGCGGAGCTTCAAGAAGAGACCGGCGCGCAGGTCTTGGCGCACGAAAAGGACGCGCTTCTCCTGAAGAATACCGACGCGCAGGCGGCGCTTTTCGGGATGCAGACGTCCAGGCCGCCCAGGCCGGATTATTTTTTAAAGGGCGGGGACAGCATAAAAATCGGCGATGTGGAGATGGAGGTTATCGAGACGCCCGGACATACGCCGGGCGGCATAAGCCTGTACGTGAAAGACGCCAAGGTTGTCTTCACCGGCGACACGCTCTTCTGGGGTTCAATCGGCAGGACGGACCTGCCCGGCGGGGACTTCAACACTATTATTCATTCGCTGAAAGACAAACTCGGCAGGCTCCCGGACGACACGAAGGTCTATCCCGGCCACGGCGACGATACCACTATCGGACTGGAGAAACAGCAGAACCCGTATTTCGAGTGAATTATTTTCTATTTCCCCGTAACTTCTCAGCTTCTTAACCAGGAACTATGGAGTTATAGTTTTTTTCTTGGTTCCCTCCCAAACCAGAGCATTTTCCCTGGTTTTTGCTGCGCCAACTTTGACAATATGGCCATTCGGCCATCTTTGCTGATGTTCTTGTTCTCTCCGGTCAAGGTCATTGGTAATTCCACTATGAACGATTTTGTTGCCGATTTTGAAATCATACGTAAAAGTATCTCTCTTTTTCATATCATCTCCTTTCAGTTTATATATTATTCCATATTGTCATAAAAGATTGCGCCTCGCCGAGTAAAAGAATATTCAAATCAGATAACGGCGCATTCGGTACAATTAATTTGGAGTTCATCACATCTAAAATACCCATGACAGAATTTTTCTTTGCATGTGTCTTTAGTGTATTGTCCATAAGAAAGAGAACCATATCAACTCTGGATTTTGAAAGACTATCGTCTTTAAAATAAAGTTTGATTATGTGCGGAACATTATCAATCATTAATCCTAATTCCGGATTAACACTAACTTGCAAGCCTGCGTTATTCCAATGTTCATTTGGAGGATCAAACCATTTTACGTTTTTTCTTCCTAAAAATTTTTCGGAATGTCCCAGTTTAAGGTAGCAGGGCAAGTAAGGTAACAGAGGAACAACAGTTCCCCGCTTCCACTTACATCTCTTTATCGAACATGTCTTCTGTAAAAGGTTGCCCCATCAATCGGGCATAGGCATTTTCAAAACGCCTTTTATTCGCCGAGATTTTTAGCGTTCCTACGACCTGCCAAATCATTGCTCTAAGGGCCTTTAATCCCTTCTCTTCGTTCAAGAGCGAATGATGCCTCTCTTTTCTTCTGCCCCCCTTCGAGGGGTTTCTTTTGTCCAGTTCTTTTAAAACCAATCCTTTTTCAACGGGGTCATAGATGTATTTTCTGGTAAAAGTAGCATAATATAAAGGTCTATTGCGCGAGGTGGTCTTTTCGTTCCCGTAAATACGATCCAGTTGGGCATATAATTCATCCGGAAACTCTTTAAACCATTTTCTTACGTCGTCTGCAAAATAACTTTCAATTAACATTCTGAGAGCTTCGGGGTTTTTGTATCTTTCAAACCCCAGCCTCTCATAAATTAAAGCAACAATTCCTACCCTCGCAAAAGAACGAATCAATATTTCACACTTTTGCGCTATCGGAAGTTGATTCGGAGTCAAGGCCCTTGCTTGCCGTGCCTCCAAATAGACATTGCAAACGAGCGGAAGAATATCGGCATGGTAACCAGAGGTTAAAACAGAACCATCATAAAATTCAATGCCTTTTAATCGTTCTAATAGTTCGGGGGATTTTTCAACAAATGGCCGCAGGTTTGCGGCCCCAATAAAAGTAGGCAACTCATCTTTCTTATATTGTCCCTTCCACGGGCGACCGATTGCCTTCATCATCTTAGCACTGTTTAAAACGGCGGTTCCATCTTCCAAGATGTAGCAATCCAATTCTATATCATAAAATTTAACAGGGCCTTTCCCCCATACTTTCAAAGGTTTTTTTGAAGATTTAATCTCTGTACCGCCTCCCTTGATTTTTGGGGGTTGATTACCAGTTTTTCCTTCATTTTCCAATGGATTATCTACTGTACCAACTTTCATGCCATACCCCCTAACGCTCTGGTTATCGTTTCCTCGAAAACCATGTCGTTCTTGCGGTTATTGTGGCGATAGCAGAATTCGTCAACGTATTTTTGAAGATGCCGGATGCTTACCTTGTGATACTGACCAACAAGACCGCGCTTCAACAAGGCCCAAAAACCTTCAATGTTGTTAGTGTGAATGTCCCCGTCCGAATACCACTTGCTATGATTTATCGTCTGATGTTTGACGAACTTTGAAATGGGGAGATACCCCGTAAATTCGTCTGTGATAACCGTTGCGGTCGAAACGTCAATATTCTCTCTTATCATGGACATGAGAGTTTTTGCGGATACGTTTTTGACGACCTTTGCCCTTACCTTCCCGTCCCGCTCTATCGCGCCGACAACCGGGGTCTTGGAAGTTCCACGGCCTCTCTTGGCCGGGCCGCCGTCCTCTCCGCGCCTTTTCTTGCCGCCGACGTAGGTTTCGTCAACCTCAACAATTCCCTCTAAAAGCTCCCTATCGTCTGTCATGGCCTTTCTAATTCGCATTGCCATATACCAGGCTGTGTTCTTATTCACTTCCAAATCACGGGCAAGCTGACGGGCGGATACGCCCTTTTTCGCATTCAGTATGATAGTAATAGCCAAAAACCACTTTTGAAGGTCTATCTTTGTCTTATGGAATATCGTGCCGACGGTAACACTGAAAGAGGTATTACAGTTATTGCAATGATGCCGGGATTCCTTCGGCATCGGGGTTACATTAGTGGACTGGCAGTATGGACATTTCGGTTGGCTTTTCCAACGGACTTCTTCAAGATATTCAAGGCAATCGACTTGACGGGGAAACCTCTTATAGACTGATACGATATTCATTACTGCCCCCTTTCGTTACTACCAGTATATAGGGCGGTATTTTATTTGTCAAGAGAAAAATTGACTACCTTTAAATAGGACATTCCGAAATTTTTTATAGCCGGCTATCCTGGAAGGATAGTGCTTTGCCCTCTTCGCATCTTTCTGTTTAGTTGCGTTATCTAATAACTTCTTATTTGAAGAATCTGCTTTATGGTAATCAACGATAGCTTCTCTCAAGTTTTTCCAAAAATCACTGGCTGGCGAATATTCTCCCCGGCCTTTAATTTGTTTTACCTTTGTTAATTTAGGAGTTCCAGATTTTATTACAAAATCTACAAAATCTGTAAGCGATATTTTGGTCATAAATTTTCCTCCTTCTAAATTAAGTTTATTTATATACCAATATATAGCGCTTCGTCAAGATAAAAATACTACATATCGCGTTGAAAAAGTATCTTCCACTCCACAGGTACTAACGGCGTTTATTTACGTCAGCGTCCCGCTTTTAATATTCCTTTCTTCAGCTCCCTTGCGAACCGCCCGGCCTCGCGCACGGCATCATCGGGGCTGGCGGCCTTCTCTATCCTTCCGACAATCGCGCTGCCGACGATGACGCCGTCGGCAATCTTTGCCATCTGCCCAGCCTGCTCCGGGGTCGATATTCCGAAACCCACGCAGACGGGCCTGCCGCTCATGCGCCTGATTTTCTTCACCGCCTTCTCAACCCCCGCGGCGATGCTCTCCCGCGCGCCCGTCACGCCTGTAAGCGAGACGTAGTAGATGAACCCGCCGCCGCTTTTCGACACCAGCCCTATCCTGTCGTTATCAGACGTCGGCGCGAGGAGGAATATCAAATCGAGCCCGTTATTCCGGCAGTAATCCGCCAGCGCCATACCCTCCTCGGGCGGAAGGTCCGGCACGATGAAGCCGTCAACGCCCGCTTTTGCGGAGTCGCCGGCAAACCGCTCCTCGCCGTATTTGTGGATAAGGTTATAATACAGCATCAGGATGATGGGGACCCGGGACGACTCCCGGATTTTCCTTACCAGCGCGAAGACCTCTTTCAGGTTCGTCTTCTGCCGGAGCGCGCGTATCGCCGCGCGCTGGATTGTCGGGCCGTCGGCGAGCGGGTCGGAAAAAGGGACGCCGAGCTCGATTATGTCCGCCCCGGATTTCTCAAGCTCCAAGACAATCCTGCCGGTAGTTTCGATGTCCGGGTCTCCGGCCATCACGTATGGGATAAACGCCGCCCTGCCGTCCTCTTTAAGCCCGGCAAGCTTCGTCTCTATGCGGGACATCACAACCTTACCTCCCTCATCTCGGCAACCTGGTTTACGTCCTTGTCGCCTCGGCCGGAAAGGTTCACGATTATCACCCTGTTTTTCTTCATCTTCGGCGCGCGCTTCACGGCCTCGGCCACGGCGTGGGAGGACTCCAGCGCCGGGATTATTCCTTCCGTCTGCGAGAGCAGGTCGAACGCGGCCAGGGCCTCGTCGTCCGTGGCATAGGTATATTCTATCCTGCCGTTGTCGCGGTAGAGGCTGTGCTCCGGGCCTACGGAGGCGTAGTCCAGCCCCGCGGACACCGAATGCGTCTCGAGTATCTGGCCCTCTTCGTCCTGGAGCAGCCAGCTCTTCGCCCCCTGCAGGACGCCCGGAGAGCCGCCCGCAAACCTCGCGGCGTGCCTGCCGGACTTTATGCCCATGCCGCCGGCCTCAACGCCGACCATCTTTATATTGTCCTTCAGGAACCTGAAGAATAACCCCATCGCATTGCTCCCGCCGCCGACGCAGGCGATGAGCAAATCCGGAAGCTTCCCTTCGGCCTTCAGTATCTGTCTGTATGCCTCTTTGCCTATCACCGACTGGAAATCCCGCACCATAACGGGATACGGATGCGGCCCGAAGACCGTGCCCATGATGTAGTGCGTCGTGCGGACGTTCGTCGTCCAATCGCGGAGGGCCTCCGAGATGGCGTCTTTAAGCGTACGGCTCCCGATGTCAACCGGTATGACCTCCGCGCCGAGGAGCTTCATGCGGAAGACATTGAGCGCCTGCCTGCGCACGTCCTCCGTGCCCATGTAGACCTGGCACTCAAGGCCCAGGAGCGCCGCCGCCGTGGCCGTCGCGACACCGTGCTGCCCTGCGCCGGTCTCGGCAATCACGCGCTTCTTGCCGATGCGCACCGCAAGGAGCGCCTGGGCCAGCGCGTTGTTTATCTTGTGCGCGCCGGTATGGGCCAGGTCTTCGCGCTTTAAGTATATCTTCGCTCCGCCGAGCTTTTTCGTAAGCCGGGCGGCATAAAAAAGCGGCGTCGGCCTTCCGACGAAATTTGCGAGATAGTAGTCCAGCTCCCGCCTGAAGGCCCTGTCCTTCCTGGCCTTGTTATATTCCCTTTCCAGTTCGAGCAGCACGGGCATCAGCGTCTCCGGCACATACCTCCCGCCGTAAGCCCCGAAATGCCCGCTTTTGTCTGGCAGCATTGTATAACCTCTTTCTTCCTTCACCCCTCTCTTAAGATAAGAGATGGGTCAGGGGTGCGTTATGAAATCCTCACCGCCGAAATAAATCCGCGCATCAACTCCCCGTCCTTCTTTCCCTTGCGCGCCTCGACGCCGGAGGAAACGTCCACGGCGTACGGCCTGACTTTCCGTATCGCTTCCGCCACGTTTCCCGCCGTAAGGCCGCCGGAAAGGATTATCGGGCCGAAAGGCCCGGCGGCGGCAGCCATGTCCCAATCGAACGTCAGACCCGTGCCGCCCGGCTCCTCCGCGGAATACGCGTCCAGCAGAAACGCCGACGCGTATTTATATTCCTTCAGCGCGCCCAGGCTCTCCATATCCTTTACACGGAAGGCCTTCACATACGGCATCCCGAAGGAGGCGCAGTAATCCGGGGGTTCCGAGCCGTGGAACTGCAATATCCCGACGCCGCTTTCGTTGACGGCGCGCTTCAGGAAGTTCTCGTCCGCATCGACAAACACGCCGACCGTGCTTATAAACGGCGGCAGGGCGTCTATTATTTCTCCGGCCCTGACGGGGTCAATATAGCGCGGGCTCTTCTCGAAGAAGACAAATCCCAGCGCGTCCGCCCCGGCATCGGCGGCGGCCATCGCGTCTTCCATGTTTGTGATACCGCAAATCTTGATTCGCATAAAAATCCGTGTTGTTGTCCGTGTTAGTGTATTTGGGTCGTCATTCCCGCGAAAGCGGGAACCCGGCGACTTTTGTTGTTCGTATAAAAGTCTCTGGGCCCTCGTTTCCACGGGGGGTGATAAATTTTTTACAGTGCCGCCTGGAGGCTCGTCAGCTCGCGCAGCTTTTTCCCGAAATCCCTCTCCCGCATGAGCGCCTCGCCTATGAGCGCCGCATCAGCGCCGACGGATTTCAGGAACTTCAAATCATCCCTCGTCGAGATCCCGGATTCGCTTACGACAACCCTGTCCATAGGTATCTCTTCTATAAGATACTCGGTGTTTTTTATGTCCACGCCGAAGGTTTTGAGGTCTCTGTTGTTTATCCCGATTATCCTGAAAGACAGGTCGAGAACCTTGTCCAGGTCGTTTTCGTCGTGCGTCTCCGCCAGCGCCTCCATTCCAAGCTCTTTCCCAAGGAGGTAGAGGTCTTCCATCCGGTCCTGCTCAAGGATTGACGCGATGAGCAGGAATGCGTCCGCGCCGTTCGCCCGCGCCTCGTAGACCTGGTATTCGTCGAATATGAAATCCTTCCTCAGCGCCGGTATGCCCACGCTCCCCGAAATCCACTTGAGGTATCCGATGTCGCCCCGGAAATATTTCTTCTCGGTCAGGACGGAGACGGCCCGCGCGCCGTTCTCTTCGTATATCCGGGCGATGGTGACAGGGTCGAAATCCGGGCGGATAAGACCCTTCGATGGCGAAGCCTTCTTCACCTCGGCGATTATGGAGACTGCGTCCGGATTAACCAGCGCGGAGGCGAAATCCATCACAGGGCGCGCATCCGCCGCCATCGCCTTAATCTCGGCAAACGGCAGGCGCGCCTTAACGTCCTTAAGCTCTTCCCTCTTGTCCGCGACTATTCTCTGGAGTATCACCTGTACGCCTCGCGCCGGCGCCTGAGGACTGCTTCATGCGCTTTTTTTCTTACCGCTCGGTCCGGCGGCAAGCCGCTCGAGTTTATTCAGCGCCGCGCCGGAATCAATAGACTCCGCCGCCTTTGTCATACCGTCTCTTATCGACGACGCCATGCCGCCGATATAAATCGCCGCGCCGGAATTCAGGATAACTATGTCGCGCCTCGGGCCTTTTTCGCCTTTCAGGACACCGAGCACAATCTCCGCGTTCTTTTTCGCGTCCCCGCCGCGAAGCTCGCCGGCCGAGGAAATATCCATTCCGTAATCGCGCGGGTCGAGGATATACGTGCGCACGGCGGCGTCCTTAACCTCCGAAATCCGGCTCTCGCGCGTTACGGTTATCTCGTCCAGGCCGTCCATGCCGTGTACGACCATCGCCCGCCTGGTTCCGAGGTTCAAGAGCACGTGCGCGAGCTTGTCCGTCAGGTCGGCCTCGTAGACGCCCATTACCTGCGCGTTCGCGCCCGCCGGGTTGGAAAGCGGGCCGAGCAGGTTGAATACCGTCCTGATGCCTATCTCGCGCCGTGGGATGAGCGCGTGCTTCATGGCGGAGTGCAGAAGCGGGGCGTAAAGAAAACCGATTCCTATCTCGTCCACGCACCGCCCGACTTCTTCGGGCGTCATATCGAGGTTCACGCCAAGTTCGCTTAAGACGTCCGCGCTCCCGCAGCAGGACGATACGGCGCGGTTCCCGTGTTTGGCCACCTTTATCCCCGCGCCCGCCGCGACAAACGCGCACGTGGTGGAGATATTAAACGTGCCGGTAGAGTCTCCGCCAGTGCCGCAGGTGTCGAGTATCGTTTCAAGGTCGAGGTTTATGTCGTCGTGGTCGATTGACACGGGGCGCGACTTGATGGGTATTCGGGTGGCCTTCCTGCGTATGACGCGCGCCGCGCCGGTTATCTCGTCTATCGTCTCGCCCTTCATCCTGAGCGCGGTGATAAAAGACGCAATGAGCGCCTGCGAGGCATCTCCGTCCATTATCTCGCGCATCGCCGCTTCCATCTCTTCCTGCGAGAGGTTCCGGCGCTCGACGACTTTTAGAATGGCGTCTTTAATCATTTTTCCTTCATCCCCCTCTTAAGATAAGAGGGGGAGCGAGAGGGCGTTATGAAATTCTACCTCTCCCTCATCAGCCTCAGGAAGTTACGAAGTATATCCTTACCCGGCTTTGTAAGTATTGACTCCGGGTGGAACTGCACGCCCTCCACGAAAAATTCCTTGTGCCGAAACGCCATGATCTCGCCCCGGTCCGTCCATGCCGAGACCTCGAGGCAACCCGGGAGCGTCTCGCGCTTCACGATTAGCGAGTGGTAGCGCGTGGCCTCGAAGGGATTCGGGATGTCCCTGAATATCGTCCTGCCGTCGTGGCTTAGCATGGACGTCTTGCCGTGCATGAGCCTCGCGGCGCGGACTACGTCCCCGCCGAACGCCTCGCCTATGGACTGGTGCCCAAGGCACACGCCGAGGATTGGAATCTTCCCGGCGAAGCGCTTTATGGCGTCTACGGAAATGCCCGCCTCCTTCGGCGTGCAGGGCCCCGGCGATATGACAATCCCCTCCGGCTTAAGGCGCTCCATCTCGTCCAGCGTAATCTTGTCGTTCCTGTATACCTTCAGCTCCTCGCCCAGCTCGCCGAAATACTGCACGAGGTTATACGTGAATGAGTCGTAGTTGTCGATCATCAAAAGCATATTATAATCCCTGCTCCACCATCTCAAGCGCCTTCATCATCGCGGCGGCCTTGTTCACGGATTCCATATACTCGGTTTCCGGCACGGAGTCCGCGACCAGCCCGGCGCCGGCCTGCACGTAGACCTTGCCGTCCTTGAAAAGCAAAGTCCTTATCGTAATGCAGGTGTCCATGTTGCCCGTGAAGCTGAAATATCCCACAGCGCCGGCATACGGCCCGCGCCTCGTCGGCTCAAGGTCATCGATTATCTGCATGGCGCGTATCTTCGGCGCTCCGGAGACCGTGCCCGCCGGGAAACAAGCCTTCATTACGTCATATGCGTCCATGCCGCTGCCCAGATCGCCCCGTATGTTAGAGACTATGTGCATGACGTGGGAGTATTTCTCGATGACCATAAGCTCGTTCACGGCGACCTTGCCCGGTTTCGATACCCTGCCCACGTCGTTTCTCCCCAGGTCAACGAGCATTATATGCTCGGCGCACTCCTTCGGGTCGGCAAGGAGATCCTTCATCAGGGATTCGTCTTCCTCATCGCTCGCGCCCCTTTTCCTGGTCCCGGCGATGGGCCGCAGGTCGATGCGCGAGCCTTCCAGTCTGACCATGACCTCCGGCGACGACCCGGAGAGGACGAACCCGCCGCAGTTCAGGTAGAACATATAGGGCGAGGGATTTACCACCCGGAGCGCGCGGTAGACGTCGAACGGGTCGAGCCTTGCCCTTTCCTCGAACCTCTGCGAGAGGACGACCTGGAATATGTCGCCCGCCCTGATGTATTCCTTCGCCTTCCTTACGGCCTTCTCGAAATTAGCTTTAGTGAAGTTGCTCTTGAGCCGGCCGGAAACCCTTGCCTTCGGCTTCTTCCGTTTCGGCGGCTTTGCCTTCAGGGTCTCGACGAGGGCGTCAATCCTGGCCACCGCCTTCGCGTACGCCGCCTCGACGCCGTCGTCGTCGATATGCGCGTTTGCCACAACCTTTATCTTCTGGGCGATATTGTCGAAGATGAGCAGCGTGTCCGTCAGCATGAAGAGGATGTCCGGGCAGCCGAGGCCGGGTTTTTCTCTTGCGCCGGTATCCTCAAGGAAACCTACAATGTCGTAACCGGAATATCCGACAGCCCCGCCGAAAAACCTCGGCAGGCCTTCCACGGGAACGGGACGGTAATGCCTCATGGCCTGCTTCAGGAACTCCATCGGGTCGCCTGAAAGCTCGCTCTCTTCCGTCTCGCCGTCTTTTTCTATAAAGCCCCTTTTCCCCTCCGTCCGGATTATAACGGAAGGGTTCGCGCCGAGAAAGGAATACCTGGCCCATTTCTCGCCGCCTTCGACGCTTTCAAGCAGGAAGGAGTATTTCCCGGTGTCGATTTTGAGGAACGCCGAGACCGGGGTAAGCATGTCCGCGAGCAGCTCGCGGTAGACCGGTATCAGGTTCCCCAGCCTGGCTTTTTCCCTGAATTCTTCGATGCCGGGATAATCCGGCTTGACAAATTTATTTTCCATTGCTTAACTATAAAATATAAAACTTATCTTAATGCAACAGGCGCCCCGACTGTCTGGCAAGGTAACACGTTTGAGTTTAAGTGTCAAGGAGTTAAAGCTTTTTACCGCATAGAGGGAGGGCTTGAGTGAGATCAAATTATATCGGCAAGGCGTTTCAGGCGAAGACGGCGCTTAACACCGCTGTTGTGATTATGGCCTCAGCCGCGTTTTTGAGCGCCGCAATATACATATTCCTCAAGGAAAACATAAGCGGCGGATTCCCGGAAGCCCTCCAGACCATCAGGATACTGAGGTTCAGCCTGCCTTACGCAATCGGCCTGTCCGAGGCCGCCGCCATGAGCCTTTTCGCAATGGGGATAATCGTCCTGGAGCTTTTAATGTCCCACAGGCTCGCGGGGCCGTTATGGAAGATGGAAAAAACGGCGCTTCGGGTTGCCGGGGGCGACCTGTCTTTCGAGGTTAATCTCAGGGAGAAGGACGAGGCCGGGGAACTCGCCGTCCAGGTAAATTCCATGATACTCGGACTGCGCGAAAAAGTGTCCGGCATACGCGAGGCGTACGCCGTGCTCGATGACTGCGCCCGGAGGTTAAAAGACGCCTCCGGGGCGGAACAAGGCGCGATTCTAAGCGAAACACATGCGGCGGCAGGCGAGCTTTCAAGGAGGCTTGAGTTGATAAGGACTTCAAACTGAGAGGGAAAAATGCGCCTGACATATCTGCTCGCAATCCTGGCGGCCTCCGTTGCGGCCGCCGCCTTCGCCGCGCAATACGGCGGCAATCCGAACCCGCACGCCTTCAGCCAGTCCGATTGCTTCTCGTGCCATTTCACGCTCCCCGCGGAAGGCAGCGGCGAGCCGCTCCGCTTTACCGATACCATCACCAACCTGTGCGCGCGCTGCCACGACATGTCGGGAACAATATCGCACCAGGTGGACGTGGCGCCGTCGAACCGCGTGAACATACCTCCCGACATGCCGCTCGACTCCCGGGGAAGGATAACCTGCGTGACCTGCCACGAAATCCATGAGGCATACATCAACCCCCTGACGGGCCGGAGGACGTATTTCCTGAGGCGCGGCGTCATCGGCAAGAGCTTCTGCATCTCGTGCCACAACACGGCGGAAGGCATCAGCCGGATACGGATGGGATCGCCCGCGGCGGATGTAAACGAAAACAGCACGTCCGTTCAGTTCCACTGGACGGTTATGGACAAGGGCCACGGGTTCGCCAATTTCGACGTAATAGACCATATCTCCGCCATCGACCCGCTCTCTCTTGCCTGCCTCGACTGCCACGGCGGCAATACGGAGCAGAAAACCACACTGAATATCGGCGTCTTCAATCATGCCGACGCCGACATAGGCCGGTCTCACCCGATAGGCATGGACTACGAGGAGGCATCGGACGGGAAGGACGATTATGTCCAGGTGGAGGACCTCGACAAGAGGCTCAAGCTGTTCGACGGTAAAATCGGCTGCTGCACCTGCCACGACCCTTACGGCAGCCAGGGCGACGCCCTTGTAATCGGCGCGTCGGACAGCTATCAGGACCTATGCCTCGCCTGCCATATAAAATAGGAGAAACCCATGAAAAACATTTCCGGCAAAAGACACTGGAGGAGACGGAACTATTTCATCAAGAAAGGCTTTCAGGCCAGGTTCGCCGCAAGGTTCCTGCTCCTGGGCGCGGCCTGTTTCGCTGCGGCGGGGTTTTTCGTTTACCGTTCCGTAAGCCGGAAGGCTGAGAGTCTCTTCTACATGAGTCATATCCGCGTAACCAGCACCTCGGCCCTTGTCGTCCCGGCCCTCCTGAAGGTCAACTTCTGGATATTGCTCCTGGTCCTGGCGGCGGTGACGGCGGCGGTGCTGATTATATCGCACAGGCTTACAGGGCCGATATTCAGGCTCGGCAAGGCGGCCGAGAGTATCGGCGGGGGAGACCTGACCGGCGGTTTTGAGTTCCGCGCGGGAGACGAGCTGAGAAGCCTGGCCGATTCGTTCAACACGATGAGCGGCAGACTGCGACAGCAGTTCACGGACATGAAACGCGAGGCATCCGCGATAGAATCGTATTCCGGCAAAATGCTTGAAGCGGGAAGCGCGACAAAAGAAGAAGCGGAGGATTTCCACCGCCTTTTGTCCGTATTCGGCAGAAGGCTCGATAATTTTAAAATCGAGTAGCGGCGGCGCTTATTTTTTCATTGTCCGCTCTATGTCTTCGGCCATCTTCAGGTGGTCCTCCACGACAGGCAGCGTGTTCGCCGCAAAGTTCTTCACGTCCGCGTCCTTAACGTTATGCGCCGCCCATTTGAACGCAGCCTCGTCGTGCCTGTGGGCCTTCACAACCTCCGAGATGTAGGCCCTGTCGAATCTTGCGCCCGAAAGCTTCGAGAGCCTGTACACGATTTTCCGGTCTTTCGGGTCCAGCTTCGCGGGAAGCGTTACGCCCTTCCGCTTTGCAATCCGCCTCAGTTCGCCGTTCGCCTTCCCGTGCTCGGCTGCCATGCGGGCGCCGAAATCCTTTACGTCCTTCGACTCCGCCTTCCGCTCGGCCAGCTTGCCGAGCCGGACTTCCAGAAGCCCGCCGATAGCCGCATTATGCATAAATTTCATGTCCTTCGGCGCAAGCTTTGCATGCGCGGCATATGCGGACATGACCGTAACGAGCAAAAAACCGATTACGGATACCGATATAAAAATCTTCTTCATGTCAACCTCGCTCCTGGCGCATTTGATATTTTTCATATGAATAAATATAACACATGTCCCTAAACCCGCAAGCCGGTCAATATCCCCTTACAACCCATGCCGGATATCCTTCGCGCGCCAGGCGCCCGGCCAGCCCCAGGGCCTGATTAAGCCTTGCGAATTCCCCAACCCGCACCCTGCTGTATGCCACACCCCTGACCACGGCCTTCGACACACTCACGTCCCGATAGCCCAGCTTAAGCCCTTTGCTGAGATGTTCCGCGTTTTCCGGGGCCGTGAAGGCTCCCACCTGCACGGCATAGAACCCGTTTCCGGAGATGTTCCCGATCCTTGCCTGCCTGATATACGAGGCGTCCCTGCCAATCTCCCGGACGATTACAGGCCCGGTATCAAGCCGCCCTATCGCGCGCGAAGCCCCGCGCGAGATGTCCAGATCGACTCCCTTGACAAAAGGCCCTCGGTCGTTTACCGTCACGACGCATTCCTTCCCCGTCTGCGGGTTTTCTATCTCAAGCCTCGTGCCGAACGGGTACGACCTGTGCGCGCACGTCAGGGCGTCCTCGTCGAAAATATCCCCGGAGGCCGTGCGATGGCCCTGGAACCCCGGCCCGTACCACGACGCGATTGCCCGGTACGCCGTCCCCGGCGGCGGAACCGGCTTCGGCGGCCCGGTATCCGTAAGGGGCATGCCGTTTCTGTCGTAAAGGACGTGGTTCGTGTTCGCTGTTCGTGTCCGTGGGGACGCGCAGGCGGAGAGAATAAAGAGGCAGAGCAGGGCCATGGAAACTCTGACCGGAAAGCTGCGCATAAGACCGATCCTTCGCTCCGGGGCATTCACAGACGCGCCAGGCCCGTCACTCCCGAATGCCTTATCGGGAACCGGGGTTTTATCCGTCTTCATCTCATCCTTAAATGCAGGCGTGATGATAAAACGAGGCGTTTTACAGATCCGACTCCCAGATGTTCAGGCGGCATTTCTTGCAGAACCATTTCGGGACTTCGACGGAAAGCACGCAGCCCGCGAGTATCGCCTCGCCCTTCTTTTCGAGCTCGCGGTATCTCTCATAGTCCGCCGTCGAACACCGGTATATGATAGGGATTATCTTCTCGGAGGAGCCGCACTTGGGGCAGAGGACTTTCTCGGTAGTATTATTCATGGGCCAACATTTACTCACAATCGAAAGTCATAGTCAACGAATTTCTCAATGCCGCCGCCTTTGCGCCCGTCATTCCCGCCCCGGCTTTATTCACACCGGGGCAGACTCCGCGAAGAATCCACAGTTGTCATAACGCCCCCTCGATCCCCCTCTTATCTTAAGAGGGGGATGAAGGTAGCCCGTCATTCCCGCGAAGGCGGGAATCCAGGAATTTTCAGGATATTCGGCTCATCCCAAATACCCCGGCTTTGTCAGGATGTTCGGACTCGCTCCACGAGATTCGGCAGGGCATCTCTACAGGCTTGCTCGCTATGCGGCAAAAACTCCTCGCTGCGTTCGTCAGACAGGTTTGCCGCATGGCCGCTCACTTCGCCGAGAGTTGCCGATGCCTCATCCCAAATTGCGCTCGCCCCGAATATCCTTGCCGCCGCCACGCCTGTCATTCTGAGCTCCGCGAAGAATCCACCCTTCGCAGGTCATCCCTGCTCCGTCTGCTCATCGTAGGGGCACAATTCATTGCGCCCGGCTTTACTCATAAAACGGATGGACTGAGAGAGTTCCGGCGGGGTGATTATACGGCACAATTCATTGCGCCCGGCTTTACTCATAAAACGCCCGGATTCCCGTGAGCAATCCTCATCGGTCGGCGAAGCCCGTTGTCAATAGCAGTTCCGGACTGGTTCTGCAACCCACGGATTATTAAAATAAATTTATAGAAAAACCGTAAATTTCCCCCGGTATCGAAAACGGGCGGTTTTTATGGCGGCGGGTGCGGTTTCGCTACATTTTGAGGCTTCGGAAGAAAGCGAAAAAACTGCCCGTAAACCCAAGCAGCGTCCCGGCAAACATAAGCCCGATCCACACGCCGGCCGGCAGGAAATGCACATCGCCCGACAGGGTCGGCAGGGCCTTCGACGTCTCGACCCAGCGAACCGTAACATAAAGAAATCCCACGGAAATTCCCGACGCGACGAACCCCTGGAGCGCCCCTTCGGCAAGGAACGGCCCCATGATAAACGGCCTTGTAGATCCGAGAAATTTCATAACCTCTATCTCCGAGGCGTGCCGAAGCACTGCGAGCCTCAGGGTGCTGTAGCTTATGAAAACCACTCCAATCAATACGGCCAGACCCAGGCCAAGCCCCACTAACTCAAAGGAATTAAAGAGATTTTTGAGCCTCCCGGCCTCCGCCTGGAGGTACTGCACATCCTCCACGCCGGGCATGGATTTAAGGCCCTGGACAAGTTCCTCGGCGCTCCCGGGCGTGCCCCCCGCCTTGAGGCCAATATCGAAAGAGGCCGGCAGAGGGTTCATCCCCATACTGTTTATAAGGTCGCCCTCTTCCTGGTCGCTCCCGGAAAAATCCTTTAAAGCCTGGGACTTGGACGTGTAACCAACCGAAGCCACGAGCGGGTAGGAACCGAGGCGGCTTTTTATGGCGTCCATCTGCGCCGCAGTAACGCCGTCCTTGAGGTACACGGTCAAGGGAAACTTCTCGTTTGCGGCGGAAAAGGCGCCTTCAAGATTAAGAAAAACAATAAGATACGCGCCAAGGAAGCCGAATGCCACCGCCAGCGTAACAGCGGTGAAAAAGCTCGTTATCCTGCTCTCCCATAGGTTCCTTAGCGCGGTCAGGAGGAAATATTTCATGGGCGGGATTATATCCGAAAAAGAAAGGTTTTTAAAGAGGAGTTTTTATTGTCCGTGATATAATGGCCTTATGAAAATCTACGTCTATTCCGCCGATTTCGTTGTATTTATTCATCTGCTCTGGATACTGTTCTTAATATCCGGGGCATACTGGGGCGTGCGGCACAAGGCCGTAAGAATCATCCATATCCTGGGCCTGGGATACGCCTTCATCGTAAATCTCTTCGATTTCTACTGTCCCCTAACCCGCCTTGAGACCTGGCTCGAATACAAATATTCGCCATCCGGGGCATACGCAGGCTCGTTTATCACCCATTACATGGATAAAATAATCTACATCGACCTGCCTGACTGGGCGATATTCCTTCTGACCGCCGCCCTGTGCGCGTTCAACGCGTGGGTATATCTCAAGCGATGGCGGCGGGGCGGCGCGGGTAGAGGGCTGTCTCGCAGAAAAAATATCTTGAACGCAAAATAGAACTATAGCCGCCTTGGCGTTATTTTGAATAATATTTTTCGCATAGAATGCCCTCTCCACTTTTATTTCTTCAGCCTTCCCTGCCGAACGAAGCTTTCCACCCACCTGTCCTCCGGGCTGTAACGCTCGTCTATCATGCGGTCGAAAACGCCGGGGTCTATCGGGAACTGCGACATCGTCTTCACGACCAGCCCCCCGTCCGTCTCTTCGATGACGTCTTTCGAATAGAACTCCTTCCACGCCCGGATATAGCCCTCATAAAGCTCATCAGGCGTCATAAGGGCCGGCCTGTAGACGACGTTCGTGGTGGTATAACGGGAGAGGTCGCGGTCGATAATCCGTCCCTCGGCTTCGAGCTTTTCGTGCAGGCGCGTCTTCGGATACGGCGTGAGTATCAGGAATTCGCACTCCTCTATCCCGGTCTTTTTTGCGAACTCCACCGTCCTGTCGAATACGCCCTTGTCGTCGTAATCGTATCCGAAAACGAACGAGGCGATAAGCTTTATCCCGGCGTCATGGAAACGCTTGATGTTCTCCAGGTGCTTCCCGGCGGTGGTAAAACCAGCGCGCTTCTCTCCGAAAGAGGCCGACATCCACGGGCCGACGTCCACATACAGGAGCCAGCAGCCGGACTTCACGAGCCTTCCCACATATTCCCCGTCCTGCGCGGCGGCAAGCGGGGCAAGGCCCGTCCATTTCTTTCCCATACCCGCCATGCCGTCAAAAAGCTCGTAGCTCCTGCGCTTTGCGAGGTGGAAGTTGTCGTCCACGAAGAAGATATATTCACCCATCTTCTCGAGCTCGGCAAGGGCCTCCTTTATCGGCCTGCCGCGATAGGACGTCCCGAATAGGCCGGGGACGGAGCAGAACTCGCAGTTCACCGGGCATCCGCGCGATACCTGCATGGACTGCATCGGGATATATCCCTTTCCCGAAAGAAGGTCCCGCCGGGGCCAGGAGACGTTCTCCATCTGGGGCCGCTCGATGCATTTATAAAACTTCTTCATGGAGCCGCTTATAAAATCTTTTACAAGACCCTCCCACGTCCCTTCCGCCTCGCCGACAACCACCGCGTCGGCATGAAGGGCCGATTCCTCCGGCATAAGCGATGGGTGAAGCCCTCCCAGGACGACGGGGATGTTCTTCGCCCGGAAGCGGTCGGCTATGTCGTACGCGCGTTTTGCCTGGCATGTCATGGCGGAGATCGCCACCATGTCCGCAGGCTCGTCGAAATCGACAGGCTCGATGCGCTCGTCCGTGAAGGAAAGCTCAATCTCCGGCGGCGTAAGCGCGGCGACGGTTATCATCCCGAGCGTGTGGATGTACCGCCGGTATTTCAAAGGGAAGTTGCCCCATTCGGGGTAGATCAATTTAATTTTCATTTCCAGAACCTCGTGAAGCAGTACCACTGGTCGTAATACCGCCCGATATATTTCTCGAATACCGCCACGACCTTCTCCAGGTTCTCCCGCACGTCCTTTTCCCTGTCCCCGGTGGTCTTTGCGTAAATCGGCTCCTCGACGATTATCCTGTAGCGGGCGTCCTTGTCAAGGAGGATGAAAGACGGCAGTATCGGCGCGCCGGAGAGCATCGAGAGCAGGATCGGCCCGCGCGGGAAATATGCCTCGGCGTCGAAGAACTTGGTTTTGACTCCGCTGTCGTGGAACAGCTTGTCCCCCTGCATGGCGACAAGCTCGCCCTTCTGGAGCACCCGGAGCATCTCGAGCGGCGAGATCTTGTCCGGGTCCAGCCGTATCTCCTTCACGCCGCGCATCATGCGCTTCCTCGTCCTCTCCCGCTCTATCTCCTCGTGCCCGTCCGGGAAATAGACTATGTTGACCGGATGGCCGAGCTTGGAGAGCACTATGCCGCCCATCTCCCAGTTCCCCAGGTGTGCGGTAAGGAGAATCGCGCCCTTGCCCCTGGCGATGACGTCCTTGAGATTATCATACCCTTCGGCATGGGAAAGGATTTCCGAGAGCTCGCTCTCCCGGCGGTGGTTATACCGGAACAGGTCTATCAGGTAATAGCCGTAGTTCACGCACATGCGGAAGGTCGCGGTAAACAACTTCCATCTCGAAGCGTCCTTGCCAAGTATGTGCTTCAGGTTATCCTGGTAGTTGTGCCGCCGGTTGACGAAGAACGGGTAGTATATGGCCGTTATAATCCAGGAAAATGCGCGAGAGAGCCACAGCGGCCAGTTGCGTATGGCCCAGAAAAATAGCGGCATGAACGTTATTGCGGCGAAATGATACGGCAGGGTTTCCTGGCGGTTTCTTTTAAGCCTCTGGACATCTTGAAAAGCCATGAGAAAATAATAACCAAAAAAAAGAGGAGATTCAAGGCTTATTGTTGACAAGCGCGGGATAATCTATTTAAATAAGTAACGCCCCCTCCCCTCTGTCATTCTCTTAACTCAAGAGGGGGAAGAAGGAAGACGCCATTCCGAGGAGCGAATAATCTGCCCTATGAAACTATCCTGCTTTAAAGCCTACGATGTCCGGGGCAAGGTCCCGGAAGAACTGGACGAGCTTCTCGCATATCACATAGGCCGGGCGCTGGCGGAAGTCCTGAAGCCGGGCGCGGTCGTCGTCGGTCGGGACGTGCGGCCGTCAAGCCCCGCGCTGGCAAAGTCCGTCTCCGAAGGTCTTCTCGATTCCGGCATGGACGTGCTGGACATCGGGCTTTGCGGGACGGAGCAGGTATATTTCTCGACCGCCCGCCTTCGCGCCTCCGGCGGGGTAATGATAACCGCGAGCCACAACCCGAAAGGCTACAACGGGATAAAGTTCGTCCGGGAGGAATCGAAACCCATAAGCGGAGACACCGGCCTGAAGGAGATAGAGGCCCTGGCCGCGAGGGGCGGGTTCGGCGAGGCGGCCGGGCGCGGAGAGATAACCGGCGCGGACACATCCGACGCATACATAAATCACCTTTTATCATATATAAAACCGTCGTCTCTCCCGAAATTCAGGATACTGGCAAACCCCGGCAACGGTTGCGCCGGGCCTGTGATAGACATGCTGGAGAGGCGGCTGCCCCTCAGGTTCACGAAGATATTCTCGGAACCCGACGGCGATTTCCCGAACGGCGTTCCGAACCCGCTCCTGCCGGAGAACCGGGATATGACGGCAAAGGCCGTCGTCGAGTCCGGCGCGGACATCGGCCTTGCCTGGGACGGGGACTTCGACCGCTGTTTCTTTTTCGACGAAAAGGGGAACTTCATCGAGGGATATTATATCGTCGGGCTGCTCGCGGAGGCCATGCTGGCAAAGCATCCTGGGGCGAAGATTATCCACGACCCGCGCCTGACATGGAACACCCGTGAGATAGTCCGGGCCGCCGGAGGGATCCCGGTGCTGAGCAAGGCGGGACATGCGTTCATGAAGGAGCGTCTGCGCGCCGAGAACGCGGTATACGGCGGCGAGATGTCCGCGCATCACTACTTCCGCGAGTTCTCATACTGCGACAGCGGGATGATCCCGTGGCTCCTCGTCCTTTCCGTCATGGCGCGCAAAGGGAAAACACTCTCCGAGCTTGTCGAGGAGCGCGAGAGGCTTTACCCTGTTAGCGGCGAGATAAACAGGGAGATTTCAGACCCTGCGGCGGCGATAATGAAAGTGGAAGAGCGTTACTCCCCCGGCGCAGTTTCCATCGACCGCACCGACGGCGTAAGCATCGAGTATCCGGACTGGCGCTTCAACCTCCGCATGTCCAACACAGAGCCGCTCGTGCGGCTGAACGTCGAGGCGCGGGGGGACAGGGAACTGATGGAGCGGAAGACGGAAGAGCTGCTGGAGATGATGGACAAGGCGTCATAGCACCGCGCTCGTCAGTCTTGCCATGTTCTCAAGGAACCTGTCTCTCCTGCGGCGTTTCCGGAAGCGTTTTATGTCGAGTTCCATCGAGTCTTCCAGGTCTTCGTAGAAATGCCTTTCGAGGTTCTCCGCGACGGCCTTTGAGTAGCAGACGGCGCAGACCTCGAAGTTCAGCCGGAAGCTCCTGATGTCCATGTTCGCCGTGCCCACGATGCCCAGTTCCCCGTCCACGCTCATGGTCTTGGAATGTATAAATCCCTTTTTATATTGGTATATCCTGCATCCGACCTCGAGCAGCTCCTTGAAATACGCCTGGCTTGCGTATTTTATTATGCCCCTGTCGAACTTCCTTGGAATCAGCAGCCGCACGTCCACGCCCCTGAGCGCGGCGGTTATAAGCGCCGTCTGCACGGACTCGTCCGGAATGAAATACGGAGTCGTGATGCAAAGCCTCTTCTGGGCCGACGTAATGGCCGTGAAATAGAGCTTCGCCACCTGGTCTATCTGCCTGTCCGGCCCGCTCGGCACAACCTGGACAATCTCGCCCGCAGCGTCCTCCGGCCAGCCCTCCGCGAGGTATTTCGCCCCGAGCATCTCGCCCGTGACATAGAACCAGTCCTCGGCGAATATCAGCTGGAGGTGGTTTGCCGCTGGGCCCGTGAGCTTTATGTTCGTGTCCCGCCAATAGCCGAATTCCCTGTCCTTGCCGAGGTATTCGTCCCCGATGTTTATCCCGCCGGTGTATGCCGTCCTGCCGTCCACGACGAGTATCTTCCGGTGGTTCCGGAAGTTCGCGTAGGCGCCCCGGAAGCGGGAGAAATATCCCGGCCTGTATTCCCTGACCTGCCCCCCCGCCTTTATAAGCGGCTCGAAGAACTTGAGCTTCGTCGACCAGGAGCCTATGTCGTCGTACATCAGCCGGACTTCCGCCCCCGCCCTTGCCCGCTCGGTTAAAATGTCCCTGAGCCTTGTGCCCGTCCCGTCCGGTTTAAGGATATAATACATCGCGTGTATGTAGCTTTTGGCGCCCGCTATGGCCTCGAACATGTCGGGATAGGACTCCTCGGCGTCTTTCTGCACCAGGGCTATATTCCCGGTTGTCGGAGGGGGGCCGGGGAAGCTGTAAGCGAGGCGCATAAGGTCCCTGTGCCGACGGACAATCGCGGCAAGAGACCTGTTTAACGTCTTGTCGAACTCGAGCTTCTGGCGGACGTCCCCGAATGCGTTCCGGATGGCCTGGAGGAGCCGGATGCGCATTTTTACCTTTCTTCTTCCGAAGACGAAATATGCGCCAAGGCCGATGAACGGGAGCAGTATCATCGCCAGGAGCCATGCCATCGTAGCCGCCGGACTCTGGTGTTCGTAGATTATGAACATGCAGGACAGGACGATGCTCAATGCCAGGACAGCCAGGATAAGAATGGTCCACATGACTTTTTTTTAGCCGAAACTCGCCCGGATGTCAATCTATTACTCTTGACGCCGGGCTTTTTTTCAGTGTAAGATTTACGGCTATGCGCAAGATAACTTTTTATCCGGGCGGCAGGACAGTGGATGCGAGAGACGGCCAGTCCATACTCCGGGCCGCCGGTTCCCACGGCATACACATCAACGCCACCTGCGGGGGGAAGGGCAACTGCGGCAAGTGCCGGATAATCCTGAGGGAGGGAAACGCAGCCTCAAAGGAGAGCGGCTTCTTGACCGAAAAAGAACTCTCGCAGGGAGTGCGCCTGGCCTGCCAGAGCTTCCCGGAGACCGACATTGTCGTGGAGATCCCCCTCTCCTCGCAGATGCGGCGCGGCGGCAAAATCGCCCAGGGGTCCAGGCTTGACGATCTCCAGAAGACAATCAGCAGCGTCTGCGGCGGGGAGTTCAAACCGGTAACGCGAAAGATATTCCTGAAGCTCCCGCCGCCCGACCTCGACGACAATATCTCGGATGCCGAAAGGATAAAACGGGAGCTTGCAAAACGCGGATACGAGGCCCAGGAGATAAGGTTCAACCTCCATATCCTGAGAAAAATGGCCGGGGCGCTGCGCGCCCGCGGCTGGGCCGTTACGCTCACGCTCCTGAGCGTCGGCAACGTCATCGAGATAATGGACGTCCAGCCGGGAGACACCGTAAAGCCCAGGCACGGCGCAGCGGTGGACATCGGCACGACATCAATCGTCGTCTACCTTGTCGATATTTCCACCGGGAAGATACTCGACATCGCCTCGACGTACAACCCTCAGGTTCGCTGCGGCGAGGACGTAATATCCCGGATGGTATACGCCTCGGAGAAGAACGGCCTGGACGAGCTCCAGAGGCTTGCCGTCGGCGCGGTTAACGACATGCTCACGGCGATGACAAGGAGGAAGGGGATAGACCCGGAGGGCATCGACACCATCATAGTCTCCGGCAACACGACGATGACGCACCTTTTCTACGGCATCGACCCCTCCCACATCCGCGAGGAGCCGTATATCCCCACGGCGACATTCTTTCCGCTTATGCGCGCGCGGGCCCTGGGACTGGAGATAAACGATTTCGGCGTGATATACGCCATGCCGTGCGTCGCCTCGTATGTCGGCGGCGACATCACCTCCGGCATACTCGCCTCGAAGCTCTACAAGCGGCCGGGACTTACGCTTTTCATAGACATCGGCACGAACGGCGAGATCGTCCTGGGCAATTCGGACTGGATGGTCACGGCCGCGTGCTCCGCGGGGCCGGCGTTCGAGGGCGGAGGCGTGAAGTTCGGAATGCGCGCTATGGAAGGGGCCATCGAAAAGGTATCGATAGACCCCGAGACGTTCGACGTGAAGATCGCCGTCATAGGGAACTGCCCGCCGCTCGGCAGCTGCGCGCCGATAGGCATCTGCGGCTCCGGGATGATCGACGCCGTCGCGGAGATGTTCCTCACGGGCGTAATCGACCTGCGCGGCAGGATTAACATGGACACGAAGAGCGACAGGGCGCGTGTCGGCGAGGACGGCCCGGAGTTCGTCCTGGTGCGGGCCGGGGAATCCGGCTCCGGCAGGGACATTTCGCTCACCGAGCCGGACATAAACAACATCGTCCGCACGAAGGGCGCGATATACGCGGGCTTCTCCACGCTCCTGAAAGAAGTCGGCTATGCCTTCTCCGACGTGGACAAGGTATACATCGCGGGCGGGTTCGGAAACTACCTCGACGTGGAACGCGCCATAACCATCGGACTCCTGCCGGACCTGCCAGTGTCGAAGTTCGAGTTCCTGGGCAACACCTCCATAATGGGCGCTTACATGGCGCTCCTCTCCAGGGCTATGCGGAAGGACGCGGAAGACATAGCGCGGAAGATGACATATCTTGAGCTTTCCGTATCCCGCTCGTTCATGGACGAATACGTCTCATCCCTCTTCCTCCCGCACACGAACGCGGAACAGTTCCCTACGGTGCAGCACATGCTGGAATCCAAAAGGAAGTAACGCCCCTGTAATCCCTCTCTTAAGATTAAGGGGGGATGGGAGTTATGAGATTTCGCTTGTCATTATTCATCCGCCCCTGATATAATTTGTATACAAACTATCAGCTTTTAAATAAAATACGGCACATGGACAAAACCGCTGAATACGACATAGAAGAGACCGTCGGTTTCCTGCTCGCCAAGGCATACCGGAGGGGCTACGCCATTTTCCGGGACCGGCTCCAGGGCTACGGCATTACGCCGCCGCAGTTCTCGCTCCTGGCGTTCCTCTGGAAGGAGGACGGCCTGTCCCAGGCGGAAATCTCCGAGAAGAGCCAGATAGACCGCGCGACGATGGTCGGGCTTGTGGACAGGCTGGAGAAGGAGGGCCTGGTAAGGCGGCTGAAAGACGCCTCCGACCGGCGCACCTGGCGCATCTGCCTGACAGAAAAGGGCAGGTCTGTCAAGGGCGAGCTTTGCTCCATCGCGGAAGAGGTTACGAAGGCATTTACATCCAGATTAAGCGAACGTGAAATACGGAACCTGAAAAACATTCTTTTGAAGATCAGGCGTTAACGGAGGAATTGCAATGTCCGAGGAAGAAAGGGCCGAAACCGTGAGAGAGCCAAAGGCCGATGTCGGCAAAAAAGAAAAGAAAAACAACAAGAAAAGACGCGCGGCTTTCATCCTTATAGCCCTGATTGCCATCGGGGCCATAGTAGGAATCAGGGTATACGCAATGTCGAAAATCGACGTCTCCACGGACGATGCGTTCATCAACGCGCACATATACGAAATCTCCGCACGCGTGCCGGGGCATGTAAAAGACGTGACGGTTCACGAAAACCAGCCGGTGAAAAAAGGAACCGTCCTCGTGGAGCTCGACCGCGCCGATTACCTTACTGCCGTCGAAAACGCGGCGGCGGCTCTCGACATCGCAAGGAACGAGACGCATGGCGACGTCGCAAGCGTGGGTTCCGCAAAGGCGGCTGTCGCCCTGGCGAGGTCGCGTCTCGACCTCGCGGAAAAGAACCTTGCGCGCGGGGAACTGTTGTTCAAGAAAGGTATCATCGCAAGGCAGAACCTCGATACCCTGAGGACCGGCAAAAGAGTCGCGGCATCCGCCCTGAAGGACGCCCAGGACGCCAGGAAGAAGGCCGAGGCGAACGCGGGTTTCCTTGTTCCCGGCGGCGCCGGGGCCAAGATCGCGCAGAAGGCGGCCATGCTCGCGCGGGCGAGGCTGAACCTCAAATACACCACCGTATTCTCTCCCGCCGACGGCTATGTCACGAAAAAAACCATCGAGCCGGGGGACAATATCCAGGCGGGCCAGCCGCTCATGGCCGTTGTCGAGCTTGGCGACACCTGGGTTACGGCGAACTACAAGGAGAGCCAGCTCACTTACGTCCGTCCCGGCCAGCCGGTGGAGTTTACCGTGGACGCATATCCGAACATGAAATTCAGGGGCAGGATAAACAGCATAATGGCCGGCACCGGGGCGGCCTTCTCGCTCCTTCCGCCCGAGAACGCCACGGGAAACTACGTGAAAATCGTCCAGAGGATACCTGTGAAGATAATTATCGACCAGACGAGCGACCCGAACCGCCTCCTGCGCGTGGGCATGAGCGTCGTGCCGACGATACATACCGGAGAGAACTTCTGGAATGTCCTCAGGAACGTAATTTGACCTTCTTCCCCCTTTATTAAGATAAGAGTAGGAGTTGGGGGAGTTGGGAAAGATTATAGTAACGCCCCATCCTGTCCCCCTCTTAACCCAGGAGGGGGATGAAAGGAATGAAGCTTCTTCGATATGCCTGAGCAGATAACGGTAAACAAGTGGCTCGTGACGATCTCCGTCATGCTGCCGACCATGATGGAGATTATAGACACCTCCGTCGCGAACGTCGCCCTGCCGCACATGCAGGGCAGCTTCAGCGCGGGGGCGGACGAAGTGACGTGGGTGCTTACAAGCTACCTTGTCAGCAACGCCGTCGTGCTCCCCATGACCGGCTGGCTTGGCGGCCTATTCGGGAGGAAGCGTTTCCTTATTTCATGCATCACTCTCTTCACCATCGCGTCCTTCCTCTGCGGCTCCGCGCCGAACCTCGGCATGATGATATTCTTCCGCGTGCTCCAGGGCGCCGCCGGAGGCGCTCTTCAGCCCATGAGCCAGGCGATACTCCTCGAGACGTTCCCGAAAGAGGAACACGGCACCGCAATGGCGGTATTCGGCGTGGGCGCCATGTTCGGCCCGATAATCGGCCCGGCGCTCGGCGGCTGGATTACGGACAATATCAGCTGGCGCTGGATTTTCTACATAAACATACCGACCGGCGTGATAGCCGTCATAATGGTTAAATATTTCGTGTTCGACCCGCCGTACATAAAAAAGAAAATCCGCAGCATAGACTACATCGGCCTGGGGCTTCTCGTCGCCAGCATGGGAGCGATCCAGGTCGTGCTGGACAAGGGCCAGAGAGACGACTGGTTCGGCTCCCCGTTCATAGTGATTATGACAGGCATTGCGGCTTTCGCGCTCGTAAGCCTGATATACTACGAGCTCCACCAAGAAAACCCCATAGTCCATCTGAGGCTTTTCAAGGACAAGTCTTTCTCCGCCGGGAATTTCCTGATATTCACGTTCGGGTTTTCGCTTTACGGCGCAATCACCATGATAGCCCTGATGCTTCAGACGCTCATGGGATACGACGCGACTCTGGCGGGGATGGTGCTCGCTCCCGGAGGCATGGCGACACTCGTCACAATGCCCATGGTGGGCGTTTCTCTCAAGAAATACGACGGGCGGAAGATTGCCTTTTTCGGGCTTGTACTCGGCTCCGTCGCGCTTTACCTGATGAGCCGCTTTACGCTCCAGGCGTCCTACTGGACGTTCGTCTGGCCGCGCGTAATCCTCGGCGTCGGGCTTGCCATGATATTCGTGCCGCTTACAACCCTGACATTCGGGACAATACCGAAAGAAGAGATGGGAAACGCCACGGGGCTTTACAACCTGCTCCGCAACATGGGAGGCGGCGTGGGCATATCGATGGCGGCCACGATGCTCCAGAGATATTCGCAGTTCTACCAGAACGTGCTGGCGGCCAACATCAACCCCTACAACCCGGTTTTCCAGGAGAGGTTCTCAAAGATAAGCTCGGGGCTGGCGGCGAAGGGGATGGCCCCAACGGTTGCGAAAAGCAGGGCGCTGGCAATGCTCTACGCGGAGGTCCAGAGCCAGGCGGCGATGCTGGCGTATAACCGCATCTTCTTCATCCTCTGCATCGCGTTCGCCTCCGTCATCCCGTTTCTTTTCATACTCAAGCGCGCAAAGGGAAGCGCCCCCGCCGGAGCGCATTAACTATTCGGCCTTTCTTATCGACTTGACCGTCAGCACGGTATACCCTCCGCGCCCGGCGACGGTCTTCCTGGTCAATGTCCCGGTTATCTCGACATGCCGGTCCTTATACTTGTTAATGTCCTTGTTGCCGGGGTCGAGCTCTATCACCTTGAATATCTTCCCGTCAAGGGCCGTCTCGAAATCGAGAACCAGCGCCCATACCCGTTTCTCGCCGCCGGAGGCCATCGCGCGCCTCACGGCGCCGGTCAGCCTCAGCTCTCCACGGCCGTCCGCATAGGCCGCCGATACAACCAGAAGACAAAGCATAAGCGAAACTATATATTTCATCCAAGCACCGCCTCCAGGGCCTCGTCGGCCTGCGAAACGCCGACAAGCTCCATGCCCTTCACCTTGTGCATTTTCGAGAGGTTGGAAGCCGGCAGGATGCACCTGGCAAAGCCGAGCTTTGCCGCCTCGTGGACGCGCATCTCCGCCTGCGCAATCGCCCGCACCTCGCCTCCCAGGCCCACCTCGCCCATAACGACGACATTCGCCGGGACCGGCACGTCCTTGAACGCCGACGCCGCGGCCGCCATCAGCCCCAGGTCTACGGACGGCTCGTCCACCTTCAGGCCGCCGACCACGTTCACATACACGTCCTGCCCCATGAGGTGAAGCCCGACCCTCTTCTCCAGCACGGCGAGCAGGAGCGTGAACCTCCCGAAATCGACTCCGATGGCCGTGCGGCGCGGGTTCCCGAACGTCGTCGGCGTAACAAGCGCCTGAAGCTCCGCCATGATGGGGCGCGTCCCCTCGACGGTCGATACCGCGACGGAGCCTGTCACGTCGGCGCGCCGCTCGGCAAGGAAAATCTCCGACGGGTTCTTTACTTCCTTAAGCCCCGCGCCCTTCATCTCGAAAACGCCTATCTCGTTTGTAGAACCGAAGCGGTTTTTTACCGCGCGCAGGATCCTGAAGGCGTGCCCCCGGTCGCCCTCAAAATACAGCACCGTGTCCACCATGTGCTCCAGGACCCTCGGCCCGGCGATGGAGCCGTCCTTCGTCACGTGCCCGACGATGAACACGGGCGTCCCGGTCTTCTTTGCGAACGCGACCAATTGCCCGGCGCCCTCGCGCACCTGCGATATGCTCCCCGGCGCGGAGGAAATGCTTGCCGTGTAGAGCGTCTGGACGGAATCGACGACGAAGGCGTCCGGCTTCACGTCCGCCGCGTGCCGTAGGATGTCCTCAAGCTGGTTTTCCGCAAGGACGTACAGGCCGTCCGAGCCGGCGCCGAGCCGCTCTCCGCGGAGCTTTATCTGACGCGCGGACTCTTCTCCGGAGACATACAGGACGCGCTTGCCGCGGCGCCCGAGCTCGTCCATCGCCTGGAGCATCAAAGTGGATTTGCCGATGCCGGGGTCTCCGCCGACAAGCACGGCCGAGCCTTTCACGATGCCGCCGCCAAGCACGCGGTCGAGCTCTCCGATGCCGATGATGTCCCTGTGTTCGCCTTCGCTTTTTATCTCGGCAATCGGCGTCGGGCGGCCCTTGGCGGAGTCGATATACTGCGCCGCGGCGCCGCGTTCGGGCGGGGCTTCACGCTCCTCGACCATCGTGTTCCATCCGCCGCACTCAGGACACTTCCCCATCCACTTCGGCGCAATCGACCCGCACGCCTGACACGCGAAAAAGGTTTTTCCCCTGGACATTCGATTCCTTTTTATTTCCCCGGAGCGCAAACGCCTCTTTTGCCGACAAAAGTATCTCCGGGAGACGGCATGGAGTTAGCAAGAGGCGCGCCTGGCCTGTATGGCGCGGCTGACAGGCAAAGAAGTTGAAAGCGAATCATGGTGTTTTGCCCTTTTTTGAATTATCCGGCAAAAGAACCGCGATTGTCAAGCTATTTGCCGATAAGCAGCCGGCCCTGTTTCCTCCAGGGACCGAGCGTGGCCGGACATTCCCGTCTCCTCGAACCGGCCCGCCGCCGACATCCGTATTTTATTGACTTTCCGCGCGATTTCCTGTTAAATTTAAGCTGTGCCTGAAAGCCCTGTCGCCGTTAGCGCCGTGATACTCGCGGGCGGTGAAAACCGCCGCATGAACCGCCCGAAGGCCTTTATAAAAATCGGCGGTGTCCCGATAATCGAGCGGCAGGCGGCGGTCCTCCTGGGCGGCGGGCCGAAGAAGGGCGCGGGCGCAAACGGTGAGGCCGGGGCGGGAGTTTTCGACGAGCTTCTTGTAATAGCCAAAGACCCGGCCCCTTACGAAGCGCTGGGGTTCAAGACCCTGCCGGACGACCCTGAGTTCTCGCGGCTGAGTGTCCCGCTAGTCGGCATCTACACCGGGCTTAAGGCGGCGGTAAACGGCCATATTCTTGCCGTCGCCTGCGACATGCCGTTTATATCCGGGAAGCTGGCCCTAAGGCTGGCGGAGCTTGGGCTTGGGCATGACGCGGTCGTCCCGGTGACAGGCGGATACAAGGAGCCGCTTTTCACGGTATATTCAAAGACGGCGCTCGCGCGGATGCGGGATGCGCTCAAGGGCGGCAGGCTTGGGCTTCACAGGCTCTTTAATGACCTGGACGTCCTTTACGTATACGAGGAGGAACTGAAGCGTTACGACCCCGGGCTTCTCTCCTTCGTCAATGTGAACACCCCGGAAGAACTGGATATTGCCGAAAGCCTGGCGAGGCGGCGGCAGGAAAGAAGGTTTTAAGAGAGATGTATGCGAACAGAGTATTAAAGGCCGTCGTTGTCCCGCTCGCGCTTTTTGTCCTCACGTCCTGCGCGGCGGTAAACTCCTCCGTAAGGAACTCCCCGGAAAACACAAACGCCGCCAAAAAGGAAAGGCCGCTCCCCGCGCACATAGGCGAGGCCTACCTGCACTTCCTTAACGGCTACACGGCCGACGGAAAAGGGGATTACGAGACGGCCCTGAACGAGTATGAGGCGGCCCTGACGTACGACCCGGACTCCGCCCCGCTTTATGTCGCAATGGCCAAGACGCTCATGAAGCTCGGCAGGCTTTCCGAGGCCCGGACGGACGCCCAAAAGGCCGCGCGGAAAGACCCCGGATACCAGCCCGCATACCTCTTCCTCGGCGCGCTCTATTCCTCTTCCGGAGATAACGCCAATGCCCTGGCTCAATATAAAAAGGCCTTGGCCGTGAACCCGAAAAAGGAAGACCCGTACGTCTACATTGCCATTATCTACGCTACCGAGGGAAAAACCGGCAAGGCCATCGCCACGCTCGAAGCCCTCGTGAAGGTGAAGCCGGCCTCGGCAATGGCATACTTCTACATGGGCAGGATCTATTCAAACGCGAAGGAATACGACAATGCCATAGCCGCGTTCAAAAAGGCTGCGTTCCTGAAGCCGGGCATGGAGGCGGCCCTCACGAGCATAGCCGTAGTGGACGAGATAAAGGGAGATACGGCCTCGGCCCGGAAGGAATACGAGAAGATACTGAAGCATGACCCGGACAACCAGGAAGTCCGGACGCGCCTCGCGCAGCTGTACATACACAACAAGTCATACAAGAACGCCATCGAGCAGTACAAGAACCTGCTCAAGACAAATCCCGGCAACTCCGACGCCATAACCAACATGGCGTACATATACATCGAGCAGAAGAACTACAAAAAGGCGATCGAGCAGTTCGAGCTCCTGGCCGCGAGGCGCCCGAACGACCCGAAGCCGAGGTTCTTTATCGCCCAGGTCTACGAAGAACAGGGCAAGTATAAAAAAGCCGCCGCGCAGTACAAGCAGGTGCTTAAGAAGAACCCGAAGGACATAGACTCGATAATGCACCTCGCCTACCTGAAGGAAAAAATCGGCGGCCTGAAGCCGGCCATGAAATACCTCGGTGCCGCCATGAAGGAAAACCCCGGACGCTACGAGCTGTATCTCTATACCGGCATAACGCTCGATTCCGCGAACAAGCCCAAACAGGCGCTCCCATACCTCGAAAAGGCCCTGAAGCTGGAATCCGGCAACGACGAGGTGTATTTCAATCTCGGCGTCACATACGACAAGCTGAAAGAATGGGACAAGATGGTCTCCATGATAAAAAAGGCCGTCTCCATAAACCCGCACAACTCCGAGGCGCTGAACTACCTCGCATACAGCTTCGCGGATAAGGGAATAAACCTCGGCGAGGCGCTGAAGCTTGCACGCAAGGCGGTAAACTTAAGGCCGGACAACGGCTTCTATCTCGACAGCCTCGGCTGGGTGTATTACAAACAGGGCAAGATGCCGCAGGCGGAGAAGTGGTGCAAAAAGGCCGTGGACGCCACGCCGGACGACGCCGTGCTCCGCGAGCACCTGGGAGACGTGTATTTCAAGGCGGGCAGGAAGGGCGCGGCAAGGAAAGAGTGGAATAAATCCCTTGAGATCGACCCGAAAAATACCGGCCTGGCGAAGAAGTTCAGGGCTGCCGGTTTCGGCAAGCCGCCATCCGCCGGAGCAGCTTCCGCGGGCGCGGCTCACAAAGTAAAATCCTCCGCCCCGAAAGTCATCCACGACACCGGGAAGTAATACTCACAGGACTCACCACCTCCCGCGCGGATTTATGCCTGGCCCAGGTCAGGCTCCGCGCCGGGCAATGGTTCGCTCCGCCTCTACGCCAGTCATCCCTGCCACTGCTGCTCATCGTAGGGGCGCGAGTTCACTTGCGCCCGAAAGTCAGCCCTCTCCCACCGGCGGGAGCCGGTTCCCCCTCCTCCAGCGGCGGGGGAGGGTAAGAGTTTACCCCTCTCCCTTTCATGGGAGAGGGTGGCCTAAGGCCGGGAGAGGGTTCGCCGCCATCCACGGTTGTCATAACGCCCCCTCGTTCCCCCTCTTATCTTAAGAGGGGGATGAATGGCGATGCTATTTACTAATACTTCGACCTGAACGCCATTGAGCAATCCTCATCGGTAGGCGAAATTCATTGTTAGTGGTTATTCCGGATTAACTACACAACAAACTGATTATTAAAGAAAAAATAAGTTAAAATAGAGTTTTTCGGGCGGCATCGAAAGCGGCTCGAAAACGGGCCGTTTTGGGGCAATTTCTGGCCAAAAACGGGGTGCGGGGACGGCGCTATTTTGGGCAAAAAGTGTGCGCCGGGCCAGCGCGGTTTCGGGGCAAAAAAAAGCCGGCGTCTGTCGGGGGGGAGGAATACAGCGCGCCGGCCTTTTTATGAATATTTTTGCCGTCTTAGCAGCCGACGGGGACTTTCGTAATCATCCTGCGGACCATCTTCACGGTGCCGTTCCCGTAGGTGAGGATGACGTGGTCGCCAGGCTTGAAACCCTTCATCATCGCTGCGGTGGCTTTTAGCGTTATGTTTTTATTGGTGTTTTTCGGGCAGAAGACAACCGTGCCCTTTGCCGCGTTCACAGCCTTGAGCGTGCCCTGCGAACCCATGGCAAACGCGGAAGCCGCCATGCCGCAAACAAAAAATACCGCTATCAACGATAATAAAACCTTTCTCATATCCACCTCCCTTAAAAATTCGCCCCCCGGTTAATTATAACCTGCGCTTCTGTAACAAAAATCACAAAAAGAATAACAGACGGCTCCTGATTTTTCAAGAAAAATAAAACTGTATTTGACTATAAAAAAGGAGTGATGATAAAGTATATGAAAATCAGGAGACTACGGCATTGGATAACCTGCTGATTTTCGAGAAAAGTTCTCCGGGAAGGCGTGGATATTCCCTGCCGGATGCGGACGTGCCTGTTCGCCCGCTTAACGAGCTTGTCCCGCCTGAGTTTATCCGCGGCGCCCCGCCCATGCTCCCGGAGCTTTCCGAGCCGGAAGTTGTGCGGCATTTCATAAACCTCTCGCGGGAAAACTTCAGCGTTGACGGCAGCTTCTACCCGCTCGGCTCCTGCACGATGAAGTATAACCCGAAGGTAAACGAAGAGGCGGCGGGAATACCGGGTTTCGACCTGATACACCCGTTGCAGCCCGTGGAAAATTCCCAGGGCGCGCTTAAGCTTATGCGCGAGCTGGAGCGGATGCTCTGCGAGATTGGCGGGATGGACAGGGTATCGCTTCAGCCGGCGGCGGGCGCGCAGGGCGAGCTTGCGGGCATGCTTATGGTGCGCGCATACCACGAGGCGGGCGGCGGCGCCGGTGCGCGCGACAAGGTGATAATCCCGGATTCCGCGCACGGCACAAACCCCGCGTCCGCGCGGCTTGCCGGTTTCAGCGTAGTCGAGGTGAAGTCCACTCCGGAAGGGCTTGTGGACACCGCACACCTGCGGGAGGTTGCCGGGCCGGATACGGCGGGCTTCATGCTCACGGTGCCGAATACGCTGGGATTATTCGAGAAGGACATCCTTGAAATTTCCGGCATAATCCACGACGCGGGCGGGCTGATGTACATGGACGGCGCGAACCTAAACGCGCTCGTCGGCCTGGTGCGGCCCGGAGACATGGGGTTCGACGTCGTGCACTTCAATCTCCACAAGACCTTTTCCACGCCGCACGGCGGCGGCGGGCCCGGCGCGGGGCCTGTGGGCGTGAAGGCGCTATTAGCGCCTTATCTTCCCACGCCTACCGTCGAAATAGAGGGCGGCAGATATTTCCTCGATTACGACAGGCCCTTGTCCATCGGGCGTTTGCAGGCGTTCGGCGGGAACTTCGGCGTCCTTTTGCGCGCGTGGGCGTATATCAGGACGATGGGCGCGGAGGGGCTTCGTGAGGTCTCCGAGAACGCGATAATCAACGCAAATTACCTACTGGCGCGGCTTAAGGGACGATACGCGCCCGCGCACGACAGGTTCTGCATGCACGAGTGCGTCTTCTCGGCCAGGAGGCAGAAGGAGCGCGGGATACACGCCTCGGACATCGCCAAGCGGCTCCTGGACTACGGCTTCCACGCGCCGACGGTATATTTCCCGCTCGTCGTGGACGAGGCGATAATGATGGAGCCGACGGAGACGGAGTCGAGAGAGACGCTGGACGCCTTTATCGACGCGATGATAAAGATAGACGACGAGGCCGCCGCAGCCCCGGAACTCCTTAAAAACGCCCCGCACACGACATATCTCTCCCGCCTCGACGAGACCGGGGCCGCCAGACACCCGGTAATCCGCTACACCGGGAAGCAGTGAAGACAGCCCCATCCGGACCGGCCCCGCGACCAGGCCGTCAAAGGAGCCTTAGCCTCGGCGTCCCGGCAACTTCGCCAAGCTCCCTCGCATACCCGTAGAACTTCATAAGCCCCGCGATATGCTCTTCCGTCAGGTCGTAGGACATGGTCTCCCAGTAGTCCACAAGACCGGGCACGCCCATCCACGCTGATTCCGGGGAGCCGGAAGCTATCTCTTCGTACCTCGGCGCCGCAGCCTCTTTGGCGGCGATTATCCCGGCCTTGAAGCGCGCGGCAAGCGAAGGCTCGCGCTTTGAGGAGTCCTCGCGCATCATCCAAAGCGCGTATACGAACGGAAGCCCCGTGAACTCCTGCCAGAGCGTCCCAAGGTCGTAAACCTTAAGGCCCAGGGTGGAATCGAGCGCCAGGTTCTCCTTCAGGGCCTCGTCCCCGATAATCAGCGCCGCCTGACGCCCTTCGAGCATATCCCTTAGGACAGGCTTCTCCGGGATGAGCTTCGCCTGAAGGCCGTATCTGAATTTCAGAAGCGACTTAAGCAAAACGACGGACGTCGCCGAAGCGGAGGACACGGAGATGAGGGCGCCCGAGAGTTCCTCGACAGGCTTTCTGGAGAACAGCAGTATGCTCCCCACCCTGCCGCGCGAGCTTATGGATACGCCGGGCACGGCTATATACTCCCGCCAGTGCCTCGCGTATTCGATGGAGGAAGACGAGCTTGCGTCAATCTCGCCCCTTGCGAGAAGCGCGTTGAGCTTCGCCGGCTCTCCGGGGACGAACTCGAATGCGGAGCAGTCCGAGAGCCTCTTCAGCATCGCGTAGAGCGGCGTGCAGTTCGCGTATCTTATCTCGCCTATCCTAAGTTTATGGTCCATCGGCTTACTCATACCTCAGCGCGGAAATCGGGTCCATCCCCGCCGCCTTCCTTGCGGGATAGAAACCGAAGAATATCCCCACGGCCGCGGAGAAGGCAAACGACAAAAGCACGCTGAAGAGCGACACGCTGGGGGTGAAGCGCGTGAACGCCGATATGGCCGTCGAGAAACCAACCCCGATGATTATGCCTATGACGCCGCCGGTAACGGAGAGCACCACCGCCTCCACGAGGAACTGGAGCAGTATGTCCCTCTCTTTCGCCCCAACGGCCATCCGTATGCCGATCTCCCTCGTCCTCTCCGTCACGGAGACGAGCATGATGTTCATAATGCCTATGCCGCCGACAAGGAGCGACACCGAGGCCACGGCACCAAGGAGTATCGTCATAATCTTCGTCTGCGTCTCGGCGGCGGCGAGCATCTCGGAGAGGTTCATCACGGAGAAGTCGTCGTCCCCGCCTTCCGGTATCCTGTGCCTCTGCCGAAGGAGCGTCTTCACCTGCTCCACGGCATGGTTCATAAGGCTGTCGCTTCTGCCTTTCACCATTATGGCGTTAACGGAGGTCTTCCCGAAAAGCCTCGACATCGCCGTGGAAAGCGGCGTTATTATGGTATCGTCCTGGTCCTGGCCCATCAGGGACTGCCCCTTTTTCTTAAGAACGCCGACGACCGTGAACGGCACCTCGTTTATGCGTATTATCCTGCCGAGCGGGTCTTCCTCCCCGAACAGCTCGTCTACGACCGTCCGGCCCAAAAGACACACTTTCGTCATGCCGTCCACGTCCTGCCTGTTTATGAACCTGCCCTCGGACACGGGCCAGTCCCTTATCCTCTCGTAGGCGCCGGTCGTGCCCATTACGGCCGTGTTCCAGTTCCTGTCCTGGAACACCACCTGCCCGACTCCGCGCACGATTGGCGCGGCTGCGTCTATGGCGCTCTCGCCGTTCAGAGCCTGCGCGTCGGAGGGCACAAGGGTATTGGTGTTCCCCGTGCCCATGCGGGCGCCGCCCGATGTCGTGCTGCCCGGTATGACGAGTATCAGGTTGCTGCCGAGCGAGGCTATGGACTTCGCCAGATACTCCCTCGCCCCGTTGCCGACGGCGAGCATGGTTATGACCGCGGCCACGCCGATTATTATGCCGAGCATGGTAAGCCCGGAGCGCATCTTGTTTACCCTGAGGCCCCGGAAGGCGATTTTTATTGTGGGCAAAATAAACATTATATCTTTCCATCCCCCTCTTAGGTTAAGAGGGTGGATGAGGGGGCGTTACTATATTCTTCATAACTCCACCAAATCCCCTCTTATTTTAAGAGCGGGTTTTTGTCATCTCGTCCGAGACGATCTTCCCGTCCTTAAAATGTATTCTTCTATTTGCGAACTCCGCTATGTCAGGCTCGTGCGTGACGAGGACAATCGTGATGCCTTTCTCCGCATTAAGCTTCGTGAATATGTCCATTATCTCGACGCTCGTCTTGCTGTCGAGGTTGCCCGTCGGCTCGTCCGCGAGTATGACGGACGGGTTGTTTATGAGCGCGCGCGCGATGGCCACCCTCTGCTGCTGGCCGCCGGAGAGCTGGCTTGAGAAGTGTCTCTCGCGGCCCGCGAGACCGACGGACTTGAGAGCCGCGTACGCCCTCTCCTCCATGTCCTCGTCCTGGCCGTTATAATACATCGGCAGCTCGACGTTCTCAAGCGCCGTCGTGCGCGGAAGGAGGTTGAAGCCCTGGAATACGAAGCCGAGCATCCTGTTCCTGATGTCCGCGAGGGCGTCCCTGGAGAGCGTCTCGACCGGCTTTCCGTCGAGCACATAGCTCCCGGAGGTGGGGCGGTCGAGGCAGCCGGCGATGTTCATGAAGGTGGACTTCCCGGAGCCGGACGGCCCCATGACGGCAGCGAATTCCCCGCGCCCTATGCGCACGTTTACGCCGTCCAGCGCGCGGAGAGTCGTGTCCCCGATGACATATTCCTTTACGAGATCCCTGGCCTCTATCATGCTACATCCTGAAGAAGCCGTGCGGGCCGTGGGCCGCGCCGGACGCTCCCTTGCCGGCATAGTCCGTAATCACGGTCTCGCCCGCCCTGAGGCCGGAGGTGATCTCCGTGTTCACGAGGTCGGTAAGCCCGGTCTTCACGCGCACGGGATGAGGGCCGTCCCTGCGCATCACCCAGACGGTATGCCGTTCTCCGCCCTTCCCGCGCTTCCCGCCCTTTTCCTTTTCAACCTCCGCCTTCATGCCCGGAATCCTCACCCGAAGCGCGGAAGAAGGTATCAGGAGGACGCGCTTTTTCTGCCCGGTGATTATCGTTATATTCGCCGTCATGCCGGGGCGCAGGAGCCCCTCTTCGTTCTTCACCTCGATTATGCCGGTATACGTGACTACGTTCTGCGTCGTAACGGGGCTGTAGTATATCTTCGACAGTATTCCCCTGAAGACATGATACGGGAATGCGTCCACGGTGAACTCGGCCTTCTGCCCGACCTTCGTCCGGCCCACGTCCGCCTCGTCTATCGAGACCGCCACCTGCATGACGGAGAGGTCGCCGATGGTAAGGAGGTTCGGCGTGGCGAAGCTCGCGGCGACGGTCTGGCCCACCTCGACCTCCTTGTCGATGACGACGCCGGCCATAGGGGATTTGATTATGGACTTGGAGAGGTTCGTCTCGGCGGTGTCAAGATTCGCCTTCGCCTGGCTGACCTGCGCTCTCGCCTCTTCTATCTGCGCGCCGAGAACGAGGTTCTTGTCCGTATTCGCATTCGCGTCCGCATACTGCGCGCGGGCGTTTCGATACGCCTCCCGCGCGGCGTCGAGGTCGGAACGCGCGACGGAGCCGGTCTTTATGAGTATCTCGTCGCGTTTATAGTCCGCGTCCGTCTTGTCGAGCGCGGCCTTTGCCTGGTCGATGGATGTCTGCACTCCGCTCTTCGTCATGCCGCGGTTGGACTCCATCTCGTCCAGCTTCGCCCGGGCGTTGTCCAGGTTCGCGCGCGCCTGGGCCACCTGCGCCCGGAAAAGCTCCTGGTCGAGCTTCAAGAGCACCTCTCCCTTTTTTACCGGAGAGTTGTAGTCCACCGTTATTTTCCGTATCGTCCCGGACACCTCCGTGCCCACGAGGACGGTAGTCTTGGCCTGGAGCTTGCCGGTCGCGGATACGGATGACGTCACGTCTCCGATGCGCACCTTCGCAACGGTGTAGTCTTTGGGGTTGAACGTCTTTTTCTTTTTGTATATAAACCCGAATACAACAAGACATGCCGCTATTACGGCCAGGGTAAGTATGATTTTCTTCTTACTGCTCTTTTTCATCGTGATGCCATTTCATCCAAAGTATGCCGCCAAAAACCGCGGGGGCTCGATTTATCGAACCCGAGGGCGCAATAAACTGCGCCCCTGCAACTACCTGACTCCCGCGCCCGTGCTCCGCAAGAGCCTTGAATATGCGAGGTGATAGTCGTAATACGCCTGGGCCTCGTCCGTCCTGGCCTGCGTAAGCTGCACCTGCGCGTCGGTTACGTCTATGATGTTCCCCACCCCGGCCTCATACCGGCCCTGGGCGATGCCCAGGTTCTCGCGAGCCTTCCTGACGGAGACCTTGAGCGCCGCCACGCGCGCGCTTGCGTCCTGCACGGCAAGGTATGCCGAGGCCACGTCGTTTTCCACGCCGAGCCTTGCGTCCTCCACCCTGTATTCCGCGGAGAGCGCAGCCGCCCGCGCCTGCCCGACCTGCGCGACCGTCGCAAAGCCCGAAAATAGCGGAAACGTAATGCCAACCTGGTAGCTCGACGTGTCGGTTATGCCGGGGCTGTCGAAGTTGTTCCAGTCGTATGCGCCGCTTGCGCTGATTACCGGCATGAACCCGGCGAGCGCCCCCTTCACGGCCAGCCCGTAGGCGTCCTTTTGGGACTGAAGCGCCTGTATGTCCGGACGGTCCTTTATTGCCATGGCCATATACTGCCCAAGGGTCTTGTCGAGCGGCTCCAGCTCCGGCCTGTCCACGACGACCGTCGGGGTCATCGGGTCAACAGTCATCCTCGTGTTCAGGTTTATCCTCGCCTGCGTTACGGCGTCGTAGGCCCGTATGACCTGGACCTTCGCGTTATTCACGCCGACCTCCGCCTGCGTTACGTCGTACCGAGGCTTTACCCCTGTATCGAAGAACCCTTTGGCCTCCCGCAGGTGCTCGTCCGCCTGGGCAAGCGTGTCCTCGGCCACCTTCACAAGCGTCTGCGCGCGGAGAAGGCCGAAGTATGCGTCCCGGACGTCATAGACGACATTCTGCCGGACGGAGCTCAAGGTCTTGCCGAGGGCCTTTACGAGCTTCTCGTCGCTCCTGACGGAGTAATACGTCCGCCCGAAGTCGAAGATGTTCCAGTTCCCCGTGAAGCCCCAGAAGGTGGAGTTGTAGCTGTATGTCGTGTTCGTCATGCCGCCGAACGGTATGAACGACGTTATGCCGTCCCTGTATACGCCGAAACTTATCTGCGGGAGGTAGTTCGAGAACGCCCCCATAGTCCTGAAACGCCCGGCAATAACGTCCTGCCGCGCGCCTTTTATCCGCGGGTGCTTCCCTAAGGCCGTGGCGATGCAGTCCTCAAGCGTCAGGGCCGTTTTGGGGACGGCCTTGCCGGCGGGCGCGACGGCCTCCGGCGCGGACGGCAATATAATAAGATTCGGCGAGCCTGAGGCCGGTCGACCGGCCGCCGAGGACGCATTGGCAAACGTGAAGCCCGAGACCGGGCTTAAGGCCGGTTTTGCGGCTGCCGGGCTGCCGGCGTCCGCATACGCGGGGACAGCGGCAAGCGCCGCAATGATTATCAGAACGAATCTTGAGGCTGACGACATGTTTAAATCCCTCCGGTTATCCCCGATTTATAAATTCACGACATCCATAAGAATATGCCGGGGACAACCGGTCTATGTCAACAGAAAAGTTACTTTCTTTTCGAGAAAAGAAAGCAGAGGCCCCCACCGCTCATCGAGGGTGGTTTCCGAAATTAGCGCGGGGCGGCACAAAGAAAAGCCGGACAGTTCTCGCTCTCTATGTAAAAGACAGACGGCGTGGCGGAAAGGTTACATGCGGATTAAAATTTACCCCCGCCGCTGTCATAACGCCCCCTCGTTCCCCCTCTTATCTTAAGAGGGGGAACGAAGGTAGCCTGCCATTCCCGCCCCGGCTTTATGAACACCGGGGCAGGCTCCGCGAAGAATCCACCTTTCGCATGTCATCCCAGCGCCCCCTGCTCATCGTAGGGGCGCGAGTTCACTTGCGCCCGGCTTTACTCATAAAGCAGCCCGGACTCCCGTGAGTAATCCTAATCGGTCGGCGAAGTCAATTGTCAGTGGCTATTCTGAATTAGCTACGCAACCCACCGATTATTAAAGTAAAATTTAGTAAAAACCGCCTCTTTCCGCCGGTTTTGGAAACTTGGCGGAAAATACCCTCGCGGGCGGGTTTCAGGGCAAAAACCGGGTGCGGGGAAGGTGGCGCGTTTTTACTGGGAAATGGGAATTCCGCTTGATTCGCAATGAGTTGCGTGTCACATAAACAATCGTTTATTTACAAAGGGTAATTTTATAACTCCTTGAAATTAAATAATATTTCCCCGGCGGGAACGGAGGCTTCCGGTGTTCCACGTGGAACTTCAAGGGGGTCATGCGGCGGAGAACTGCGCACCGCTCTCCAGCGCGGGAAGGCGGATGATGAAGGTTGCGCCCTTGCCCGGCTCGCTCTCAACATTTATTATGCCGCCGTGGTCGTTAATAACCCTGTCCACGACGGAAAGCCCAAGCCCCGTGCCCTCCCAGTCGGACTTGGTCGTGTAGAACGGGATAAAAATCTTCTTCAGGGCGTCCTTTTCGATTCCCACGCCCGAATCCTTCAGGCTTATCTCGACGTATTCCCTCTGCGCTGGCGGCGCGTCCCGGAGAAAGTCCGCCTTTGAATTCCCCTTCATTTTCCTTAGCCGGATGGCAATGTCGCCGCCCTGCGGCATGGCATGGACGGCATTCACGAGGAGGTGCGAGAACACCTCCTCCATCTCCTCCGCCGAGGCCAGCACTTCGGGTATCTCCGGCTCCATGTCGAGTTCCACGTTTATGTTGTTCTTCATGAACTGTGTGGACAGTGTCCGAAGCGACGTCTTTATGGTAGAGAGCAGGTCTATGGGCCTTTTTTCGCGCCTTATCCTGCGCGAGAAGAGGTTCAAGTTCGTGACAATCGCGTTTATCCTGTCCACGTCAGACATTATCTTCGTCAAGTATTCGCGCTTCGGGTCTTCCTCGGTAATCTCGTCCATCATAATCTGGGAATAAAGCGCAATGGAATTGAGGGGGTTTCTTATCTCGTGGGCCATGCCGCCGGACATCTCGCCCAGGGACGCAAGGTTGGTCTGCTGGATAAGTTTGTCCTGGGTCTCGATCAAGTCCTTTGTCCTCTCCTCGACCTTGTGCTCAAGGTCTCGGTTAAGCTCCTGCACCTCCTGCTGGAGATTCCGGGCCGTTATCTCGGCGCCCCTTATCCTCAGGGTGTCCTTCACAACCTTTATTATCTGCTCCCGGACGAACGGCTTTATGACATAATCACTCGCCCCGGCCTTCATAACCGACGCGGCCACTTCCTCGCTACCGCGCCCGGTTACCATAACCACGTAAGTCTCTTCGGAATATTCCTTTATTTTCTTCAGGACTTCAAGGCCGGTCATGTCCGGCATCATATAGTCGAGGAGAACCAGATGGGGGTTCCCCGCCCTGACCGACTGCATGGCTTCGGAGCCGCTTGTGGCGGAAATCACTTCATACCCGGCGAGCTCGAGTATCTTGGAGAGGACTTTTACAATGTCCTGCTCATCGTCCACAACGAGTATTTTCTCAGGCATTCTGTACTGAACTCCCTTGTAATAATAATCGTGAGCTATATCACAAACATGCAGCAATGTCAACAAAATCAATAAAACCGCTCAGAAAACAATGCGCATAATCACTCTTTGGCCCTACCTTAATTAATTCGATAACCGTTATTATATCATAAAACCAGTTTTTTTACTTTCCATTAATTACAGGCGGCCCGGCAGGCCCTTCAGGCTTTTTTCGTCCATCTTGACCCTGAGCTTCAGGTAAGGGCCGCAGCCCCGGAAATCCTCCTGGGCAAGGTCGGAATCGAACTTGTCGAAGGAATAGCCCGCGGAAAGCCATATGTTCTTTATCACCCTGTAACCGGCCTCCGCCGCGCCTCCGAAAAGGCGGCTTGCGGAATGGTGGTCGGTAAACATCCGGGCGGTGCCGCCTATGTCTACGCGATTGGTCAGGTCATAGAAGGCCTTTAAGGAGACAAGGTCCGTAAATACGGAAATACCGCCGGCTGCCGAATACTTGCAGGCGTATTTTCCGGTAATCTGCGTCCGGGACGATGGCGAGAGCACGCCGTCAGCCGAGAAGATATAGGCGTTGCCGTCCAGCCCCAAAGCCGCCGGGTTCTTCTCGTATTTGTATTCAAACTTAGCAAGGGCGTTGAATATGTCCGTCCATGCCGGGCGGTATGCTGCTCCCGCCGCCGCCCTGGAGAGTATCCGCGAGCCGGAGACGCCCTGGTCGTCGAAATAGCGCCCGCTTGCAAGAAGGAAGAAGTCGCTGTTCATTTTGTATGCGCATCCGAGTTCCGCAAGGCATGACGTGTCTCCCGTGGCGTGCCTGTACTCGAAGCGGGAGGTTGCCTTAATGTCCTTTCCTTCGAGGTATGCAAGCCCCAGGGACGAGGCGAAGGCGTCCGGCTCGGCAAGTTTCTCCTGGCCGGAGAGGGTTTTCAAATCCTCGACCGAGACGTTGCCCGTAACGCCATAGCCCATGTCGAACCTGTTCCTTATGCCTATGCTCTGCTCGTTCCTGGAACCGTCCGCCCCGCCGACAAGCCTGTATTCGTCGAACGCCACCGTGTTCCTGGCGATGGTGGATTCCGCGCCCGCGACGGTCCTCGCCTGGGAGCGGTTGTCGAGCTGCAGATACTGCTCGCGGATGTAAAGGCGGGTGGATTGGGTATACTGGTATGCGACCCCGGCCTCGGTCATGTTGTCCCGGTTGCGCAGTATGTCCTGCGTGCGGTCCGCGCTCACGGTGACGTCCTTCCAGGGCTTCGCCGAGATGAAAAGCTTCAGCGCGGTAAGCCTGCCCGGTATCTCCTCGCTGTTGTCGAACGGGAAGCGGGTCGTCGGGAGATTGGCCGGGACGAACTGCTCCGTGGACTGCTGGTACTGGAAGTCCAGTCCGGCCTTGAACATCTTAAGGAAGGCCGTCTTAAGCCCGGCCGAGGCGAAGTCGTCGTGCATGTGGTTCAGGCGGTCTTTCTCCACGAAGACCTTCCCGTATGCCTCGGTATCCTTCGTTATCCTGTAATCCGCGTCCGCGCCGTAGCTCTCCTTCCCGGCCTGATAGTTTGTCGCGGACGGGTTCTGGAAAAAATCGCCGATGTTATAATAATACGCGGTTGCCTTCAGGTTTTTTATCGGGTTCGTGAAGAGCTTCAGCGACCACGCCGAACCAACCTTCGGCGTGAAGATGCTGTCCATGTTGAAGAGCGAATCCGTCTGCGCCCACTCGCCCTTGACGGTAGTCTTAAACGGCAGGCGGGCCGTAACGTCCGAGCCGAGCATCCTGTTGTCCGACACGCCGTTCTGCTCCACGATGCCGGTGAAGCCCGTCTCAAGCCAGGAGAACGGGTCTACCGCCGCGCGGCCCCCGTATACGTAATGCTTCTCGGCGCCCTGGTTCTCGTAGCTCACGATTATATACACGGGGTTGAAGTTGTCGTCCCTTACCGGAACCGGGGACCTGAAGAGTATCGAACCCATCTCGTAGTCTATGGTATAGTCCGTCCACCTCGTCATGGGCGCCCTGCTTATGACGCGCTCAGGCTGGCGCCAGTCCCGCGTCTCGATGACGACCATCTCGCTCCCTACGACAATCGGCGCCTGCGAGAGGAAGTAGTAGCCCGCGATGCCCTTTCCGGGGATCGCGTCAACCACCTGCTCGTTCTCGGTATGGCTGGCGAAAGAGCGCATCTTGAAATATTTTGTATCCACATCCGTCACAAGGCCGGTGAACGTCCTGCTGTATGCCGCAAGGCCGCCCTGGTTCAGGCCGGTCTGGAAATCCCCGTAGGTTACGGACGACTTGTCCTTTTCGGCTTTCAGGTAAAGCCTGTCGCTCGACAGCGCCTCATAGCCCGTCTTGCTGTCGTCGCCAAGAATGGGATACTGGCTCTCGGACTCGACGTTGCTTACGGCGGTCTTGAAAAGCCCCACGTCCTGCTTCTGCTTCGCGGAATCGTACGCGGCGGTGAGGAGCGTGCCCCAGCCTATGTCGCCCTTGGCGAAGAACGCGCCCCGGCCTCCGAGGAAGAAGTTGCTGCCGAGCCAGTTGTCGCTCGCAAACGTCCTGTCCCGGGCGTTCCTTGTAGAGCCGCAGCCAATGGCGGCTTCGCCGTCGCCCACGGCAATCATCCTGCGCAGATACGGGGAGAAGAACACGGGGACGGCGGCCGTCACGCCGTTGCACGATACGGTTATCTTGTCCTTGCCCGTCCGCCACGGGGACTTCAGGTGGAATTTCACGCTGCCGTCCGCAGGCTCGAACTGCGTCCCAGGCTCTGTTTTGTCCATGTCCCTGTCGAGGATCCTGCCCTTCGGCGAAAGAACCGTTACCGTGCCGGGATAGCCCACAACCGCGCCTTTTTCGTCGAGTATCTTCACGCTGAATTCCGTAACGGTCTTCCCGTCGGCGGGGATCTCCGCCTTTGCCGGTGTTACGATTATCTTCGCCGGCCTGCCGGAGGCGCGAAGGGTTATGGCCGCCGCGGTAATCTTCCCGGAGGCGTCCTTAGTCTCGGCCTTTATTATATTGTCCTCGCCCGGCGTAACCCCGACGCTTATGAATTCGTATACGGCGACGCCCGTGGCCTGGTCTTTCATCGTCCTGCCGAGATGGCCTTTTACCTCTTCTCCGTTTACATAAAGCGACAGCGCGTCGTTTACCGGTGCCTTCACGACCACCTTCACCTTCTTTATGTAGGCCGTAGCGCCGTCTTTGGGCGAGAGGATTTCGAGCGCCGGCGACATATGTTTTATCCGCTCCCTGAGGGGCTGCCCGGCCCGGGACTGGCCGGCCGGTTCCTTCGCGCCGCTTTGCGGCGGCTTCGGGCCGGCGCTTGTCTTGACCGGGCCGATGTTTCCCGTTACGGCAAAGTCCGCCTTGAAAAGACCGCCCGAAGGCATGTCCACGAACTGCGACGCGTCGTCCCCCATGAACCTGTTTGAAAGCGCCTCAAGCTTCGCGCCCCTCGGCAACGATGTCTCGTCAACGCGCAGGACGTGCGTCCCCGGCGTTACTCCGACTATCGAGAACTTCCCGTCCGTGCCGGTAACAACCCGCGTGCCGTCTTCCATGTATATCACCACGCCGGGTATGCCTCTCTCGCCCTTGTCCTGTATCCTGTTTTTGTTTTTGTCCTGGAATATTTTTCCGATGATTACTCCCCTGGACGTAAACACGCCGCCGTTTATAATCAGGCTGAACTGCGCCTTGTTGGACATGAGGACGCCGCCCGCCGTGGAACCCGCCGCAAACGCCGTGTTCACGGCATCGGTTCCCTCCCGGCTGTCCGGGCCTACGGACGCGCTGTAGGAGAGTGTGGCCGTCCCTCCGGCGGGAAGCGCGCCCGCGCCAAAGACAAGCGCCGCCCCCGAAATCGCCGGGTCCGGCGACTTCCTTCCGCTTACCGCAGCGGAGCCTTTCAGATAGTGCAGCCCGAGCGGCAATAAATCGGTAACCGTGAGGGCCGAAACGTCCGTCTTCCCGGTATTCACGACGGTAACGACATACCGGACTATGTCGCCTATAGACGCGGAGTTCCTGTCCGCGGTCTTGGCGACCTGGAGGTAGCTCACGGGCGGGTCTGCGGGGATGTCGATGTTGAGCGGCTGCGTCCCCGTCTTAATCGTGAAACTGCCGCCGTAGGAACCCGGAGCGACGACATTGTGTCCCGCCGGGAACTCCGCCGCCGGGACGGACGACGGGAATATATAGCCGCCGCCGGGAGATACCGCGACGTGATAACTGCCGGGGTTTATGTATTTGAAGCTGAACTGTCCGTCCGCGCCCGTAACGACCGGGTTCTGCTGCGCTATCGGAACCTGGGGAGGCTGTGGAAGCGCCGCCGGAGCGCCGGTGGAGTTGTCGATGAGTGTAACGGCAGCCCCGCCTATCGGCTGGCCGTCCGACGAGTCGAAGACCGTGCCGTACGGGTCCACGAGCGCGGTATCGTCCACGCTGGACATCCGGCTCACCTGGTCTGTATATACGACCTTGAGCGCCGAATCGTCGTCGAGCGATAGGACGCTGTTGCCCGGCACGGGCGGGCCGCCGTTGGACGTTATGCTGCCCCGGTATATCCCGGTTCCCGCGCCGGTCTCGGCGAGGGTGACGGTAACGCTGTCGAATATGCCCGATGAACCCGCCCCGTCGTAGCTGTAAATCACGGCGGTGACGCTCCCTGTCGCACCGATGAGGCCCGTCTCGAGGTTATTGTCCGTAACCTGCACGTATATCGTATCTCCGACATTATACTGGTATACTTTGTTCCAGGACGAATCGCAGAACTGCACCTCTATGGGAAGGGGCGCGCTCACAACCGTATCGGCGGAGGCCGAAATCCGCGGCAGCGGGTTCCCGCCGCCGTTATTGAAGCTTGCATAGGCGGTGTTAGTGATCCGGGTGCCGGGCGCGGGGTCGGCGGCATATGCCTGCGGGAGAGCAAAAAGCGCCCCCAGTAGGCACAGGATTACCGCCGCCCCTGTCCGGAATCTCATCCGCATGTCACGCTGCGCGCCCATACCGGCCTGCGTCCGGACGGCCTACTTTATCTGCACCTGGAACTCGAGTATCAATGTCCCGCCGGGCGCGATGGTCGCGGCGGTCGTGGATACCGTGTTCGTGCCGCTGTTGTAGGACGCGTTGCCGGTGGACAGGCTGCCGGACGGCCCCGCCTCCGCCGAGCCGGTCACATAAGTCGTGTTGGCCGGAACCGGGTCGGATATGACAACGCCGTCTGCCGGGCCTGCGGAAGCGCTGTTAGTCGCGGTGATGGTGTAGGTCAGGGTGGCTCCGGGCGCGGCGCTGGCCTTATCCACCACCTTGCTGAGAGAGAGCGCGGGCGCCGCCAGCGCGGGCGTTACGGCAACGAAGGGGCTTACTTTCGAACTCGTGTCGAACTGTATATTCGCCGTATTCGTGATGGGGCTGCCCTGGGTGTTCGCGTTGGCGGTAGCCTGGAATGTCAGCGTGTCGGTCGCGCCGGCGCCAAGCGTCCCGGCGTCGATGGTTATCGTGCCGCCGGCATAGGCCGTCGTGCTGCCGCCGCCCCACGGGGTCTCGGCCGTGGTGTCAGGCACGTTTGTTCCGTTTAAGTAGATAGTCCCGGCGACATATGTAACCCCCGCCGGGAGCGCGTCCGTTACCGTCACGCCGGTCGCGGCTATGTTGCCGGTATTGGGCACGGCTATGGTGTAGGTGAACGGAACGCCTATCGACGGAGTGGCCGTGGAGGCCGTCTTTGTGGATGTCGAGAGGTTGTCCGCGTTGGCGGTGGTCGTGGCGATATCCGTGTCGGACGCGCCTGCCCCGCCCTTGCACGTCGCTACGGCGTTAGTCACTTCCGTGGTCCCGCTCGGCGCGCCGGCCGGGATCGAAACCACCATATAAACAGTCGTGGACGCATTCTGGTTGACGCTTCCAGTAGTAAGGGTGTTGGTCGCGCCGCTCCCGTTGGACTGTGTGCTGAACTGCACGGATGACGGCGTCCAGCTGGCCGTGTTCGTGTTGTTCGAGGTAAGCGCGAAGGTATCCGGGCCGTTGCCGTTATTGTAAACGGTAACGGTGTAGATAACGCTCGTGCCGTCCACGCCAGGCTTGGCGTCCGTCCCCGGCACGACCGTTACCCCGTATACCTGCGTTACCGTTGTTGTAACGGTATTGGAGTTTACAGCCGACTGCGCCACGCCGTTCGCGTTATTGTAGTTTACCGTCGCCTGGTTGCTGATGGACGTCCCGGCGGGCGTGTAGGTGTTGTCCGTGAAGGACGTCTGTCCCGCCATCGCAACCGATGCGATAAGCATCATTGCGGATAGTGTTAATAAAACCTGCAGGGTTAGTCTTGTCATCTTAAAGCTCCTTTCATGGTTCATAGAACTGCGTTACCGATACAAACCGCTATAAAAAAGTTTTGCCCGCATCTCACCTCCATTTCTTTTTTTTAAAAGTGTCGTTATTTAACTCTTGCCTTGAAACTCACGCTGCCGGACCTCCCGGGCAGGATATTCCTTATCGTCCACTTTATGTTCGTATACATCCGCGGGGGCGCGGCCTTTCTTGCGCCGTCCACGGTCAGCGTCGGGGCCTTGTGAAATGTCTTGCCTCCGTCTACGCTGAACGAAACGACCGCATCGGCGCCCTTCGCGCTTCCGCCCATATAGGCCATCCCATGCGGCACCGGGTCCGAGATTACAGCATCCGTCGCCTCGGAATCCCCGTAGTTGGCGCAGGCTATCGTGTATAAGATCACGTCGCCCTTCGTCGTCAGCTCCGCCGGCGCCAGGACTATGGTCTCCTTGCCGTTCCTTACGACCTTCACCTCCTTTTCGGCCTTAATCTTCAGTGTCAGCTTCGGGGCCTGCGCCATCGCTGAGGCCGCAAACGCCGCCACTGCAAAGACCGAGACCGCCATGACAAAAAACCTTCCTGCAAACCTCCCGTTCATACCTTTACCTCCTGTCTTCATGGTTAATCAATTAACCGTCGTCTTATAGCCAAGCGTCCCGCCAGCGCCTGCCGCCAGCGGCGAGAGAGTCCATTTGACACCCGTTACAGGGGCCGCGTCGGAGCCGTTCCATGTAACCCCTCCGTCGTGGCTGTATTGAATCGTCGTGCCGGCGCCCTGCGCGCTGCCCGTTACGTAAGTCGTGCCGGCGGGGACGTTGTCGAGGAATACGAGCGTATATGCGGGCGCGTCCCCGATGTTCTGGTATGTTATCGTGTAGGTAATCGCGGCTCCGGGCGGCGCGGAAGACTTGTCCGCGCTCTTGCTCAGGCTTATTATCGGGCTTAGAACAAGGAGCGATGCCGTATTACCCGTCGAGACCGGGCCGAAGTTCGTCCCGGCTGCCGTGGCCCTGTTCGTGAACGTCCCGCGAGTGTTAGGCGTTATGGCCTGGAAGCTTAAGGTCTCCGTCCCGCCGACGGCGAGCGTCCAGGCGCCGGACCATGTGAGCGTCTGTCCGGATATCGCCGGGTCGGAAGCCGTAAGGCCGGCGGTCGAGCCGGGCTTGTACGTGAACCCCGCCGGGAGCGTGTCCGTGAGGGTCGTCATCGCGCCGGGCAGGGTCCCGGCGGGAGTCGCGGGGTTCGTCAGTGTAATGGTGTATGTAACTGGGGATGCGGCGATTGTCTGCGCCGGAGAGACCGTCTTCGTAATGCCCGCGTTCGGCGAGCTGACAGTAAAGCTGTCGTAGTAGTTGGATACCCCCGTGACGGGGTCTACGACGTTTATCCTGTAGACGCCGGGCGTCCAGGATATCGGTATCGTAAGGAGCGAGGCGCCGGGCGCCTCTCCGCTCCCGTTCGTGGTAATCGTCCCGCTCCAGAGCTTTGTCGCGCCGGCCGGGTCATACACCTGCACGGTAAGGGCCGCGTTCCAGGGAAAGCCGTAGGCGTTGACAGTAAGCGTATCGCCGCCGTGCCATGTGCCGCCGCTGCCGGGCGGGTTGGTGTCCCTCGTGTCGAACAGGAACCCGTTCACGCCGGGGTTCCCGAAGGTGAAGAGCGCGGTCTCCGTGAAGTCCAGGGCGGACCTGCCCGAAACGGGGTCTATGAAGTAGTCCTTGTTTATGGTGTTCGGCTCCGTGGAGGTGCCGCAGAATGCCCGTACCGGGGTATTGAGCGTGATGGGCGCGTTTGCGCCGAGATACGGAGAGCCGGCCTCGAACCACGAAAACGGCACCGTGATGTCAACGGTGAAGATATCCGCGCCGGTCGTCTGGTTTACCGCGCCAGTGTCCGTAACGGTCATGTAGCCAGTGCTGTCCGTCCAGGTCGTCCCGGCGCCGCCCGTCCCGTTCTCGGTAATGGCGCCCAGGAGGACGTTGAGGGGATTGTCGGCCGAGGCGGATGTCCCGTTGAAGATCATCAGCGTGCCGGGGGTGCCGGTCTTGCCTATCTGTATGCACCAGTTCTGCACGGAGGCTGAGGTCGGAGCCAGCGCGTCGGATGTGTCGAGGAACACGGCCACGCCGGTATTGTTGTTCACCTCCCACACGCCCTGGCTGTTCTGGCTTAAGGGGTTGTTGTTCAGGAGAATGCGGAAATAGACGTTCCCGGTGGTTGTCCCGTCGCTCCCGACGTTGGCGGAGGCCCATGTCCCGTAGCCGCCAGTGGGGCCGTCGGAGGATATGTCCTGGTAATCCTTTAAGCTGTTTTCGCCGTTGTCGTCGTATATCGGGTTCCAGTTGTCGGCGCGGTTTATCGTCGCCCAGTTTGCGAATACGGCAAGGGCCGTATGCGGCAGCACGGAGAGAACGGCCAGCAGGCATAAGCCGGAGATAACCAGACCTTTCGGCTTCATATCTTAACTCTCTGTTCAGGCGTTAAAACCGAACCGCCTGAACTGGTCGTCCAGCCAGAAATTCTCGACCTGCTCAAGCTTCTTCATGTCCATGGAGGACACAATCCGGCGCTCCATGTCCGTCAGGTCGTACCCCTCCTCGAAACAGGCGACGTCAAGTTCGCGTCCGGCCCTTTCGCGGAAACGGGCATCGGTAATCAGCCGCCCTATCAACTGTTCCACGGCTTTCTGTGACATTGGTTTCTTCCTTTCAAAAGAGCGGTCATCGCTTCAATTTAGCCGGAAATATTGCAAAGGACGTGCCATGCAAAATAACCCAATAAATTAAATATGTTATGTGTAAATTAACTAATTTTGTCATGGCCCAATAAGGGCCAAGTTAAAGCGATTTACTCAGGATTAGCAAAACCGAGGCGTGGATATTTGCAGATATTTTCTTTTAGAATCAGGGAGTTAGGTAAAGGTGGGGGATTTTGCGGAAGGCTCCGGCCCAATTTGGGCCGAGGTTAGCCCAAAAGGGTTATTCTTTTTCCGCCGCAGAGAGTTTCTTCCTGTTGAACATCTTCCGGTTGATTTTAAGGCGCTGTGCGGCGAGGGTCTTGTTGCCGCCGCAACACTTCAATGTCTCCTCCAGGACACTGTTCACAACGGCATCGAGCGAGAAGTTCCCGTCGTCGAATTTAAGCTGTATGCCCGCGCCGCAGACGGAGAGCGCATCGGGGTTCCTGTTTATCACCAGGTGTTCCGGGCGGATAAGTTCGTCGTTTACGAGAATGGCGGCCCGCTCCAGGCAGTTCCGGAGCTCGCGCACGTTCCCCGGCCAGTCGTACGCCATAAGCGCCTCTATGGCCTTGTGGGATATTCCGGGAAGCGGTTTGCCGAGATGGTGCCGGAAAATGGGAAGGAAGTAATCGACAAAAAGCATGATGTCTTCCTTGCGCTCCCGGAGCGGCGGTATGACAATCGGGAAGACGTTCAGGCGGTGGAACAGGTCTTCCCTGAATTTTTCCCGCCGGACGAGTTCCTTCAAGTCCCGGTGCGTCGCCGCAATTACGCGGAAATTTACCGGCAGCTCCCTGTCCGAACCGATCTTGTAATAAGTCCTCTCCTCAAGCACCCGGAGTAGCTTGGCCTGGAGCGGAAGCGGCATGTCGCCGATTTCGTCGAACAGCAGCGTGCCGCCCGAAGCCAGCGAGAACTTGCCCACCCTGTCCCTGTCGGCGCCGGTGAAGGCCCCCTTGACATGGCCGAAAAGCTCGCTTTCGAGGAGCGTATCCGGGACGGACGCGCAGTTGACCCCGACGAAATTGGACGGCAGGCCCCCGCTCACGAAATGAACGGCCCTTGCCAGCACCTCCTTGCCCACGCCGCTTTCCCCAAGTATGAGGACCGTCGTCTGCGGCAGCGCAGTGACTCTTTCGGCAAGGACAAGCGCCTGGCGCATCCTGGGAGACTGGGTGGTGATGGTCTGGAAACTGTATTTCGAGGCGAGGTGTTTTCTGAACCCGGAGTTCTCTCTTGCCAGGCAGCCGTAGTCGAGCGCCCGTTTTATTACCATCGTCAGCTCGTACTGCGGGGAGGTCTTCTCAAGGTAATCGAACGCGCCGCTCTTCATCGCCGTAACGGCCGTATCTATGCCGCCCTGGGCGGTAAGGATAATAAACGGCGTGTTGTCGCCCCTGCCCCGCAGGAAACGCAGAAACCCGATTCCGTCCATCCCCGGCATTACCAGGTCCGAGACGATAAGCTCGAAGTCCTCGTCATCGAGTAACTTGATGGCCTCTTCGGCGGATTCCGCTACGGAAACCTCATAACCCATGCCGCCCATTATATCCTTCAACATCCGGGCGCAACTGTCGCTGTCTTCCACAACCAGAATGCGTTCGTTCGACATGATAAACGCTCGCTTTGATTCACCTGCTCGAGTTCTATTCTAATTTCTTACAGCAAAACGGTCAAGAATAAAAAAATTCCATTTCCTAAACCAATCATAATACCTGTGCGCAAAATTTACAAATCATAATAATCAATAATCTTATTAGCGATAGCTATCGGGGCTGATGAAAACTCATTAATACTTGCAGGGGCGCAATTCACTGCGCCCGGCATTTGCGCGTCGCCCACGGCGCTCGCCATTCCCGCCCCGGCTTTATACGTACCGGGGCAGGCTCCGGCGGGAATCCAGGAATTTGCCTGTCATTCTCCGGCGGATTATATCAGCTTCCTGTCGAGGCTTCTGTATTGTATGGCTTCGGAGACGTCCCGTGCCTGGATGCTCTCGCGGTTTGCGAGGTCGGCAATTGTGCGGGCGACCTTGATGATGCGGTTGTATGCGCGGGCGGAGAGGCCGAGCCGCTCCACGGCGTTTTCGAGGAGGGAATGCGTCTTGTCGTCGAGGGCGCAGAAGCGTTTTAAGTGCCGGGGCTTCATCTGGGAGTTGCAGTAAATGCCGTCCTCGTTAAGTCTTTTAACCTGTGCGGCCCGCGCCTTGTTCACCCGCTCGCGCACCTTTTCGGAGCTTTCTCCCGGGCGGTCGTCGGAGAGCTCGCGATACTTCACGGACGGCACCTCCACGTGCAGGTCTATCCTGTCGAGGAGCGGTCCGGACACCCGCGCACGGTACCTTTGTATCTGGTGCGGCGTGCAGGCGCACCGGTGAGAGCTGTCCGCGTGGAAACCACAGGGGCAGGGGTTCATGGCCGCGACGAGCATGAACGAAGCCGGGAAGGTTATGGAGGCCGTGGCGCGGGATATGGTCACCTGCCTGTCCTCCAGCGGCTGGCGCAGCACTTCAAGGGCGTTTCTGTGGAATTCCGGCAGTTCGTCGAGGAACAAGACCCCGTTGTGCGAGAGGCTGACCTCGCCCGGCCTCGGGTATGCGCCTCCGCCGATAAGCCCGGCGTCGGAAATGGTATGGTGCGGGCTTCTGAAAGGCCGGGTGGCCACGAGCGGCCTGTCCGGCGGGATAAGCCCGGCGACGCTGTGAACCTTCGTCGTCTCGATGGCTTCGTCGAAACCCATGTCCGGGAGCACGGTTACAAGCCTCCTGGCGAGCATGGTCTTGCCGGAGCCGGGCGGCCCTATCATCAGGACATTGTGTCCGCCGGCGGCGGCGATCTCAAGCGCGCGCTTCACGTGCTCCTGGCCCTTGACCTCGGAGAAGTCCTCCAGGTACCGGGAATTTTCCAGGAACAGGCGGGATACGTCCATGCTGAATTTCTGAAGGATTCCCTCGCCCCGGAAGAACTCCACCACGGATGCGAGGTCATCGGCCCCGTAAACGTCCACTCCGCCGACAACAGCCGCCTCTTCCGCGTTCCCGCGCGGCAGTATAAGCCCCCTGAACCCCTCCGCGGACGCCTTTACGGCCATCGGGAGCGCGCCCCGCACGGGCTTTATGCGCCCGTCGAGGGAGAGCTCCCCGACAATCATATATCCGGACAGGGCCTCCTGCCGAAGGATGCCTTCCGAGGCGATAATGCCGAGGGCTATAGGAAGGTCGAAGGCCGAGCCCTCCTTTTTTATGTTCGCGGGGGCAAGGTTTATGACAATCTGCTTGAGCGGGAAGTCGAATCCGTTGTTCTTGAGCGCGGAACGGACACGGTCCTTGCTCTCCTTTATCGCGGCGTCCGGAAGCCCCACCGTAGCAAAATAAGGGAGGCCGCGCGCCGTGACATCGACCTCCACCTCCACCACATACGCGTCTATCCCAAGCACGGCGCCTGAAGTTATTTTTGAAAGCAAATCAGCGCTCCTTATTAAAAATTGAGGGATTATAACCGCAAGAGAGGTCACACCGCAAGCCATTTATGGATAAATAATTTGACTTGTATTTTTTAATTTTATAAAATTACAGTGTTGCATTCTCTTTCCTGAGCCCGCAGCCAATAATCCTTAGAGAGACAGGGTAATGGACGAGTTGTTCCAGAAAAACCCGGAGCAGTCCTTGAAACAGCCTGAAGAAGAGGCGTCTTCTGTCCCGGATACCGAGCTCAAGGCGGTGCGCGAGCTTCTACAGTCCCTCCTTAAAACCAAGCGCGCCTTCGAGATGTACCCGGCGAACAACCCCATCCTCGCCAGGTTCCAGGACGACATATGCCGCAGGTTCGACGATTTCTTCCAGGACGCCGACAAGCTGCACCTGCTCGTGCGCCAGCAGGAGATACTCTACAAGGGACAGAACGTATACAAGAACGCGGAAAAGGACGATAACCTGGCCCTTCTGTTCTACAAGGACGGCCTGCGCGACCTCACCTTCCTCGAAGGATTATCCCACCAAGAGATCATGGATTTTATCGAGGTTATAAGGACGAAGCCTGACACCCTGAGCGAGAACTGGGACGACGACATCGTCACGCTCCTGTGGGAGAAGGACTTCGCGCATCTCAGGTATTATGTCGTCGAGGAGTTCTCCGACGGAGAGGCCCTGTCCGAGGAAGAGGCTCAGAAGCTCCTTGCCGGAGAGAGCAGCGACGACCTCTCTGAGGCGTACAAAGACGCGGACGAGGGCAACAAGGAAATATTCTCGCCGCTCGAAACCATCTCCATGGGGTTCAAGGGCGTCTTCAGCCTTGGCGAGGAGGAGGTAAAGACCCTGAAGGACGAGATAGAGGGCCTGACGGACGATAAGTTCCTCGACGAAGCGATATACTGCCTCTTCGAGAGCCTCTTCATGGAAAAAGGCGCTCCGGACTTCGAGCTTGTCGCGGGAAGCCTTGAGTCTGCGCTCTCGTATCTCGTGCATACCGGCGGCTTCAGGACGGCCTCCAATATCCTGAAAAGGTTCAGGGAGCTTTCAGGCGGCGCGGAGGGGTTCAGCCAGGGCGAGACCGACAGGCTGAAGACCGCGATAACCCGCGCCGGCAGCGAGAGCAGGGCAAAGATAATAGCCGAGGTGTTGAACAGCGGCCGGGAGATAAATATCGACGACTTCCGGAAATACCTGGGGCAGCTCGACCGCGCCTCCATAATCCCGCTGTCTAACCTCATGGGCGAGGTGCAGGACATAAAATACAGGAAGACCCTCATAGACGCCCTCGTCTCCCTCGGCAAGGACAATATCGAAGTCCTGGCCGCCGGGCTTAAAAGCGGACAATGGTATATCGTCCGGAACGTCGCCGCGATACTCGGCAGGATAGGCGACAAAAAGGCCCTGGAATACTTGAAACAGGCCGTGAAACACCCGGAGCCGAAGGTGCGGCGGGAGGTCGTGCGCGCGCTCGGCATGGTCGGCGGGCCGAAGGCGGGAGAGATACTCCTCGAAGTGCTGGACGATACCGACCCGCAGATAAGAATGGCGGCGCTCAGATACCTGCCGCAGGCCCAGAACTACTCCGTCCTCGACGTGCTCGTGGAGGTCATAACGCGCCCGGACTTCGAGGAAAAGGCGCTCTCCGAGAAGCGCGTGTTCCTTGAGGTGCTGGCCGAGATAGGCCAGGAAAAGGTCATGCCGTTTATGATAAAGCTCCTGAAGAGAAAGGGCTTCCTCTTCGGCAGCGCAAAGAACGAGGAGATGCGCGTCTCGGCGGCGTACGGCCTCGGCAACATCCGCCACAAGGACTCGCTTCACGCCCTCGAGTCCGTATCGTCTCATGCAAAGAAGGGGAGCGCGCTCCACGAGGCCGTGTCCTATTCCGTCCACAAGCTCGCAGGGCCGGACGGCGCCGCCCTGGAGGTAAAGGATGCCTGACGTCACATCCCCGTTCAAGACCGAAGGAAGCGGCGCAATCGCCAGGAGCTCCCGCGTATTCATAAACCAGATACAGGTGCTCATCCGCACCAGCCAGATACACGACATCGGCAACGTCGCGCTTGACCGCCCGGTAACGAACCTCATGGGCGCGCTCGAAGGGCTTTTCAGGGCGGATACGGAGTTCGCCCTGAAATGCCGCGGCGAATACCTCTACATCGACGATACCCGCGTCCGCTACGACATCGAGGACATGGCAAGCTACGAGTTCGTGTCGGGCGTTATGAAGGAAAAGAAGATAGGCTCGTTCAACTTCCAGAAGCCGGTATCTCAGGACGACCTGAAAAAATTCGCCTTCGCCCTGAACTCCTTCGTCCCTCCGGGACAGGACGACCAGCCCGAGGAGGAGTTCAACGACCTCCTCAAGGAAAGAGGCATCTACTCCATCTGGGCCGGGCCGTTCGAGGAGTCGGAGCAGATAAAACTGGACGACCTTGCCGACCGGCGCAAGATGGCCAAGAAGACATACTTCAAGGCAGTCTCCGTCACCAAGGGCGTGATGAACAGCATCAAGAGCGAGCAGCCCACGCACTTAAAGAAGGTAAAGCGCGTCATCCAGGGCATTGTGGACATAATACTCGGCGAGGAGGCCTCGCTCCTGGGCCTTACGGCAATAAAGGACTTCGACGAATACACCTACAACCACTGCGTGAACGTAAGCATCCTCGCCATGACCATAGGCCAGAAGCTCGGGCTGGACAAGAACATGCTCACGAAACTGGGCATAGCGGCGCTCTTCCACGACATAGGCAAGGTGGACGTGCCTATCGAGATTCTGAACAAGCCCGCGTCGTTTACGGAAGACGAATGGACCGTCGTCCGCAGGCACCCGGAGATGGGCGTCAAGGCAATATCGAAGATCCGCGGCCTCAACGAACTCGCCGCAAGCTCGATGGCCGTCGCCTTCGAGCACCACATCTTTTACGACCTGACCGGCTATCCCGCGACAAGGGAAAAGAAGATGCCGAACTTCTTCTCCCGGATCGTCTCCATATCCGACCAGTACGACTCCATGACCTCCGCCAGGGTCTACTCGAGGATACCTTATTCGCCGGACAAGGCCCTTTCACTGATGATGGAGCGAAGCGGCGTGCAGCTCGACCCCCTGCTCTTTAAAATTTTCGCAAACATCATAGGCGTTTATCCCATCGGGACGCTCGTCATGCTGGATACGAGGGAACTGGGGCTTGTGTTTGAATCGAACCCCAACCTCGAAAAACTCGACAGGCCGAAGGTCATACTGATAACCGACTCCTCCGGGAAGCGCGTCGCCGGCAATACTGTGGATTTAAGCGAAACCGGGCCCGCGGGGGGCTACAGGCGCAGCATAATAAAGGCCCTCGACCCCAAAAAATACCGCATAAACCTCGCCGAATATTTTCTTTAAATCTTATTTTTTTCTGATAGAATTAAACAATGCAACTCGACCTCTTTGGCCGGAAGGCCGCCAACTCGTCCGTCTGGACTGTAAAAATAGACGGCAAAACAATAAGTTACACCCTGCGCAAGTCCGCGCGGGCAAGGCATGTCTGGCTTCGGCTCGGCATCGGCACGGGCCTGGAGGTCGTCGCCCCGGAGAGGATGCCGCTTAAGGAGCTCGACCAGATACTTGCGAACAAAAGGGCCTGGATTGAGCGACACGTGGCCCTGCCGAGGACGGAGAAGCCCCTGCGCTTAAAACCCCTCGGAAACGGCTCTAAAATCAAGTACTTGGGCGAGGACCGCCTGCTGAGGGTGCGCATAAACGGGAGCGCCGGAAGCGTCCGGATGGCCGGCGAGGAGGTACTCATGGAGGCGCCGCCGGGCGGCCCGGAGGTCGTAAAAGAGCTGCTCGAAGAGTGGTACAAAAAAATGGCGCGTAAGGTAATTATTGAAAAAATAAGGAAATTATCGAACGGCCGGGAGGTTGGCCGTATCTGCATAAGGGATCAGAAGACCCGGTGGGGGAGCTGTTCGGCCAAGGGGAACCTAAGCTTTAACTGGCGGCTTGTCATGGCCCCGCCAAGGGTCATAGATTACCTTATAATTCACGAACTTACACACCTTGAGCACCCTGACCACTCAAAGAAGTTCTGGGCCAGGGTCGCATCCCGATGCCCGGACTTCGAGGAGCGCGAGGTCTGGCTGAAGACGCACGGCCTGACCCTCTGGCCCGCGTAAAAGTCCCCTCCCCAAGCCCCAAAAACGCCCGGAAACCGCGCCCGCGCTATCTGCTTTTGAGCCGGAATAACGACCGCAAAAAACCATTACACCGCCCTCGCAACCGTCAGGACGTAGACCTTCTCCGCGCCCGCTTTCTTCAGGACCTTCGCGCACTCGCGGACTGTCGCGCCGGTGGTGTATACGTCGTCCACAAGCAATACGCGCTTATCCCGGAACTCCTCCGGCCTCGCAACGGCAAACGCGCCCTTCACGTTCTCCTCGCGCTCGGCAGAGGAAAGCTCCACCTGCGGGCGGGTATATCGTATCCTTGCAAGCCCGTCAAGATTGAGCGGGATGTCGAGCGTCCGCGCCGCATATTTAGCCAGAAAAAGCGACTGGTTGAAGCCGCGCTTTGCGAGCCTGCGCCGGTGAAGCGGCACGGCGGCGGCGACCTCCGCATCCGGAAAAAACCTCCCCGCCCCGTCCGCGATTATCGGCCCAAGGAACTCCCGCATCGCCCGAAGACGCCCGTATTTGTATATATGAATCGCATCGCGCACCGTCCCCTTGTATTCCAAGGCCGCGCGGGCGGCGGTATAGCCGGGCGCATGGGAGAGGCAGTCGAAGCAGGGATGGTCGTCTCCGGAGCCGTCCGGGAACGGCGCGCCGCAGACCGTGCATAAAGGAGATTTTATGGGATGCATGTCGCCGGCGCACTTATCGCAAAAGAAGCCGGTAGACCGGCCACAGACAATAGAGACGCCGCCGCTTTTAATTTTCCTACCGCCGTTTACCGGCCCGCCGCAGCACCGGCAGCGTTTGGGATACAGCGCATCGATGAGGATACTAAGCGGATTCATCATGGCAGATGAGGCTTCGGCCCGTCATCTCGCCGGGCTTTCGGATTCCCATGATTTCGAGGATTGTCGGGGCGACGTCTCCGAGCCTGCCGCCGTCTTTGAGCGCGCGGCCTTCAAGACATAATATAAACGGGACCTTGTTCGACGTGTGGGCGGTGCAGGGTTCATCGCCGACAGGGTCGTACATCCGCTCGACGTTGCCGTGGTCGGACATGACGAACGCCGCGCCGCCTTTGGATATGACCTCCGGGATGATGCGCGCGAGACATGCGTCCACCGTCTCGCAGGCCTTCACCGCCGCGTCCATGATACCGGTGTGCCCCACCATGTCCGGGTTGGCGAAGTTCATTATCACGACGTCGTATTTATCGGATTCGATGCGTTTTATCACCTCGTCCGTCACCTCGACCGCGCTCATCTCTGGCCTTAAGTCGTACGTGGCGACATCGCGGGGAGAGGGAATGAGGCAGCGGTCTTCGTTTATAAAAGGCGTCTCGACGCCGCCGTTGAAGAAGAAGGTCACGTGCGCGTATTTCTCCGTCTCTGCAATGCGGAGCTGCCTGAGGCCGTTATCGGCTATGACCTTGCCAAAGATGTTGTCGAGGCCTATAGGCGGGAACGCTACGGGGAGGTTAAACGTCCTGTCGTATTCCGTCATGCAGACGAAACGGGAAAGCTTCGGGCGTTTACTTCTTTCAAAACCCTTGAAGTCGTCAAGCGCAATCGCGCGCGTAATCTCCCGCGTCCTGTCCGTGCGGAAGTTGAAGAATATTACTATGTCGTTGTCCTTAATTAATCCGGCGGGCGCGCCGTTCCGGGTTATCACCGTCGGGACGATGAACTCGTCCGTCTGGCCTTTCTCGTATGCCTGCTTTACTGCGCCGTCCGCGGACACCGCCTTCTCCCCTTCGCCCAGGACAACCGCGTCCCAGGCCTTCTTGATCCTGTCCCATCGGTTGTCGCGGTCCATCGCGTAATACCTGCCGGAGACCGTCCCGACGCGGGCGATATTTTCGAGATGCTCGTCCCCGATAAACCGGAGAAGCTTCTCCATGTAACCGAGGCCGCTCTGCGGCGGTGTGTCGCGCCCGTCCATGAAGGCATGGACAATGATGTTCCGGACGCCCCTTCCGGAGGCCATCTTTATCAGCGCGTGGAGGTGCGCCTGGTCGCTGTGCACGCCGCCGTCGGAGAGAAGACCCATGAGGTGCAGGGCGGAGCCGTTTTCCCGGGCCATGTCCATCGCCCCGGTTATGACGGGGTTTTCCCGCATCTCCCCGTTTCTTACGGCGAGGTTTATCCTGGTGTAGTCCTGGTAGACAACCCTGCCCGCACCGATGTTCAAGTGCCCCACCTCGGAGTTTCCCATCTGTCCGAAGGGCAAACCCACGTCCTCTCCGGACGCGGCAAGCGCGGTATTGGGATATTTTTCGAGCAGGGAGTTGTAGAAGGGTATTCTCGCCCTGGCCTTGGCGGAATATGCCGGGTTCGACTCGACGCCCCAGCCGTCAATGATTATGAGGGTTATCGGACGGTAAGCCATTGGCTTAACAATATTTGTCCAGGTCTATGGAATAGGTGTTCCATTTGCCGCAGCGCGGACACCTGCCGGACCACTCCGTGGAGAAGTGGTCGCAGTTATTGCAGCGATAAGGCACCACGGGCTTGTCCCCGTGCGCCAGGGCCTTTTTGAATTCAGCCGCGGCTGGCTGATACGAGCCTCTGCGGAGATAGAGGTTGCCAAGAAGCTTGTGCAGGTCGGCAAGCTGCCGGGTGGAACTGTCTATCGACGACAGGGTGCCAAACGCCTCGTCGATCATCTCAAGGCGGTAGTAGAGCTTGCCGAGGAAGAAATTGAGCGATACGTCCTTCGGGTTCCTGCTCAGGGCGGACTTATAGAAATTTATTATCCTGGCCGGGGTCCCGAGCTTGAGGTAGAGGTCCTCAAGGCGGTGCAGGAGCGTAACCGAACCGGTCGTCCTGTACGCCTCTTCCCACAGCGACGCTGCCTCCGGGCTGCGGTTCTCTTCGAGATACACCTCGCCAAGCCCCAGGTATGCGGGCACGAAGTCCTTCTCCGTCTTCAGGATGTTCTTGAATGCGCGCTTCGCCTTTTCTATGTTCCCTTCCTCGAGCAGGACTCTGCCGGTCTCATACCGGAGACCCACGAGGCGCGCGTGCTCCGCCTCGCGCTCCTTCGGCGGCAGGGTCAGTTTCAATATCCTCTCCTGCGTCTCCTCGGCCTTCTCGAAATTGCCCGCGCCCTGGTGGATGTCTCGTATGCGGCTGAGAGCGCGCAGGTTCCCCTCGTCTTTTTCGAGTATGTCCTCAAGCGTCCGGAGCGCGTCATCCACCTTGCGCGCATCCTGTTGGTCGAGCGCCAGCGCGAAGAGGACTTCGATATTGCCTTCGTCGGCCTGCCGGGCAAGCTGATGATACCTCACGGCCTCCTGATAATCGCCTTCCTTGTGCCTTATCGAGCCGAGCCGGAGCAGCGCGTCGGCGTGGTCCGGCTTGAGGGCCAGGACATTGCCGAAATACTTGGCGGCAAGGTCGGCCCTGCGGGAGAGGAGCGCGTTCAGCCCCTTGGAATACAGCACCTGCACACGCGAGTCCCGCTGGCGGTCGCGGGTAATCTTCCACCTCTTAAAGAACTCCCCGGTCGCCTTTATGTACGTGCCTATCAGCACGACGAGCGCGCCGAATATCGCGGAGCCGAGCATCAGCGCCATCTTGGAAGGCTCGAAGAGCACATTTCCCGGGAGGGTTATGTTCACGTCGCCGGGGTTCAGGTAATCCACCCAGACGATGAACGCCGCAAAGACTATAAGCAGTGATATTGCGCGAATGATCATTAATAACTTCCGGTTATAGTATCGGTCGCCATCCTGAGCTTAAACTAAAGAATCCGCTTTTAATAATCACCGTGGATTCTTCACTTCCCTCAGAATGACGGCGTTAACAAAGCCGGTTCCGCCGACCAGCTCAGTAGTGGTACGTCCGGCCCCGGATTATCGTAATGGCGCGGTAAACCTGCTCCAGCAGTATAAGCCGCGCCATCTCGTGCGTGAAGGTGAGCCTTGAGAGCGAGAGCTGATAATCCGCCCGCCCCAGCACATCCGCCGACTGCCCGAACGGACCGCCGACTGCGAAAACGATATTCCTGCCCTGTTCCAGGAGCGGGGCGAGCTTCCCGGCAAGCCCCTTTGAGTCCGGGCCTGTTCCGCGCTCATGCAGGGCGATAAGATAATCGGAAGGCGCGACTCTTTCAAGTATAGCCCGCCCCTCTTCTTTTACCGCGTCCTGCCCCGCTTTTGAAGAACCCTTTATCTCCCGGACTTCCAGCCTGACCTGCCTTTTAAGAAGCCCTATGTATTTCCCGATGCCCTCTTTTACGAAGCCTTCCTTGGTCCTGCCGGCGAATATAAAGAGCATCGGCTTCAGTTCTCTGCGGGCGGAATATCAAGCCTCGGCGCGTCGCCCCAGAGGCCGTCCAGGTCGTAGAACTCGCGTGTCTCGGGCTCGAAGATATGGACTATTATATCTCCGTAGTCCATCAATACCCACCTGCACTCCGGGAAACCCTCTATGCCCAGGTAATTCTCATGCTCCCGTGAGAGCCGGAAGTCTATCTCCTCCGCTATCGCACGCACCTGCCTTCCGGAGTTGCCGGAGCATATGATGAAATAATCGGCAAGCGTGGTTATCTCCCGGACATCTAGCGCAAGGAGGTTTTCCGCTTTCTTTTCAAGGGCGGCATGCGCCGTCAAGACCGCCTTTTCCCTGGAGTCCAGACCCTTAAGCTGCGCTTTTGAGTATCCCGTGGCTTGTCCGAATTATTATTTGTTGTTGATAAGCTTAGACATACAACCTGTTTTGAATTATATACGACTCAACCTCCGGGGGCAAGAGGTATTTGACGCTTCTCCTCAGGCGCAGCCTTTCCCTTATGTCCGTGGACGAGACGTCCATCCGCACGGTCGAGACGAGCCAGAGGCCGCGCCCCGAGACCATCTCCATCTTCCCCATTGTCCGCACCTTCTGGTCGAGGGCGTCGAGAGCCGCCACGTCAACCTCGCGCACATAGCGGAACTTCGCGAGTTTCCTGTAATCCGCGCCCGGACGGAACGAGACGACAAAATCGCAGAGCTTGACAAGCTTGTCCACCGCGTGCCAGGAGCCTATCTCAAGGAAGCTGTCCATGCCCGCGATGAAAAAAAGCTGCGCACCGCTCCCGTAATTCTCCTGCATCATCTCGACCGTCCTGACGGAGTAAGACGGCCTTGGTAGAGTAAGCTCCACGTCCGAGACCTTGAAATGCGGGTTGCCCTCGCAGGCTATTCTCGCCATGTTCAGCCGGTGCTCCGGCGATACGCCCTGTTCTACCTCCTTGTGCGGCGGCATGGCCGAAGGGACGAAGACGACTTCCTTCAGGCCCATTGCCTCGCGGCACTGCTCCGCGACGTCGAGGTGCGCGATATGGATTGGATTAAATGTCCCGCCGAAGATGCCGATTTTCATTCCCGAATCTGCCCGCTCCCCATTACTATAAACCGCTGAGTGGTCAGTTCTTCCAATCCCATCGGGCCGCGGGCGTGGATGCGCGTGGTGCTTATTCCTATCTCCGCGCCCAGGCCGAACTGCCCGCCGTCGTTGAGCCTCGTCGAGGCGTTAACGAATACGGCGGATGCGTCCACCTCGCGGAGGAACCTCTGCGCGTTGGTGTAGTTCTCCGTGACAATCGCCTCGGAGTGCTGCGAGCCGTACTTCCCGATGTGTCCCATCGCCTCTTCCATGCTCTCGACGACCTTGAGGTTCAGGACAAGGTCGTTGTATTCCATGCGCCAGTCCTCTTCCTTCGCTTTGGTCAGGCCCTTGACGAGCTTGCGGGCTTTCGCGTCCGCGATAATCCTTACCTTCGCGTTCCTCAAGTCTTTGGTTATCCAGGGGAGGAATTCCTCGGCGATTGCCGAATGGACGAGCAGGCATTCCATAGCGTTGCACGTGCCGGGGCGCTGGACTTTGGCATTCATGCAGATGTCGTGCGCCATGTCGAGGTTTGCGAACTCGTCCACGTACGTATGGCAGACGCCCTTGTCGTGCTTTATGACAGGTATACGGGAGTTCTCCGTAACCATCTTTATCAGGCCCTCGCCGCCGCGCGGGATGATGAGGTCGATGTATTTATCTTGTTTCAGCATCTCAAGAACGGCCTGCCTGTCCGTCATCTCTATGAAGCTCACGGCTTCCCTGGGTATCCCCGCATCCTTGAGCGAGTCCTGGAGTATCTTAACGATTGCCGTGTTCGAGTTTATCGCCTCGGAGCCGCCGCGGAGTATCACGCCGTTCCCGGATTTCAGACACAAGGCGGCGGAGTCCGCCGTTACGTTCGGGCGCGATTCGTATACAATGCCGATAAGTCCTATAGGCACGCGTAGCCGCCCGACTTCCATCCCGTTCGGGCGCTTCCATACCTTCGTAATCTCGCCCACAGGGTCCGGCAGCGCGGCAATCTCCCGAAGGCCCTGCGCCATCGCCTCTATGCGCGAGGGGTTCAACGTGAGCCTGTCGAGCATGGCCTTGGAGAGCCCCTTCTTCTCGCCCTCCGTGATGTCCTTGTAATTCTCCTTCACGAGGTGCGCCTGGGCCGCGATGAGCCTCTCCGCCATCGTGAGGAGCGCCTTGTTCTTCACCGCCGTCGGCGTGTTGGCGAGCCTCTTCGAGGCGTCCTTGGCCTTCTGCGCGGTCTTTGTAACGTAGGATTTTATGTCCATAAAGTCTCCTAACGGAATTTTAATGAATCCTTGCAATAAAAGGTTTAGTTTGTGTTGATACATAAACACTAATTTTGGCAAACTTGTCTTTAACAATCTGATTTCTAAGCCCCTCGTCTATATAGATTTTCCCCTCCCAAACTTCGCCAGAAGATAGCTTAGCTGGAAGGCTACCCTCAGTTAGAGAAATATCTTTCAGTTCTTTATTCTCTGCCGTTATCAGCGTTATTTCTGTTATGGTTGTATCGCTGCCCCCACTATTATCAACTCTTATGGGAATATATTCACTCGTGTATACTTTATCCCCAAAAGCCGCATGGAATTTAGTGCCAATGGCACCAATATTTATAATAAGTTTTGGGCGAGATTTGTTTTGCACATATGGAGCTACCAAAATGGTAAAAAGACCGACAAGTAATGCGCCAATCGCCGACGCAGCCACATTAGGGTTAGTGGCTATTTGTATGAATAAAGTCTTCATTATTTCCCCGTCTCTTAATTTTTTACTATCAATCCCCCTTTAAGTCAAGATAAAATAAAGAAAATGGACTTTCAACCGGACAAGACGGACAAACTGCTCTGGCAGGAGCGCTCGGCCATTCAGGAGCTGAAGGTTATGGAGAAGCTCTCCGGATACCGATACCTGCTCTTAAACGGCGTCCAGCACGGCGGGAACATACCCGGACAGCCGCACAGGCTCGTCCTCCCGTATTTCAAGCTGGCGACGGCGGCGCTCGCGTTCTCGGAAAGGAAGAGCGATTTCCTGATGGTGGGCCTCGGCATCGGTGCGCTCCCGACATTCTTCCGCGGCATCCTGACGGAGGCGAGGATTGACGTCGCCGAATACGACCCGTACGTAACGAAAACGGCGCAGGAATATTTCGGGTTTCTGCGGGACGAAAACCTGCGCGTTTTCTTCGGGGACGGACGCGAATTCATAGCGTCCACGGCCAGGAAATACGACGTTATTTTCCTCGACGCATACCGGGACGTCTCAGTGCCTTCGCACATGACGAGCCTTGAATTCCTATTGAAAACAAAGGAGAAACTAAACCCCGGAGGCGCAGCCGTCTGGAACCTCTGGGGGTCTGCCGTAAACCCGCTCTTCGAGCGCTGCGTCCGGACATTCCTGGAGGTATTCCCGCACGTTTATCAATTTAAATCATATACTTACAACTACATTTTCATAGGGCACAACCAGGACGGAGGGCTCCTGCCGCACGAAGTCCTCTCCCGCGCGAAGGCGGTGGATAAAAAATTCGCCCTGGGGTTTTCGCTTACGGATATTGTGCGGAGGGGATTCTCGAAGGCGGAGGCGCAGGACTTCGACGGCGCGGAGATAATCCGGGATTAAATATTTACCGTGATTATGCCGAAAGCGACCATGGCCATGCCGAGGATAATCCTTGCATCCAAAGGCTCGCCCAATACCAGCCAGCCGGTAAGGACGCCGAGAATCGGCAGAGTAAAGCCGAATACCGAGACACGGCCCACTTCGCCGAGTTTCAGGGCCTTATACCAGGCGAGAAACGGTATCATCGTAGCGAATACAACGAGATAGCCAAGCGCGACCCACCCGGAAGGCTGCACCCCGGCCATGAATTTCCCCTCGAATTTGAACCCCAGGGCTATCAACGGGGCGCTGCCAATGACCATCTGCATACCCGTAACCGTGAGCGTGTCGCGGCTGGCCATTATCTTTTTCGCGGCTATATTCGAGCCCGCCCAGGTGACGGCGGAGAGTGTCAGGAGCAGGGCTCCGAGCCCGTAACGGCCACGCAGGGCCTCGTATCTCCAGGACGCCGCGAGCACGCCGCCGAAGCCGGCCAGGACTCCCGCGATTCGGGGGACGGTAATGCGCGAGGCATTGAAAAAAAGCGGCGCGGCAAGTATCACGAAGAACGGCGCGGTGTTTATGAATATCGCGGAGATGGAGGCGTTTGTATATTCCTCTCCCATGAAAAACAGCGCGTTCTGCACCCCGGTCTGGAAAATGCCGAACAGGGCGATTACCCAGATGTCCCGGATGCCGAGCTTAAGCCTTCCCATGGACGCCGCTAGGACAAGCAGGACGGCTCCGCCCGCAAAGAACCTCACCCCGGCGAATGTCAGTGGCTTAAGACCCGCGTTCAGGCCGATCTTGACGGCGACATAGACCGTGCCCCATACGGCGCAGGCGAAGAGTGCGTAAATAATGGATTTGCTTGAATCCTTCATAGGCTGAAGTAAAAATGATACCGGTAAAGCGGCGGGAAAGTCAAGATACGGCGGGCGGTCCGCTAATTCTTGAACTGGTTCTTTATCCAGTTCTCGATATGTCGCGCCGAATCCCCCGCGTCCATGATTTTGAGTCCGTGGCGGTTCGGCCCCTCGGCTGCGACGGCGGAATTTATGCACCAGCTGACGCGCGAACGGAAGGTTACGGGGATCTCTCCCTCCACCTGAAGCGTTTCCCCGGAAAATCCCCGCCTAACCGGAAGAGCCAGGCTGAAAGTGTGCTCCCGGCCCGCTTCGCAAACGAGATAAGACATTACGAGCATACCGGAACGGCTGATGTTTCCCGCATATCCATAGAAAACCGTTCCGCCGGCGGCGAACAAATAGACCGGAACGGGCGGGAGGACAATCCTGGGTTCCAGCCTCCTTTCGATTTCGCGCAAGAGCTTAGAATCTCCTTTCATCGAACAGTCAAAATCCTGCCCGTAAACGGCGGTAAATTCTATATCACGCGAATACGGGAATGTCAATATTTCTTTTCATAATAAATATTACTCCTCATTAAAAGGCTGGCGCATTTTTAATACTTTGTCCCCCGGCGGGCTTTACTTGCGGCAGGAAATCATTTATAATTCCCGTTCGGTTTTTATATCTTACGGAGGAGCGATGGAAAGCTTGAAAGGCAAAGGCGCCCTCATAACCGGGGCGAGCAGGGGCATAGGCAAGGCAATCGCAACGGCGCTCGCGAGCAAGGGAATGAACCTCGTGCTGGCGGCAAGGGGACGGGGCGAGATAAACGAGCTTTGCGCGGGGCTTATGGAGACCTACAGCATCAGGGCATACCCCGTGGTCTGCGACGTCTCGAAGCAGGCCGACCTTGAGAGGCTGGCCACGGAGGCCGTTGAGAAGCTTGGGCGCGTGGACGCGCTTATAAACAACGCCGGCGTGTCAAGCCAGCACCTCTTCCACAAGCAGCCGCTTGAGGACATACCTAAGCTTATGCAGACGAACTTCTTCGGATACGTCATGCTAACGCGCCTGCTCATAAACCACATGGTGGAAAACGGGGGCGGGAGCATCGTGAATATCGTCTCCGGCTCGACGCTTGTGGACCCGCCGCCCAAGACGTTCATAGTCTACAGTTCCCTGAAATGGGCGCTTCGCGCGTTCACGAAGGGGCTTTTCTGGGAGATGCGCGACTATAACATAAAGGTCACCTCGCTCCTCCCCGGCGTTACGGACACGTCGCTTACGGGCAACCTCGACCCGGCGACAATAGAACCCTCGCGGCTTATGACGACTGAGGCTATCGAAGAGGCCGTGATATTCGCCCTCACGGTGCCCAGGAACGTATGCCCGCTTGAAATATCGGTCATCAACCAGCAGACGCCCTGGAAGATGCCCGTAATACCCTACAAACAGGAGCACCCGAAATAATGAAGATGGAAAGCATGAGGAACATCGCTATCATCGCCCACGTAGACCACGGCAAGACGACGCTCGTTGACGCCATGCTCAGGCAGAGCGGGATATTCAGGGAGAACCAGTCCGTCGCCGAGCGCGTCATGGACAGCATGGATCTTGAGCGCGAGAAGGGCATAACGATAATGGCCAAAAACACAGCCGTGCATTACAACGGCGTGAAGATTAACATCGTGGATACGCCGGGGCATACGGACTTCGGGGGCGAGGTGGAACGGACGCTGAAGATGGTGGACGGCGTGATGCTCCTCGTGGACGCATCCGAAGGCCCGCTCCCGCAGACAAGGTTTGTGCTGAAGAAGGCCCTTGAAGCCGGGCTGCCTCCGATACTTGTCATAAACAAGATAGACAGGCCGGACTCCCGCATACAGGAGGTCTTGAACGAGGTATACGACCTCTTCATAGACCTCGACGCCTCGGAGGACCAGCTCGACTTCCCCGTGCTCTATACGAACGCCAGGGCGGGAATCGCCAAAACGGACCCGACCGGCGAGACCGAAGCCGGTCTGTCGGCGGATTTAAGGCCGCTATTCGACGAGATAATCAGGACAATACCCGCGCCGAATGGAGACGCGGAGGACACGCTGCGGATGCAGGTGGCCTCGATAGACTACTCCGATTACGTCGGCAGGCTCGGCATCGGCAGGATATTCTCCGGAACGCTTAAAAAAGGCGCGCAGGTGTCCCTGTGCAAGCTGGACGGCTCCGCTCAGCCCGGAAAGATCACGGCGCTTTATACCTATAACGGCCTTTCCAGGATGGACTCGGACGAGGCCTATGCCGGGGACATTGTCGCCATAGCCGGGGTGGAGGGATTCACCATCGGGGAGACAATCTCGGCGCTCGACAATCCACGGCCGCTTCCGCCCATTACCGTTGACGAGCCTACGCTTTCCATGAACTTCTCCGTGAACAACTCTCCGTTCGCCGGCCGGGAGGGGAAGTTCGTCACGAGCCGGAACCTAAAGGAGCGTCTGGAGAAGGAGATACTCTACAACGTCAGCATACGTGTCGAGCCGACGGAGAGCACGGATACCTTCAAGGTATCGGGAAGGGGCGAACTTCAGCTTGCCATACTCATCGAGACCATGCGCAGGGAAGGGTTTGAGCTTGCCGTGTCGAGGCCGGAGATTATCGAAAAAACCATCGACGGGGTTCGCTCCGAGCCCTACGAGCTGCTGCTGGTGGACGCGCCGGAGGAGCACATCGGCGTGATAACCCAGAAGCTCGGGACGAGGCGCGGCAAGATGATGAAGATGGTGAACCACGGCACGGGCCGGGTGCGGATGGAATTCGAGATGCCATCGCGCGGGCTTATCGGTTTCCGCTCCGAGTTCCTCTCCGACACGCGCGGCACGGGCATCCTAAACACGCTATTCATGGGCTATAAGCCGTGGTCGGGAGAGATTGCCGGGCGCTCCACCGGCGCCTTGATTGCGGACAGGCGCGGCAGGGCCACGGGTTACGCAATATTCAACCTCCAGCCCAGGGGAGAGATATTCATCGACCCGGGCACGGAGGTCTACGAAGGCATGATAATCGGCGAGAACGCCCGTGAGGACGACATGGGCGTGAACGTGACAAAAGAGAAGAAGCTCACGAACATGAGGGCGTCCGGCTCCGACGAGGCGCTCCGCATAATACCGCCCCGGAAGATGAGCCTGGAGCAGGCGCTTGAGTTTCTCCGGGAGGACGAGCTGGTGGAGGTTACGCCGGTTTCGATACGCCTTCGGAAGAAGAAGGTGGACAAGAAGATACTGGCAAGGTTCTAATTCCGTCACCCCGTGCTTGACACGGGGCCCAGGAATTTTAAACTTCCGTCATTCCCGCTTTCGCGGGAATGACGGTCTTTCTTGCTACCCGGTTTTACTTCATTACCTTCATCGCGTCGAGCTTTTCCTGGAGGAAGTGCTGGAAATAGCCGTCGTATTTCTTCTGAAGCTCCGGCATCTTCCAGTCCTCGTCCGTTATGACGTCCCGGCAGTTCTCCGAGCCGCAGTAGCACTTCAGCCTGTAAGGCTCCACGCCTTCGGCGGCGTGCAGGATCGTCGCGTAGTCGATGCATATCTCTTCGCCCGCGTCGATGTCGCGCATTGCGACAAGGAAAATCTGGCCCTTGTAGCCCGCGTTCGGGTCGCAGGAGTGGTTGATGAATGCGTCGTTTTCCTCGGAGTAAAGGACGAGGTTTTCCGTAACGGGCAGGCCGTAGTCGTTGTAGGGCGGGGAGAGCTTCGTTTCTTCTTCGCGGGTAATAAACCACCCGCCATGTATCATCAACAGCTCGTCTTTCTCTATGTCTTCGGTTGCAAAATTCCCTTTCCCGCAATGCGGAGTCTCCCGCACCGTGAGTTTCGGGTTAATCCAGCAGAATTTTTTCATGGAAGAATGGTATACACCAAAAAAAAACCAATTTCCACAAAAAAAATTCAAAAATTAAATCCCCGGTCGGCGACGTTGAACCTTTAAAGACTCCTGCCTGGCTTGGGGAGGGAGGCAGGACGCCTTTAATGTGCGGCTGGCCGGGGAATTCTATGCCGCCTCTTTCCAGCCCTCCATCTCTCCCTTGCCCTCCACGAAGACCTCGACTTCCATTATGCTGTCGCACGGGATGCGGAGCTCGCTCATAAACGCCTCTATGGAAAGCCTGTCCGGGCTTTTAATCACGGCATACATGCGCTTTTCTTCAAGGTTGGAGAAGGAATAAAGCACCTCCACTCCCTTCCCGGAGGCGAAATGCATTTTCCTGATTAAATCGCGGCTTATGTCGGGGACAACCTGGTGCTCGGATATGAACATCCGCATGTCTTTTTCCATTTATGTCCCCCCTTTACTTTCTTTTCGGGTGAAAAGAAAGCAAGCATATAAAACGCGGAGTAAAATTATCTTTATTTAAAATATAGCTTCAATAGGTGATATGGTCAAGGAATCGGGTCGTTTTCAGCGGGAGACGCGGAGCATCTTATCCCCGCCGGGGATGAATGTGAACGGGACTTTCTGCCGCCCGGCGCTGAAACACTCGGCCTTGAGCGCGGAGATAAGCCTGTCCAGGGCGGGATATTCCTTCCCGTCAAGCCCCATCAACGGGTAAATCCGCGCCTCCGGGGCCACGCGCATGAACTCGCGGATGCAGTCCATGTGGAAGGAGAAATCGAGCCTGTTGCCGTAAAGAAAGAGGAAGTGGCTTGAGAGGACAAGCTTGAACGAATCGTCCGCGAACGGGAGCTTGGGAAGCCTTGCCTGGACATAACGGCCCGCCTTCAGCCCTTCGGAAAAGTCTCCGGAGAAATTCACGAGCGCCTTCATCCGCTCCGTGGCGTGAAGCTCCGGCGTCTTGTAGAAACTCCAGTCGTAGCTGTCCCGAACCTTTTTAAACTGCTCCAGGGCGTACGCCGTGTCCTTGCAGGCCTTGTCTATAAGCCTGTCTGCGGGGGTTCCGTACTGGATGTCCGCGGCGGCAACATCGTATCCCATGAGCGCGGCCTCAGCCGTGAACGACGACGCCCCCGCCGGGCAGTCGAGAATGTCTCCCGACTGCAATACCTTGCGGTTCAGGTTGAATAATTTCGCGTATTCCCTGAATGTGCGGCCTATGAAGGCGATACGGTTCAAGTCCATTTTCCCGGTCACGGCTCTCATAGCGCCCCCATCATCGATTCGACGGACTCTCCCAGCCTCTCACAGGCAAGGCGGGAATTCCTGCCGAGCCTCAGCAGGGCGGGAATACGGGCGGGATGCGCCAATAGATAAAACATAAGCCGCGCCAACCGCATTTTCCCATCGTTCATAAAGAGGTTGAAATCCACGGGCAGGTCTTCTTCCAGCGTGTCGGATATGGCGCGGATGGAGATGAACGGGATTCCCGACTCGGCGCAGGCGCGTGCCGCGCCGCCGGATTCCATGTCGAGAGCAACGGCTCCGGTCGCATCCGCCAGTTTCTTTTTTTCGGCTGAGGTTGTTATAGTCCTGGAGACCGAGGCGAACCTCCCGGCGCGGCATTCGATTTTGGCGAGGGTGGCACTAAGGCCGGGATTGCAGGGAAAAGATATATGGTTTCCGTTAGAAACCCGAAGCTCTTGGATTCCCGATGGAGCCTGCCCCGGTATGCTTAAAGCCGGGGCGGAAATAACGGCATAGGAGGTTATCTCAGTCGCGGCGATGATGTCTCCAGCCACAAGCCCCAGCGCAAGGGACGCGGAAAGGCCGACGGAGACATACGCCCGCGCATCGGGATAAAGCGCGAGTATTTCTTTCGCTTTCCGGTATGCGCTGTCCTCTCCCATCCCTGACACGGCAAGGATTGCGGAAACGCCGCCTGTCTCCCCTTCAAAACAGCAGCCTTTGGCCCGGCGGAACCTGCCGCGCCTCATTATTCCGTTGATTTCGAGAGGAAAGGCCCCGGCGAGGATTATGGGAGGCATAAGGCTCCAAATTTTTTATTCCCCGCAACCCCCGCAGAATATCTTACTATACATCCCCTTCTGGCGGTTTTCCAGCCGGATTTCATCCGTCCTCGTGCGGCCCCGCGTAATGACGGAGCGGTACATCGACAGCGCCCAGAGCGGGAAATATTTGCTGTACATGTGGTATCGGAGATAAAAAACGCGCGGGAAACCCGTGCCGGTATAGTCGTCTTCGTCCCAATACCCGTAGCGGTTCTGCGTATTCAGTAGGTATTCCACTCCGCGCCTGACTTCCGGAGACGACGCCTCGCCCGCGGATATAAGCCCTATAAGCGCCCAGGCTGTCTGTGAGGAGGTGGAGTTGCAGTCCGGGGCGGAGAGCGGGTCGCTATAGGTGTCGCATGACTCGCCCCAGCCGCCGTCTTCGTGCTGGCGGCTTTTAAGCCACCTCACGGCCTTCCTGACATATTCCCTGTCCATGTCCTCGCCTATCAGTCTGAGCCCCGCGAGCACCGACCACGTGCCGTAGATATAGTTCACTCCCCAGCGCCCGTACCAGGAGCCGTCCTGCTCCTGCTCTCTCAGCAGGAAGTCGTGCGCCGCCTTCGCGGGGCCGTAGGAGAGGTCGAGCCCCATCAGGCCCATTATCTCCAGGGCGCGGCCCGTAAGGTCGGACGTGGACGGGTCGAGAAGCGCGCCGTGGTCGGCGAACGGGATATGGTTGAATATGAGCTTGTTGTTGTCCTTGTCGAACGCGCCCCAGCCGCCGTCGCTGCACTGCATCTTCACAAGCCACTCGAACGCGGCGGTGATGCGCCGAAGCTTCTTCTCCTCCTCGAACGTCTTTACCTTGAGGAGCGCGAGCAGAACCATCGATGTATCGTCGTTGTCGGGATAGAACTCGTTCTCGAACTGGAAATACCAGCCGCCCGGGTCTGCGTCCGGGACCTTGACTTTCCAGTCTCCCCTCGTGGAGGTCTGCTTTCTGAAGAGCCAGTCCGCCGCATGGCGGAAACTGCCGTGGCTGGCGGGAAGGCCTGCCTCGAACAGCGCGTTTATGGCGATGGGCGTATCCCATACCGGAGAGACGCACGGCTGGAGGCACATGGAGTCGTCTCCAAGCTCCACTTCGAGGTCTTCTATCGACTTGAACGCCTGCTCAAGCAGAGGGTCTCCGTCCGGATGTCCCATAAGTTTCAGCGCGACGACGGAATTGGCCATGGCCGGATATATCCCGCCAAGGCCTCCTTCACCCTTCATGCGCTCGACAGTCCATTTATAGGCCTCCGTAAGACCCATAGTCCGGAGAGCCTTGTTGGCGTGTCTCTCGTAGAACCTGAAGAAGCTGTCCAGGGTAATGAATGCGTTCTTCCATGTGAAGAGCTTCTTTTCTTTCTTAAACCTCTGGTCGCGGTTCCGGCAGTTATCCCGGTCGTCCCTGTCGGCAAAGAGCTCCGCGATTCCCATCTCGGGCGGGAGCGCCATTACGGGTTTCTTGTCGAATATGATAAGCAGAGGGACAAGCACCGTCCTTGACCAGTATGATATTTCGTATATGTTGAAATAGAACCAGGAGGGCAGGAGCATTATCTCGACAGGCATACAGGGGACGCCGTCCCACGGATACTGGCCGAACATGGCAAGCGTTATCTTCGTGAAGACGTTCGCCCGGATAAGCCCGCCGTTCTTAAGGACGTTCTCACGCGCGCGCGCCATGAAAGGCTCTTCGGCGGATACGCCCGCGAGCTTGAGAGCGAAATATGCCTTGATTGTGGCCGAAATATCGGAAGACCCGCCGCGGTAGATATACCAGCCGCCGTCTTCCATCTGGATGGATTTAATATACTCGACAAGGCGTTCTTCCCTTGCCTCGTCCACGCGGCCAAGGAAACGGCGAAGCATGAGGTATTCGGCGGGTATGGTGGCGTCCGCCTCGAGCTGGTCAACCCAGAACCCTTCCACCGGGTCCTGCACGCCCAGCAGGTATCTCATGGCCTTGTCCACCGTATTATCCAGCCCGGCGGAAATACCGCCCGCCCTGCCGACAGCCCGGCCTCCCTGCGTCAGACTTTCGGTTAACCGGTCTTCGGCGGAGTTGCCAGGCTCCCCGTCGTCATACGGCCGCCTTAGTCGGCTGAACTCGTCCATGCCCCTCCCTTCACGATAATTCTTCAAATTTTATAAGCAGTTGAACTGTCCGTAAAGCTGGACGACGTTCCAATTATACTTCTTCAAAAGCTTATGTCAAGTAAAGTCGCAAAAATAAAAAAAACTTAACAATTCCCTTAATCAACTAAAATTCCATTTTATAAGCTCCAGGATGTCTTTCAAATTCCTGCCGGCCTCCTCGACCGCCGTCGGTTCAACGCCGCAGTGCATCATGCAGTTTTTGCACCTCGGGTCTTTCCTCTCCACGAACCTGTCCCACTCCGTGCTCTCGATAAGCTCCCGGAAGGTCTTGTAGTGCCTGTCGGTAATGAGATAGCACGGGCCCTTCCAGCCCTGCGGGTTTACGGTAACGCTGCCCCAGGGGGTGCATTTGAGGTCGCGCTCCCCTGCCAGGAAATGCATGTAGAGCGGGGTGTTTACGAAACGGTATTTCTCCGCCAATTTGAATACTTCCCTGAACTTCTTCCTGCTTTCCCCGCGCTCAAGGAAAATGTCTTTTTCGACCGCCTCGTACGAGAAGCCGGGCGTAACGAGGAAGCCGTCCACCCCGAGCGCGGTAAGCCTATTAAACAGCTCCTCGATTTCCTTTATATCCGTTTCCTTGTAGAGCGTGGTATTTACAATCAGCCTGTGGCCCCTGGCCTTTGCCTCGGAGATAGCCTTTGTCTGGACATCGAATATGCCCTTGCGGCCTCTTGTAAATTCCTGCGTCTTCTCAAGCCCGTCGATGGAGATTGTGAACGTCAGGTATGGAGACGGAACAAATTTATCGAGCGAGGCGGACAGCTTGATGGCGTTGGTGCAGAACTGTATATGCCTTTTCATGGCGATGAGCTCGGATACAAGCTCTCCAACCTGCGGGTACATGAGCGGCTCGCCTCCGCAGACGGATATAACGGGCGCGCCGCATTCCCTTGCCGCGCCTATGCACTCGTCGAGCGTCATCATGTCCTGGAGCGTATCCTTGTATTCCCGTATCCTGCCGCAGCCGATGCAGGAGAGGTTGCACAGGTGAAGCGGCTCCAGCATCAGGACGAGGGGGAACTTTTTAATGCCTTTTATCTTGTTCTTGACGATATACTTCGTCATGGAAACGTTCAATTGCACCGGGTGACGCAATTCAAAACCTCCAACCACCGTGTTCGTAAAGATAAAAACCGTGTTCGTGTTCGTGGCGAAATTTAAGAATTCAGATTCCACGAACACGAAACACGGCCTTAGTAGTAATCCACCGGGTCTTTCTTATGCCTTACCGCCCACCAGAATATCAGGTTGCTCGGAAGCCCCTGCCACATGTACGCGTTCGGAGGGGCCAGGAACCTCCTGAAGATTTTCGGTATAGAATAGAACTCCTCGAAGCAGTTCCATACGCCGTCCTCAACCTGCTTCGGAGTCATGTTCCTGGGCGTAAACAGGCATTCCATGCCAAGATACCTGTCCGCCATCGGGTTGATGACGCGCCCTTCCTCTTCAAGCTTTTTCCTCATGGCGGTCCCGGTGCGCGGAGTTACCGTATTGAAGAACGCCATCGGGGCCTTTACCTGTCTTAAGAAGTCCATCGTCTCGGCGAATATTTCCGGGGTATCTTCGTCGAGCCCGAAGAGGAAATTCAGGGAGTAGAATATGCCCCGCTTCTCAAGCGCGCGGAGCATCGCGCTATATTCCTTTACGGTATTCTGCTTTTTGTTGACGGAGCCCAGGCTTTTCTGCGAGACGGATTCGATGCCTATGTTTACATGGTAGACGCCGGCCTTGATGGCGAGATCGAGTATCTCCGCGTCCCTTGAGGTATTAATCGTCCAGAGGCAGCTCCATTTGACGCCAAGCGGCGCCATCGCCCTGAAAAGCTCGCGGGCGTATTCGCGGTTGCCCGTGATGTTGTCGTCCACCACCTGTATCTTCCTTGTCGGTATCCGCTTTATATCCTCGATTACCTCCGGGACCGGCCTGTGCCGGTACGTCCCGCCGTAGAACACGGGCACTTCGCAGAAGCTGCACTTGAACGGACAGCCGCGCGTCGTCTGGAGCGGCAGGAACGGCACGAAATATTTCCTGAGGTCGAGCAGTTCCCATCGCGGGAGCGGGAGGTTCTTCAGGTCATGGAACCTGTCCGCCTTGTAGCGCCGCTTCATCCTGCCGTCTTTGAAGTCCGTAAGGAGCTGCTCCCAGACATATTCGGCTTCACCCTCGACAACGGCGTCGCAATGCTCCAGACATTCCTCCGGCAGGAGCGTCGCATGGAAACCGCCCATAACGACCGGCACGCCTTTCTTCCTGAACCTGTCCGCAATATGATACGCGCGCGACGAACTCGCTATGGCAACCGAGAGGGCGACAAGGTCGTATCCGCCGTCGTAGTTTATCTCGGAAAGCCGGTCGTCGAGGAGCTCTATATCCACCCACTTTGGCGTCAATCCCGCCATGTAAGGCAGCGCAAGACCCATTATCCATCGGCGCGGGGTCTTGTATGGAGTGCCGTCCTTGAAGACGGTCGTCGGTTGTATCATAAGCAGCTTCATAGGCGGCTACTTTGCCCTTTTCCCGCCGCCGGGAGCGGCCATCTCTTCCGATTCCTGCTTCGTCTTCATCTTCTTCACCAGGTTCGCGTACGACGAGGAACGGATTATCTTGTTAAACTGGACGCGGTAGTTATTGACCAGCGAGACGTGCTCGATTACGATATCGTATACCCACCACTGTCCGTTCTTGTTGATAAGCCTGTAATTTACAGGTATCTTCTCGTGGCGCTTGGTTATGATGTCGGAGTCCACAGTAGCGTAGCCGTCGGTAATTTTTTCTCCGGTGTAGTTAATCTTTTCGTTGGTGTATCCCTCTATCCGGTTTATATATGAGCGCTCCAGGAGGTCCGAGAAAAGCTTTACAAAGTCGTTCTTCTCCTGAGGAGTCCTCTGTCGCCAGAAGATTGCAAGCGAGCGCCTGGCCATCTCCCTGTAATCGAATACGGTGCTCGCCAGCGCCATTATCTTCTTCCTTCTCGCCATTTCGTGGGCAGGGCCTTTAAGCTTCGGGTTCTTGAGCACTGCGATTACCTTGTCTGCGGCGGTCTTCACCCTTTCCGTCGGCGCCCCGGCAAATGCGCCCTGGGCCATGGCCATAATCAAAAACACCGGCAGAACTGCATAAATCAGTTTTTTCATGTTATCTCCTTTCTTGAAAAAGCCGTATTTCGTGTTCGTAAAAAGACAACTGTCATTCCTGGCGACTATATACGCGCTCGTCATTCCCGAATGATTTATCGGAAATCCAGAGATTTTAAAAAGTCACTGGCCCCCCGTTCTCACGGAGGTGACAGACTTATTCCCCTCCCGCCTGCTTCTCCTGCTTCTCCTGCTTCTCCTGCTTCTCCATCTCCTCCACTGCCTTCATCGGGTTTTTGTCTACTGTATAGGGTATTTCGTATGCGTCCTCCCCGGTGGCATGGTCGAGGTTCGCTATCGCCATGCGCTGGTTGAATACGGCGCGGAAGTAATCGGCGCGAATCTTGGCATATGCCTTTACGGAGTCCGCTATGTCCCTGGCGCCGCCTACGCCGAGGTCGAAATTGGAAAGGGATGCGACCACCCACTGTTTCGCCTTCGTATACGAGTCGTCAAGGGATTTAATCTGGCTATTGGCCTCGACCAGTTGGAGGTATGCCTGCTTCACCTGGAACGGCACGCCGCCCATTGCGTAAAGCTGTTTCATCTTAAGTTTCATGTATTCGGCCCTGGCCTCGGAGACCTTGCTCTTTCGTATGCCAAAGTCCATCCCCCACTTGAAGCCCACCACCGCGCCGCCGTATGCGTGGTTGAACTCGTCCGTGATGTACGGGTTGTTCAAGTGGTCCCGGTTCGTCGCCCCGGCGAGGGAATACAACCCGGCTATGAAGACCTGCGGGAAATAGTCCGCATACTTCGCTTTTATAAGATATTTTTTGGCGGCCAGCCCCTCCTTGAGTTGCAGGAACTCCAGCCGGTCTTTCATGGCCGCTTTTTTATAGGAATCGAAATCCCGGAGGTCTACCGTGGCGGGCACGAGGTATTTGTCCTTTATGTCTATCTTCTTGCCCATGTTATTGGTCAACAACTGAAGCCCGTAGTATGCCTCGTTTATGCCCTCGTCCGCCATCGCCATATATTTCTTCAGTTCGCCCTGGTATGTCTGGAGCTTGTAGAGGTCCACTTCGTCCACGTTCGGCGCGCCCGCGTTGAGCTGGCGCTGAACCTTGTCCGTAGCCTTGTCGAGCTGGTCGCTTATGTCTTCCAGCAGCCCCTTGAGCTCCCTGCCCAGAAGCAGGCCCCAGTATGCCTCTTTAACCTGAAGAGCGACATCGGTGGCCTTCAGGCGCGCACCGGCCTCATACGCCTTGACGCCGTGTCTTGCGGCCTCGCGGTAAGAGTCTATCTTCCCGAATGTGTAGATCGGCTGTATGAGGACAATGTCGGCGCGCCCGAATACGCCGTCGTATGACGGCCTGTTTATGTCCGTGGTGCTTTCGGGGTTTCCGTTGCTGCCGTTTAAGAGTCTCGCCCTTGGGGACAGGCTGCCGTATGCTGTTAAATCTATGGTCGGGAATCTCGACGCGTCGGCCTGCTTCTGTTTGTCTCTGTAGACTTCGGCCTGAAATTCGGCTCCCTTTATCTCGGCGTTTACCTTGATTGCCTGTTTTATGGCGTCGTTGAGGGAAAGTATTCTGACGTTATCCTGCGGAAATGCGGCGGGAACCGACGCGAACAACACAAGCGCGGCTGCCGCCGCGCCGAACAGAACAAGAAAAGATTTCCTCCCCTCCATTTGCCCTCCCTTCAGTTACTTTCTTTTCAGGTTAAAAGAAAGTAACCCAAGAAAAGCCGGACAGTCCAGCTTTCTTTCGGTTACTTTTCTTTCACGAAAGAAAAGTAACCTATACTTTTCCGAATATGTAGTTTGCTATCAGACTCTCGAAATCTATCGCCGATTCGGTATCCTGGATTGTGGAACCGGCCACGAGCATCTTGCTGGAACCGCCGGGAGAGATGGAGACGTATTTCTCTCCGATCAGCCCCTTGGTCTTTATGGAGACCACGGAGTCGTCCGAGATCTTTACCCCCGGCTTCATCCTCATGCGGACAAGCGCCTGGTAGTCCTTGAGGGATATGTTCGTCACCCTGCCCACCTCCACCCCGGCTATCTCGACCTCCGCGCCCGTCTTAAGCCCGCCGATGTTGGAAAACTCGGCCTGGATGTCGTATCCCGTGTTGCCTATGACCTCGAGCTTGCCAAGCTTTATGGACAAGAAGGCCAGCGCCGCCAGGCCCACGAGAACAAAAACTCCGACAAGTATCTCAACACTGTCCTTTTTCATGCAATCCCTCCCGCCGAAACCTCTTCGGACAACCCGCGCACGAAACGCCGCACCTCCGGCACGCGCGAGTTTCTTATCTCGTCCGGCGTGCCTGTCTCTATCATGACACCGCCGGAGAGCATCCCTATCCTGTCCGCCACTCCGAATATCTCCGGTATCTCGTGGCTTACGATAACCGCCGTAAAGCCGTACGTTTTCTTTCCCCAGAGGATGAGCCTGTGAACTGAATCCACGAGTATCGGGTCGAGCCCGGTCGTAGGTTCGTCGAAGAGCACGACCTCCGGCCTCATCACCAGGACGCGCGCAAATGCCGCGCGTTTCTTCATCCCGCCGGATACCTCTTCGGGATATTTATGGCCCATCCCGGAGAGCCCCACTTTTTCAAGCTCCTCCTCGACACGGGCGTTTATCTCTTTTTTCGAGAGCTTCGTCTTCTCCCTGAGCGGGAAGGCGATGTTCTCGTAAATAGTCATGGAATCGAAAAGCGCGCCTCCCTGGAAGAGATAGCCGGCGCGGTCGCGCATTTTATAAAGCGCCTGGCCCCTGAGGCCGCGGATGGACTTCCCGTCTATCAGAATATCGCCCGAATCGGCCTCCAGAAGACGCATTATGACCTTCAGAAGGACGCTTTTACCCTGTCCGCTGCCGCCGATTACGGCGAAAATCTCGCCCGTCTCAACGGTAAGGGACACGCCTTTTAATACCGCCTGTCCGTCGAAGGACTTATGTATGTTTTTTACTTCAATCATCAATAAATCACCCAGGTTACACCCCCCTCTCCCGGAGGGCGAGGGGGATTTATTCAATGTCACTCTCCTCACGGGAGAGGGACCACGGGGTGAGGGAAACTAAAAGTTCAGCATAACCGAGTTCAGGAAATAATCCCACACCAAAACGAGCGTCGAGGCCATCACGACCGAGGTCGTCGTGGCCCGGCTGACGCCTTCCGCCCCGTGGCCGGTGTTATAGCCTTTGTAACATGATACCCATATCATTATAACGCCGAAACACAGGCTCTTTATCATGCCGTCCCTTATGTCCTTGTAGCCCACGAAGTCCTTTATCCCGGAGAAATATGTCCCGGCCGAAAGCCCCAGGAGCTTTACGCCTATGAGATACCCCCCGTAGATTGCGACCACGTTGAATATCGCGCCGAGAAGAGGGAACGACACGAGAGCCGCAAGCATATTCGGCACCATCAGGTACCGAAATGGCGACAGGGACATGGATTCGAGGGCGTCCACCTGCTCGGTAATGCGCATTATCCCTATCTCCGCCGACAGCGCGGAACCGGCCCGGCCTATTATCATAAGCGCCGAAAGCACCGGCCCAAGCTCCCTTATGACGGAGAGCGCAATCGCCGGGCCAAGATATGCCTCCGCGCCGAATTTCTGGAGCGTATAGTATATCTGGAGCCCCAGGATCATGCCCGTAAACGCCCCCGTCAGGACGATGAGCGCAGTGCTCCTGGCCCCCATGAAACCTATCTGGCGGACTACCCGGTTTACCTTAAGCGGCGGGGTAAAAGTCCAGTACAGCGTCCTGCCCAGGAAAAGGAACATGTCTCCAGTCTCCTGGAGAACGTCCAAGACCGCCGTTCCGATGCTCCTCGGTATCGCCAGTATGTAATCCATTATGCTCAAGCCTTTTATAATAATATCACGCGCGCTTCTTGGCAAGTGTTTTTTAAAGCCACAACTTTAGGAAAGCGTGGGCATGGGCCGGCAACCGTTAAAAGTCTTTTCGCCTGCCGACCCATCACGGCTGACCCCGCGAACCCCGCATTGCCTGCCGCCCAGGCCTCTGCTTTATGTTTGACATACCCGCGCCATTCCTATAGAATTTCATGCTTGTGAAGATAATAGACCGCTATATAATAAAAGAGCTTATCCCGCCTTTTTTCCTGGGCCTGCTCCTGTTTACCTTCGTGCTCCTGATAAACAGGATATTCAAGCTGACCGACCTGATAGTTGCAAAAGGCGTGCCCATGACGGAAGTCCTGCGGCTTGTCTCATATATCATGCCTTCCTTCCTGACCCTGACTATCCCCATGGCGCTTCTCCTCGCAACCCTGGTGGCGTTCGGGCGGCTTTCCACGGACAGCGAAATAGTCGCATTGAAGGCCACGGGGTTTTCGATCTACCGGCTCATGGTCCCGGTATTTGCCATGAGCCTCGTAACCGCCGCCGTGACGGCTTATTTCTCGCTCTACCTCGGGCCGCACAAGGCAAGGAATTTCGAGAAGGAGGTCTTCACCATCGCCAGGACTCACGCCTTCGCCGACATAGAAGAGGGGGTGTTCAACGACTCCTTCAAGAACCTGGTAATATACGCGAACAAGGTCCCGTCGCCGAACGTTATGGACGGGGTTTTCATCTCCGACGAGAGAGACCCGAACGACCCTTACGTGATAATAGCGCGCCAGGGAATCCTCAATATGGACATGTCTACCGGCTACGCCTACCTTGTGCTGAAAGACGGCAGCATCCACAGAAAAGAGAACAAGTCCGGCTCATACCAGGAGATTAAATTCGACAACAACACGCTCTCCATAAACCTCTACCAGAAATTCCTCGGGGGTTCCGACGCGGATAAAAGGGACAAGCGGGAGATGTCGCTTGGAGAGCTTCGAGATGTCGCGCGCCGGATGGCGGAGGCGGGGAAACATAGCTACGATCTGATGACAGAGTATTACAACCGGTTCACAATACCCCTGGCCTGCATCATCTTCGGCATTGTAGGCCCGCCGCTCGGCATGTTCTCGCGGCGCTCCGGAAAATCGTCCGGCCTGACAGTCGCGCTCGTTGTCTTCACGCTTTACTACCTGCTGATGAAGGGCGGTGAAGACATGGCCTCCGCGGGCAGGTTCCCGCCGCTCCTCGCCGCGCTGCTGCCGAACCTGGCGGTAGGCGCCCTGGGGGTTTATCTTGTCGCGTCCGCCGGAACCGAGCGCAGCATAGGATTGCAGACCGTGAAAAACCTCTACGGCCGGCTTGCGAACAGGGACGGGGCGTCCAGGAGGAGAGACAATTGAAGATACTGCACCGCTACATCCTGAAGGAGTTTGCCCGGTTCTTCGCCATCACGCTGTCGGCCTTCCTGGTGCTCTTTCTTATAGGCGATTTCATCGAAAAGGTGGACGACTTTGTCCGGCACAAGGCCGCGGCGCTTGATGTAATACGCTATATGCTCTGCGAGCTTCCCAACACGGCGTTTCTGGTCATGCCTCTGGCCGTGCTTCTTTCCACGCTCCTCGCCCTTGGGCTTTTATCGAAAAACGGCGAGATAATCGCCATGAAATCAGGCGGCCTGCCGCTATACAGGATAGTCGCACCCATATTCTTTACCGCGGTGTTCCTTTCCGGGCTTCTATTCTGGGCGAACGAGACGGTTATCCCATACTGCAATTCCAGGGCGGGATACATAAAGCAGGTGAAGATAGACAAAAAACCCGTCCGACCCGCGCTGAAACACAACAAGTTCTGGTTCCGCGGCCCCGGCAACGAGGTAATAAATATCGGCCTTGTGGATTTCAAATCGGGCCTTCCCGTCTGCTACGGCGTAACGTTCTACAGGCTGGATAGAAATTTTGACCTGTATCAGCGCGTGGACTCGAAGATGATGGCCTGGGAGTCCGGCGGCGGATGGGTGCTCCTGAACGGGATTACATACGATTTCAAGCGCGGCGGCGGCATAAGCATGAACCGCTTCGACCGGCTTCCGGTGAATCTTCCCGAGAAACCCGAGGATTTCAAGCGCATGGAAAGGGTCTCGGAGGAGATGGACTTCTCCGAGCTGCAAAGCTACATAGCGAGGCTTCGCAGGGAAGGGTATAACCCGGTAAAGTATCTCGTGGACTTGTACGGCAAGGTGTCTTTCACTCTGGCCAACCTGATAATGGTCATAGTCGCGGTGCCTTTTTCGCTCAAGACCTCCCGGAGCGGCGGCATGGCCCTCGGCGTGGCCATATGCGTAATCCTCGCCATAAGCTACTGGTTCCTGTATTCGTTTTCCATCTCTCTCGGACATGCGGGGCGTTTCCCCCCGCTCTTCGCCGCGTGGTTCGCCAACGCCCTCTTCTGCGCCTCCGGCGTTTATCTGTATCTACAGGCGGACAGATAAGAAATCAGGACTGGATTTTCCGGCAGGACGCCTCCGGGGAATAACCTTCGGCTGAAAAAAGCTTTATCCCGGAACCGCTGTTTTTATGCACGGCTCCCTTCCCGGAATATTCCACGATATCGCCCTCGAACGCGCGTATGTCGGCGGGTTCGTGCGAGATCAGGATTACGGGGATATTGAAGCGCGCCTGCACGGCTTTAAGCTCGGCGCGCATTTTCTCGCGCAGGCTGTGGTCGAGGGCGGAAAACGGCTCGTCGAGGAGCAGGACGGAAGGGTTATTGACAAGCGAACGGGCCAGGGCGACCCTCTGTTTCTGGCCGCCGGAGAGGTCCCGGGGCAGGCTTTCAGCCATCTCGCCGAGGCCGAATATCTCAAGGAGTTCCGAGACTTTTCCCCTGTCCGCCATAGAGAGCGGCTTAAAGAGCTTTTTAAGCCCGAAGCCCACGTTGTCTGCCACGCTTAAGTGCGGGAACAGCGCGTAGTCCTGGAACAGGTAGCCTATCCTGCGCTCGCGCACGGGCACGTTTACGCGGCCTTCGGAATCGAACAACACCCGCCTGCCTATTTCAATCCTGCCGGAGTCCGGCGTCTCGATGCCTGCGATGCACCGAAGCGTAAGGCTCTTGCCTGAGCCGGACGGCCCGGAGAGTATCGTGTAACAACTGCGGGAGGAAAACGAGACGTCCAGGTTGAATCTTCTGCTCCCGGAGGTCATTGTCTTTTTTATGCCGACGCGCGCCGTCATGGCCTGCTGAAACCGTACCGGGCGAGTATCGCCCGTCCCTTGTCGGAGAGCAGGTATTTTATGAATCTTAGCGCCGCGGCGCGGTGTCTCGTCGAAGATACGACGCCTATCGGATAGACCACGGGCTTGTGCCCCTTTACATCGCTTACGACCTTCACCTTGTTCCTTACGATGGCCGCGTCGGTAGCATAGACAAACCCGGCGTCCACTTCCCCGCGCGAGACATACTCAAGCGCCTGGCGGACGGAGTCGGCATATATGAACTTCGGCGCAAGAACGCTCCACATCCCGGATTTCTTCAGCGCCTCTTCCGTATACAGGCCCGCGGGCACGGTCTCGGGATTTCCCACGGCTATCCGCTTTACAGAGCCGCTCATGAGGTCTTCCAGGCCCTTGATGGCCGTCCCCTTCGGAGCGACAAGGACAAGCTTGTTGCCCGCGAAATTTACAACGGTCGAGTAGTCGATGACGCCTTTCATCCGCGCCATCCGCATGGTCTTTACGTCGGCGCTCGCGAACGCATCTACGGGCGCGCCCATGACAATCTGCTGAAGAAGCGGTCCGGACGCGGCAAAGTTGAAGGTTACCTTCACGCCCGGGTTCGCCTTTTCAAAACCCTTGCCCGCCTGGTTGAATGCGTCCGTCAGGCTGGCCGCCGCGGAGACTATTATTTTTTCGCCGGCCAGCGCAGCCGAAGAAGACCAAGCCGACACCGCGGCAAAAACAAGCGTCAAAACCACGACATTCCTTAGCGTCTTCATTCTCGTTTCCTTTGCCGTCAAGGGATTAATAAAAAACCGCCTTTGAAAACGAAATCCCGTTAACCGCCTCGCGCGTCAGTATTCCGTCCTCAGGAGCTTCCCGGAGAACACGAGCATCACCATGCATATCGCCGACGTGAAGATTACAAGCTGCATGGAAAGCGTGTCGCTGCCCGCCTGGACGGCGTCGTATATTGCGAGCGAGAGCGTCTGCGTCCTGCCGGGCAGGTCGCCCGCAACCATGAGCGTGGCCCCGAACTCGCCCATCGCCCTTGCGAACGCGAGCATCACCCCGGCAAGGATTCCGCGCCATGCAAGCGGGAGCGTTACCCTGAAAAATACCGAAGTCTCCGACTGCCCAAGCGTCCTTGCGGCGTTCTCGAAGTCCTGCGGCACCCCTTCAAACGCGGCCCTCGCGGACTTTATAACCATCGGCAGAGAGACGATTGACGCCGCCACAACCGCGCCCTGCCACGTGAACATGAGCGAGACGCCGAGATAGCGCTCAAGCCATCTCCCGATGAAGCCGTTCCTGCCCACGACTACGATGATGTAATATCCCAGGACCGTCGGCGGCAGGACGACGGGCAGGGTAAGAAAGGCGTCGAGCCAGTCCCGGCCCGGAAAACCCTTGCGGGACAGCGCATAAGCCAGGGCCGTCCCGGCGACAAGCGCAGCGAATGCGGCCAGACCGGCGACCTTCAAGGTAAGAAGCAGCGGAGATAATTCTATGGCATTAAACATGGGAGTTTACCTTCGCGAATGTCTTTGAATGCCGTCATTTCCCGAACGGGCACAAAGGATAGACGCATTCCCGGCAGCCGAGGCAAAGACCGCCGTGCCCAATCTCCGCAAGCTCTCTCCTCCCTATGCGCTCTCCGGCAAGTATCCTTGGGAGCAGGAGGTCGAGGACGGTCGTCCTGTGATACATCCCGCAGGCGGGAACGCCGAGCACCGGTATGGTCTTCTCCCCTTCGATATATCCGACCAGCGCCATCGAGCCGGGTATTACCGGCGAGCCGTAGACCATGTCCCTTACGCCCGCCTGCCTGAGCGCGAACCTCGTAACGTCGTCCGGGTCAACGGACATGCCTCCCGTGACTATAAGCAGATCGGCCCCGGCGTTTATTAGCTCGACAATCCTGTCCCTTATGAAAGATTCGTCGTCCGGGGCGTAATACTTCCCTGTTATCCTGCCGCCGAAGGCCTCGATTTTGGCCTCCATGACGGCTGAAAATGCGTCCTTTTTGCGCCCGTAATACACCTCGCTGCCGGTAACGACAATCCCGGCCAGGGGCTTCCTGACTTCCCTGACCTCTATAACGCCTCCGGCTGATTTTGCAATCCTTGCCGCCTCGTCAACCACGTCCTTCTTTATGACAAGCGGTATCGGCCTCGCTCCCGCAACGACCTGTCCCTTCTTTACGAGCGTATTTTCGTGCAGCGTCGAGCATACGACTTCGCCGAGCATGTTCATGGCAAGGAGCGCCTCGCGGTTGACCTTCAAAAGCCCGTCCCTGGCGGCGATTAAATTCACTTTCCCTTCCCTCGGCTCGCCTTGCGCGGCGATTCCTTCGCCCGCCAGCGCCGCCGCAAGCGCGACGGCCGCGTCGTCCTCGTGCATCTCGTCGCCGGCAATCGAGAGCACGAAGAGGTTGTTTTTGCCCATGTCCCGGAGGCGCTCTATGTCCATCCGGCAGACCCTGTGCCCCCTTCTGAAGGCCCTGCCCTTGAATTCGTCCTGACGGATTTCCGTAATGTCGTGCTCAAGGAGCATTCCCACCGCCTCTTCAAGCGGCACGACCTTCACCTCGGGCCTGTTATTTCTTTCGCTGCTCTCACACATAATTATCCGACCTCTTACCGCTTTAAGTAATCCGGCCTTGCCGTGGTCTACATCAGAATCCTGAACGGATGGGTATAAATAACCATGTCCCTGTCCCGGAGCCGGCCCACAAGGGTGCAGCCCATGCGGTCCGCCAGGTTTACGGCCAGAGACGTGGCGGCGGATATTGCCGCCACTACGGCAATCCTTGCCCTTACCGCCTTCTGCACCATCTCGAAGCTTATGCGCCCGCTTATAAGCGCAACACACCTGCGGCAGTCTATGCCGTTCATCATCGCATGGCCTATGACCTTGTCCATCGCGTTATGCCTGCCGAGGTCCTCCCGAACCACCATAACCTCTCCGCCGGCGTCCGCCAGCGCCACGGCGTGGGCGCCACCGCGCGTCGTTCTGAATAAATCCTGCATCTTCAGCATCTCATACTGCATCCTTACGAGGTCTTCGGCCTTTATCTCCAGCCCGCCTTCAAGCCGCGAAAGCCTGCGGCCCAGGTCATCGAGCATCCGGACTCCGCACAGCCCGCAGCTGCTCCTGGATGTCAGGGCGCGCGGGCCGGGGCGATGTTCGTCTTCCCTCAGGCTGTTTTTGACTATCACCTGGACGACGTTTTTCAGCTCGCCGGTCTCGTCCGGACAGAATCCCATGCTGAGAATATCCGCGAACGAATCTGCAATCCCCTCCGTCAGGCAAAACCCCGCCGCAAGCTCCATCTCGTGCCCCGGCGTCCTCATCACGACGGCATACGGCAGGCCGTTTATCCTTATCTCAAGAGGCTCCTCGACTACAAGCGGGACGTCTTCCGAGGTCTTCGCGCCGTTTTTTAAATGAAGCGCCGGGAGTTCGATATACTGCTCCAATACCTATCTCCCCTCAGGCGTATGGAAGTCTTCCGAGACAGCCGCCGCAAAGCCCGCCGTCAGACGCGGGATACGCCTCGCCGCACTTCGGGCAGAGCCTCACGGGCCCGATTTTCATTTTCGTTATGCGATTAATGTCCACTGCTATTCGCCGCGCGCCCAGAAGTCCCGTCCCGGCGCCCTCGATTTCCGCGAGGAGGCGGTCTGAGTCCTGCTCCGCCTTTGGCTTAAGCTTCAGGAACCAGCCGTGTATCTCCGGCCACGCAGCAAGCTTCTTTGCGTCCACGAATACCCTCGCCCCCTCGCCGGTCGTCTTGTCATAAAGCGCCAGGGCGTAGCGGCCCACGTGCGCTACGTGAATCCGTCCGTTGCCGAGAGTGCATGGGGTCAGGAGCTGCACAGCATCCGGCAGGCATACGCCCGTCTCGCACAGGGCCTCGAAGAGGACGCCTTCCGGAAGCATCCGGCGCGCCATTTCGACCATGTATCCGCCTATAAGGACGCCCGGCGCCGGGCTTCCGTGAAATTCACGGACAACCTCGCAGAACTCACCGAAGCTGAACCTCCCTATTCGCACGGTATGAAAAGCCCCTTCCCGCGCGCGAACCGGCCTCCCCTGTAAAGCGCCGGCGTCCCCGGATGTCCTTCGTCCGGGCACGGCCACTGTATGCCGTCTCCCTCGATGCGGCGGCAGGTTATGCCCGCGAAGAGCGGCGCGAGTTTCGAGATTTCGTTATCCCATATGCCGGACGCGTTCTCCGAGGCCCACTCCTGCCCCATGCGCCCGGCAATCTCGCGGAATATCCACCAGCCCGGCTTGGCAAGCCCGGCAGGCTCCTTTACCTTACGCACCCGGCTTACCCGGCGTTCGCTGTTGGTGAAGGTGCCGTCGGCCTCGCACCATGCGGCGGACGGCAGTATAACATGGGCCATGCGGCTGGTCTCGGTGGCGAGGGTGTCCTGGCAGATTACAAGCTCGGCCCTGGCGAGGGCATCTTTAAATCCCGGCGAATCCCCCGCCGGGTCCTCGCCGAAACAATAAAAGGCCTTCAATCCGCCGCCGGCCAGGGCGCCATGAACTTCAGAGAACGCCATGCCGGGTTTCGGCGGCAGCCCCGATACCTGCCAGGCCTTGTTGAATTTCTCGAGTATCTCTATGTCCTGAACGCTCTGATAGCCGGGCAGCATGTCCGGCATTGCGCCCATGTCGCCGGCGCCCTGGGCGTTGGCGCGGCTGTGAATTATGTTTACGCCTCCGCCTTCGCCGAAGCCGCCGAGCAGCATCTGGAGGTTCGCAAGAGACGCGGCGGCGCCCGGGCCGCAGCCATGTGCCGGGACAAGGCAGATTACGGCCGGCCTGATTCCGGCAAGGCGGCGTGCGATACCGCGTATGGTTTCCGCGTCAGCGCCCGATAGCTCCGCCGCGCGTTCCGGAGTCCAGGCCGAAACGAACGCCCTGAACTCGTCGAAACCCTCGCAGCTGTCCCGCACGAAATCCCTGTCGTAAAGCCCTTCCGAGATTATTACCGACGCAAGACCGTTTACGAACGCCGCTTCGGAGCCTTTGCCGATCACGGCCCGGAGGGCGGCATGTTCGCTCATCCGGCCTGTTTCATAACCTGCGGCGATAAGTTCCGCCCCGCTCCGGACGGCGTTTTTCACAAACGTGGCCGCCACGGGATTTTCATCGGCCATATCCGCGCCGATACAGAATATCGCCCGCGCGGAGGGAATCTCGCCGAAGGAATTTGTCGCCGCCCCGATGCCGAACGACGCGGCAAGCGCATTGGCCGAGCCGGCGTTGTCGATGTTGTTCGTGCCCGCCACCGCCCTGAAGAGCTTCTGCATGTTGTAGGCGTCTTCGTTTGTCGCGCGCGTGGAGCACAGCCCGGCCACGGCGTCCGGGCCGTGGCGTCGGATAATCTTTTCAAGGTGTGACGCCGCGAAGTTCAGCGCATCGTCCCAGGATGCCTTGCGGAGCTTCCCGCGTCTCCTTACCTGCGGCAATACGAGGCGGTCTTTGCCGTATACGAAATCGAACAGGAACCGGCCCTTGACGCAGAGCCTGCCCTTGTCCGGAGACGCGCCGGGGACTGCCGTTATCTTGGCAATCTTACCAGCCTTGACATGAACCGTCTGCTGACAGCCGACGCCGCATTGCGGACAGGTGGTGCGGATTTTGTCGGTCTCCCATATGCGCGCGGCCCCGCGCGCGCTCTTTTCCCTAAGGGCGCCGACAGGGCAGACATCCACGCACTGCCCGCACTCGACGCACTTCGCCGGGTCCGGCAGGGGGAACCAGCCGCCGGAATCCTGATGCTCCTCCCGGCGTCCGAACGGGTTCCTGATGGCGTCGTTTACCTGCACGTCCGAACATGCGGCTATGCACCTGCCGCAGAGTATGCACTTGCTGTAGTCGCGGATGATGAACGGGTCGTCGAAGGCCTTGGGGAACCTGTCCAGCGGCGGACACGATTCGGAAGGCGACGCCTCATGGTTATACGCTATGTCCTGAAGCCCGCAGTCCCCGTTTGCGCCGCACGCGAGACAGGCGTGTCTCCCCGACGCGAGGAGCATGTCTATAGTGCGGCGGCGGGATATGGCAACCCGTTCCGTATTCGTCCAGACCTCCATGCCCTCGCGGACCTGCGTGCTGCATGCCGGCAGAAGTCTTTCCGCGCCCTCCGCTTCCACGACGCATATGCGGCAGACGTCGCAATGGCCGCTTTCCTTGTAATAGCAGAGCGTGGGGATGTAAACGCCCGCGGCCTGGGCGGCTTGAAGTATCGTCTGGCCGGGCGAGAACGAAACCCATCGGCCATCAAGGAGCATTGTGGAACGCATCTGTCCTCCGTCTATCCAAGAGCCGCAATGGCTATGCGGTAACAGCGAAGGCAGCGGCCTGCCTCCTGTCTCGCCTCGGCCGGCGAGAGACATCCTTCCACCTCTTCAAAGCTGCGGACGCGCGTCTCCGGGTCGGTCATGGGCGGGTGATGCCTGTGTGTAAGGACGGCGAACGGCGCGTCGTCCGAATGGCCCGGCCTGCTCAGGGATGAAACCGCCTGGTCGAGCCAGTCCTCCGGGCGGGGCGCGCTGTTGCCCGTCTCAAGATAATCCATTATGGAATGCGCCGCGCGCCTTCCCGCCGCCAGCGCCGCGACAAGTGTGCTCGGGCCGGTCACGCAGTCACCGCCGCCGAAAATATGCGGCGTGCCGGAGCGCATGGTGACGGGGTCTACCGCAAGCGTCCGGTTTTTGTTTATGCCGGCGCCGTCCGGCAGCAGCCTGTCCACCTCGCAGGACTGGCCGATGGCGGGCACGATGGCGTCGCAGTCTATCAGAAAATTCGATTTTTCTTCCGGGATAGGTTTCCTTCTGCCGGATGCGTCGGGCCTGCCAAGGGTCATCCTGACGCATTCGAGGGCCGTTACGCGCCCGCCGCTCGCGTGGATCTTGACAGGCGCGACGAGCGTGTGGAAATTTACCCCTTCGTCCTTGGAATCGGCTATCTCGAAGGGGTCCGCGGGCATCTCCTTCTCCGTGCGCCTGTAGAGCAGATTCACGTCCGTGAAGCCGAGCCTGCGGGCGGAACGGACGCAGTCCATTGCGACATTGCCGCCGCCGATTACCAGTATCTTCCTGCCTGAGAGCGGCTTCTCGCCGAAAGCCACCTTCCTGAGGAACTCAACCCCCGGCATGTAACCCCTGTAGCCGGCGTCCTCCCCCTCGCAGCCCATCGCGGATGAATTGGGCGCGCCGGCGGCTATGAAGACCGCCTTGTAACCCTCTTCGAGCATCTGCGGGATTGTTATGTCTTCGCCCACCTTCACGCTGTAGCGTATCTCGGCGCCCGCGGCCTCGACCCGCGCGGCCTCTCCGCGCAGAATATCGCGCGGGAGGCGGTAATCCGGTATGCCCACGGCGGCCATGCCGCCCGGCTCCGGCAGGGCCTCGAAGATAGTGGAACGATACCCCTGGAGGCCGAGATAATACGCGCACGAAAGGCCCGCGGGGCCCGCGCCGACAATGGCAACTTTTTCATCCCGCGGCGGCCTTTCGGGGATGGATGCGCCGCCCGCCTTAATCTCAAAGTCCGCAGCGACCCTCTTCAAGTGCCTTATGGCAATCGGTTCGTCGATTGCCCCGCGCTTGCACTTGAACTCGCAGTCCTTGACGCAGACGCGGCCTATGGTGCCGGGCATACAGCAGGTATTGCGCACAATCTTTATGGCCTCACTCCAGTGTCTCATCCTTATTTTTTCGACGTATCCGGGAATATCGACGCGGGTGGGACACGCGCTGATGCACGGGGCCGTCACCTGGCAGACGTATTCCCCGCGCGGCACGGGCCTGGCCTCGCGGATTGCTTCCACGAACCTGTCGCGGAAGCTGTATATCGCGTCGAGTATAGGGTGCGGGGATGTAAGGCCGATGTCGCAGCGCGAGGACTCGTGGACGTATCCCGCCACCGCCTCCAGCCTGTCGATGTCCTCCATCACGCCGCGCCCGCCGCAGATCCGCTCCATTATCTCCGCCATCTCCTCCGTCCCCATGCGGCAGGGAAAACACTGGCCGCAGGACTCCGCCTTCGCGCGCGAGGCGTATTCGCGCGTCATGTCCACAATATCGACGGATTCGTCGCGGATGATAAGCCCGCTCCAGCCCATCAGCGCCCGGATGGGCAGTTCCTGAGGGAACGAGAGGGGAGCGCCGACGCCGGACGGGCCGTCCGTCCCCCATGTAGAAAAAACCGTCATAATCTATGACTCCTTAGAGAAAACCTTAGCCAATCTTCTCCACTCGGACGGCGCAGACCTTGTATTCCGGGCACTTGACCACGGAGTCGTATGTGCTGTTGGTTACAAGGTTCGTAAGCGCGTCCTGGTAATGGAAAGACATCCAGACCGTGCCAATCGGGGACTTGTCCGTTACCGCGGCCCTGACCTGCACCTCTCCGCGCCGGGATACGACCTTCACGGCCTCGCCGTCAATGATGTTCAGGCGCGACGCGTCGTACGGGTTCATCTCGACGGTCTCGTGGTTCCACGCTTCATATATTCCGGTGCGGCGGGTCATGGAGCCGTTGTTGTAGTGCTCCCGCCTGCGCCCCGTGCTCAGGATAAACTCAAATTCGGAATCCGGCCACTCCGAAGGCTCCTGGAAGTCTATCGGCGTGAATACCCCAAGGCCGTCCGGATGGGGCGAGAACCTCTCGGTATACATGGTTTCCGTGCCCTTGGAACCCGGCGGGCAGGGCCACTGAATTCCCTTCTCCCTCAGGCCCTCCCATGTGCAGCCGCCGATGAAGTGTTCGGCGACTTTCGTCATCTCGTCAAATATCCCGGAGGCGTGGGAGTATTTCGGGCCGTCGTAACCCATCCGCTCCATAACGTCGCAGATTATCTGCCAGTTCTCCTTGCCGGAAAGCGGCGGGATGGCCTGGTTTACGAGTTGTATGCGCCGCTCCCCGTTGGCGTATGTGCCGTTCTGCTCGGCGAACGACGACGCCGGAAGGACGACGTGCGCGAACTTCGCCGTCTCGGTCATGAACATCTCCTGCACGACGAGGAAGTCGAGCGCGGAAAGGTTCTTCCTGATGTGCGAGATGTCGGGGTCGGTGTGCGCGGGGTCTTCGCCCAGTATGTAGAAGCCCCGGATACGCTTGTCCGCCATCATGCCGAGCATGTCCGTCGAGCGAAGGCCGACCGCCTCCGGCATTTTTGTCCCCCAGGCCTTCCCGAACTTCGCCCTGACAGCCGGGTCGGCGACTTTCTGGTATCCGATGAAGATGTCCGGCAGGGCGCCCATGTCACATGCGCCCTGGACGTTGTTCTGGCCGCGAAGGACGTTGACGCCCGTGGACGGACGACCGACGCTACCCGTGAGGAGCGCGAGGTGTCCCAGGCTCATGACGCCCTGCGTGCCCCAGGCGTGTTCCGTGACGCCGAGGCTGTAATATATCATCAGGTTCCTGGCATTGCCGAGCATCCTCGCCGCCTCGACTATCTTCGACGGGGACACCCCCGTTATCCTCGCGGCATACTCCGGCGTGAACTTCTCGAGGTTCTTCGCAAACGCCTCGAAGCCCTTCGTGCGCTTCCCGATAAACTCCCTGTCGTGCAGGCCCTCCTTAACGATTACATGCATCAGGCCGGAGAACAGCGCGACGTTCGTGCCGGGGCGAAGCGGGAGGAAACAGTCCGAATGCCTGACAAGCTCTATCTTGCGCGGGTCGGCGACTATGAGCTTCGCGCCGTTTTTCACGGCCCGCTTTATGTTCATGCCTATTATCGGGTGCGCCTCGGTGGTGTTCGAGCCCGTCACAAAGAGCACGTCCCCGCCTGAGATCTGGTCGAAGGAGTTCGTGGCCGCGCCCGTTCCGAATACCGCCGAAAGCCCGGCGACGGAGGGCGCATGGCATACGCGGGCGCAGTTGTCCACGTTATTCGTGCCGAACACCGCGCGGGCAAGCTTCGTAAGCAGGTAATTGTCCTCGTTTACCGAGCGGGAGCAGGCGAAGACGCCAAGGCTGTCCGGGCCGTATTTATCCTTTATTTCCTTGAACTTCATGGCGATAAGGTCGTACGCTTCGTCCCATGTCGCCGGGGAGAACTCGCCGTCCTTCTTTATGAGCGGCGTGGTTATGCGCTCCGGGCTGTGGACAAATTCGTATCCGAATCGCCCCTTGACACACGTTCTGCCCCGGTTTACAGGCCCCTCTTTTGAACCTTCGGCCCTTACAACCCTGTTGGTCTTCGGGTTAACATACAGGTCTATGTTGCAGCCGGTGCCGCAGTACGGGCAAGTCGTGCGGACTTTTTTGAGGTCCCAGCTCCTGCCGCAGAGCTTCTCGCGCTTCCCCATGAGGGCACCGGTCGGACAGGCCGCTATGCACTGGCCGCAAAGCTCGCAGTCCGCAAGCGTGCTGTCCTTGTCCTTCGGGACGTCGGCGATTGCCGTAAAACCCTTTACGGAGTCGCAGCCTATGGCTCCCCGGACGACTATCTCGCTACAGGCGCGCACGCATCGGTTACACATGATGCACTTGTTCCTGTCCCACTCTATGAGCGGGTTGTTGTCCTCGATGGGGTAGTTGTTCTTCGCCCGGCCCCAGTCGGAGGTTATTTCGCCCGCCGGGAGGTATTTGTGGGCAAGCGTTTCAAGCTCGCACCTGCCGTTTTTTTCGCAGACCATGCAGTTGTTCGGGTGGTTGGACAGGATAAGCCTCAGGACGCTCCGCCTCGCCGCGAGTATGTCGTCGTCTTCCGTTATCACCCGCATCCCCTTATAAATCCGCGTGTTACATGCCGGGATAAGCCCTGAGGCGGAATCGACTTTCACAACGCATACCCTGCAAACCCCAAGTGGTTTCAGGCCGTCCAGGTGGCACAGCGTGGGGATGAAATACCCTGCCTCTTTGGCCGCTTCGACTATGGTCCGGCCCTCTTCGGCAACAACCTTTTCGCCGTTTATCGTTATAGTTATTTCAGCCATCAATCCCCTCTTTCTTAGGAAAATTTACAACGGCGGGACGGCCAAAACGGCTCTTGGGGCGCATCCCATGCTTGCCAGTACGACTAATGTAAGTATTTATAAAATTTTAAAAAACCGAAATACCTGGACTTTTGAGACACGGGTACCGGCACCGCGCGGAGCACTCCTTTCCAAGGTAGCGGGAGACCATGCGCTTTCGGGCATGACCCTGTCGGCCGGCGCCCGTGGCCGTGCGAATGGCTTTAGGAAGCGCGGGCTTCGGAGTATGGTTTTCCGAATTGCAGAATACCGTATCCAAATACCATTGTCAAGAGTCAAAAAAAGGCCTACCAAAACCCGTCAGCAGCGCCCTTAAAACCGCCCTTGCCCCCTGAAAAAACCCCGTAAAACACCCGGAAATTCCTGAAAATGGAAAATAGGGACACACCACTATTTTTTCATTGGTTTTCATTTTCAGAAAGGCGGCGGGGGCGCCGGCAAGATTCCCGGTTGAGGCGTTCGGGGATGACGGGCGGCGGTTTGACAGCTTCCGTGCCGGACACTATATTTATGGTAACGTCTCTAACATATCAACCGGAATATAGGAGGGCGCACATGTGCCAGTCATGCGGATGCACGCCATGCAAGGTATGCGGCAAGGAGATTAAAAACGGAGTTTGTTCGGGGTGCAACCAGCCGTCCAGCAAATGCACCTGCAAGAAATAGCCGGTCGAACCGGCAAATAAAAAGCCCCTCCGGAAAACAGAGGGGCTTTTTAAATACGTATTCTTCGCGTTGCTCAGAGACAGTTTACCTTCATCCCCCTCTTAAGATAAGAGGGGGATAGAGGGGGCGTTATGTTTATATATCGTAATACAGGAAGAACTCGTAGGGATGCGGACGGAGCCTGAGCGCGTCCACTTCCTTGCTCCTCTTGTACGAGATCCAGGTCTCGATGGCGTCGTCCGTGAAGACGTCGCCCTTCATGAGGAAGTCGTGGTCGTTCTCGAGGTTGTCGAGCGCGTCCTCAAGGGAGCCGGGCATCGACGGCACGTTCGCGAGCTCTTCCGGAGCGAGATCGTAGATGTCCTTGTCGAGCGGCTCGCCGGGGTTTATCTTGTTCTCTATGCCGTCCAGGCCGGCCATGAGCATGGCGGCGAAAGCTATGTAGGGGTTGCAGGACGGGTCCGGGAAGCGCACCTCGACGCGCTTCGCCTTCGGCGAGGGCGAATACATCGGGATGCGTATCGACGCGCTCCTGTTCCTGCCGGAGTAGGCGAGGTTGACGGGGGCCTCGAAGCCCGGCACGAGCCTCTTGTAGGAGTTCGTCGTCGGGTTCGTGAGCGCGGCCAGGGCCGGGGCGTGTTTCAGAATTCCGCCGATATACCAAAGGGCCATCTTTGAAAGACCCGCGTATTCGTTCCCGGCGAAGAGGGGCTTGCCGCCTTTCCAGAGGGACTGGTGCGTGTGCATCCCGGAGCCGTTGTCTCCGAAGAGCGGCTTCGGCATGAAGGTGACCGTCCTGCCGTTACGTTTGGCGACGTTCTTTATGATGTATTTGAAATACATGAGCTGGTCGGCCATCTTCAACATGCTGTTGAAACGCATGTCGATCTCGGCCTGCCCGGCGGTCGCAACCTCGTGGTGCTGGCGCTCGACGTATATGCCCACCTTCTGCATCTCCAGTACCATCTCGGTGCGGATGTCTTCCTGGGAGTCCGTCGGCGGAACGGGGAAGTAGCCCTCCTTGTGGCGCGGCTTGTAGCCCAGGTTCGGCCCTTCCTCGCGCCCGGAGTTCCAGATGCCCTCGACGGAGTCAACGAAGTAGTAGCCGGAGTTCGGGGTCTGGTCGAACATAACGTCGTCGAAGATGAAGAACTCGGCCTCAGGGCCGAAGTAGGCGGTGTCGGCGATCTTGGAGGACTTCAGATACGCCTCGGCCTTCTGGGCGATGTAGCGCGGGTCGCGGGTGTATTTCTCCTTCGTGATGGGGTCTACGACGTTGCAGATAAGGCTGATGGTCGGATATTCCGTGAACGGGTCCATGACCGCGGTGTCGGCGTCCGGCACGACAAGCATGTCGGAGGTGTTGATGGACTTCCAGCCCCTTATCGAGGAGCCGTCAAAACCCAGGCCCTCCTTGAAAATGCCCTCGGTAAGCTCGTCTATCGGGCACGAGAAATGCTGCCACAGGCCGGGAAAATCCATGAACTTCATGTCGAACATAGCAGCCTTGTTCTTCTTCGCCATCTCCAGTACTTCTTTTGGTGTCATCTCTTTCCTCCTTGTTAATTAAATCGCCGCCTCGCCCCGCTCTCCGGTGCGTATGCGGACTACCTCGAGAACCTCGGTTACGAATATCTTGCCGTCGCCTATCCTGCCGGTCTTCGCGCTTTTCTCGACAGTCTCGATTACCTGCGGCACAAGCGCGTCCCCGACGATTATCTCGAGCTTCACCTTCGGCAGGAAATCCACGACATATTCCGCGCCGCGGTAGAGCTCGGTATGTCCCTTCTGCCTGCCGAAGCCCTTCACCTCGCTCACGGTAATGCCCTGGATGCCGATTTCGTTAAGCGCGTCCTTTACTTCATCGAGCTTGAACGGTTTTATTACCGCCTCTATCTTCTTCACAACCGCACCCCCTTTGCGCCAGATTCATGCATTTCGGATAAAAACCAACAATATCATCCGTATTCGGATATGGCAAGGATTCCCCCACGGCTTTAGACCTGCCCGACATGCACGCTCTCCTCGGGATAGGCGTCGATGCTGTGAATCGCGAGGTCCGCGCCCCTCATTTCCTGCTCCTCGGAAAGCCTGAAGCCTATCGTCTTATTGATAATGAAATACACTATCCCTCCGACGGCGAGCGCGTAAACAACCGCCATAAGGCTCCCGGCAAGCTGGGAAACGAAACTTACTCCGCCCATGCCGCCAAAAAAGCGGCTACCGAATATGCCCGCCGCTATGCCGCCCCAGGTGCCGGTAACCCCGTGAAGCGGCCATACGCCTAGCACGTCGTCGATCTTCAATATCTCCTGCTCGATAGTAAATCCTTTTACGAATATGGCCGCCCCAACGCCTCCTGTAACGAGCGCGCCCAGGGGATGCATTATATCCGAACCGGCGCATATGGCTATTAGGCCCGCCAGGGCGCCGTTATGCACAAAACCGGGGTCGGCCTTCGTCATTATCAGCGCCACGAGGATGCCGCCGACCATCGCCATCAGGGAGTTCAGCGCAACAAGGCCGGATATGCCGGTAAGGGACTGCGCGCTCATTACGTTAAAACCGAACCAGCCTATGGCAAGTATCCAGCTGCCGAGCGAGAGAAACGGTATGCTGCTGATGGGTATGGGATAGCTCTTGCCGCCCGCGCCGTATCGCCCAAGCCTCGGGCCGAGTATAAGTATCGCCGGAAGCGCCAGCCAGCCGCCCATCGAGTGTACCACCACCGAACCGGCGTAGTCGTGAAAACCGCAGCCGAATATACCCGAGAGCCAGCCCTGGACGCATATCGCCTGGTGCGACTCGTTGGCCGAAAACCTGCCCCAGATGAGCGACTCGAAGAACGGATAGGCCAGCCCGACGAATATGCCGCCCGCCAGAACCTGGGGCCAGAACCTCGCCCGCTCGGCGATCCCGCCGGAGATAATCGCCGGTATGCACGCCGCGAACGTCAGAAGGAAAAAGAAATGCACGAGGTCGAAACCCTGTAGACGCATCAGTTCCGCCGCCGGCCTCAGGAAGCTTATTCCATAGGCGATAGGGAAACCAACCAGGAAATACACTACCGTGGATACCGCCCAGTCGGAAAGTATCTTCACAAGCGCGTTCACCTGGTTCTTCTTCCTCACCGTGCCAAGCTCAAGAAACGCAAATCCCGCATGCATGGCGAAAATCATTACCGCGCCAAGCATCATAAAGAGCACGTCACCGCTTTGCTTCAAGCTTGTAATCTGGTCCACTTCCTCCTCCCAAAGAAAGCTGATAATAAGATAAGGCAAGAAACATGCCCGCCGATTCACTGAATAAAGTTATTGAAATAGAAGGAAAGACGAGCAATTATAATCGGATTTGACTATAATTTAAACAATATTTTGATTAAAAAAAGACATCTGAATAAAAAAACGGCAAATTACTTCTTATCCCAGCGCCCCGGTCAGTTTCTCATCGTCCCATTTCTTCGTTATCACAACCCTCCCGATTCTCTCCGGGAGAACGAACTTCACCCTGCCGCCTTCGGCCTTTTTGTCGTGCCCGATGGACACAAGCACGGAATCCGGCGAGATGTTTTTCGGGAACTCCGTCGGCAGGCCGAACCGGGAAAGGAGCGCTATCAGGCGCTCCGGGACATCGGCGCCGCAAAGACCCTGCGCATGGGCGAGCCTCGCAGCCGCGGCCATCCCTATGGACACCGCCTCGCCGTGCCTGTATCCGGTGTAGTCCGTAAGGGACTCAACGGCATGGCCGACGGTATGGCCGAAGTTCAGTATCGCCCGCAGGCCGCCTTCGCGCTCGTCCGCCCCCACGACCTCCGCCTTTATCGCGCAGGAGGTCTTTATAAGATGCGCGAGCGCCTCCGGCTGCATAGTCAGCACGGCCTCCGCGTGTTCTTCCAGCCATTCAAAGAACTCCGCGTCCCGTATCACGCCGTACTTAACAACTTCCGCAAGACCGGAGACGAACTCCGCCTTCGGGAGGGTATTCAGCACGTCTACGTCCGCCAGCACGAGCCTCGGCTGGTGGAACGCGCCGACCATGTTCTTCCCGAGCGGGCGGTTGACGCCGGTCTTGCCGCCGACGGAGGAATCCACCTGGGCAAGGAGCGTCGTCGGAACCTGTATGAAGTCTATGCCGCGCATGAAGGTCGCGGCGGCAAAGCCCGTGATGTCCCCTATCACTCCGCCGCCGAGGGCGACGAGAAAGGACTTCCTGTCGAAACCTTCCGCGAGGAGCCAGTCGTAGATGCGCGCCATGCTCTCGATTGTCTTGAACTTCTCGCCGTCGGGGAGGGAAAACATCGAGACCTCGTATCCCGCGGCGCGCATGGACTCTCCTGCCTGCTTGCCGTATATCGGGCCGACGATTTCGTTGGTCAGTATCCCGGCGCGGCCTTGAAGCCCGGCGCGGTTGATCCTCTCGCCAAGAGAGCCAAGAAGCCCCTGGCCGATGAATATGTCGTATGAACGCGAGCCGAGTTCGACCCTTACGGTTTCCAAGAATCCCACCTCATCGGTTTGCCGTGAGCCTGATTATTTCTTCCGCGACGTCCCTGGGCGTCATGGCCGTGGTGTCGATGGTAAAATCCGCCTTACTGTAGAACCGCTCCCTCGCGCCCATAAGCTCGACAATCCTCGACATCGGGTCCGGCACGTTAAGGAGCGGCCTGTTGGCGGAGTTCCCGACCCTTTTCACTATGGCGTCGGGCGCCGCCGTAAGGCATACAATCACCCCGCCCGCTCTCATCGCCTCGATATTCCGCTCGTCGATTACGGCCCCGCCACCGGCGGAGATTACAAGCCCCGGCCTTCCGGACAGCTCGTTTATCTTCTCCCGTTCCAGCGTCCGGAAATAAGCCTCGCCCATCTCGGAGAATATGCGCGGGATGGAGACGCCCTGCTCGCGCTCTATCTCCTCGTCCACGTCTGCGAAAGCGTATCCGAGCCTGCGGGCGAGGATCCTGCCCGCCGTCGTCTTGCCCGTTCCCATGAAGCCGACCAGAGCTATGTTACGCACTTAGAATTTTCTCACCTGCTCCATATACCCGTCGTAGTTCCGCCTCATCTCCGCCAGGCTGTCTCCGCCGAACTTCTCGCGCATGGCCTGGGCAATAACAAACGCCGCTGCGGCCTCGCCGACCACAGCCGCAGCGGGCACGGCGCAGGTGTCCGAGCGCTCCACGGACGCCTTGAATGCCCGATGGCTTTTCGTGTCAACGGAACTAAGCGGCTTGTAGAGTGTCGGTATCGGCTTCATCGCGGCCCGGATTATTATCGCCTCTCCGTTGGACATCCCGCCCTCTATGCCGCCGGCGTTGTTCGTCCTGCGGAAATACCCATTCCGGCCGTGGAATATCCCGTCGTGCACCGCCGAGCCGGGCAGCCTCGCCGCCTGGAAACCAATGCCGATTTCGACCCCCTTTATCGCCTGTATGCTCATCAACGCACCGGCCAGCATACCGTCCAGGGTCAGATCCCTCGAAGCGAATGTCCCAAGTCCCGGTGGAACGCCGAGCGCTGTCACCTCGAACACCCCGCCCAGCGAATCCCCGTCTTTTTTCGCGCGGTCTATAACCTCCACCATGTTCATGGAGGCCCCTTCGTCCGGGCACCGCACCGGCGATGCCTCCGCGCGACTGAAAAGCGCGGACGGCTTTCCTTTAATCTCCGCGCGTATCCCGCCTATCTCCAGCACCCAGCTTACCACGGAAATACCGAACGGGGCGAGCATGGCCCTGGCCGCCGCGCCCACGGCTACGCGCATCGCGGTCTCGCGGGCGCTTGCGCGCTCAAGCACGTTCCTCGCGTCGTCATGGCCGTATTTCATCATGCCGGAGAGGTCTGCATGGCCCGGACGGGGGCGCGTAACGGTCTCGGCCTTCCCGAAGTCCGAAGCGTCCGGCGACATCCGCTCTTTCCAGTTCTCCCAGTCCCGGTTCTTAACGACCAGGCCTACAGGCGCGCCGGTGGTCTTTCCCCACCGGACTCCGGAGACTATGCGCGCGGTGTCGGATTCTATTTTCATCCTGCCGCCGCGCCCGTGGCCCTTCTGCCTGCGGGCAAGCTCGCGCGATATGGCCTCCTCCGGCAGTTCGACTCCGGCGGGAAGGCCGTCGATTATCCCAAGGAGCTCCTGCCCGTGGGATTCGCCTGAGGTTAAATAACGTAGTGTCATATATTCGGGTTCCTTGTAGTAACGCCCCCGCCTTCGGCACCACCTCTTAAGATTAAGAGGGGGTTGGGGGGAGTTATGAAAAAAAATGCGCCCCACTCAAGGGCGCATTTTAAACCGTCGCATGTCAATTTGCAAGGGCTAAAGCTCTGTAGGCGCCACCAGTTTAGGAGTAATGAATATCAGCAGTTCCGACTGGGGCTGGTTCACGGTCTGGCTCTTGAACAGCCATCCCAGCAGCGGTATCTTGCCGAGTATCGGGACCTCGGACACGGACCTGTCGTTGGTTTTTGTGAAGACCCCGCCCAGGACAATGGTATCGCCGTTCTTGACTATGACGCTGGTAGTGACGGACTTTGTGTCTATTGACGCCACCGCAGAAGACCCGGTAGGCGGAGACGAAGGGGTATTGTCCGTAGCGACTATGTCCATGTTTATGAGGTTGTTGCCGGTTACGCGCGGCGTGACGGTAAGGCTCAGGTTCGCGTTTAACGGCGATGGCGCCGTTCCCGCCGCCGACGTGGTCTGGACATACAGGGTCTCGCCGGATACTATCATGGCGGGCTTGTTCTCAAGCGTCATAACCTTCGGCGCGGCGAGCGTCTCAATCTTGTTTATCGATTCCAGGGCCTGTATCGTGAGGTCCAGGTTGACTCCTTTTATGAGATGGCCCCAGGCGAAACTTCCCGCGGCGCCTCCGCCGGCCAGCGCTGCAAGTTCCGACGGTAAATTCAGCTGATAGGTCTCCGGGGTGCCGGATACGGGAGTGATCCCCATCTGTCCCGTGGTGATTCCATTGCCGGCGGCTCCGCCAAGCACACCGATATTGGGGTTGTGGCTTGAGTCTTTCGTAAGGCCCCATGTTACGCCGAGCGACCTGCTGTATCCCACGTCAACCGTCACTATCTTGGCTTCTATCAATACCTGTTTCACTTCCCTGTCGAGTATCTTAATCAGGGTCTTGACCTTTTTGAGGTTCTGAGGTATGTCCGTTACAATAAGCTCGTTGGTGCTTTCGTTTGCTATTATGTCGCCCCTTGAAGAAAGGACCTTCTTTATCTTCGGTTCGAGATCCGACGCCTTGGAGAAACTGATCTTGAACGTCTCGGTATACAGGTTTTCCGCCTGCATCTCCAGTTTTTTCTGCGCCGCCTCCTGCTGAAGCTCGCGCCTCCTCTCGGCATCGAGCTTAGACTTCGAGGCGACCCTCATGACGTTTCCCTGTATAACCTTGTCGAGGTTGTAAATCCGAAGCAGGGTGTCCAGCGCCTGGTCCCACGGCACATTGTCCAGCTTCATTGTCACCTTCCCTTTGACGTCCGACGGATCCATTATCAGGTTCATGCCCGCCACGTCCGCCAGAAGCTTTATAACCTTGTCGAGGTCGGCGTCCTGGATGTCGAAGGAAATCTTGCCGCCGGTATATTTCTTCTTGGGAATGCCCATGACTTCATCGCTGTCCGCAGGCACGGAATCGGCTGTCTGTTTCGATGAAATGGTCGTCTTCCCGGCCGTCCTGGAAATATATATATTGACAGGCTTCGCCTCGCTCTCCGCGGCCCGGTTCGGGTTTTTTACCGGCACGGGACTGGCGGCGGGTTTGACAACCTCCGCCGGCTGAGCGGCTGCGGCAGGCGAAAGCTTCTTCGCGCCGGGCGGGAATACGCTTATTGTAAGAGTACTGCCTTCGTTTTTCACGTCGTATTCGTATGGCCCTTTGACGTCGAGCACTACCCTGACCTTGCCCGGCGGCTCCCTGTGCAGGGCCATGCGGACATCCCTTAGCACCTTCGCATGGACGTCAAAGGTTTCCTTCGGCTTTACCGACCCCATGCCTGCAAGGTCAACCACGAGCCTGTCCGAGCCGAGCCTGAATATATCCGGGTTTTTTATCGCGCCGTCCCCTTCGAGGCGCACACCGGATATGTCGCCCTCCTTAAAGAAGGATATGCCTGTCAGCGTCCTGGCCTCAGGGAGCGCGGGTTTGACGGCTGGAGGCGTCACGGCGGGTTTATTAGTGGCGGGGCCGGGAGTCTCCGTTATGCCCGCGGCAGGCGCGGTTTGTTCCGCCGTCTTGGCCTCGGCTATTTTCTTCTGCTGGTTCTTCGCCGCCTCCACATCCGGCTTCGCGCCCGGCAGGATATACTTTTTCGTCTTGCTCAAGAGGATATGTATGGTGGACTTGTCCTGGGTTACGATATGTTCTGCGTTTGTGTTCAGAATTATCTTTATCCTGGTAACATCCTTCGCGTTTTTCGCCTTGTGAGTGAGGATGTAGAACACGGGCCCCTTGTCCACGTCCATCCTGCGCGGTGTTGCGCCGGGTTCGACCCCGGCCAGGTCTACCGTGAGCGTGGGGGGTTCCTGTTGTCTCGATATGGTGAATATCACGGGTTTGTCCGTGGTGATGACTACGTCGGCGCTCTTTTTATGGTCAACGACGTCCACCTTCTTCAGGACAGCGAGACCCTTCCCTCCGGCTTCATACTCCCGGCCCCCTGCGCATGCCGAAAGGAACAGGGCGCAGAAAAGTAAAAACAGAAAAGATTTTTTAATCCGTCCGGCGTCCGCCATTACTCCGCCTCCTTGTGCAATGGTAAGACTACGTTATTGGTCTCCACGTCGCCAAGGATGTCCTTGATCTTTTCGGTAACGTAGACCCTGCTTCTTGTAATCCTGGCAATCCAGCCACCCTTGTCGCCCACGTGCTGGCCCGGCCTGACGGTATAGGCCCGCCCGTCGGGGGTAAACATCAACGCCCTGAAGCCCTTCCTGTTCCAGAGTATGGCCTCCACCCTTAGATTCTCTGCCGGCACTCTTTCGAGAGGCCCGGCATTCGGCGGTATCGGCGGATATACCTTCGGCACCTTGAACGGAGACATGAAGGGGTCTCTTTTGTTGAGCGGGGAATAGACGTAGGTCACTGCCGGGCCTGAAAGCACTGTCGTCTTCAGGAGCTGCGCGGCCTTCCCGTAAAGATCTATCTCCTTCTGCGCGATGTCCACGGCGGCGGCGTCCTTTTTGCTTTTGGCCGCAGCGAGGGCTTTCTGCTCGTCGCCCAGCTTAAGCTGAACGTACGACTCGGCGTCGGTCTGGGAGAGCTTCGTGTTTTTTACGAAGTCTTCCGCCGAAGCGTATTGCACTTCCTTGCCCCCTTCCACCGTCTTTATCACAGCCGGCCCAGCAGGTTTTCCGGGCGCCGGCTTATTCCCGTGCGCGCCCACGGGCGCGGCGGGCTTCTTGGCGGCGGCAGGTTTTTGTCCCTTGTGCCCTGGGCCTGTCGGCGCGCCCAGCTTCATCGTAATTTTTGTCTTTGCGGCATTCCGGGCCTGAAATCTCCGGTAAAGGTAGGACCCGGCGGCCGCGACAACAATAACCGCCAGCAGAACTATCAGTATCTTGGTCCTCTTTTCCACTTATTTACCTCCGCCGGACGTATATGCCAGCACTGTGAACTTTATCGGGAGGTCCATTTTTACGCCCTTTACCTTCCCGGACGAAATGTCGAGTTCGGAAACAGCGAGCATCCTCGTCATGTTATCGAGCTGCTCCATAAATTTTCCCAGGTCGTGATAGCCGCCCTCGGCCTGCACGTTTACGGGAGTCTCGATATAGAGTCCGCCCGGCCCGGTATTGTTGGCGCCGGCCTGAACGGATTTCACGGTGAGGCCGCTCTCAATGGCCGCCTTCTTTATGGTGTCCGGGGCTCCCACGCCTTCCGAGGGCGAGGGGAGTTTGTCCGTGGCCAGTTTCAGCTCCTGCTGTAGGGTTACGTTTTCGGCCTTGAGCTCCGGGAGCTTGCTCTCCATAAGCCGGCTCTTGGATATTTCGCTCTGGTTCTTCTGGATTTCCGCGTTAAGACTGGAGATCACCTTCTCGCCCGGCATATAGACCAGGTAGACGAACAAACCCGCTATGACAAGAGGGATGACAAGCAGAAGGAGCGCCTGCTGCTTCGGCGGAATCTTTTTTAATTTGTCCTGGATTGCGCTCATGTTCCCTCCTACTTCTTTTTGGGCGCGGGTTTTTTCGCAGGAGCAGGAGCCGGCGCCGTGGCGGGCGGCAAGTCCTCATACCCCGCAAGTTTGCCCGTCAGTGTGAAGGAATACCTTTCCTTTGTTCCCTTGGATATATCCTTTATATCCCCCATCTTGACATTGGTGAAAGTCGGAAGCGCCTGCAGAGCGTTAGCGAACGCCTCCGCGTTCTTCCTGCTGTCGCTGGCTATGCCCGTGATGCTGAATTCCGGGCCATTTACGGACAGCGCAGTCAGCCATACGTTCTGTGTTATAGCGGCGTTGACGCCGTTTAAAAGCGGTGTCATGGGGATTCTTCTCTTGTTCAGTTCCTGGATGGTCTTCAGCTTCTGCTGAACCTCAAGCCTGCTCTTTTCGTAGCCCTCCGCTTCCGCGGCCTTCTTCTTAAGGACGTCCAGCATTTGTGTGGTAGCGGCGGCCTTTTTCGTCAGGGCCGATTTCATGGAATATATGTGCACCGTCTCATAGCCGAGCCCCAGCGCCACCAGGACGATAACGACGATGACTAACGCCCGGAGCCTCGTTACGGCCTTGTCTACCTGTTTTATCTTCTTGTGCGGCAGGAGGTTTATTTTTATCATTCTCTGAGCCTCCTCAGGGCAAGCCCGACCGCCACGGCAGCCGAAGGCGCGGAGCCCTGCGCCGCTTCAGAATCCAGTTTTGAGTCGATATTGATGTTCCTGAGAGGGTTTGCCAGTTCCACTTCCACGCCGACCCTTTCGGCCAGCCGCTCCGTGAAACCCGCCATAAGAGCGGCGCCGCCGGAAAGTATCACCCTGTCCACGTTCTCTATGCCGGTAGTGGCGCGGAAGAAGTCTATGGACCTCGCGGCTTCCGAGGCGACGTCTTCGGTCGCCGAACTGATTATCGTCTGCGCCCGCGAGGCGTCCACCCCTGAGGAGTCTTCGCCTCTCTTGATGCTCTCGGCCGCCGCGAAGCTTATGCCGAACTCCTTCTGGAGGGATTCGGTATAAAGGTTGCCGCCGATGGAGCTGTCCCTGGTGAAGACGGACATTCCGTCTTTCAGTATGTTGATGTTGGTTACCGACGCGCCGATGTTGACGAGGGCGTCCACCCTGCCGGGGACAATCTCGTAATTGACCTCGAACATGTTCTCGAGCGCGAAGGCGTCGACGTCCATTATCACGGGGTTCAATCCCGCCTCCGTGACGAGCGAGAGGTAATCGTTAATCTTGTCCTTCTTCGCGGCCACGAGGACGACGTCCATCGTGTTGGCGCCTTCCTTGGTGGACGGGCCGAGTATCTGGAAGTCGAGGTTTACGTCGTCTATGGCGAACGGGATGTACTGCTCGGCCTCCCAGTTGATGGACTCGGACAGCTCGTCCTCGCTCATCTCCGGGATTGTTATGCGCTTGATTATTACGGAGTTCCCGGAAATGCCGATAACCGCGTCCTTTACCTTCAACTGGGCCTCGGCGAGCAGATCGCCTATAACCCCCGCGACCTGTGAACGGTCCATAATAGCGCCGTCGACTATCGCCTCGGGGTCCAGTTCCCTGGCTGCGAATTTCGTCAGGACAAGGTCTTTTCCGCGCTCCACTATCTGTGCGAGCTTCACGGTATGAGACCCTATGTCAAGCCCCACTATCTGTGTCTTTCTGCTTAGGAACACGCGCACCTCTGGTTTTGGAAGTTACTGTTTCTGCCTTATTATCCGCTCTATTTCCTTTAAGTTGCCCGCATGATAGAGCCGCCAGCCCCTCCAGTCCCTCTGCACGCCAGTGATGAGCCCCTCACTCTCCCATCTGAAAAGCGTGGATCTCGAGATGTCGTAGAGCTTGCAGATCTCCCTTGTCTTGTAGATCTTTCTTACCGTCTCCCTTCTTATCATGCTCATATGACACCCGTTTTGTAAAATTAATTTCAATTAATATTTAAACACGTCTTGTTATACTTACTATACTCAAAATATTCGATTGTCAAGAAAATAATTAATACCCAACGCTTTGTTTTATTTGGCAAAAAAAGCCGGCTGCACACTAAGGGAAGTTCCGTGGAGAGACGCGCTCCACAATATTTAGCGGTTTTACGGCAAAATAAGGGGGCGGAAAAAAATCGGGAGAATATTAAATATGGTTAACCGTTTTTCAGAAAGAGCGCCTGTTGGAAAGTCTTTTGGCGGTCGTGCGAATGACCTCCGGCACGCCCTTGTTCCTTGCGACGAAGCGCAGGTCGCGCGTCATAAGCTTCGACAGGAAGGTCAGGCACATCGGCACGGGTGTCTTGGGGTTGTTTACGAGCGCCAGGATTACCGAATAGGATTTTATCCAGTCCTTGTTCCCGGCAATCTCCCGGAGAATCTCCTCGTTTACGTTCCTCGACGCGGCGAACATCTCGATTTCGTGGAGTGTGAGTTTCGGGTTCTGGAGCACGCCAAGCGCGACGAGCTTGTTCGAGTCCCTTATAAGTATCATCCGGGTTTCCTGGTCGCCGCCCCTCGCGTGTTTTGCGCGCTCGCCGACATCGAGGCGCTGGAGCTTCGCCTGAAGGCCCAGTTTGTGCGCCTCGGCCTCCGTTTTTCTCTCCCGCTCCTCGCGGTCTTTCCTCGCGCGCATGGCGGCAATGGCCGAAGCGGACATACTTTGGGCGTCTGCATCCGGGACACCGTTTCCGGCAGTGTGAGCCGATTTGCCGTCCGGTTCCATATCCTCCGGCAGGTCTGAGGCCTGCTCGTCGTCTATTCCCTTTTCCTCGATCATTCCACACCTCGCCCGAGATAAAGCAGGTATTCGATATTTCCCTTTGCGCCTTTTATCGGCGACTCCATCCGGCCAAGCGCCTTGAAACCAAGATTTCCGGCAAACTCGCTTATCTCCCGCACCGCCCTTTCACGCGCGCCCTCGTCCCTTACTATTCCGCCCTTTCCCACGCTGCCGCGCCCGGCTTCAAACTGCGGCTTTACAAGGGCAACGACCGCCCCCCGTGGCTTCAGGTTCGGAATTATCGGGGGCAGGATGAGCCTGAGCGAGATAAAGGAGACGTCCACGGAGGCGAAATCGACAAGCTCGCCCAGGAACCCGGGCCCGGCATGGCGGAAGTTCACCCGCTCCATAACGCTCACGCGAGGGTCTTCGCGCAGTTTCTGGTCGATGAGCCCGTATCCGACATCGACGGCGTAGACCTTCTTTGCGCCTTCTTTCAGAAGACAGTCCGTAAAACCGCCCGTGGAGGCGCCTATGTCGGCGCAGACAAGCCCTGAAACGGATATATTGAAACCGTCAAGGGCCGCCTTTAATTTCAGTCCCCCGCGAGAGACATACGGCAGGCCCTCGATTACCTCAATTCTCGATTCTTTGGTTATCGCCTCGCCGGCCTTCTCCGCCCGCCTCCCCTCGACCGTCACCTGCCCGGCGATTATCAGCGCCTGCGCCTTCTGTCGGGAGTCTGCCAGGCCGCGGCGGAAAAGCTCAAGGTCGAGTCTGTTTTTTACTTCCTTCAAGTCACTCCGCCAGGACCCGCTCCGAGATGAACGCCTCCGCCGCCTGGAATATCCCTTCCGCGTCGAGGCCGAGCCTCTTTCTTATCTGCGCCTGCGTCCCCTGCTCGACATACGTATCCGGGACGCCGATGCGCTTCACCGGGATGTTCGTTATCCCGGCCTCCTCCAGCGCCTCCAGCACCGCGCTCCCGAATCCGCCCGTGAGGACGTTCTCCTCGACCGTGAGGATACGCCGGGACGAAGACGCGGCGGCGATTATGGCGTCTCTGTCAATCGGTTTTATGAACCGGGCGTTCATCACGCCGACGGAATATCCGGACCCGGAGAGCGCGTCCGCCGCCTGGAGCGCGGGATTTACGGTGTTTCCGACGGCGACTATGCAGAGGTCGGAACCTTCCGAAATTACCTCCGCCCTGCCCAGGGGAATCTCTTCAAACCCGCGGTCGAGCGGCGCTCCGACACCCTTGCCGCGCGGGTAGCGGAGCGCGACGGGGCAGTTCAGCTTCAGCGCCGTATACAGCATGTGCCGAAGTTCGTTCTCGTCCTTCGGGGCCATGAAGACAAGGTTCGGCACATTTCGCATGAAGGATATGTCGAAGAGCCCCTGATGCGTCTCGCCGTCCTCGCCCACGACGCCCGCCCTGTCCATTGCTATAACAACCGGCAGGTTCTGCATGCACAGGTCGTGAACGACCTGGTCGTAGGCGCGCTGCATGAAGGTGGAATAGACCGCGGCGACCGGCTTCTTCCCGCACGCCGCCAGGCCGCAGGAGAACGTAAGGGCGTGCTGTTCGGCAATGCCGACGTCGAAGAACCTCTCCGGGAACTCCTTTGCGAATTTCGCAAGGCCAGTCCCTTCGGGCATCGCTGCGGTTATGGCTATTATGGACGGGTCTTCCCTCGCAAGCTCGGCAAGCGCGTCGCCGAATACGCCGGTATACGACACCCCCCCGCCGCCTGGCGACCGGCTTCCCGCAGTCTCTCCGGATTCGACGTCGAAAGGAGGCGTTCCGTGGAACGCCGTGGGGTTGTTCTCGGCGTGTTCGTAACCCTTGCCCTTTGTGGTCATGACGTGCACGAGCGCCGGGCCTTTCCTTGCCCGCGCGTCGCCCAGCGCCTCGGTCAGCATCCTTATGTCGTGGCCGTCAATCGGCCCCATGTAAGAAAACCCCATTTCCTCGAAGAGCATACCCGGCGTAAGAAGCCCCTTCACCCGCTCCCCTGTCTTCGAGGCGACCTTGAGCACCTGTTCGCCCACCCTCGGGAGCTTTTTCAAGAACTGCTCCGTCTCGCGCCTCAGCTTCTCCGCCCGGACTCCCGTTATGATGCGGCTTAAGTAGTTCGAGAGGGCGCCGACATTGGCCGCGATGGACATCTCGTTGTCGTTCAGCACGACGACAATGTCCCGCCCGAGGTGCCCGGCCTGGTTCATGCCCTCGAACGCAAGGCCCGCGGTCATGGAGCCGTCGCCGATTACCGCGGCGATTTTATAATCTTCTCCTTCCATATCGCGGGCGACGGCCATGCCGAGCGCGGCGGATATGGATGTGCTTGAGTGGCCGACGTCGAATGGGTCGAAGGGGCTTTCCGAGCGTTTCGGGAATCCGCTTATGCCGCCCTCGCGCCGGAGCGTCGAAAACCTCTTGCGCCTGCCGGTGAGGAGCTTGTGGGCGTACGCCTGGTGGCCCACGTCCCAGATTATTTTATCCTTAGGCGCGTTGTAGACATAGTGTAGCGCGATGGCGAGCTCGACCACGCCGAGAGACGAGGCAAGGTGGCCCCCGTTAACGGAGACGACGGCTATTATTTCCTCCCTTATCTCCTCCGCAAGGAGCGGCAGTTCCTTAAGCTTCAGCGTCTTTAAATCCTCAGGCGACCCGATGCTGTCAAGATATGCCATTGATGCCTCCCTTCCGGGCAAATCAGTTCTTCCTTGATACTATATACCGAGCAATCTCCCTGAGCGGCTCTGCCCTGTCCCCGAAAACGGAGAGCGCATCCACCGCCGAGGCCTGAAGCTCCCTGGCGCGGCTTTTGGACTCCTCAAGCCCGAACATGGCGGGATACGTCTTCTTTCCCTTTTCGACGTCGCTCCCGACATCCTTGCCAATCTCTTCCTTCGTCCCCGTAATATCCAGTATATCATCGGCAATCTGGAACGAAAGGCCCGCCTCTTCGCCGTAGCGTGTAACGGCTCTTAACTGCTCGTCGTCCGCGCCGGCGGAAATAGCGCCCATCCGCACCGACGCGCGGATAAGCGCACCGGTCTTCCTCGTGTGGATATATTCGAGCGTGACGAAATCTATCTCTCTGCCCTCGGACTCCATATCTACGGCCTGTCCTCCCACCATGCCCATGCTGCCGGAGGCGCACGCCAACTCGTGGATTATTTTAATCCGCCTTGCCGCGTCCATGCCGTCCATATACGCCGGGGACGAAAGAAGCTCGAACGCGAAAGTCAGCAGGGCGTCTCCGGCGAGTACGGCGGCGGCCTCTCCGAACACCTTGTGATTGGTGGGCTTGCCGCGGCGGAAGTCGTCGTTGTCCATCGCCGGGAGGTCGTCGTGTATCAGCGAATATGTGTGGATAAACTCAAGCGAGCTTGCCACGGCGACAAGACCGGGTATATCCGCGGCATCCCGTCCGGCGACAGCCTCGGCGGCGGCGATGGCAAGTATGGGCCTGACGCGCTTCCCGCCGGCCTCAAGGCTGTATCTCATGGCGGAGTGAAGCGCCGACGGCATTGCGTCCGCCTTCGGCGCCGCCTGGTCGATAAAACCTTCCACAAGCCGCCGCCTGTCGTTAATATATTTCTTTAAGTCGAAACTCATTCCCCCTCTTCCGGTTCAAAGGGCACGGTTTTTGCGCCGATGGAGTCGTCCTTCACAAGTATTTCGACCCGCCTTTCGGCCTCTTCGAGCTGTTTAGACAGCGAGCGCGTAAGCTTGATACCTTCCTCGAAGAGTTTAACGGACTCCTCCAGTGGCATCTCGCCCTTCTCCATCCTGCTTACAATATCCTCAAGCCGCTTAAGCGACTCCTCGAATCCTTCTTCCGCCATAAATCCTCTAAGGACGTGTTCGTTATTCGTGGTTAGTGTTCGTCAGGTTGTCGTTCCCGCGCAGGCGGGAATCCAGAAATTTCGGGAATGACGGTCTTTGCTTTTCCACGAAACACAAACACGAATCACGGCTTTTTACGTAATTGTGAATTATACACCCGGCTTCTCTTCCGTCAAGGTTTTTCTGGCAGATAAGCCCCGGAGCTGTCCGCACGCGGCGAGTATGTCCGCACCGCGGCTTTCGCGTATGAACGCCGTGTAGTTCATCGAATGCAGCCTCTCCTGGAAGGTCAGGACGGAGGCCGCTTCCGGCCTCTTGAATATGCTTCCCGCGTGTTCATTGAACGGGATCAGGTTTATCTTGCACTTAAGGCCCCGCAGGAGCCTTCCGAGCTCCGCCGCGTGCTCCGGCCTGTCGTTTATTCCTCCCAGCATGACATATTCGACGGTTATGCGCCTCCTCGGCGCGAGCGGATAATCTTTGAGCGCCTTCACAAGGGCCTTCAACGGATATTTTCTGTTAACCGGCATTATACTGTCCCGGATTTCGTCGTTCGGGGCGTTGACCGAGACGGCCAGGTTCACGCCAAGGCCGCTGTCGCCCAGGGCCTTGATTCCCGGCACGACGCCCGCCGTGCTCAGCGTAATCCGCCTGGGGGATATGTTGAACATCCTGGGGGATATGAGCCTCCTGAGCGCCTCGACGACGTTTTCCGTGTTCAGAAGCGGCTCTCCCATGCCCATCAGGACGATATTCGTGATGCGCCGTCCCTCGTGAGCCTGCCGGTCCGGCGCGGCGCCGGACACCGCCAGACGCTCGGCGACAAGCGCCTGTCCCGTTATCTCGTGCGGCAGGAGGTTCCTCCTCATTCCGCCCGCGCCTGTCAGGCAGAACCGGCATCCGAGGGCGCACCCCGCCTGCGAGGATATGCAGAGGGTCAGCCGGCCCTCGTCCGGTATCAGGACGGACTCCACCTTCTCTCCGTCCTGTAACGAAAAGAGATATTTTTCCGTCCTATCATGCGAGACAATGCGCTTAGACAGCTCTGGCGGACGTATCTCTGCGGTTTCGCTAAGCTTTTCGCGGTCGGTCTTCGATATGTCCGTCATGGCGGAGAATGAATCCGCGCCCGAGGAGTAAATCCACCGGCATATCTGGGCCGCGCGGTAAGGCTTCATGCCGAGTCCCCCGACTACCGCCCCGAGGTCTTCTGCGCCAAACTCGAGCAGGTTTATTTTGTTGTTTTTTCCCTTAATATCCATTACCCTTTGGCTTGCGGGTTTTTTCTTTTGTTATAAAATCCTATTATGCTATAATTTCTAAGCAAATAAAAGGTTTTTTGATGAATAAGGGTCTTTTCTTCCACTGCCTCATAATATCTCTGATTCTTCACATTGCGGTAGTGCTTATGGTAGAGCTAAAAAAACCCAAGGAACGCAGGCGCGAGGAGCCGATAGCAATCGACCTGCTCGGGCCGGTCAGGGAGGGGGCCAAAACCGCCCTGCCTCCGAAGCCCAGGTACAGGCCCCATATTCAGTTTCCGCAGAGGATGGCGGCGGCTTCGACGCCCGGGAATATGCCTGAAAAGGCCTTCCCGCGCAGGCATTTTCTGCCCTCTTTCGCCGCCCCTGAGCCTTCAAAAACGGCCACGGCGCCGCCCGGTTCCACGGCCGGCATGAAAGTCCCGCCCGCAACACCGGCCGGCACGCCGAATGCGCCGCGTCCCGCCGCTTCGACCGCAGCCTCGACCAGGCGGGGGACTCCGTCCGCCCAGTCGGCAGGCTCGGCGGGAAGGGAGCAGGTGATCCCACGGAAGCTGAAGCTCCCGACGATGAAGGACCTTGAGCGCTACGCGGAGGTGGACAAGGAGATCGAGCGCACGAGGGACCCGAATGCGGTAACGCTCGACACGACGGATTTCCGGTACTGGTCATACCTCCAGGGCCTTAAAAACCGCATAGAATATATATGGAAGTATCCCGGGGAGGCGCGGCGGGAAGGGATAGAGGGGGAGCTTTTGATGAGGTTCACGATTGAGAAGTCCGGCAAGGTGACGGACGTAAAGGTGCTTAAGTCATCCGGCTATCCGATGCTCGACGCGGCGGCGAAAAAGGCCCTCTACGACGCAAGCCCGGTCAATCCCCTGCCGGACAACTGGAAGAAGAACTCGTTTACGATAACGGGCAATTTTGTATACAGGCTTTATTATGCAAAGCCTTTCGTAGAGTAAGTTATGACGCCAAGACTCAACAAGATTCTCGCAATATGGTGGCTGCTCGCGTTCGCCGCCGTAATACTGGCGCACATCGCAACCGACCATTTCGGCATAAACGGGATAGCGAAGGAATCGTTGGAGGCCTTCATAATCGCCAGCCTCCTGCTAGTGCCCTTCTTCCTCGTGCGCCATACGGTGCTCCGCCCGCTCCGCGCGATACACGAGGCGGCACGCAGGATCATGGCCGGAGACCTTTCCGCTCGCGCCGCCGTTACGGGCCAGCCGGAGCTGAAGGAACTCTCGGGGACTTTAAACGCGATGGTCTCCAAGCTCGACTCCGCCTACCGCCAGCTCATCGAGGCCAACGAGGGCCTTGAGAGGACGGTAGCCGAGCGGACGCGGGAGCTGACCGTCGAGCACGGCAAACTCTCCGCGATATTCAAGAACATCCCGGACGGCGTCATCTTCGTCTCCATGTCGGGCGAGATAATCGAGATAAACCCCATGATGAGCGTAATATGGGGTGTCCCTGCGGAAGACCTCAAGGGGAAGACCGTAGCCGAACTGCCGGAAGGCCCCGTCAAGGAGTCCCTGATATTCCGGTGCGACGGCTCAAGGGGCGGCAAGCGCTGCTGGGAGGCGTTCAACTGCATCCACAAGAGCTGCCCGGCCTACATGTCTGACGACATGCGCTGCTGGCTCATATCCGGGACATACTGCCACTCGGAAGTCCAGACAAGCGTGAAACGCAAGCTTGAGGACGTTTGCAGCCAGTGCGAGGTATACAAAGACATCATAGAAAGATACGGCCAGATGACCGAGGCGGAGATAAACGGGAGGCAGTTCAAGATAGGCAGCTCGCTGGTGCTGGACGAAAATAACAAGGTGATGGGCGAGATAAAGACGTTCTATGACGTTACGGAGCAGAAGCTCCTCGAAAAAAGAAAGGCGGATTTCATCTCGCTCCTGACGCACGACCTGAAAAGCCCGCTCACCAGCATACTCGGCTATTCTGACCTCTTCCTCCAGAGCGCGGATGCAAAACTGAACGGCGACGAAAGAGACTGCATGGGCTCCATAAAGACAAACGGCGCAAGACTCCTGGATATGGTGGAGCAGTACCTCGACCTTACGAAAATCGAGGCGGGGATGCTTACGCTCAGGCCGGAGGACACCGACATCGCGGTTCTCCTGACGGAGGCCGTCTCCGGACTGGACGTCCAGGCGATGGAGAAAAATATAAAGATAGATTTATATACTCAGGAGGGGCTGCCGAGGATCAGCGTGGACAGGGAAAAAATCTTCCGGGTTGTCACGAACCTGCTGTCCAACGCGATAAAATATACGCCGAAGGACGGCAGGATAGACGTCCATGCGGAGGCGGCGCCGGGCAAAAACCCGGAAATAGACCGCCCGAAAACCGGTTTCCCGGCGTCCGTGGAGATTACGGTCGAGGACAACGGATACGGCATTTCGGCCAAGGACCTGCCGCATGTATTCGACCGTTACTGGCGCTCGAAGTCCGCCTCCGGAATTCGCGGCACGGGCCTCGGGCTCGCCGTGGTAAAGTCCCTCGTAGACGCCCACGGTGGCGAGGTGGTCGTAACGAGCGAGCAGGGCAAGGGCAGCAGGTTTACGGTGCGGATACCCCTGAAAACCGCTCCCGTGGCATAACAATAATCTCTCTTTTCGAGGCCCCCCGGAAGAATCCGCAGTTGCCCACAGTCCCCGAATGCTTTAATCGGGGATACAGGTCTTGACATTAAATTTCCGGATTCCCGCTTCCCACGGGGATTACGATATGTTTGCCTTGGAGGGAATTATCTTTGATTATCGACACGCACGCGCATCTCGACATGGAACAGTTCAGGGACGACCTGCCCTCGGTTCTCGCCCGCGCCCGGGACGCCGGAGTAAGATACATCATTACCATAGGCTCGGATATTAAGTCCAGCCGGGCGGCAAGGGACATCGCCGCCGCGCACGAGGAAATATTCTTCTCCCCCGGATTCCACCCGCACGACGTAAAGTCCGCGACCGAAGCCGACTACGGGGAGATGGAAGAACTACTTAAGTACCCCAAGGCCGTCGCGGTGGGCGAGATCGGCCTCGACTACCACTACGACTACTCCCCCAGAGATACGCAGACGGAGCATTTTAAAAGACAGCTTGCGGTTGCGAAAAAGGTAAACAAGCCGGTAATAATCCATTCCCGCGAGGCCGAAACCGAAACCATGGACATCATCGCATCCGCCGGGCTTCCGGAGGCGGGCGGGACACTCCACTGCTTCTCCGGCGGGCCGGGAATGGCAAGGCGGGCGCTGGAACTCGGCATGTACCTGTCAGTCGGCGGGACGCTCACGTTCAATAACTCCGGCGCGCTCAGGGACGTCATAAAGACGGCGCCAATAGAAAAGCTTCTCCTTGAGACGGACTGCCCGTACCTGGCCCCGAAGCCGCTCAGGGGCAAAAGGAACGAGCCGTCATACCTCAAATACATTGCAGAGGCGCTCGCGCAGCTGAAGGGACTCTCGCCCGAGGACGTTATGCGCATAACCAGCCTCAACGCATCGCTCCTATTCGGAATATGCGAGCCGCCAAAAGACGGCGCAATCGTGTATCCCATACGGGATTCGCTCTACCTGAACATCACGAACCGGTGCACGAACGCCTGCGTGTTCTGCGTAAGGAACTCCACGGACTTCGTAAAAGGCCATAACCTCCGGATTAGAAACGAGCCGACAGCGCGGGAGATAATATCCGCGATGGAACGGGCTGATTTCACGCGCTACAGGGAGGTCGTTTTCTGCGGGTACGGGGAGCCGTTTTTGCGGCTGGATGTTATAAAGGAGGTTGCCAGGGCGGTAAAGGCGCGGGGGGTTAAGGTGCGCATAAACACGAACGGCCACGCCCTGCTCATAAACGGCGACAGGTTCATGCCGGAGCTCAAGGGACTAATCGACGCCGTCAGCGTCAGTCTGAACTTCCCGACGGAAGCGGAATACGAAAAATATTGCAGGCCGCAAAGGGAAGGCGCGTACAAGTCCCTGAAGGAATTTGTGAGGCGCGCGAAGGAATACATCCCCGAGGTGGGCGTTACGGCCCTGGCCATGCCGGGCGTGGATATTGAGGAATGCCAAAGAATCGCCAAAGACGAGCTTGGCGCAGACCTGAGGGTCAGGAAATACGACGAGGTGGGATAGTATTATGAGACGAACTTACACTTTTATGATATAATGACGTAAAATTTGCTTGTCATCCCGCGCGCTTCGGGATGATGTCTGCGAGGTTTCAGCGGAGATGCGGGTTGAAGGACAAGAACTCCATAGATGACTTGAAGAGAGCCAACAGGGACCTCCTTGCCCTATACGACATCAACCGCCTGCTTCAGACCCAGCTTCCCACCGAAGAAAAGCTTTACATAATCCTTACATCGCTTACCGCCGACGATGCCTTCGGCTATCTGCGCGCATATCTTCTGCTCGTGAACGACCAGCAGAACACGCTCGAAGGCTGGCTCGGCGTCGGGGCGCTCAAGGGAGACGAAGCCAGGGAGATATGGGAGTGCGTAACGGCGATCGAGGAGGAGGACACGGATCCCGGGCGCAGGAACATCGCCGAGCTCCTTGAACGCGCGCCTTTCGACATAAATGTCCGTTCTTTCGTGGTCCCTATATCAAGGGGGCAGGGGCATCCGGTTCAGACGGTCATAAACCGTCGTCCAAAGCTCATAAAGGACATAAGAAGCGGAAAGGAACCCCTGCACCCGGACTTTTTAAAGCTCCTCTCGTCCAACGAACTGGCCATCATACCCATGCTCTCGAAAAAGCGCGTCATGGGCGCGATAGCTGTGGAATCTCCCGACGGGAAGCGCTCCATAGACGAACAACGCTTAAGGACACTGACGATATTCGGGAACCTGGCGGCTATCGCCCTCGAGAACTCGAAACTTTATCATGACCTGGAGGAAAAGGTTTCGACGCTCGAGAAGGTCAACCGCGACCTCCAGGAGGCCCAGGCGAAGATAATGCAGCTCGACCGCCTGGCCTCGATGGGCGCGATAGCGGCCGGGGTCGCGCACGAGATAAAGAACCCGCTTAACTCCCTCTTCATAAACCTGCATCTCCTCAAGGACGAGCTTAAACGTCCGGAGGCCAAGAAGCTGATGGAGGTTGTGGAAAAAGAGACGGAGCGCCTAAGCGATACCGTGATAGAGTTCCTGAACTACTCCAAGCTTCCCAAACCTTCCTTCGCCCCCGCGTATCCGCACAGGGTGCTCGATTCCGTTCTGGAGATGGTCGAGTTCCAGGGGATAAGCATGGGGGTCAGCATAGCGAGGGAATATGACCAGAAGCTGACTGAGGTGTTCATAGACGAGAAGAGGATGAAACAGGCCTTTCTGAATATCATAATAAACGCCCTCCAGGCGATGCCGGAAGGAGGCGCCCTTACCGTGAAGACGGAGATAAGGAACGAAACGGAAAACTCGCGCTGTTTTTATGTGCAGTTCAAAGACACGGGCTATGGCATACCCAGGGACTGCATGGACAGGCTATTCGACCCGTTCTTTACGACAAAGGAGGAAGGCACCGGCATGGGCCTTCCTATAGTTGACTCCATCCTGCGCTCGCACGGTGGACGGATAAACATAGAAAGCGCCCCCGGAAAGGGCACTACCGTTACCCTCCGCATTCCACTGGCCGGCGCACCGGCAATCTGACCTTTTTCAATTCCACTCTTGACCTGCCGATTTGCTCCTGTTAATATTTGTTAATGCGCCCGCATTCATCCACGCCGAAAATCTCAGGAGATCCATGGTGACCTATAACGTCCTGACTATGATAATGGCCGGAGGAAAGGGGGAAAGGCTCCATCCCCTTACGCTCCACCGCGCAAAGCCCGCCGTCCCGTTCGGCGGCCAGTACCGCATTATCGACTTTACGCTCTCCAACTGCATCAACTCCAAGCTCCGCAAGATAATCGTCCTCACGCAATACAAATCCCACTCGCTTGAGCGGCACATAAACCTCGGCTGGAACTTCCTGAACCCGGAGATGGACGAGTATATAATGACGCTCCCGCCCCAGCAGAGGATAGACGAGCACTGGTACCGGGGGACTGCGGACGCGATATACCAGAACATCTATACCATTGAGAAAGAGCGGCCAAGCGAGCTGATTGTCCTCTCCGGAGACCACGTCTACAAGATGGACTACACAAAGATGCTCGCCTACCACAGGCGGAAGAAGGCCGAGGCCACGGTAAGCGCGATAGAGGTCAGGAAGGAAGAGGCGTCAGAGTTCGGGATAATAGAAGTGGACAAGGAATACAATATAGTAGGCTTCGAGGAGAAGCCAAAGTCCAGCCCTAAAATCATACCCGGCAAAAAAGACAAGTGTTTCGCCTCCATGGGAATATACATATTCAATACCGAGAGCATTGTTCAGATGTTGAGGGAGGACGCGGAGAAGGCCTCGTCCCACGATTTCGGCAAGGACATAATCCCCACGATGTACAAGCGCTGCCGGGTGCTGGCGTATAACTTCATAGACGAGAACAAGAAGCGCTCCAAATACTGGCGCGACGTCGGGACCATAGACGCATACTGGGAAGCGAACATGGACTTAAGGTCAACCCTCCCGCTCTTCAATCTCTACGACCAGCGCTGGCCTTTAAGGACTTACGAGAGGCAGTATCCTCCGGCCAAATTCGTGTTCGCGCAGGAATACAAGGGCGGCAGGCTCGGCCTCGCGCTCGACTCGATAGTTTCCTCCGGCTGCATCATCTCCGGCGGCAGGATTCAGGACTCCGTCCTCTCGCACGCCGTCAGGGTAAACAGCTACGCCGATGTGCGGGAGTCCATCATAATGGAGCGCGTGGACATAGGCCGGCAATGCAAGATCAGGAAGGCTATCATAGACAAGGACGTCAAGCTCCCGGCAGGCACGACCATAGGCTACGACCCGGTAGATGACAGGCGCAGATTCACGGTGTCGCCTGGAGGCGTCGTAGTCGTGGCCAAGGGGCAGAAGATCGAGTAACCAGGAGAGCGTTATGCAATATCGAACAGGCAGCATTAACCGCGTTTTTATACTCAAATACGAAGACGGGGACAGTCTCCTCGACGGCATTGTAAAGGTGGCGCGGGAGGAAAAGGTATCCACGGGTTTCTTCTTCCTCCTGGGCGGTATGCGAGCCGCCTCGATGGTCTGCGGGCCCAAAGAGCCCGTGCTCCCGCCGGAACCTGTATGGCAGAGTTTTACGGACGGGCGCGAGATAGCCGGAATCGGCTCCGTCTTCCTCAAAGACGGCGAACCGGCCATACACCTGCACGGGGCTGTAGGGAAGGGAGACGGCGCCCTTGCCGGATGCGTCCGTAAGGACGACAGGGTCTTCCTTGTCGTGGAAGCGATGCTTGTCGAAGTAACGGGCATAAGGGCCGAGAAGAAAGTCAGCGAGCGGACGGGTATCGCCATGCTTGAATTCGACTGAGGCCTGAAAACATGAAGAAGAGTTTTCTGGTTCTGTTTGCCCTTACATGCCTGTCGTTTCTTATTTACGCAAGGACGCTGAACTATCCCCTGGTCTTCGACGACCATCACGTAATTACGGGAAATACCTTCATCCAAAACCTTGCGGACGTGCCGCACCTGTTTGTCTCGGCGCACATGGAGTCGAACGAAAAAGCGTCGTCATACCGTCCGTTCCTTTACGCGACCTACGCCCTGAACTACGCCGTATCCGGGGTTAATCCCTGGTCTTACAGGCTGTTCGACATTTTCTCTCATGCGCTCTGCTCCTTCCTGGTATACCTCATTTCCATGATAATAATAAAGGAGCGCGGAGACAAAAATACCTGGCCTGCCGCCGCCATGGCGGTCATTTTCTGCGTGCATCCGGCTCAGACGGAATCCGTGATATACGTATCCGCAAGGAGCGCAGAGCTTGTCTGCACGCTCTTTCTGGCGTCGGTATATTTCTATCTCAAGGCCCGCACAGGACCGGGCAATGTCCTGCGGAAACGCGGTCTTGTTGCCGTTTCGCTCGTTGCGCTCGCGCTGGCGCTCCTTACAAAGGAGACCGCTGCGGCCCTTCTGCCGTTCTTTTTTGCCCTTGAATATTACTTCCGAAAGAAAAAGAGCGCCCGTATCTCCCGGGCATTCCCTGTCCTGGCAACCGTGATGACCGTCATATATACGGTCTACCGGTTCTATCTGATTTTCGGAAGCGGCAAGGGGGCCAAGTCGGATTATTCGGATTATGTTGGCCACTGGGCCGGATGGATAAGCCGCTTTCCAAGCTACATACGGCTTCTCGTCGTCCCGTTCAGCCAGAGCATAGAACATCCGGAAGCCGGTAAGTTAATAAATATCCACTTGTTCATCGGCATTGCCGTAATTGCCGTTTCGCTGTTTCTTATCTTTAGGCAGTTCAGGCGCGGGAATTATCTTGTGGCCGCTCTCCTGCTCCTGGCCGCCCTGTCGTTCCTGCCGGAGTTCTGCTATACGATATGGGACCTGGTGGTGGACTACCGCCTGTACCTGCCGCTTGCGGCGTTCTGTATTGCCGGCGCGGCTGCGCTTGCGCGGCTGTCCGGCCCGCGCGCCGTTATGGCGGCAAAATACGGAGCCGCCGTGGCGGCGGCTATGTTCCTTGTCCTTTCTTTTTCCAGGGCGGGGGCCTGGGCGTCGGATAAGAGTCTCTGGGGAGACGCGGAGGCAAAATACCCTATGCTTGCCAGGCCGCATAACGAGCTTGGGATATACTACCTGAAGCATGGCCGGTTCGACAAGGCGCGGATGGAATTTGAGACCGTGCTTTCGCTCAACCCTTCCTTTGTGAAGGCCTACGACAACCTTGGCGCGGATTATATATGCATGGGGAATTTTTCAAAGGCGCAGGAGGTGCTTTCGAGGGGCCTGGCGCTTGCTAATCTGTACTCCATGCGGTTCAACCTTGAAACGGCCTACATAAATGAGGGGAATAGCGGGGCGGCCATGCGGAATTTCGCTGCGACGCGGGACCGTTTCCCGGGCCAAGAAGTATTGCGGGACTTCACGAATACGGCCGTTAGATTGGGCAGGCCGGACCTGGCGCGGGCTTTTGCCGAGGCAGCCGCCGGGCAAAGAAATCCCTGACGGCCTCCTCGAATTCAGCCGCCGTATCGACATGATTTATCCTGCGCCGAAATTCGGCCCCGCCACATGGCCGCGCGTGCGGTCTCGATGCCGCGCGCGAATACCATGCGGCATGTTTGCGCATCAGCTTCACGGCGGTCGTTTCGCTCATCCGCGCAAGCTGCATCGAGAGGTGTCTTGTCAGCATCGCTCCTATCTCCTCGATTTCCGGCGCCTCCGGGATACTCCCGTTATATAAATATGCGCTTATATCCCTGAATATCCACGGGTTGCCGAGCGCTCCCCTGCCAGTCATTACGAAATCGCACCCCGTCTCTTGCAGCATCCGGGCGGCGTCACGGGCCGAGCAGACATCGCCGTTTCCGATGACCGGAATTTTCACGGCCTGTTTCACCTTCGCTATTTCAGACCAGTCCGCCTTCCCCGAGAAGCCCTGTTTTGCCGTCCTTCCGTGCACGGCGACCGCCGCCGCTCCCAGGGCTTCTGCGGCCTTTGAAAGCTCCACGGCCATGTCCGGCCTGTCCCAGCCTGTGCGGATTTTCACGCTCACAGGGACGCTCGATGCCATTACCACCGCCTTTATAATTTCCCCGGCACAAGAAATGTCCTTGAGAAGCGCCGCGCCTGAGCCGCCTTTCACGACCTTCTTCACCGGGCATCCCATGTTTATGTCTATAATGTCGGCGATTTCAGAGAGCCGTCTTGCGGCCTCGGCCATCGCATCGGGCCTTTGCCCGAATATCTGGAATGCTACGGGCCGCTCCTCCAGGCATGTCTCAATTAGGGACTCTGTCGCCTTCTGCTTGCGGATAAGCCCTTCGGCGCTTATCATCTCCGTGTATACAAGCGCCGCGCCCATCTCCCTGCATATAAGACGGAACGGCATGTCCGTTATACCCGCGAGCGGCGCGAGGACTGCGCGGCCTGCAATATCGACGGTCCCGATTTTCATGGTTACTTTCCCAAACAGTCAGGCGCAGAAGGCCTGCAATTAATGCAGGCCTTCTATCAGCCCCCTGCCTTCATTTTCTCCATCGGCAGATTGGCCTGCGGGTTTAGGTCAAGCCCCGCCGTCGCTCCCATCTTAAACAAACGATACCCCGATGCGGCAACCATCGCGGCGTTGTCCGTGCAGAATTCGGGCCTTGGAATGACAAGGCGGAAACCATCCTCCCGCGAGGCAATGAGAAGCGCGCTCCTCAGCGCCGAGTTGGACGCTACCCCTCCTGCCACGACAAGGGTTCCGGCATTCTTGTTTTTCACCGCCCGCACGGATTTTTTTACCAGCACCTCGACCGCCGCATCCTGAAATTCCCTGCACACAAGACCGACGGTTTCATCCGACATCTCCCGTCCCCGGACGTAATTCAGAACGGCAGTCTTCAACCCCGAAAAAGAAAAATCGAGCGACCCGGCCTCAAGGTATGCGCGCGGAAATTTCGGCCCACCGTTCGCCGGCGCATGACCGTATTCGCCCGCCAATCTGTCTATAACGGGCCCGCCGGGATATGGAAGACCCATGAGCTTCGCAACCTTGTCGTAGGCCTCGCCCGCCGCGTCGTCTCTCGTCTGGCCAAGCTTTTCGTAATCGCGGAAGCCCCGCACGTAATAAAGGTGCGTGTGCCCTCCGGAGACAACGAGCATGACGAACGGCATAGATATGTCCGACGCCTCAAGCAGCGCCGCGCCCATGTGTCCCTCGATGTGGTTCACGCCGACAAGCGGGATATTAGCGGAATACGCCAGAGCCTTCGCCGCCGACACGCCGACAAGCAGCGCGCCGATAAGCCCCGGGCCTATGGTAACGGCAATCGCTCCCATATCGTGAAGACCCTTTCCGGAAACGCTTAAGGCCTCGTTTAGCACGGGCATGATGTTCTCCATGTGCGCGCGAGAGGCAATCTCCGGGACTATCCCGCCCCATTTCCTGTGCAGGTCAACCTGGGACGACACGATATTCGACAAAACAAGAGCGCCGTCTTCCACTACCGCCGCCGCCGTCTCGTCGCATGATGTCTCGATACCGAGAACGTACATAATCCCCCGTTTATTTATGCGGTCCTGAGTTTACCGCGTTCGCACCGGAACCCGCCCCCTTCAGCGCCTCTGAAACCCTAACAAGACGCACACCCTGCTTCGGGAGATCCGGAAGCTCCTCTCCGAGCGCCTTCAGCGTCATTGGCCTCGGATGGCCAATAGCCACGGCTATTCCCCTTTTTTTCGCAATTGCGACCAGCCGCGCAAACTGCGCCTTTATATATGCCTCGTCCGACAGATCGTCCAGAAAGACGTCCCTGCGCGTAAACGGCACGCCGGCTTTTTCCGCCATGCGCCACCCTTCACTCCCGGCGGTGGTAAGGCTGTCCACGAAGAAGAGCTTCCTGGATTTAAGGCCGGCCATTACCGCGCCCATCGCCGCTTTGTCTTCCGTGAGGAGTGAACCCATGTGGTTGTTAACCCCTTCCGCCCCCGGCACGCTCGCAAGGTCTTTTGATAAAATATCATTTATATCTTTCGGACTCATGCCCTTCATAAGCCTGCCGGGCCCAAGGCCCTTGATATGCCCTTTCGGCTGCATGGGCAGGTGCAGGAGGACCGTCAGGCCTTTCTTTTCCGCCATCTTTGCCGTTTCCTCGGAATATCTCAGAAGCGGGAGCACCGCCACGGCCACCGGCCCGGGCAGGGCCAGGACATCGTCAAGCTCTTTTGGATTATTGCCCATGTCGTCTATGATGATTACTATCGCCGCCTCTTTGGCTCGGGCGGGCCGGACGCTTTTCGGGGCGGGTTTCACGGCTGTCTTTGGAGGCGCGGCGGGCCGGACTTTTCTTCCCGCTTCTTCCCGCTTGCCGCAAGACGTTATAAAAACCGCGAACGCAAGCAGGGCGGCAAGCGCTAAAAGTTTCTTTGTCATCAAAGCTCCCCATAAAAGGAAGTGATATTTTAAGCCGGAGCGGTTTTTAAGTCAAGGTTTCAAAATCGGTCAAAAATACAGTTGACACGGCCCCGCGGATGCCGGATAATCAATCCGGAGTGGATTTCCAAGGCCCGTCTTTTATGAAGTTGTTTTTTCTCTCATTATTTGTTTTTGCGTCCGCAGTCCTTGCGCAAGCCGCCCTTGGCGTGTCCTCAGGCTTACCTCCGGATCCCCCGGCCCCGATGCAGACTCATTCCATTGCGCCCCCGTCCGGCGGCTATTCCGTTCCCGCGCCACAGGTTCCGCTCAGGGACTATTCCATCCTCGCGCCGGACGAGCGGCCCGAATTTCATTTCGACGTCCACAGGAAACCGCGCAGGGGCGCCGCCGCCGCAGCTAAGTTCGAGTCGGCGCTTGAGCTTTTCCAGGGAGGGAATTACTCCGGGGCTGCCGCCGCGGCCAGGAAAGTCTACCGTAATTACTCCGGCGCCGCCTGGGGGGGCCGCGGTCTTTTCCTGACGGCCCGCGCCTATGGCGCCGAGGGGAACCTCGACAAGGCCGCCGAATATTTCAAAATGTCCAAACGGAAACTGCCTGCGCTCTCCGGGTATGCGGACTTCCTGCTTGCCGAGCGGCTAAGGCGGGCCGGGGATTACCACGACGCGCTCAGGCTGTATCTCGGCGCGGCTGACAAGGCCAGGGCGATTTCCGCCGATTGTATTCTTCAGGCCGGCGACATATGCCTGCTGCTTGGCAGATATACGGAGGCGGCGGAACTGATGGGGCGTCTGCCAATAAAACGGATTTCCGGCGGGAATGCGGCCCGGGCGGATTACATCATGGCTGTTTCTCTTGCCGGGTCCGGTAATTCAAGACAAGCGGTTAAATATTACGGCATCCTGTGGCGGGAATATCCGGGGCTGTCGTTCGGTCCGAAGGCCGAAAAGCGGCTCCGGGCGTTTGGCATAAACATTAAAAGATTCAACGCGGCTGATTATGCGCGGAGGGCGGCATCATTTATGAGATGGGGCATATACGATGAGGCGCTCAAGACGTGCAGAATAGCGTACAGGCTTAAGGAAAAGTCCGGGTTCCGCTCCGAAGTCCTGCTGGATGAGGGAGAGTGTTGCTTCCGCCTGAAGGACGATGTCGGCTCCATAAAGGCCGCGCTTTCGGCCCTTGCCGGCGATATTCCGGATTACAGGGCTTCGGAGGCGTATCTGCTGCTCGCGAGGGTTTATCTCCGCGAGGGCGACACGGCCAGGCTCTCGGCAGCGGTGAACCGTTGCTTCCGAAAATATCCGCAGGAACCCGACAGCGCCGAAGCCCTGTACCTTCTCGGCACGGCGCTATCCGAGAAGGGAGATTACGACGGCGCGCTTGACGCGCTTGGCCGGCTTGTCAATGCCTTTCCCCGGTGGCCCCGGATGGACGAGGCGCTCTGGCAGGCTGGATGGGCGCATTACAAAAAACAAGACTATGCAAGCGCCCAGGAAAGTTTCCGCGCCCTTTACTCCGGCTATCCGAACTCCTCCCTCGCCCCGCAGGCGCTCTACTGGCGCTCGAAGGCATTGGGACTTGAGGGAGATAAAAAGAACGCCTCGCGCCTCATCGGCCAACTCGAAGCGTCCTATCCGTACTCCTTTTACGGCCTCATCTCGTCCCAGCCCTCCCGGATATTTTCTGACAACCCAGAGCAAGGCGGCCTCCCGGGCCCGCAGGATATAGACGACGGGCCGGATACACCTCCGGCAGCGCCTGACCCAAGGCTCGCGGCCGCATACGAGCTGGGCCTCCAGGGCCTGGACAGTCTCGCGCTGAAGGAGCTCAGGCGCGACGAGGCCTTATTCAAAATCCCGGAAGAGGCGGACAAGCTTACCGACGCATACCATTTCATAGGAGAGTACAGAAGACCCTTGGAACTCCTCGCTTCCGCATACGCCAAAAGCTTCCATGCCGGCAAGGCGGATATTCCGCCTGAAGTCCTGCGGGCTCTCTTTCCGCTTCCATACTGGGATGCCGTATACCTCGAAGCCAAGGGCTACGGCCTTGACCCGTGGCTTATAAGCGCCGTAATCCGCGAGGAGTCCCACTGCTCGCCCGATGCCGTATCGTCCGTGGGCGCAGTCGGGCTTATGCAGCTTATGAATGGGACGGCGGATATCGTATGCCGGAACATGAACGTGGACGAACCGGAGAAGGGAGACCTTAAAAACTACTGTTTCAATATCCCGATAGGCTCCTATTATATCCGCCAGCTTTTAAAGAAGCATAACGGGCGGCTTGCGTACGTTCTCGCAGAATACAACGCCGGGGCCGTGGCGCTGGCGAGGTGGACTTCCGCCGGGAACATGCCGGACGATTTCTTCATTGAGAACATCGATTACCCGGAGACACGCGGATACGTGAAGAAGGTGCTCAGGGATTACTTCATATACAAGGAACTGTATTCCGGGCAAAGCGCGGGAAAATGAATACAAATTTCTCGACGAAAACGCCAGGGCCGCAATAAGCGCGGAACGGGAAGTTTGTAACTTTTGTCACAGACACCCCGGCACATCGTGTATAGAATGTCATATTTGAACCGGAGGAAATAATGCTTAAGGAAAGTACGATAAGTTTAGGAAAAAAAGACTTGAAATGCGAGTTCCTGGAAAAATTCCCGGCCTTCGGCAAGATGCCGGATGCCCTTGTAGATAAAATACTTTCAAACTCGCGCCACCAGGTTATACCGAAAGGCAGATATGTATGCAGGGAGGGCGAATTCAGCCAGACGTTCGCGTTCCTTCTGTCGGGCGAAGTGCGGGTTTTTAAGGATGGAATAGACGGAAGGGAAATCACTCTTTATGAAGTCGGGACCGGCGAGATATGCATTATAAATGCGCTCTGCATACTTGCCAGGATGCCTGCGCCCGCCAACGGCATAGCCCAGACCGCATGTGACACTATACTTCTTCCGGCTCAGATGTTCAGGTGCCTTGCAGAGAAGCACGGCACAGTGAGGGAATATGTCTTCGGAGTGCTGTCCAAGAAATTCGTAGATATAATAGCCCTGGTCGAGGAAATCGCATTTGAACATATCGATGAACGGCTTACGGAATACCTCGTCGAGAAATCCGAGGACGGAGTGCTGCACTCCACTCACAGGAAAATAGCCAGCGACCTTGGCACCTCACGAGAGGTTATAAGCAGGCTTCTGAAAGACTTCGAAAGAAAAGGCAAGCTCACCCTTTCCAGAAACTTCATCCGCCTCATGGACCCCAGCAATATGCCCACCCCCTGTTTGTGACTTTAAGCACATAAAGTTTGTGATATCGATTACAGACACCTCCGCGTCAATGTGTATACTGGTGACTAAAGTCACAGAGCATGTTGGCACTTGCTCAAAATCAACCATTAATGAACGGAGGTAAACAAGATGTCAGTAGCTGTCGACAACACGATAGACGCGCGCGGTTCCGCATGTCCCGGCCCTACGATGGAACTCATCAAGGCCATGAAATCGTCTTCCGTAGGGACGGTGGTGGAGGTCCTCTCGTCAGACAAAATGACCACCATCGACGGTGCGGCATGGCTGAAGAAGGTGGGACAGGAGCTGGTGGAAACCAGCGACAAGGGTGGCTATTGGAGCATAATCGCAAAAAAAATCAAATAGGGAAAAATAAATGCCAAAGAGAATAGTAATTATCGGAGGAGGCGCGGGAGGAACCATAACCGCGAATCTCTTAGCGCGAAATCTGTATCGCCAGTTGGTTAGCGGCCATGTCGTCATCAACATGATCACCGACAAGGCCGAGCATGTATATCAGCCGGGGTTTCTCTATGTAGTCTTCGACAAGGTGCGCCCGGACGAGATCGTAAGGAAGCAGAAAGAGATACTCGACCAGAATATCAATCTTTTCGTTGACCCGGCGGTAAAAATCGACAAGGAAAACAAAATCGTGCGGACGCAGAGCGGCAAGGAATTTCCGTACGATTTCCTTGTCATAGCCACGGGCTCAAGGATTGTGCCCGAGGACATTCCCGGCCTTAAAGAAGGCGGGCACTGGTTCTACGACATGGAAGGCGCCAAAAAACTCCGCCAGGCCTTGAAGGATTTCTCCGGCGGCAGAATAGCCATTACGGTAGGGGTGCCTCACAAATGTCCGGTGGCTCCTCTTGAGATGACCTTCATGCTTTACGAGTATTTCAAGCAGAAGGAGATGCTCGACAAGGTGGAGCTTTTCTATACCTATCCCATCAACAGGCTGCATTCCCTCGAACCTGTCGCCAACTGGGCGGTGCCGGAGTTTGAGAAGAAGGGCATAAAGTCCGAGACGTTCTTCAACATGGAAGAGATCGACGCGGAGAAGAAGGTCGTGCGCTCAATGGAAGGGAGCGAGCTTAATTACGACCTTTTAATAACCGTCCCGCCGCACAAGGGCGCTCCGGTCATTGCAGATTCCGGGTTTGGTAAAGACGGATGGATTCCGACAAACAAGAAGACGCTTCATAACGAAGGCTCCGACGACGTGTATGTCGTGGGAGACACGACCAACCTGCCGATAAGCAAGGCGGGCTCCACGGCCCATTTCGAATCGCATATAGTCGCCGAGAGGATTTCCTCGGAGATAACGGAAGGCTTCAGCGAAACGGAATACGACGGCAAGGTCATCTGTTTCGTGGAGACCTCGTTCGACGAGGCTACATACATCTGGTTCAACTATAAGACGCCGCCTACGCCGGTCCCTCCTTCTAAGATGATCCACTGGATGAAACTTGGTTATAACCGTCTCTATTGGCTTTCCGCGAAGGGTATACTATGATGGACAACGCCGCCATTACATTAACCGAAAAACTCTCCCAGCCCAATACGGCGGAAGCCCTGCTTCAGGCCGTAGACGCCCTGACAAAGCTTCAGGAGTCCGGGGCGCTGGAATTGCTCGCGCAGGCCGCCAAGGCGATTCCCGCGGCGAATGCGGCCGCGCCCGCTGATGACGCAGCCATTGCGGACATCAAGAGCGTAATCTCCTTCATGTCCAATTCCGTTACGGAAAAGATGGTAGAGCACAACGCGATTATGATGGGAGAATTGCTGGCCATTGCGGACGAAGCTGCGGACCCCTGTATGCTTGAGGCCGTAAGGGAGCTGAAACGACTCCAGAAATCCGGCAACCTCAAGACGCTTTCGGAGGCCTCCGATATGCTGGCCGTAATATCCAATGCCATTACGGATACCATGGTTCAGCGGATGGCAAGCCTTATGGCCTCGTTTGTGGAAGAACTGGCCTCGCCGCATATTCTCGACAGCATGAAGGGCATGACGAAATGCCTGTCCAAGACCATCAATGAGTTCGCGGCGCATCCACCGAAGCCCGGCATAAAAAGTCTCGTGACCCTCATGAGAGAACCGGATGTTCAAATGGGGATGATGTTCATGGCCACGCTTGCGAAGAATATGCGCAACTGTATGCTGGATAGCTATTCAGGCGATTGAATGTCAATCAGCGTTCGAGGTGCCGTATGATCGCGAAACAGGTTATGGGCAAAGTCAAGGCGCCCAGGAAAAATGCGAAATGCAGGGACGTCGCGCGGTACATGATAAGCGAGGACTACGGCCACATGCCCGTGGTTGACGATTCGGAGAAGATTATCGGAATAATCTCTGAATTCGATCTTTTAAAGGCCGTCAGGATGGGCAAGGACCTTGACGAAGTCACGGTCGGCGAGTTGATGAGTCCGAAAGTGATAACTGTGAATCACGATGATTCCATGGAAGACGTTATGGACATCATGACAAAACATTACATCGTCTCGCTGCCCGTAATAAAGTACGACAAGGTCATCGGCATAATCAACCGCAGAAACGTTCTTCACAGCATCGTTGATCACGAATACATAGAGTATTTCATGACAATCCGCTGAAGTTGTCCTATATAAATTCCCGCATGAAACACGCAATGCATCGTCTTGAGCATTGCGTGTTTTTTTATTATTCTTCTTAAACAAGATAACGCATATCGATAACGTGTCTAATTGCTTGATTAACGGCGCTTAATTACTGTCCCGTAGGACAGAAATCACGAACCGCGCCGCAAGTCCCCGCATACGGCATCGGCATCTGCGAATACCCGAATCAATAATAAATATCTATCAAAATAAAAATTGTTGCTAATTACACCCAACTCTTTCTCATTATCAATAATATGAATCAGATTGATATTGCGAAAGATTATCGATTTGACAAAATTAAAGTATTTTGGTATGCGTTATAATATCAAGTTTTTTAGCAGTCACTGAATAGCTTCCGAGTTTTAAGAAATCAGAACTTTCTTTGCTTCTTATCTGCAATCAGGGTCACACGATAGCCCGCTCACCCGGACAAGGAGGAGCCAAATGAATGGGAGGATGAGCTTTTTCAGGGTCATTGTCGAGGCCGCGGCAATATGCTTACTGGCTGCGTCCGTCGTCTATGCGGAAGACGGTGTCACGGCCAAGGTTCCGGATGGAAATGGATACGCAGGCTCCAAGGTCTGCGCAGGCTGCCATAAATACGAAGCGGTAAGTTTCCAGACCAACCCGCACATGCAGGCCGGGAAGCTGTTTACGGAGTTCGAGGGCTGCGAGACCTGCCACGGCCCGGGCGCGCTGCACGCAGAGACGCAGAACCCGGCGGACATACGCGACCCAGGGAAGATGGAGCCTGCGGCGGTCAACGCGATATGCCTGGGGTGCCATGACCGGGGGAAGCAGGCCCTCTGGATGGGCAGCACGCACGAGACAAGGAGCCTCGCCTGCACAACATGCCATTCCATACACCACGGCTACAAACACCTCCTTGTGAAAGAGGACGAGAAAGACGTCTGCTTTCAATGCCATCAGGACGTCCGGGCCCAGCTCTGGCGCCAGAGTCATCATCCCATACGCGAAGGGAAACTCACGTGCACGTCATGCCATAACCCGCATGGGACGATTGCGCCCCATCTTATCGACGCCCTGACCGTAAACGACAAGTGCTTCCAGTGTCATCCGGAAAAGCGCGGGCCGTATCTCTTCGAGCACAAGCCCGTGGTGGAGAACTGCCTGAACTGCCACACCCCGCACGGCTCGAACCACAACAAGCTGCTTGCAAGAAAGAGTCTCTACCTCTGCCAGTCGTGCCACTCGGGCGAGTTCCATCCCGGCACCATGTATGCCATGGGCGCATCGTCAAACGTGCCGGGAAACCCGTTTGTAAGCCTTGGCGTCCAGGGCGTCTACCGGGACTGCCTGAACTGCCACGCGAATATTCACGGCTCAAACAGCCCGTCGGGCCAATACTTCTTACGCTAAGGAAAGGAGAGAGGCGATGAAAAAACTCCTACTGATAACGACAAGCCTGCTGCTCCTTGCGGGTTTGAACGGGATAGCAACTGCCCAGGACAACACACCCGCGTCCGGCGCTCCAGGCTCGTCCGCTCCGGCGGCAGCCGCACCCTCAACCGCCGCTTTTTCTCAGTATACTTCGGTCTCCTATACCGAAGACGGCCTCCCCGCGCTGCACAACGGTCCGGGCGGATGGACCGTACACGGTAGTCTGACCGGCGGGCTCGAATACTTCTGGGAGGACAGCGGCAGCGCGAAGTTTAACGAATACCGCTATGAGCAGGCGGAACCCTGGGGCGGGTATGCGGGGATTGAAAAATACGCAATCTCCCCGGACGGCTCGCACAGGATAGACTTCAGCGCATTCTGGAGAAGCCCGCAGGACATAAACATCGACCTCGAAAGCCAGGCGTACGGGAAATACAGCTTCGACTTCGGTTACCAGAGGTTCGGGCACGTCTTCGCATATGGAGCAAGGACACTTTACAACGGCCTCGACACGGGAAACCTGACGATTAACCCGGACACAAAGGCCGCGATACTGGCCGGCGTCTCGGCGGGAGGAACCGCCCTGCCCGATGTCTTGAATTCGGAGCTTATTAATGACGCGAACATCGATGACATAGAGCTTAGGCGGGACAGGATAAATACCAACCTCGAGCTGACCCTCCTCTGGCCCGTGGACGTTGACTTTGGCTTTAACTACGAACACCGCGCCGGAGACCGTCCCTACGGCGGCACGTTCGGGTTCTCTGACGCGGTGGAGATAGCCGAGCCGATAAATTACGATACCTACGACGCCAACACCGGGCTGGAATACGCAGACAAGACCTTTTATGCCAGCCTGAAATACTACCACTCAAGCTTCTTCAACCACACCCAGTCCGTAACTTACGAAAACCCGTTCAGGGCCGCAGACCTCAACGCAATCACCGGCGGCGGCCTCGGCACCGCGAACGGCTCGTCCGTATTCGGGCGGAACGCGCTCGCGCCCAGCAATTACTACGACAACTTGAACGGCGCGTTCGCTGTAAACCTGCCGCTCGACAGCCGGGCGCTATTCATCGGAAGCTACGCATGGTCTCACCAGAACTCGCCCCTTATCGGCCCGACGGTCAACACCGCAACCACCGGGCTTATCGCCATGCCCCGGACTCATGCGGACGCCGAGGTGGAGTCGAAGCAGTTTGAGCTGAGGCTGACATCCCAGCCAACCGAGAAGCTGTCATTGAAGGCGGATTTAAGATATTTCGACCACATAAACAACACTCCCGTGGAAACCTTTCCGGCGGTGCAGGTGGACGACGGGGTGGCATCCGTGTCAATCCCGGAATACAACAGCTGGATTACGCGCTCCGCCGAGGCGGAAGCAGCATATGAGTTCCTGCCCAGGACAAACTTCGGCGTGGACTACGAATACGACGGCGATACGTACTTCTACGACTTCTCCAGGACGCTGATTCAGAATACCTGGAAGGTCTTTCTCGACACAAGGAACCTCGGCTGGCTCACCGCGAAACTCGATTTCCTCTATTCCAACCGGGACTCCAATTACCCCAACGAGACCGACTCGGGGCAGCCTCCGTTCATGCGCAAGTTCCACATGGCGGACAGGGACCGCTACATGGCGGACGCCATCGTGACCGTCACGCCCGTGGACCCGCTCTCGTTCTCGCTGGAATATACCTATGGCAGGGACCACTACGACAACGACATCTTCGGCCTGCAGCTGAGCAAGTTCCAGACAGTCTCGCTGGATACAGACGTGGAGCTTGCGAGATGGCTGTCCGTGGATGCGTTCTACTCTTTTGAATACAGCAGCCAGAGCCAGGAAGACAGACAGTCCAACGCCGCGACGCTCGATGGCCTGTCGAACCCCAACAGCCCCAGCAACTGGCACCTGCGCACAAGGACGGAAATACACACCGTCGGCCTGGGGGCGAATGCGACGATAATACCGGAATTTCTGAAGTTCAAGACGGAAGGGACATTTTCTAAGGTGCACGGATGGGCATTCTTCTCGAGCCCGGTCGGTCCCACGGTCAGCTTAAACCCGGCAGACGTAGACTTGAACGCGTTCGTTCCCGAAAATTTCAACAACCTCGACTCCAACGAGTTCTGGAAGGTGCTGGCGGAATTCAAGGTAAAACTCACAACGAAGCTCCAGGCCTCGATTGGATACCAGTATGAAAGGTGGACCGTAAGCGACTATGAGCGCCAGGGGCTTACATATGTCAAGACAAACAGCGCCGGCGACTACAACGGACTGCTCGACATGAATACCCTGTACCAGCCCTACGAAGTTCACTCGGTGTTCACCGCGCTCACGTACTTCTTCTAAGGCGGCAGTTCGAATTGTGGTTGCCAAATGGGGGGCTTTAAGCCCCCCATTTTTTTCTTTTTACAGCCCGGCACGCTCGAATGCGGTGCACAGGCCGCCCGCGCTGCCTTTCTCCCCCGCGATGAGAATTTCCGCAGGGCTTAGGTTTTTGCCGTAATAAGTCCTGTTGTAGTCCTTGTTGATGGTAACCACCGTGCCTTCAAGCGTCAGGCCGCCATATACGCCCCGGTTCCTTGAGAACACGATAAACGACGCAGCCGGAAGGCTCGCCTGCGCCGCCGCGCCCCTGCCCGTCATGCCGAGCGCGGCAGAGGCGTCCGCGCCCAATTTGAACTGCGGAGACAACATCGCATTGACCGCCGCGTCGTCCATCGCAAAAATCACGACCGACGCCTTCTCGAAACCCGCCTGGAGACCGAAGGTGAAGGAACCCATGTTATAAAACGCCGGACCTTTGCAAAGACCGCTGGCCTTGTCCTTCATGAAGAATACCCCCGCGCCTCCCGAGCCGCCAAGTATAAGCCCTGCCTTAACAAGGTCCGGGACGACCAGCACACCCTTTGAATCCCTCATGGCTTTGTGAAACCATCTCATGTTCGGGGTCTTCCGGAAATCATTCAAGGTCAGTCTTGCCTGGTCCACGAGGATATTGGCCTTCGAGGGCGTAATGGCATATGCCTTGAAAGCCATGCCGGGGCCCAACGCCGTCATACTCAGAACAGCAGCTATCAGAAGCTTTTTCATGTGTTACCTCCCGCGTTTCCGTTGATGAGCGATACTGATAATTATAGCCTCGGACAGAGATTATGGCAAAAGGCAAAATACTAAAAAACGCGCACTTTTCTTGACATCGCGCCCCTCCGGATGTTAACTTTATCTACCTTGAGCAGGACTTTGAAAAACATCGTCAGGAAAGCCGGCAGGGCCATAGGCGACTTCGGCCTGATAGCAGACGGAGACCGGGTAATGGTCGCCTTGTCGGGAGGAAAGGACTCCTGGACGCTTCTGCACGTTCTCGACGAGCTGAGAAGGAAGGCGCCTGTAGATTTCTCGCTCCTGCCGGTGTGCATAAACCCCGGTTTCCCTGGGTTTTCGTCCGATATTGTCGAGAAAAGACTTTCGTCCCTGGGCTTTGAATACCATATTGAAAAGTCAAATATTTTCAAGGTAATACAGGATAAGAAAGGCGACCGGGAGGAAACCTACTGCTCGTTTTGCGCAAGACTTCGGCGAGGGGTGATATATAGAATCGCCCGCGAGAGGGGCTGCACGAAAATCGCTCTCGGCCACCATGCGGACGACCTTATCGAGACCCTCCTGATGAGCGCATTTTATAATGGGGAGCTCCGTTCCATGCCGCCCAGGCTTCTGGCTGAAGACGGGGTGAACGTGGTTATCAGGCCGCTCTGCTATGTCTTCGAGGAAGAGACGGCGGCGTTTGCCGACGAGGCGGAAATACCGTTAATCGGCTGCGGTTGTCCCGTGTGCAAAGGCTCCGGCCAGAGGAGATACAAAATAAAATCACTCCTCGGCGGACTGGAAGATATGGAGCCGGGCATAAAAGACAACCTCCTTGCGGCATTGGGGAATATTAAGCCGAAGTATCTGATGGACAAGAAATATTGGAAGTAACGCCCCCTCCTGTCCCCCTCTTAATATAAGAGGGGAAAGTGAAGCAGGGGGAGTTATGATATGAAAGGTTTTTATGCGCGCAGTCGTTCAGAGAATACAGGAATCGAGCGTCAGGGTAAATTCCGAGGTTGCCGGCGAAACCGGGGCGGGGCTGCTCGTATTCCTTGGCGTAGGCAGGGACGACACGGAAAAAGACGCCGATTATCTCCTTGAAAAAATTATAAATTTAAGGATATTCGAGGACGCGGAAGGAAAATTTAACCAAAGCCTGCTGGACTTGAAGGGTGAGCTTATGGTAATATCGCAGTTCACGCTCTACGGCGATGCGAGAAAGGGCCGCAGACCTTCATTTTCCGAGGCCGCAAAAGGAGAGCGGGCGGAGGAGCTTTACGAATATTTCATATACAGGGCAAAGGATATGAAAATACCGGTCTCGCAGGGGCGGTTTGGTGAGCATATGGAAGTTAGGTTGATTAACGACGGGCCGGTAACGATACTCTTAGACAGCGGGAGGCTTTTCTAAAAGGGAGAATGTCGCCGGGGGGATTAAAAAAGCGCGGGAATTAGGCGGGGGAGAACAACAATCCGGAGGTGTTTTGGTGCCTAAGATCCTCATTGTGGAAGACGAAGAGAGCGTAAGACAGGCACTCGTCAAGATCCTCGAAAATTTCGGGCATAAGGTTCTGGCGGCGGCGGATGCGAGCGAAGGGCTTGAAAAATTTAAAGACGGCGCGGACATAGTATTTACGGACCTGGGTCTGCCAGGCCCATCGGGGTGGGATGTGGCGCGGGCCATAAAGAAAAAGGCCCCGAAGACCCCTGTGGTCCTGCTTTCGGGATGGGACATCGAAGCGGAAGACAAATCACTGAAGGCGCTCGTGGAAAAGGTATTGTCGAAACCGGTAAAAATAAAAGAAATGCTTGACACAATCGACCAACTGGCAATAAAACCGGAGGCTAAAGTTTGAGCGAACAGAAAGACGACGTGCTTCAGATATTCAGACAGAAGGCCGCCCTCCTTGAGGGGCATTTTCTGCTCTCATCGGGCCTGCACAGCCCCACCTACCTCCAGTGCGCCCTGGTGCTCCAGTACCCGGATCTTGCGACAGAGCTTGGATTCAAGCTGGGGAGCAATTTCCGCTCGGAGAAAATAGACCTGGTAATCGCGCCTGCGCTCGGCGGGATAATCGTAGCGCAGGAGGTGGCCAAATCCCTTGGAGTGCGGGCCATTTTTGCCGAAAGGGCGGAGGGGAAGCTTACCCTGCGGCGCGGATTTGCCATATCCGAAGGCGAGCGGGCGCTTGTTGTGGAGGATGTTATAACTACCGGCGGCTCTACCCGCGAGACAATGCGCGTAGTCAGGGAATCCGGCGGCATAGTGGCCGCGGCGGGAGCCATTATAGACAGAAGCGGCGGCAATACGGAGCTTGACGTGCCGTACAAGGCCCTTGTGACTCTCGCCATCGAAACATACCAGCCAAAGGACTGCCCGCTCTGCGCGCAGGGACTCCCAACCGTAAAACCCGGAAGCAGGGACTTCAAAAAAAGTAAATTATGAACCTTCCGACCAGGGATGAGTTTCTTAAAAATGCGGACAAGGGGCTTTTAAGGCCCCTTTATTTTATGCGGGAGATGCCGCGTTTCGACCCATCCCTCGCCTTCGCCGCGCTGCTTGAAGACAAAAACCCTTTCCTGCTCGAATCCGCACGCGTAAACCCGGTCACGGGCAGATATTCCTTCATGGGATCCGAGCCTTTCATGTCCTTGAAATGCAAGGGGAATCGGGTAGAGATAACCAGGGACGGCAAAAGGTCGGTCGCCTCGCGCCCGCCGCTCGCAAAACTCCGGGAGCTTGTAACCTCTTGTCGTGTCGAAGGAATTCCGGGATTGCCGCCGTTTACCGGCGGGTGCGTGGGTTTTATCTCTTATGACTTTGTGCGGAATTTTGAACAAATTCCTGCGGTTGCAAAGGACGACCTGGGTATTCCCGACGCACAGTTCATTTTTGTAGACCTGCTCTTAGCCTTTGATAACATTGATAAAAAACTCTTTGTAATCGGGACGCCGGGTGCGGCGGAGACGGGTTTGGGGTTTTCCGCGCCGGAGAGCGATAAGTGGCCGGAATTATACGATAAAATGATCGAGAGGATGCGCGCGCTGGAGGGAAAAATCCTCTCCCGCGAGGGAGGCGGAAGATGCCGCAACTCCGCCCCCGGCGCGGTAAAAACGTCTGACAAGCGTCCCGCAAATTTTCGCCGCGGCTCGGAACCCGGCGAATGCGCCGATGCGGGGTTTGAGCGTTCCGGCGCAGGGCCTGTAGCCGGTCAACCGGTTGCAGCCGATCGATCGGCAACAGCCGGTCGGCCAGTCGCCGTGCCGCTCATGTCGAAAGAGGACTATGAGCGGATGGTGCGCCGGGCGAAGGAATATATCGCCGCCGGGGACATATTCCAGGCGAACCTCTCCCAGCGCCTCATGGCCGACGTGAGCGGGATCCACCCCTACGACATATACCGGGTGCTGCGGGAGGTCAACCCATCGCCCTTCGCCTGCTATCTGGACTTGCCGGAAGTAAAGATTATAAGCTCGTCCCCGGAGCGGCTCGTCCGCCTGGAAAGCAGCCGCGTCGATACGCGCCCCATCGCCGGGACAAGGCCCCGCGGCAGGGACAAAAACGGCGACAATGCCATGCGCTCGGAGCTTCTCTTAAACGAAAAGGAACGCGCGGAGCATATAATGTTAATCGACCTCGAACGAAACGACATGGGCCGTGTGTGCGACTACGGCAGCGTCCACGTGGACGAGCTTATGGTTACGGAGGACTACTCGCACGTGATACATATCGTCTCGAACGTCACGGGAAAGCTGGCCGACGGCAAGGACGCCTTCGACGTGATACGGGCGACGTTCCCCGGCGGGACGATTACCGGCGTTCCGAAGGTGCGGTGCATGGAGATAATCGACGAGCTTGAGCCTGTGGCGCGCGGGCCGTATACCGGCTCCGTCGGCTACATCGGCTACAACGGCAACATGGATTTTAATATCATAATCCGCACGTTTGTGATAAAAGACAACAAGGCATACGTCCAGGTCGGCGCAGGGATCGTCGCGGACAGTGACCCGGAGCGCGAATACTACGAGACCTTGCACAAGGCCGAGGCGCTGATAAAGACGCTGGAGAGATTATAGCCGACAAACGGGAGCATATATGCAAATCTATATTAACGGCGCGTTCTATCCGAAGGAAGAGGCGAAGGTATCCGTGTTCGACCACGGATACCTCTACGGGGACGGGATTTACGAGACGCTCAGGGCGTACGACGGATACGTGTTCCACCTGGACGAGCATATCGAAAGGCTTAAACACTCCGCGAAACTGATGGAGATGGCCCTGCCTCTGGACGAGGACGGAATAAAAAAGGCAATCTCCGATACCCTGGCCAGAAACGGCCTGAAGGACGCCTACATCCGCGTCAGCGTATCGCGCGGGCCGGGAGAGATTGGGCTCGACCCGGAGCTCTGCCCCGTCCCGACGTTCCTGATAATCGCAAAACAGTTCGTCGATTACCCGAAGGAGCTTTACGAGAAGGGCGTAAATATCGCCGTCGTGAATACGAGGAGGAACCACCCGGAGACGCTGGACCCGGCCATAAAATCCACAAACTTCCTGAACAACATATTTGCCAAGATGGAGGCGAAAAAGGCCGGGGCCTTCGAGGGGATTATGCTGAACCACGCGAATTTCGTCGCGGAAGGCACGATTTCCAACATATTCATTGTGAAAAACGGCGAGCTTGTCACCCCGCCACTCATCGCCGGGATACTCGAAGGCGTAACGCGCGGCCTCGTCATCGGGCTTGCGGAGAGGCTCGGGATTACGGTATTCGAGGAGATGTTCTCCGAGGCGGCGTTAAAGGCGGCGGACGAGGTCTTCATAACGAACACGACGATGGAAGTTATGCCCGTCCGGGAGGTGGACGACAAAACAATCGGCGCGCCGGGCAAGGTGACGAAGATGCTCGCGGAGGCATACAGGCGGGAGGCGCTACATTGCCTGAAAACGAGAAAACTGACGGACTGACGCGTTTTTTTATAAGCCCGTATGTTATAATTGAAAAAGGGAGGCGCAGAGCCTGTATGCTGCTGCCGATGGCAAGAACCGATTAAACGACAGGAGAGTTCTATGAAAGAGAAAGTGGAAGCGGTGCTGGATAAAATAAGGCCTTTCCTCCAGGCGGACGGCGGGAGCGTGGAGCTTGTCGGCGTGGAAGGGAGCGTTGTAAAGGTGCGCCTGATGGGGGCGTGCGGAAGCTGCCCGATGTCCCAGATGACACTGAAGATGGGCGTCGAGCGCGCCATAAAGGAAGAGGTGCCGGAGGTGACCGAGGTCATAAACGTCTGACCGAGGTTTTAGTCAAAGGAGGCGGGTTATGCTTGCGATAGCGAATAACCTGAACTTTAAAAACCGTGAATTCCTCTCCGCCGTTAGGACGGGGAATACGGACTGGATTGCCAGGCAGGCCCTGGCGCTTAAGGCCGCCGGCGCGGACATGCTCGCCGTAAGTCTGAGCCTCGACGGAGACGGAGACGAAAAATACATGAAGACCGCCGTCCTCGGCGCGCGCGAGGCGGGCCTTACGCTCTCGATAGACAGCAGAAACCCCGATGCCCAGGAAATCGCCGCCGAGGCGGCCGGAAGCAAGATTATCATAAACTACCTCTCTGCCGACTTCCGGCGCGAAAAGGAGATGGCGGAAATCCTTGGCGCGGCGGCTTCGGCAAACGCCGACCTCGTCATATACCCCTTGCGCAAAGGCATACCGGCTGACGCCGACGAACGGCTGGGCATAATCGAGGATTTGATGGAAAAGGCGAACACGGCGGGAATAGCAAACGACCGGCTGATTATCGACCTCATGGTCCTGCACATGGCAGGGAACGTCCGGGGGCAGGAACAGGCGGTCGCCGTGCAGGAGACGCTCTACGGCTTGAGCGAGCTTGTCGAGCCGCCCGTCAGGACGACGTGCTGGCTCTCCAACATCTCCGCCGGTTCTGCCAGGGACCTGCGCCCGGAGATAAACCGGACTTACCTCGCAATGCTCGCGGGGCTTGGGCTGTGGTCGGCATACATTGACGTCCTGGATAAAGAAACGATGCGCACGGTGCGCCTTGTAAGGGCGTTTAAAAACGAGAGCGTATATTCGCAGGCAGACGCGGCATGACGGGTTTGAGTCTTTCGCTTTCAGGCAAAAGGGCCGTGGTTTCCGGCTCTTCACGAGGTGTCGGCCTTGCGGTCGCAAAGGTCCTGGCTTCCGCCGGGGCGGACGTGGCCATAAATTATCTCGCAGACGACAAGAGGGCGCAGGCCGCGCTCGATGCGCTTAAAGAGATAAACCCGTCCTCAATATCGGTAAAGTCTGACGTATCGACTCCCGAAGGGGCCGGGCGGCTCATAACCGAGGCGGAAAAGGCCTTCGGCGGCGTGGACATATTGGTGAACAACGCCCACGGGCGCATAATCCGCAATATGTTTTTGAAGTCCGGCTGGGAGGAACATCAGTCTCATATGGACGGCATCCTGCGCCCGGCGTTCTATCTCTCCCGGAGAGTAATCGACGGCATGAAATCCCGGGACTGGGGCAGAATCGTCAATATCGGGAACAACATGCTCATACAGCCCGTGAAGGGCTACAGCGCCCTGACTTCCGCAATGGGCGCGCTTCTCGGTTTTACGAAGAACCTTGCCGCCGAGGCCGGGCCCTGGGGCGTTACTGTAAACATGGTCTCGCCCGGATTTGTCCTTACGGAGGAGGCCCCGAATACAAACGAAGCGGTTCGCCGGGCGATATGCGACTGCACCCCTCTTGGGAGGCTCGCGCTTCCGGAGGACGCGGCGGGAGCCGTCCTCTTCTTCTGCTCGGAGGCGGGCCGGTTCGTAACGGGCGCGAACCTCTCCGTGGACGGCGGAAGGATTATGGGATAAGGCGCGGACGGGGGCCTCGCATGAAACAGGCTTCTCTCTGGGAGCCGCTTGAGGATAAAAAAGTATACTGTTTCCTGTGCGGGCACAGGTGCAGGATACGCGACGGAGCAATGGGCGTCTGCCGGGTCCGGGAGAACAAAGACGGGATACTCTACAGCCTGGTTTACGACAAGGTCATCGCCGGCCATATCGACCCCATAGAAAAGAAGCCGCTTTTTCACTTCCTTCCCGGCTCCGGTTCATATTCCATAGCCGCGCCCGGATGCAACTTCAAGTGCCTCTTCTGCCAGAACGCCGACATCGCCCAGATGCCGAGGGACGCAGAATACATCGCCGGAGAGCCGTTACCGCCTGAGTCCATAGTAAAAGAGGCTTTGAAATACGGCTGCGAGAGCATATCCTACACCTACACCGAACCGACCATATTCTTCGAGCTTGCTTTTGATACTGCGAAGCTCGCGCACGAGGCGGGGATTAAAAACGTCTTCGTTACAAACGGATATATCACGCCTGAAGCCCTGAAAACGATAGCCCCGTACCTCGATGCGGCCAACATAGACCTGAAAGGGTTCAGCGCGGATTTTTATCTCAAGGTCTGCGGAGCGAAGCTCGAACTCGTCCTTGATGCCATACGGAACTACTGCGAGGCCGGGATATGGATAGAGCTTACGACGCTTATAATCCCGAACCACAACGACTCCGAAGACGAGCTTCGCGGCATCGCCCGGTTCATATCTTCCTTAAACCCAGAGATCCCCTGGCACGTATCGCGCTTCCATCCGACTTACAGGCTTACCGACCAGCCCCCTACCCCGCTTTCGACTTTATCCCTCGCCCGAAATACGGGCATGGACGAAGGGCTGAAATACGTCTACGAAGGCAACGCGCCGGGGCATGGCGGCGAGGATACGATATGCCCGGCTTGCGGCAGGGTTCTCATTGCCAGACGCGGCAACATGATGACCGGCAATTACCTGAAAAACGGCGTATGCGAATGCGGCCGGGTTATTCCCGGAGTGGGGCTTTGATGGAAACAGGACTGACTGAAAACGCGCTCCGCGTGCTGGAGAGAAGATATTTGAGGAAAGACCGCGAGGGGCGCATAATCGAGGCCCCGGAAGACCTCTTCGGGAGGGTTGCCAAAACAATCGCCTCCGCGGACGAGAAACACTCTCCCGGCGCGGGGGCCGGGCGCGCGGAAATATACCGCCGGATGATGTCGGAGCTTAAATTCCTGCCGAACTCCCCGGCTCTTATGAACGCGGGCACGAGGATCAGGCAGTATTCCGCCTGCTTCGTCATACCCGTCGAAGACAGCGTAAAGAAGATATTCGGCGCGCTTTCCGCAATGGCCGGTATACACCAGTCCGGCGGCGGGACGGGATTCTCGTTCTCGCGTCTCAGGCCCAAAAACGACATCGTAAAGTCCACCGGCTCGGCTGCTTCGGGGCCGGTCTCTTTCATGCGGATATTCGACCAGGCGACGGATGTCATAAAGCAGGGCGGCAGGCGCCGCGGGGCGAACATGGGGATGCTGCGCGCCGACCACCCGGACGTCATGGAGTTCATCCGGGCGAAGGAAAACGGAGCGTTCAGGAACTTCAACCTCTCCGTGAGCATACCGGATTCGTTCATGCAGGCGCTGGATAACGGGGCGGATTTCGCGCTGAAAAACCCCAGGGACGGGCGCATAGTCAGAAAAATCCCGGCGCGTGAGATATGGGATTTAATCGCCCTCACGGCCTGGAAGACGGGCGATCCCGGAGTGGTATTCATCGACAGGATTAACGCCGCAAACCCTACGCCAAAGGCCGGGACGATAGAAGCGACTAACCCCTGCGGGGAACAGCCGCTTCTGCCGTACGAGTCGTGCAACCTGGGTTCAATCAACCTGAGCCGGTTCGTCCTGGGCCGGTCTGACGGCTCCGGCCGGCCGAGCGACCCAGGCCCCGCGAGTATCGATTGGGACGGTCTTCGGGATACGGTAAGGGACGGCGTGCAGTTACTGGACAATGTAATCGACGCGAGCGTCTATCCGCTCCCGGAGATAACAAAAATAACCCGCGCTAACAGAAAAATCGGCCTTGGCGTGATGGGTTTTGCGGACATGCTCGTCATGCTCGGCATCCCATACGCCTCGGACGAAGCGGTGAGGCTCGGCGGAGAAGTCATGCGGTTCATAAGCGAAGAGGCGATAAAAAAATCCTCCGAACTGGGGAAGGAGCGCGGGAATTTCCCGAACTTCGCCGGAAGCTCATGGGAGAAAAGGGGCTTGAAGCATATGCGGAACGCAACGGTCACGACGGTCGCTCCCACAGGCACAATCAGCATCATCGCCGGAACGTCGAGCGGGATCGAGCCGCTTTTCGCGCTCTCGTTTGTCCGTCGGGTGCTGGACGGCTCCGAGCTCAGGGAGGTCAACCGTGTCTTCCTCGAAACCGCGGCAAGGGAGGGATTCTATTCCGACGGCCTGCTCCGGGAAATCGACGCCAGAGGCGGGGTGTCAAGGCTTCCGGGGATACCGGCCAAGGTCAGGGACGTTTTCAGGACAGCCCTCGAAATTCCGCCGGAGAGGCACGTGATTATGCAGGCGGAGTTCCAGAAATATACGGACAACGCTGTATCCAAGACGATTAACCTCCCGGAGGAGGCGGCTCCGGGCGACGTCGAGGAGATTTATTCGCTCGCCTACAGGCTCGGCTGCAAAGGGATAACGGTATACCGCTACGGCAGCAAGGAGCAGGTGCTGGCACATGCGGGACAGCCGCCCTCGTGCCGGGTATGCTCAACATAAACTTTAGCGGGCCCGGAGGCTCTCCTCCGGCCTTTGTTCGACATGATATGTTTTTATTAAGACCAACATAAGGAGAAACAACAAATGGCGAAAATACCTGTCGTTGACAAAAGACTGTGTTCAAGCTGCGGGCTTTGCACGGAAATCGCCCCGAATACCATAAAGCTGAACAAGGACGACCTGGCCGAGGTATATAACCCGAAGGGCGACCCGGAGGGCGTGATACAGGAGGCCATAGACTCCTGCCCGATGGAGGCAATATTCTGGAAGGAGGAGTGAAGCTCTAATCCCCGGCGACAAAGTCTACGCTTTTGTTCTCAGCCCGGGCGATAAGACATATCTCTTTCAGTTTGCCTATGAAATTAAGGCACTTTCCCTTCACCTCGGGCGACATCATCTTCTCGTCATGGAGGTAGTTCTCCAGTTTCTCGACCTCGGTTATCAGATCCGGGACATCCTCCTGCGCGAATATTACATCCTCCTTGTCGCCTGTGGCCCTCCCAAGGTTCGGGTAGTCTGCCGGGTTTATTATCCTGCGCCAAAGCGCCCCGTGGATGCCCGGGTCGAGGTGAAGCTCTTTTATGAATTTGTATTCATCGTCGAACACGACAATATCGAACGGCATCTTATGAAGTTCCTTTCTATCTATAATGTCCTTTTGAATGTAACGACGGCCAGCGTCATCATAACGGCCAGAAAACACGTCAGGAACAGAATATCTCCGTATATTGCCCAAAGGGAGTTGCCCTTGAATATTATGGCCTTGAGCGCATGCACGGCGTAGTATTCCGGGTTCACCTTCGAGAAGGCCCGAAGCCACTTCGGAAAACCCTCCACCGGATATACCGCGCCGGAAGGGAAGAAAAATATCACGTTCATGAACCCCTGGAACACCCCGACCATCCTGGGATGGTTCGCCCGGCCGAGCATCAGGAATATCATGCTTAAAAGCCCCATTGTCGTCAGGGCAAGGACGGTAAGAATGCCCAAAAACCGCGGGATTGAGCCGACGACCGTTATGCCGGTTATCAGCGCGCTCACAACATAAACGACCGTCGCCATGAGCATGGTGATTACAAACCCGGAGACTACAAGCCCGCCGACAATATCCGTCTTCGTAACCGGCGTCATAAGAATGGCCTCGTCCAGCCCCAGGAAACGGTCCATAACGAGATTGAATACGCCCGTTATCATTGTGCCTATGAATATCGCCATCACGACGACGCCCGGCACGAGCGCCTGGTCGTAATCGACCATCCTGTAAAGCTCAATCCTCCGGGCCTGCACGACAGTCCTGTTGGGACGCACCGGCACAAACGCCTCGCGCACCGAGTTCACCGCGCCCGTCAGGGCGCCGGTCAAGGCTCCTTCCGAAATCTGGTCGGTGTTGTCGACGAATATCCCTACCTCCGGGTTTATTCCGAGCGCCATCCTGCGCGAGAAGTCAGGCGGGACAATCAACGCGCCCTTGAATTTCCCGTCCCGCACGTCCTCGACCGCTTTGCCCTGGTCGGACATATACGTAAGCTTCACGGTCTTCGGCCCGACCACCACTGCCTTCAGGCGCTCGTCCAGCCGCCTGCCCCAGTAGCCGTCGTCCTGGTTCACAACAGCCACCGGCAGGCCCTTCAGCTTCCCCTGGAAGGAGTTGCCGAGGATTACGAGATAGACTATCGGCATGACAACGGCCATCACCATGATGACCGGGTTCCGGGAGAACTTGCGCATATCGCGCTCTATCACCGCGTAAAGCCTGCGCATAGCTACCTCCCCAGCTTTTGCGGAATGCCCGCGCCAAGGAACATGCTCACCTTCTTCGTCTCTTCCTCGCGTATGGAGCGGCCCGTGTAATGTATGAATACGTCTTCAAGGGAGAGCTTCTGTATAGAGACGGCCCGCACCTCCGCGCCCGCGTCAGTGGCGAGCTTCATAAGCCTCGGCGCGTCCTCGCTGCCGTTGTCCACATAGCACCGCAAGTCTCCGTTTTCAAGCTGCGTCTTGTGCACGTATCCTTCCGCCGCCGCCAGGTCCCGCACGTTTTCCTGTTCCATCGAGAGGGAAAGTATCACGATGTCGTTGCCCGGTATGCCGGATTTCAGCTCGTCCGGCGTCCCCATCGCAATTACGCTGCCGTGGTCTATTATGGCGACCCTCGTGCAGAGCGCCTCCGCCTCTTCCATGTAGTGCGTGGTCAGGAAGATGGTCATGCTGTAGTCCTTCATAAAATCCCGGAGCATGTCCCAGACGACCCTGCGGCTCTGAGGGTCGAGCCCCGAAGTCGGCTCGTCGAGGAAAAGAATCGCGGGCTTGTGCACCAGGACGCGCGCGATGTCGAGCCTTCGGCGCATCCCGCCGGAGAACGTCGCGGCAAGCTCGTCCGCCTTCTTAGCAAGGCCGACGCGCTCCAGAAGCTCTGCGACACGCTCCTGCCGGGCCTTCTTCGGCACCTCGTAGAACTTCCCGAAGATGTCCATGTTCTCGCGGGCGGTAAGGTCAAGGTCTGAGGCCATGTTCTGCGTGACTACGCCGATGGAGCGGCGCACCTTCCCCGGCTCCTTCGTTACGTCATATCCCCCTACTCTTGCCGTGCCGGACGTTGGCCGAAGGACTGTCGTCAGCATACGTATGAGCGTGCTCTTGCCCGCGCCGTTCGGCCCCAGAAAGCCGAAGAACTCGCCCTCGTTAATCTGTATGCTGATGTCCTTTACAGCCGTCAGCTCGCCGAAGGTTTTTCGTATGCCGAAGGTTTCAACCGCTAACATAATTATTCTACGGTATCCCCACAAGCACCGTCATGCCGGGCTTGAGGATTCCTTTCGGGTCGTCTATCTTTATCCTTGTGCGGAAGGTCTTGATGTCCTGGCGGCCACGGGTAACATCGCGCTCCACCGCGAACTCGCCTTCGCGCCCGATGTCGAAGACCTCGCCGGTAAATATCATCTCCGGGTGATGCTCCAGCCATATCCTGGCCTTCGTCCCCACATGCACCCGCGTAATGAACCTCTGCCCAAGGTCTATCCGCGCCCAGAGAGTCGCCGGGTTCACGATTGTCATAATGCTCATGCCGGGAGACACTACCTCGCCCGCCTCCACGGAACGATACTCCACAACGCCGTCCGACGGCGCGTAAATGTCGGAATAGGAAAGCTGCGCCCGGCTGAACTTCACGCCGTCACGCGCCTGCTTTACGCGCGCGCCCTGGGTGGTCATATCGTCTTTCGATTTCTTAAGCGTCGCCCGCGCCGCGGAAAGCCGGGACTCTGCAAGGTTTATCCCCGCGTCCGCGGCCTCGAAGTCCGCCTTTGCGGAATCCCGCTTCGTCCGGGCGTTGTCGAGGTCGGCCTTTGCCACAATGCCTTTTTTATAAAGCGCCTTCTCGCGGAACAAGTCCAGCTCCGCCTGGGCAAGCTGGGCCTGCGCACGGCTTGCCTGGGCCTTCTGGCTGGCAACGTCCGCATGCTCCACCCGGACCTGGTCTCTGGCGTTGGCGATAACCTGCCCAAGCGATGTCAGGGTAAGCTCCGCGGCTTTAAGCGCGGCCCTGGACTGCCCGAGCGCGGCCTTTAAATCCCTGTTCTCCATGCGGGCCAGAAGCTCTCCTTTCCTGACCGTATCACCTGTCCGGACCGCGATGAACGTAACCCGGCCGGGTATTTTGGAAGATATGTTAGTCTCTATGCCTCCCACGACGCCGGTCGTCCGGACAGGCTGCGGCCCTGTTTTGCGCCCGGCATAGAAGTGCATGTATGCCCAGACGCCCGCGGCGACAATTATTATCAATACGAGTATCTTTGTTCTTTTTTTCATGCGTGCCTTTTAAAGTTATGACGGCTGGGGACTTGTCAGGTTACAATTTATCATTATCCAATCAGAAAGACTTTTTGTCAATGGTATAAGTCCCTATTGCAAAAGAAATTTATTGACAAATCAGAGAGTCGAGATTATCTTTAACCGATATGTTCCGGCCCATAGCATCCCTTGCGTGTTTTATGTTTTTAATGGCCCTCGGCGCATGCGGCAAGCCGGCCCCGGTCGCTCCGGCAAGTTTAAGCGCCATAAAGGCCGTGCCGTCCGAGGCGGTGTCCGGCAAGGTGATGAGGGCCGGGGAAAAGGCCGAGCAGCTTAAAATAAAACTGAAAAGGGACAAAAACGGCGCATACGCATGGGAAATAGACGGCGGGAAGGCGGCCGACGTGCTGAAGGCGGACAGGCTTCTTGAAAGGAGACTTCCCGTCCGGAAGCCGGATACGGTAGAATAAAAAATATGAAATATTTCGAGATAATAAAAGAAGGCTTCCGTGTGGCGAACAGGAACCTGGCCGTGCTCCTGACTCAGGTATTGGCCGGGATTGTCATGCTGTTCTTTTTCCTGCTGCTCACGGTAATATTCGTTCTCGCAGCCATAAGTGCCGTCCCAAGCCTGAACCTTCAGACGCTCTCCACGGACAACCTCTCCGGGCTTGTAAAGACCTCCCTGACGCTCGTTGCGGCAGGGGCGCTGCTCGTTATAATCTTCGTGCTTGCCGTCGCTTTCATTACCGCATTTGTCCATTCCGGAAACCTCGGCTGTATGCTCAAAACTGCGCGGAAAAAAGCCCGTGGATTTACGACCGGGGAGTTTTTCGCCTCCGGGGGCCGCTCCGTATGGGCCATGCTGGGCCTATACATAATCTGGGGGGTCGTAACCCTCTTCGCCGCATTTGTTTTCGGCGCTGTCGGCGCCACAGGATACCAGGCCGTGCTAAGCCCGTTGATGGTGGAAGGCAGGCGCGTCCTGGCCTTTTCGCTTGGCGTGCCGTTTATCACCGCGCTTATTTTGGGGGGTCTTCTTTTCCTGTTTTTCGTGTATGCGGGGTGGACATTTTCCGCGATAATCCTTGTCGGGGAAGGCCTTGGCGCGTCCTCGTCCCTTGGCGCATCCTACCGTTTTATAAAGAAAAACTTCTGGGACGCGCTCCTTTTCGCGCTCCTTATGTTCGCGCTGGTTTTCTTTGCGAATATCCTGTGGAATATTGCGACGATGCCTTTCCACATCACAAAGGAGACAGACCCATCTGTTGCGGCGGGTCTTTTGCCGGTTGTCCTTTTCGGGCTTCTCCTCCAGATGTATATCGGCCTTATCGCCCGTTCCGGATTCGTCGTTTTTTATATCGACAGGACTACGCCCGCGCCGCCTGCCGATGCAGGTTTTTCGGCTCCCTCGGGCACAATATCCGGCCCGGATAACGCCCCGGAATCCCCTTCGGACGCCGGGCCGCCCCAGGAAAATTCTCCGGAATCTTGACCGGGACGCCCGTTTTACGCTACAATACGCTACAATTTGTCAAGTAAAATTCCTCGAGGTATTACCATGAGAAAAGTCTTTGCCGGTATGGCCCTGGCGGTTGCCGCGGCATTTATTCTCACGGCCTGCGCAACCCAGCGCGAGGCGCAGTATACCGCGACGGGCGCGGGCATCGGAGCCATAACCGGCGCGGTGCTTGGAGCGGCCCTGGGGAGCGTCGGCGGACACGCCGGAGCGGGCGCGGTAATCGGCAGCGTTTTCGGGGGATTGGCGGGCGCATCCATAGGCAACAACGAATATCACCTCCAGCGCTCCGAGGATTACGCCGCAAGGCAGTATAGTTACAACGAAGCTCGCGCGCGGAGGGATTTCATAAGGATTGAGGACGCCTATGCATCCCCGAAGACAGTCGCGCCGGGAGACACGGTAGACCTCATCTCCAGGTATACCCTGCTCACGCCCTACAGGCGCCTGGCGCTGGTTCACGAGGTGCGGGAGGTGCGGGACGACACAGGCCGGATAATCGGCAGGCCGGAGATTACGCTCAGGCGTGAGGGCGGCACCTGGACGAGCTCCATGCCCATGACAATCCCGGAGGACGCCCGCCCCGGCAGGTACATGGTCAGGACGATTGTCGAGACGGACAGCGACGGCGACGCAAGGGATTTCGTCTTTTATGTAAGAGAGCCGCAGGGGCGCTGGAGGAGATAACGAGCGGAGAACCTGAGCGCGAAAAGGACAGACGACACGCAATCTTGCGCCTTATTGCCAGCGATAAAAAGCCCCGGCGGAAAACCTCCGGGGCTTTTCTATTTTATGCGGCCTTCGAGTACCTGCCGAGCATGGACTTCACGTAAAGCACGCCTTGTCCATATGCGCCCGCGTGTTTGCGGACGATGTCGAGTGTCGCATCGTAGGTCTCGCTCCTGGCCCAGTCACGCTGATACTCAAGGAGCAACTGAAGCCATGTCAGGGGTATTACGCCGGCCTGCACCATCCTCTGCATGGCATACTTGTGAGAGGCATGGCTGGACCCGCCTATGGCGTCCGAGACCACATAAACCTCGTAGCCGTCCTCAAGCGCGGACAACGCCGGAAACGCCACGCAGACTTCAGTCCACAGCCCGGCTATAATGAGCTTGTTCCTCCCGGTCTCCTTTACCGCATCCACCACGCGCCTGTCTTCCCATGCGTTCATGGTAGTGCGGTCTATCGGTTTCACTCCGGAGAATACGTCCTCGATCTCGGGCAGGTCCGGCCCGCTGAAAGTGTCGGCGGCTATTGTGGTTACAATAGTCGGGACGTGAAAGACCCTGGCCGCCTCGGCAAGCCCGACGATGTTGTTGATAAGCAGCTGCCTGTCAATAGACTGAACGCCGAAAAACATCTGCGGCTGGTAGTCAATCATTATCAGCGCAGAGTTCTGTGGCGTTAGCAACCCGCCCTTTTTTATATCCTTCGCCATAACAAACCTCCTGTTAACCCCGTCGAAATAATCAGGTTTTTGCCCACTTCCCCAAAGTGTATCACCGATACTTGCGGCCGTCAAAGCAGGGGCCGCCTCTTAAAGTATCCGGGCGGAGAGGTGTTGCATTAATACCCCTGCGGTGCTATGATTCTTCACATCGGTTTTTTTATTGGCACTATTAGGGAAGGCAATGAAAAAGATACATGTAATAATTCTCGCGGCGATTGCCATAATCGCCGTATCATGCGGCGCGAGCTACGCGATTTTCACCTCCGTAAACAAAGACCTGCCGGAAATCACCTCGCTCAAGAACTACAAGCCGCCCATAGGCACACGCGTATACTCGGAAGACGGCCACCTCATAGGCCGCATAAAGGTGGACAAGGGCATATTCGTGCCGCTCTCGCAGATGCCGGACGACTTGAAAAACGCCGTCATAGCCGTCGAGGATGCGCGCTTCTACAAGCACGGCGCGCTGGACTTCGAGGGCATTGCCCGCGCGCTGGTGACGGACATTTTCACGCTCTCTTTCAAGGAAGGCGGAAGCACCATCACCCAGCAGCTCGCCAAGGTGCTGTTCCTCACGCCGGAGAAAAGCATTAGCCGCAAGCTCAAAGAGATGGTCCTCGCCCGGAAGATAGAGCAGAAACTGACGAAGAACGAGATACTGGAACTTTATCTGAACAAGATATATTTCGGGCACGGAGCGTATGGCGTGGAGATGGCGGCGAGGACGTATTTCGGCAAACACGTGGGAGACTTGAGCCTCCCGGAATGCGCCATGATTGCCGGACTTATCCGCTCTCCGGAGGGCTACTCGCCTTACAATAACATGCGGGCGGCAAAGCTCCGCCAGAAAATCGTATTGAAAAGGATGGTCGAGGAGCGGTATATCTCCCGCGGGGAGGAAAAGCTTGCCGCGGCCCGTCCGCTCGTGCTTAAGAACGGCTGGGTGGACGAAGACGTGGCCCCTTATCTTGTGGAGCAGCTGCGCGCATACCTCGAGAAGAAATACGGGGCGCAAAAAGTCTATATCGACGGCCTGGACGTAAAAACGGCCATAGACTACAGGATGCAGGCGGAGGCGAATCGGGCGGTGGAGTCCGGGGCGCGGGATATTGCGAAGCGCGAGGGATGGCAGGGACCGCTTGCGGTAAGGAGCGCTAAAGAGATAAGAAGGCTTTTCGGAGAAAAACCCGTCGCGGCTTCGGCCTTCCAGCCGGGCGAGGTTGTGAACGCGACGGTGCTGAAAGTGGACAAAAAGGGCGCCGTCATATCCGTGCGCGGCGGCAAGGGCTATATCGCCTGGCCGGACATGAGATGGGCCGCGGGCTGGGGCCCGAAAAAGAAGAATATCTCGGAGATACTGAAACCGGGATACGTCATAGAGGTCGAACGCAGGGCGTTCAACAGGCGCGTAAAGTTACTTGGTTTTACGCTTGAACAGGAGCCTCTGTGCGAGGCGGCGCTCGTGGCGATGGACCCCATGACCGGGGAGGTAAAGGCGCTTGTCGGAGGGGTTGACTTCCAGAAGAGCCAGTTCAACCACGCGACAATGGCCCACAGGCAGCCGGGTTCCGCGTTCAAGCCGCTCGTTTACGCCACGGCCATGGAAAACGGCTTCACGCCCGCGTCAATCATAAACGACGAGCCAAGGAGCTACGATAACGACCACTGGAAGCCAAACAACTACGACCACGAGTACTATGGGCCGACCCGCCTCAGGGAGGCCCTGGTATTTTCAAGGAATGTCGTAACAATCGAGCTTTTAAACCGCATTGGCGTGGACAAGGTAATCGCCCTCGCGCAAAAACTCGGCATGACCGGGCCTTTCGCGCGGAACCTTACGCTTGCGCTCGGCTCATGCAGCGCGACTCCTCTTGAGATGGCCTCCGCCTATTGCGCGTTCGCAAACGGAGGCTATGCCATAGACCCGGTTACCATCCTACGGGTGACGGACAGGCTAGGCCGGGCGCTGGAACAGCACGAGTCTTCGCATACGGAGGTCATGTCCCCCGAGGCGACTTACCAGGTAACGAGTATGCTCGAAGACGCCGTCCTGCGCGGCACCGGCAGACTGGCCGCGACGCTCGGCAGGCCGGTGGCGGGAAAGACCGGGACGACCAACGACTACAGGGACGCCTGGTTCGTGGGATATACGCCGCATCTCGTGGCCGGGGTGTGGGTGGGCTTCGATGACGGCAGGAGCCTCGGGCACGGAGAGTCAGGCGCGAGGGCCGCGCTGCCCATATGGGTTCGGTTTATGGCCCCGGCGGTCGCCTCGGAGCCGCCCGACGACTTCACCGTCCCCGACGACATGGACTTCGTGAAAATTGACGCCGCGACGGGGCTTCTGCCGACCGCAGCAAGCCAGGACGTCATAACCGAGGTATTCAAGAAGGGCACCGAACCCACGCAATATGCCCCGCCGCCCGCGCTTGCGCAACCGGTCCCGGCATCCAACGGGAACCAGGCTTCCACTCCTGCGAAGGGGGTGCTGAAACAGGAAAAGATGCTTAAACTGCTTCAGGATGTGGATTGAAAGAGGAGGCCGATTTCGGATGTTCGCGTAGCCTGCCATGATGAGCCGAAGCTCTGGGCGAAGCCGAACGGGTAAGTCATAAACGCTGCGGGCCGGTTTACTTATCCGAAGACTTTTCGGGGCTGGGCGTTTTGAAATAATCGTCGAATACCTTGTCCATACGCTTGTCCATTTTACCCTGAGTCTTTGTGTCAGCCTGCCAGTATTTGTTGAAGAACTCGTTGAATTTCTTCTCCCTTTCCGCCTGTGCCGGGTCCACGGCATAGTCCGGCCCGGCGGAGCCTGCCTCCTCCCCGGGGCTTGGCGGCTGATACGTTCCCTTGTCCCGGAACAAACTCGAGATGCCGGATCCTCCGGTTATGGACTTCACCTCAGAGAGGTTGAAAGAGGCCTCGCCGAGCGCGAACTTCAGGTATATCCTGTGCCCCTTTTCATGGCAGGATTTGGCTTCTATCGTGTTCCCGTTTTTAAGTGTTACGACGCAGAATCGCTGTTGCTGTCCGAACGCGGGGGATGCGGAAAAGACCAGGCAAAGTATTGCAGGGAGCAAAAATTTATGGCACAAACCCGCCTCCGGAAGCATTAATATTCATAACTGCAACCGACATGGCGCAGTAGTCAGGAGAAATCCCTGCCATTCCGGTTTATCGCTCTTAAATTATTATCATGGCCGCCGGATGCTGTCAAATTAGTCTTGACCACAGGAACGGATTGTGATAGTAGTTACTTTCTTTTCAGGTGAAAAGAAAGTAACAAGGAGTGAAATGTATGTATATAGATCAACCCATGCGGCATTTCCTGGACAAGCTGTCATCCAAGTCCCCGGAACCGGGCGGCGGCAGCGCGGCCGCGCTCGTCGGCTCGGCGGCGGCGGCGCTTGTCGGGATGGTATGTTATCTTACACTTGGGAAAGAGAAATATGCCGGCGTCCAGGATGAGATAGAAAAAATCAAGGACGAATCTGAGCGCCTGCGTGCGGAGCTTGTGCGGCTCTTGCAGGAAGACACGGAGGCATTCGCCGCGGCGTCTGCGGCATTCAAAATGCCCAAAGACACGGATGAGCAGAAGGCATTGCGGGACTTTAAAGTCCAGGAGGGCCTAAAGGCCGCGACAGAGATCCCGTTTGCGATAGGTCTTCGGGCGCTCGAGGTGGCGAGACTGACCGTCCCGGCGGGCGAGAAAGGGAACAAGGGCGCCGTGTCGGACGCCGGCGTGGCGGCCCTGTTCGCGGACGCCGCCGTGAACGCCGCGGCAATGAACGTGCGGATTAACCTTGTGTCTATAAAGGACGCGGGATACGTGAAAGAGAAATGGGATTCCATGCAGGCCATGGTCAAGGAAGCGGGAGAGTTGCGGGAAAAGGCCGCAAAAATAACATACGGCAAGATAGGATAAAGTCACTGGGTTCCCGCTGGAGTTTACCCCGGCACGCTTAAAACCGGGGCGGGAATGACAATCTACCACCTGGGGAGGCAAAGATGTCTGCGACAATTATTGACGGGAACGGGATAGGCGAGGAAATAAAGCGGGAGATAATAAAAGAGGTGGAGTCCCTTAAGTCTAAGGGAATCGCGCCGGGGATCGCGACGCTCCTCGTCGGCGACAACTACGGCGCGAAGATGTACCGCGGCCAGGTGGAGAAGAACTGCGCCGAGGTGGGATTTACGTATGTGAACTGCAACCCCGCCGAGAGCTCGACAGAGGCACAGGTTGTGGAAGAAGTGAAAAGGCTTAACGCCGATAAATCCGTCTCCGGGATACTCCCGCTCAGGCCGTTCCCGGCCCAGATAAGCGACTCCGCAATCATAAATTGCATAGACGTGAATAAGGACATAGACTGTTTCCACCCGTCCAACATGGGCAAACTCGCCCTGGGCGAGCCGACGTTCCCGCCCGCGACCCCGGCGGCCTGCATAGAGATGCTCGACAGGCTGGGAGTCGATTTCACGGGAGCCGAAATAGTGGTCGTAGGGCATAGCAACATCGTCGGCAAGCCCGCGATGCTCATCGCCCTGAACCGCAACGCCACTACAAGCAACGTGCACATCTTTACGTCCCAGAAGGGCAACACCAAGAAGCACACCCTCGGCGCGGACATACTCATCGTCGCCGCGGGCAAGGCGGGGCTCGTTACAAAGGACATGGTAAAGCCCGGCGCTATCGTCATAGACGTGGGCATCAACCGCGTGAACGTTCTTGACGCCGAAGGCAAGCCTGTGTTAAACGACAAGGGCAAACCCAAGACTAAGACTGTCGGCGACGTGGACTTCGAGAACGTCAGGGAAGTGGCAGGCGCCATCTCGCCCGTCCCCGGCGGCGTCGGGAGCGTTACGAACATGATGCTCATGAAGAACGCGCTCCGGGCCTGCAAGATGCAGCACGGAATAGTGTAATATTCATAATGAGTAAAAGGTCGACCGATTCGGTCGGCCTTTTTTATTCCTTAGCCCTCCCCGCGCGCTCCTTCCCATAAACAATTATGTATACGACAAACAGCATGGCGGAAACAAGCGCCGTGGCCGAGCCGTAGTAAAAGGTCGCGGCGGGCGAGACATTGTCCCAGAGCCAGCCGCCGATTATGCTCGCCGGGAGGAGCGCCAGGCCGACCATCATGTTATAGAGACCGAACGCCGTGGCCTTGAATTCAGGCGGCAGGACCTCGGCTATGTACGCCTTCTGTATGCCCTCCGTCAGGCCCATGAAAATGCCGTATGCGCCGAACAAGTACCATACGCTCCGGACACCCGCGAACCTCGCAAACCCGTAATATACGCCGGAGAACAGAATAAACCCCGCCAGTATTATGCGCTTCCTGCCGAACCTGTCCGCAGCAATCCCGGCCGGCAGGGATACAAGCGAATAAATCGTATTGAACATCATATACAAGAGCGGGATTATCGCGGCGCTTATTCCCGCGCTTCTGGCGCGCAGGATAAGGAATGCGTCGCTCGAATTGCCGACGGAGAATATTGTTGCGATTATGACAAAGAACTTAAACCTCCCGGACAGCGCGCGGAAAGATAATTTTGGCGGGTCGGTTGGCCGGCTTCCTTTCTGCCCGGAAACCGCGGTTCTCCGCCGCTCACCAGCCTGCTTACCCGCGGTTTCGCGTATAAAGAGGAAAATCGTGATTACCGCAAGCGCCCCCGGTATCATCGAGACCCAGAAGACTTTGCGGAAGTCGCCGGAGAAGGCCTTCAACATGAAGAACGCAGTCGCCGGGCCGATTACCGCGCCGACGGTGTCCATTGCGCGATGGAAGCCGAAGGCCGCTCCGTACCTGCCGGGTTCCGTCGATTCGGCGATTATGGCGTCCCTTGGAGCGGTGCGCACGCCCTTGCCGACCCGGTCGAGAAACCTTGCTGTCAGCGCCATGTGCCAGCCGGTGGCGAGCGCGAGGACAGGGCGGCTCAAGGTGGATATGCCGTATCCGCCCGCCGTCAGGCCCTTGCGCTTCCCGGCCCTGTCGGAAAGCCAGCCGGAGAAGATTTTGAGTATGCTCGCCGTGGACTCGGCGACGCCCTCTATAATGCCTATCAGGGACTTGCTCGCCCCCAGGACGCTGGAGAGAAAAAGCGGCATCAGGGGATATATCATCTCGCTCGATACGTCCATGAGCAGGCTGACAAACCCCGCCGCGTATATGTTCCGGCTGAGGCCAAGTTTTTTCATCGCCCTTGCCCGCCGGCACCATGCCTGACGCCGGTCGACCGGCCACCCGGCCCCTGTTTTTTACTTTACTATTGTAACGGAGCAGTGCGAGTATGAGGCCACTCTCCTCGAAACCGAGCCGAGCAGCCAGTCGGCGACCTTGGACCTGCCCCGATGGCCTATCACGATCATGTCGCAGCCCTTTTCCTGCGCGTATTTGACAACCATGTCGGCAGGATGCCCGACGATTACCTTCGTGTCTATTTTTATCCCTTTCTTCTCCGCCTCGGCCTTCAGGCCTTTGAAGAGGTCCTCGTAATACTTGGTGATGCCGTCCATGATGGCGCCGGGGTTCATCTCGACATAATCCATCGGCTCCGGCATCTGCGCCACGGAAACGACGACAAGTTTTGTGGAGGCGTCCGGACAGTTAACGGCCATCTCCAGAGCAAAATTGAATGCGTCATGGGCCTTTTCCGAGCCGTCGTATGCGACAAGCACCTTTTTGTACATACCGTCCTCCTTTTAAGAAACGGGTTTCTGGTTATACGTCTTCCTTGGAGCTATTCATACAAAGATATAGTGAACCGGACACGCGGTCAAGCGGAAATCGTAATATCACGTAAAAGCATGGTAGTGGGTCAGTTTGAAATTTGCTCCCCTTGAAATGCTTGAGCGGTTATGCTATGCTCAAGACATGGACAAGCCCAAGAAGAAAAGACCGAGAGACTTAAATCAACTCGCTAAGGCTATCGTTGACGAGGCCACAGGCGAAGCTCCGCAAGAAGAACCCTCCACAAAGAATCCCGCCGCCGTCGCTTTGGGCCGTTTAGGTGGCCTTAAGGGCGGCAAGGCCCGCGCTGAGAAGTTATCCGCAAAAAAACGGAAAGATATAGCTAAAAAGGCCGCTCAAGCAAGATGGTCAAATCCCCCCAAGTCAGAATAACCCATATAATCAATAGCTTACGCTTGAATATTTTTTTGAATATTTTTTGTTGATTTTTCTAAAAATCATGCTATCATTTGGAGCATCAAAAGGGAGGCTTCAAATGAGCATATCAAAGTATCAGGCGAGCGATTTTTTAACTCCGTATCTAAAAGCATTTCAAGCGAGTGCAGACTATGCACAAAAGGAATTTTGGGGTAAGGGTCTACGAAAATATCGGCCAATAATGCGGGGCCGCACACAGGCAAGCCTCCTATTTGATTTGATGATTCAGGGTTTTTATAATGAGTTTGATGGAAAAAAAGGTGCATACATCCACGAAAACAAAGGTATCGTTTCCCTTGACTTTGACAGTGGCTTATCGGTTCGGTGCAAGAAAGTAAATAAGAAAAATTTACCGAGCTATATCCCGACTACTCAGTCGCTTGCCTACTTTGGCCAACTTGAAATTCCAGGGCTTCCCACATCTGAAAGAATTATTTTCGGATACCGCCTGAATAAAGCCAAGACAGGATTTGAGATTTTGAACTTTGTCTATTTAAATGGCAAACAAGTAATATGGGAATTGCCACTATCCACCGCCACCAAAGAGAATGTAGTTGATATACCGGCTAATCAGGAGATGATAGAGCAAGAACTAATAACCACTGATGAGCGGATAGCTGTAGTGGCCGAAATAGACCATGAACAAACAACCGAATAAAGATATTATACGATTAGCAAGAGAGTCAAGGGGCTTCACCCAAAAAGACCTTGCAGAGGCTATTCCCACGCCTCAAGGCAATATATCAAAGTGGGAAAACGGGATGCTCGGATTATCTGAGGACACGCTAAAAAGAATATCTCAGATTCTTAAGTATCCTGAACACTTTTTTTATTTTGACGACCAAATTTATGGGCCGGGCATAAGCGGTCTTGGAATTTTTTTTCATAGAAAGAGGCAAAGCGTTTCCAATAAAACGCTTGACGAGATTCATGCTCAAATCAATGTGAGAGCAATACATCTGAGAAGGCTATTGAAGTCCATACGGCTGAAAAATAATCTATTCAGGTTTTATGACCTGGAAGATTTTAAAGATAAGCCGGAGGATGTGGCAAAAGCCATCCGTCATCAGTGGGGCCTTCCCAGGGGGCCGGTTGCTAATTTAACGAAGTCAATTGAAAACGCTGGAGGCATTGTAATTGAATTTGATTTTGGCACGAGGGCGATAGATGCTATCAGCCAATGGATGCCGGATTTGCCGCCGCTTTTCTTTGTAAATAAAAGCTCACCCGGAGATCGGTTAAGGTTTAGCCTTGCCCATGAGTTACTCCATGTGCTTTGCCATAACCATAAAACATATGACCCAACGAAAGAAGATGAGGCGGATAAATTTGCGGCAGAGTTTCTAATGCCAAAAGCGGAAATATCTTCTTCTTTGTATGCTCTAAACCTGGCAAAACTTGCGGCCTTGAAAGAGAACTGGAAAACAGCAATGGCTGCTATTTTACATCGTGCAACCGATTTAGAGAAAATAAAGAAAAGCTATGCTCAGTATCTTTGGATGCAAATGGGTAAATCAGGTTATCGTTTACATGAGCCGATTGAGATACCAAGAGAAGAACCTTCTTTGTTAAGCAGGATAATAGAGACATACTGTAAAAACTATAATTATTCAATTGAGGAACTTAGCAATCTCTTAGGTCTTTTTGAACAAGAAACAAAAGACCTTTATTTTCCTCAAAAGAATCGACCTGCTTATTTGTCGGTAGTGAAATAAAAATAAAGGGTGAATGCGGTAGCGTGGCAGCTTATACATTCACCCTTTATGATTGGCCCCCGTAACTCAGTCGGATAGAGTGGACGACTACTAATCGTACTGACGCCAGTTCAAGTCTGGCCGGGGGCTCCAATTTGTTTTTAAGATAGCATTTTATTTTTTTAAAGTCAAAAAAAATGATTCAATATGACTTTTATGCTTGACAGGTCAAGAACAATGTGCTATATTGAAAACCATGAACAAGTTATCTACAGAAAAGAGGGCACAAGTAATAGGATGCTTAGTGGAAGGCATGAGCATCCGTGCTACTGTGCGCGTTACGGGCGTTGCCAAGAATACGATTACAAAGCTCCTGCTTGACCTGAGCCGGGCCTGCTATGACTATCAAGACAAGACCATGCGCGGCCTTAACTGCCATCGGTTTGAATGTGATGAAATCTGGTCTTTCTGCTATGCCAAGAGTAAGAACGTCCCGGACGAGTTTAAGGGCATATTCGGATATGGCGATGTTTGGACGTGGACGGCTATATGCTCTGATTCAAAGCTCGTTCCGAGTTGGCTTGTGGCAAACCGGACACCAGAGGCCGCTAACGCTTTCATGGAGGATTTAGCCTCACGCCTGAATCATCGGATTCAGCTTACTACGGACGGCTATAGGGCTTATGCTCAGGCTGTGGAAGGGGCTTTCGGCTGTGATGTCGATTATGCCATGCTGGTTAAAATGTATGGCAATGACGGGCCACCGAGTAAGAGTAACCCGGAAAGTAAATATAGTCCAAGTAGCTTCTCCGGCGCAAAGAAGCAGATTATCTCAGGAAGGCCGGACAAGCGGAAGGTTTCTACCTCAATAGCAGAGCGTAATAACCTGACCATGCGCATGAGCATGAGGCGGTTTACGAGGCTGACCAATGGCTTTTCAAAGAAGATAGAAAACCTTGAGGCGGCTGTAGCTCTGCATTTCATGTATTACAACTTTGGCAGGATTCACAAGACGCTCAGGGTAACTCCGGCAATGGAGGCGGGAATATCTGACCACGTTTGGAGCTTGGAGGAAATAGCGGGCCTGCTTGACGATAAGAATTCAAACTGACCCACTACCAAAAGCATGGTATTCTTGACATCGAATGCCCTCTGGTGATATGATTCCCTATTCCGGCAATACCATAATTATTCAAGGATAATAATGGACTACAAAGACACCCTGAACCTCCCGCGCACGGACTTCCCCATGCGGGCAAACCTCTCCGCGCGGGAGCTGGATTTCCTCAAGCTCTGGAAGGAGTTAGACCTCTACGGGCTTTTACGCGCGCGCGGCAAAGGCAAGGAGAAGTTCATCCTGCACGACGGCCCGCCCTACGCCAACGGCCACATCCACATCGGCCACGCGCTGAACAAGATATTAAAGGACATAATCGTGAAGGCCAAGACGATGGAGGGCTTCGACGCCCCCTATGTCCCGGGCTGGGACTGCCACGGCCTGCCGATAGAGCTTCAGGTGGACAAGGACCTGAAAGGCAAAAAAGACTCCATGCCGCCGGGCGAGTTCCGGGGGCATTGCCGGGAATACGCAAAGAAGTTCGTGGAGATACAGCGGGACGAATTTATCCGCCTCGGCGTAATCGGGGACTGGCACAACCCATACCTCACGATGAACTATCCTTACGAAGCCGCAATCGTCCGGGAGTTCGGGAAGTTCGTCGGCAACGGCGGAGTCTACAAGGGCAAAAAGCCCATACACTGGTGCGCGTCCTGCGTCACGGCCCTTGCCGAGGCGGAGGTGGAATACGCAGACCACGAATCAGATTCGATATATGTGAAATTTAAGTTGGATGGCACATTAGCGTCCTGGGCTAATGAGAGAAATCCCAAAGCAGCCGAAACTCTTAAAGGAATTCAGGACAAAGCAAAAGGCAAATCCGTATATGCCGTCGTCTGGACAACCACTCCGTGGACGTTGCCAGCGAATTTGGCACTTAGTGTACATCCTACAAATCGTTATTTATTAGAATATGATAAGGACGCGGATGAATACTTAATAATGGCGCTAAGTCATGATGAAGATGGCAAGCCGGGGCATGAGTCCACCTCAGGTATTATCGGCAGAGACTTAGAAGGTCTCAATTTCCGTCATCCCTTCTTAGATCGTCTCTCCCCTATTTTAGTCGGTGAACACGTGGCTATGGATACGGGCACTGGTATAGTGCATACCGCACCGGGACATGGCCAAGAAGATTATGAGATAGGAATGAAATATGGGCTGGACATCTATACTCCTGTGGATGACAAAGGCCGTTTTACGGGCGAAGTGAAATTTTTCGCAGGAATGTTTGTGTTCAAAGCAAATAAAGCAGTAATCGAAAAATTGGGTGAAGTTAAAGCACTTTTTGGCGCCGAAAAATTAAGACACTCCTACCCGCACTGCTGGCGGTGCAAGAACCCGGTTCTGTTCCGCGCGACGGAGCAGTGGTTCATCTCTATGGAGAAGAACGGCCTGCGCAGGAAAGCGCTGGAATACATAAACAAAATTAAATGGGTTCCGGAATGGGGCATAGACCGCATACGCGGCATGATTGAGAACCGCCCGGACTGGTGCATCTCCCGCCAGAGGTCGTGGGGCGTGCCGATTACGATATTCCAGTGCGCCGGCTGCGGCGAGCGGCTGATGGACGAAAAGATCGTCGGGCACGTGGCGAATCTCATGGAGAAGGAGGGCGCGGATATCTGGTTTACGAAGGACGCAGGCGAACTGCTGCCCGGCGGGACGAAGTGCCCGAAGTGCGGCGGGACGGAGTTCAAAAAGGAATCCGACATACTCGACGTGTGGTTCGACTCCGGCGTCAGCCAGGCGGCGGTGCTGAAGAAACGTCCTGAGCTTTCCTGGCCCGCGGATTTATACCTCGAAGGGAGCGACCAGCACAGGGGCTGGTTCCAGTCCTCGCTCCTCGCGTCCGTCGGCACAGTCGGCGAAGCCCCGTTTGCGAGCGTCCTCACCCACGGCTTCACGATGGACGGCGAGGGCAAGAAGATGTCCAAGTCCAAGGGCAACGTCATCGCGCCGCAGAAGGTAATCGACCAATACGGGGCGGAGATACTTAGGCTGTGGGTGTCGGCGTCCGACTATACGGAGGACGTGCGCATCTCCGGCGAGATATTAAAACGCCTCTCCGAGGCGTACCGGCGCATAAGGAACACGGCGCGATACATACTCGGCAATTTATACGACTTCTACCCGGCCAAAGACGCCGTGCCGTATAAGGATATGGCGGAGCTTGACCGGTGGGCGCTGCACCGCTTCCAGGCGCTGAACAAGAAAATCCGGCAGGCGTACGACGACAGCCAGTTCCATCTCATATACCACACGCTGCACAACTTCTGCGCCGTGGACATGAGCGCGTTTTACCTGGACATCCTGAAAGACAGGCTCTATACGGAAAAACCCGATGGAACCCTTCGCCGTTCGGCGCAGACGGCAATGTACGAGATACTTTCCGGCATGGTGCGGCTGATGGCCCCGGTGCTCTCTTTCACGGCGGAGGAGGTATGGTCGTTTCTCCCGGCATCGGAAGGAAAAGAAAAGAGCGTGCATCTGGCAAGGTTCCCGGAGATGCATGAGGAATGGATGGATGATGTTCTGTCCGCAAAGTGGGACGTAATACTCTCGGTCAGGATGGAGACGGCGAAAGCCCTTGAGTCTATTCGTGCAGAAAGAAAAATAGGCCATTCGTTGGATGCGCGGGTAGACCTTTACGCGGAACCAGTGTTATACGAGTTCCTGGAAAAATACGAATCGGAATTATCTTCAATTTTCATCGTATCGGATGTTGAATTACATCGCGGACTTGAGAATGCTCCGGCAAACTCGTGCGAATGTAATATCCTAATGCAAGCGATATCCGCAGGTCTTAAAATCTCCGCCTCCCCCGCCGAAGGAGTAAAGTGCGAGCGGTGCTGGCAGATAAAGAAGGACGTTGGAAGCTCCACCGCCCATCCGACGCTGTGCGGCAGGTGCGCGGGGGTGTTGGGAGGTTAAGATATTGCATCGGGACAAGCGGACATTGGGATGAGCGAGATGGAAATTCTTGGCAAAGCGAACGGCCATGCGGCAAACCTGTCTGAGGCGTGAGCCGAGTTTTTGCCGCATAGAGAGCAAGCCCGTAGAATTTCCCGAACGAATCCCCATGAAGCGAGCCTGATGCAATAACATTAAGGTATTGCCATTGTCCCGTAAAAGTAAGATAATACTAATTGTCGGAAGCGTGATATTCTGCCTCGACCGGCTGACGAAGATACTGGTTGCGCGGGACATGGCGCCCGGGGAATCGCTCAGGGTAATAAGGGGGTTTTTCAACATCACCCTTGTCCATAACACCGGGGCGGCGTTCGGGATAATGGCTTACGCGCCGGAGGGCCTCAGGCTCCCGTTCCTGCTTGTCAGCGCGGTTGCGGCGGTTTTATTGCTGTTGTATTTCGCCGGGAAAACCGATGGAAACGAGACCCTGACGCTCGTCGCGCTCGCAATGGTCATAGGCGGGGCGGCGGGCAACATTGCCGACAGGATAACGCTCGGCTACGTCATCGACTTCATAGACTGGCACGCGGGGGATTTTTACCACTGGCCGGCGTTCAATATCGCCGATTCCGGCATTACGGTCGGGGTGTTCATGCTGGGTTACGAGTTTCTTGTAAGGAAGAAGACGGGTTAGGGATGGCGGAGGTTGTCTTGGAGAAGAAGCTGAACCAGGCTTACAACAAGGGCCAGGATGCGCTCGACACCGGCAACTGGCTTATGGCTGTCCAGTGGTTCAGGAAATGCATAGAGATCGACCCGAAGTATGCGCCGGTATACCACGAGCTCGCGGACATATATTTCCATAACGCGCAGTATGACGCCGCGCTCGAAATGATCATAGAGGCATTGAAGCTCGACCCTGCCGACATGGAATCCACCTTTGCGCTGGCCAGCGTATACGTCGCCCAGAAGAAGTTCCTTGAGGCCCTCAGGGTATTCAAACGTCTGGAGCAGGAGGCTCCGGATTTCGCGCCGGAGATTTATTACAACATGGGCGTCTGCTATAAGAGCCTTGGATACCCGGAGTACGCCCTGGACTACTTAAAGCTCGCGCTTGAGGATGACCCGTCGTATTTCGAATGTCTCGAAATAATGGGGAAACTCCATTTCGAGGCCGGGAAGCTGGATGAAGCCAAGAAATCCTTCAAGGCCGTCCTGGACGCCGACCCCGGCAATGTCGATGCGCACCACATGCTCGGCGATATTTACGCGAAAGAAATGGACTGGGACGCCTCTATCAGGGAATGGGAGACCGTGCTCAACATCTCGCCCAAGACCGACGAGGCGCTCCGCAAGCTGGCCATAACGTCGATATCCGACGCCAAGGCCCTGAAAAAAACAAAGGACAAGAAAGAAAGCAAGGAGAAATAATGTACCCGGTATTGTTTCACATAGGTCCGTTTACCATCCACACATACGGCGTCCTGATCGCCACGGCGTTCCTCGTGGGAATTACGCTGGCCGCGAGAGAGGGAAAGAGAAAGGGCATAGACCCGGAGCGTATGATGGACCTGGGGCTTTACATATTAATTGCGGCGATAGTCGGCTCGCGGCTCTTTCAGGTCGCCGTGGAACACAAATATTTCTTTCAGCACCCGCTTGAGATAATAAAGATATGGAAAGGCGGGCTTGCCTTCTACGGCGGGTTTATCGGCGCGCTTCTCGCGGGGATATGGTATCTCAAAAGGCACAAGATGCCGGTATGGAAAGTGGGAGACGCCCTCGCGCCGTCTATCGCGCTTGGGCAGGCGATAGGACGCATCGGCTGCTTCTCGGCGGGCTGCTGCTACGGCCTTCCGACGAACGTCCCCTGGGCCGTCACCTTCACCGCGCCCGGGACGCTCGCCATTCCGGGCGTGCCGCTTCACCCTACCCAGCTCTACGAGTCGTTCTCCATGTTTATACTGTTCGCCGTGCTGTGGGCGTTCAGGAAGAAAATAAAGTTCGACGGCCAGCTTTTCTGGATATATGTCATGTCGTACAGCGTCATCCGCTTCATCATCGAGAACTATCGCGGGGACGTGGAGCGCGGTTTTATCCAGATGGGCGGTTTTGACCTCTCCACCTCCCAGGGGGTCGCCATCTTCGCATTCCTGACCGCGGCGGTCGCCCTGACGGCTCTTGGCGCGCAGGCGCGGAAAAAACGCGAGATGGAATAATCTTTATTGTCATTCCCGCGAATGCTGGAACCCAGAGACTTTAAAAGTCACTAGGCCCCAGTTTTCACGGGGGTGACGGACCAAGTAACTATGCAGAGAGCCTGCGATATAGGTAAAAGGAACAAGCTGGACCCAGCCCTTCGGCGCTGGGTCCTGTCATTTGCGTCGGCCTTCGGCGCCGCGGGCCTCATAGGCGGGTTTTACATAGGCTTCGGGTTCGTAACTTCAGCCGCCGCCCTGCGCTCCCCCCTTATGGAAAAATTTTTTCTTAACACCTTCATCGCCATATCCTGCGCCGCCGCCGCCATGATAATCGGCGCGTTCACAGGGAGCACGATTTACAGATTCATAGAGCGCTCAAGGCGCAAAAAACGTGCCTGAAACACCTCTCTCCCGGCGGCGCGTTTCACCCGGATTTTTAATAATATTCCCGCCATCCCTTGACAATAGCACCCGATTACGTTATTTTATTTAAACACCTTTTATCACTTTCCGGAGGGGAATCATGGCGAGCAAAAAGTTAATTGGGATGCTAAACGACGCTATCGCGCGGGAGTTGCAGGTGAGTATCCAGTACATGTGGCAGCACGTCGTCATTCGCGGCATCAATTCCGAATCCATCGGCGGTGCAATCAAGAAAATATCCGTAGCCGAGATGAAACACGCCGAAAAGATTGCGGAAAGGCTCGATTACCTTGGCGGGGTTCCGACGACCAAGCCTACTTCCATAGAGGTTGGAGGCGGCGCCAAGGAAATGCTGACCCTCGACAGGAAGGCGGAGGAAGACGCCATAAAGCTTTACAAGGAAATCGCCGCCCTGGCCGACAAGGAAGGAGACATCGTTACCAGGAAGCTTTTCGAAGACATCCTGGCGGAAGAAGAAGACCACCACAACACGTTTGTAACACTGCTTGAGAAGGACTGACAGGGTTTGGCGGGTTATCTTGTCTCGCCGCCGGCCCAGCGGTCTATACGGTTCATAAGGGCGGGCTCCAGGTCAATGAACCGGATCCCGCCCCTGCTGACTCTGCTTTCTCCCCTCTTGAAACTGCCGGCCCATATAACACGGACACGGCACTTGATTGCCGATTCCGTCCCCGGCAGGGTAAATTCCATGTCGAGCTCGTCCCCTTCGGCTATCGGCATGTAGGTGTGGATAAGCATTCCGGTGCGGCTTATGTTCTGGGCATGTCCGAAAAACTGCCTCCCGGCGTCCATCACCGGCGTTATGGTGATGACTCGGCCCGTAGAGCTTCTCCTGAAGCCGGACCTCTTCTCCAAACCCTTTGCGCTCATGTTCCCCTCTCCCCAATCCGATTATAACCGTTTTTAATTATTATTTGCTAAAAATGCGCATAAGTCAAGAACATCGGACAGAAAGTTCCTGTTGACAAGCCGGGGCTTTTTAGGCTAAATTATCATCCTTTCAGGGCGGTGTAGCTCAGGTGGTCAGAGCATGCGGCTCATATCCGCAGTGTCCGGGGTTCAAATCCCTGCACCGCCACCATAAACAAACCCTCCCGCCGGGAGGGTTTTTCATATGTCTGAAAATATCCGACGCCTGTCCACGGGTCTCATCTCAAAAATCAGGAAGTGCTGCCGAGCGCACAGGATGTTCGAGCCGGGCGATACGGCGGTCTGCGCGGTCTCCGGCGGCCCGGACTCCATCGCAATGCTGCACGGCCTCCTGGAACTTAAGGACGAACTCGGTATCTCCCTCTCCGTGGCGCATCTCGACCACGGCTTCAGGGAAGAGTCCGCCTCGGAGGCGGAGTTCGTCGGTAAAACGGCTGAGTCCCTGGGGCTTCCTTTTTATACCGAGAAGGCCCGGCTGAAAGAGCGGCTCGAAGGGCTGTCCGTAAACAAACAGGCGAAGGCAAGGGAGGCCCGCTACGAGTTCCTCGAAAGGGCGGCGACAGCATTGAAGGCCGACAGGATTGCCATTGCCCACACAGCCGACGACCAGGCGGAGACAGTCCTTATGCGGATTATCCGCGGCTCCGGCACGCATGGCCTTGCCGCGATACCGCCAATAAGGGGGACGGTGGTCAGGCCCCTGATATACGCAACCCGGAGCGAGGTTGAAAGCTACCTTGCGGAAAGGGAAATCGAAAGCGTATCCGACCCGTCCAATCTGAAAAAGATATACATCCGGAACCGCGTCCGGCTGGAACTTCTGCCGGAGCTTCGGGAATACAACCCGCGCATAACAGAGGCCCTCTCGAAGACGGCGGAGCTTCTGCGGACGGACGAAGAGTTTCTGGATGCCTGCTCGCGCGAGGCCCTGGGGAAGGTTGCCCGGCGCGGAAAAGGCTTGCCGGATGGATGCATCGCGCTCGACCTTGGCAGGCTGGAACGGCTCCCGCAGGCGATAAAAAGGCGCGTGGTCAGGCTTTCCGTGGAAGAAATCAGGGATGCGCCCGGTCTTTCATACGGACATGTCCTGAAGGCCGTAAATGAAATATCCGAAGGCCCCACGGGCCGGGGAATAGACGTTCCGGGGGGCCTGCGGGTGGAGAAAAGCTACCGGGAAATCCTTGTGCGCATCCCAGGAGAGGCGCCGCCTTTCAGCGTTTCCCTGCCCATGCCCGAAGCCGGGACATCGTCATGCGCGGAGATTCCCGTCTCCGGGATTAGGGTCAGCGCGGAGATAATTCCCGTAACGCCCTCGCTTGAAGATCTGCAATTAACCGGGCCGGGCGATAACAATACGGCGTTATTCGACCCCGGCAGGCTTGCGGGGCCGCTCCTGATACGAAGCCGCAGACCGGGGGACTTCTTTTATCCCGCGGGGATGGAAGGGAAGAAAAAGCTCAAGGAATACTTCATGGATTTGAAGCTTGCGAGGGCATCGAGGTCTTGCGTGCCGCTCCTTGAGTCCGGAGGCGAGATCGCCTGGGTCATGGGATACAGGCGGGACGGGAGGTTTATTCCAGGGCCGGGGAGCAAGGAAGTTATAAAAATTACCATGGTAAATCTATAGCCGTCAAACGGAGGATTTCGGGATGCCAAATTACGGCAAGGTGGTGTTTTCAAGGGCCGAGATACAAAAGAGGGTGCAGGAACTGGGAGAGAGGATTTCCAAGGATTACAAGGGAGAGGACCTGCTGCTCGTCGGGGTTATGAAGGGCGCGTTCATTTTCATGGCCGACCTTGCCCGCGCCATAAGCATTCCGGTGTCGATAGACTATGTCGGCATCTCGGCGTTCAACTCGCGCTCGAAGGGCAGGGGCGCAGTCAGGCTGTCCTCGGATATAAACGAGAACATATCGGGGAAAAACATCCTGCTCGTAGAAGACATAATAAACAGCGGCCTGACGGTGGAGTATATCATAAACAACCTGAAGGCGCGGGAGCCGAAGAGCGTAAAAATCTGCACACTCCTGGACAAGACGGACAAGCGCAGGAACGACTTCCGTCCGGACTATGCCGGATTTACCATCCCGAACATTTATGTAATCGGCTACGGGCTGGACCACCAGGACAGATACAGGAACCTGCCGTATATAGCGGCGCTGGAAGAGAATATGTGAGGAAGAACAAAGTGCGCGAGAACACGCGGGCGATAAACGCGTGAACTTCCACGTCCGTCATTTGGGAGGTTCTATGAAAATTTCCGGACATACACGAGTGGTCGCGATATTCGGCGACCCTGTCGAACACACGCTCTCTCCGGCCATGCACAACGCCGCATTCGGCGCGCTGGGGATGGACTGCGTCTACGCGCCGTTCCACGTGCGGTCAAACGGCCTCAAGGGCGCCGTCTCCGGGCTTCGGGCGATGGGCTTCGCCGGCGCGAACATAACCGTTCCGCACAAGGAACACGTCATCGAATTTCTCGACGAGGTGGACGAGGAGGCGAGGCTCCTCGGCGCCGTAAATACCATCGTGAACAAGGGCGGGATACTTACCGGCTACAACACCGACGGGCGCGGGTTCGTGAAATCTCTCAAGGACGACGCGAGATTCGACCCGAAGGGGAAAAAGGTCTTTATTCTCGGCGCGGGCGGCGCGGCAAGAGGCATTGCGTTCGCCCTCGTGAACGCGGGCGCGGGCCCTGTATTTCTCTACGACGTTGACGGCCCCAAAAGGGACAAGCTTGTGCTCGACCTCAACACCGCCCTGAAGAAGGACGCGGCGCGCGCGGAACCTCTCGACCCGGATTTCATAAGCTCCTGCGCCCTGGTGATAAACGCGACCCCGCTCGGAATGCGCGAAGGAGACCCTGCGCCATTCCCGGCGGATTCTTTCAAGAAAGGCCAGATGTTCTGCGACATAATATACAACCCGCCGAAAACGGCCGCAATGGCCGCCGCCGAGGGCGCGGGAGCGCGGGTTTTAAACGGCCTGGGTATGCTCCTGCACCAGGGCGTGATAGCCTTCGAGCACTGGTTTGGCGTTGCTCCGCCTGTGGAGGTTATGAGGGATGCGTTGAAACAGGGACTAAAGGAGCATTAAAAAGAATTAATATGCCGGTGTCTTAGGGAAATCCGATTGTCCTTGACACCACAGCCTTCCGTAACATAAAATTAGTCGTTAATTTCGAGCGTTACGTGCTCCCTGGGAGAACCTTTAATGGCCGGCAGGCTCGGACAGTTGCTTGTGTCCGCCAACATTATAACGGATGAACAGCTGAAAAGGGCGCTTGCCGTCCAGCAGAAAGACGGCGGACGGCTGGGCTCCAACCTTGTCAAGCTCGGCTTTATCGACGAAGACAAGCTTATCTCCTTCCTCAGCAAACAATACGGTATACCGGCGGTAAACCTCCAGGACCTGGAAATCGACCAGGGCCTCTGCAAGCTCATCCCCTCGGACGTGGTCCAGAAATACCAGATAATGCCCATAAACAGGACCGGCGCGGTCATCACAATAGCGATGGTTGATCCCTCCAACGTCTTCGCGCTGGACGACGTGAAGTTTATGACTGGCTACAACGTCGAGCCGGTCGTCGCGTCCGAGGGCGGGATAAAGGCCGCGATAAACAAATATTACGACACCGCGGAGGCCCTCCAGGACGTCATGGCCACGCTCAAGGAAGGCGACGAAAACGTGGACCTCATCATGGAGGAAGAGGAGGACGTAAACCTTGGCGAACTAAAGCAGGCGGTCGAGGACGCGCCTGTCGTAAAGCTCGTTAACCTCATCCTTACCGACGCAATCGCCAAGGGCGCAAGCGACATCCACATCGAGCCGTACGAAAAATCCTTCCGTGTGCGCTACAGGGTGGACGGCGTGCTCTACGAGACCATGCAGCCGCCGATGAGGCTCCGGGCCGCGCTCACGTCCCGCCTGAAGATAATGTCCGAACTGGACATCTCGGAGCGCAGGCTCCCGCAGGACGGGCGCATCAAGCTCAAGATGAAGGGCAAGGAGGTAGACCTCCGGGTATCGACCCTCCCGACGCTATTCGGCGAGAAGATCGTCATGCGAATCCTCGACAAAGGCAACCTCCAGCTCGACCTGGGCAAGCTGGGTTTCGAGGAAAGGGCCGGGGCTGACTTTTCCAAGGCCATAAACAGCCCGTACGGGATGGTCCTTGTCACGGGCCCCACGGGATCCGGCAAGTCCACGACGCTATATTCCGCCCTCTCGAACGTCAACAAGGTGGACGTGAACATCATGACGGCGGAAGACCCCGTCGAGTATAACCTGATGGGCATAAACCAGGTCCAGATGAAGGACGAGATAGGGCTTAATTTCGCCGCGACCCTTCGCTCTTTCCTTAGGCAGGACCCGGACATAATAATGGTCGGCGAGATAAGAGACTACGAGACCGCCGAGATTGCCGTCAAGGCCGCCCTCACGGGCCACCTTGTGCTTTCAACGCTCCACACGAACGACGCGCCCTCCACGATAAACCGCCTTCTCAACATGGGCATAGAGCCGTTCCTTGTCGCCTCCTCCACGATACTCATCCTTGCCCAGAGACTCTGCCGGAGGATATGCCAGAACTGCAAGGAGCCGGAGAAGGTTCCACCGCAGGCGCTCATCGACATCGGCTTTACGGAGGAGGAGGCGCGTGAGGTCGTGCCGTACAAGGGGCACGGCTGCGACATCTGCGGCGGCACGGGCTACAAGGGCCGCGTCGCTCTCTACGAGGTCATGCCCGTCTCCGAGGGGATAAAGGAACTGATACTCGAGGGCGCGACCGCGACCGAGATAAAGAAGTGCATGTTAAACGAGGGGTGCAAGTCGCTCAGGAAGAGCGGCCTCACCAAAATAAAGCAGGGCATCTCTTCCGTCGAAGAGGTGCTTAGGGTTACGTTCGGAGATTAACACCATGGCAAATCTGCACCAGCTTCTTCAGACGATGATAGACAAGGGGGCTTCCGACCTGCACATAACCACGGGCTCGCCGCCGCAGCTCCGCATCGACGGCCAGCTCGTCCCGATGAACCTTCCGCCGCTCCTGGCCGCCGAGACGAAGCAGTTGTGCTACAGCATCCTGACGGACGTGCAGAAGCACAGGTTCGAGGAGAACGACGAGCTTGATCTCTCCTTCGGCATAAAGGGTCTCTCCCGTTTCAGGGCGAACGTCTTCCTGCAGAGGGGCGCTGTCGCCGCGGCCATAAGGACGATTCCCTTCAAGATACTGTCGCTTGACGAGCTCAATCTCCCGCCGATTGTGAGCGAGCTTGTAAACAAGTCAAGGGGTCTTATACTCGTTACCGGGCCGACCGGCTCCGGGAAATCCACCACGCTCGCGTCTATGATAGACAAGATAAACTCCGAGCGCCACGAGCATATCATAACCGTCGAAGACCCGATAGAGTTCCTCCACCAGCACAAAAAGGGACTTGTAAACCAGCGGGAGGTCGGAGCGGACACCAAGGGCTTCAAGCAGGCGCTGAAATACGTCCTCAGGCAGGACCCGGACATCGTCCTGATAGGCGAGATGAGAGACCTGGAGACTATGGAGGCGGCCCTGACCGTATCCGAGACGGGCCATCTTGCGCTTGCGACGCTCCACACCAACTCCGCCGTCCAGACGATAAACAGGATAATAGACGTGTTCCCGCCGCACCAGCAGCCGCAGGTCCGCGCTCAGCTTTCATTTGTGTTGGAGGGCATCATAGCCCAGCAGCTTATACCCAAGATGAGCGGCCAGGGACGCGTTATGGCCGCAGAGGTGCTGATACCCTCGCCCGCGATAAGAAACCTTATCCGCGAGGACAAGATACACCAGCTTTATTCGTCCATGCAGACGGGGCAGGCCAAGTTCGGCATGCAGACCATGAACCAGGCTCTCTACGACCTCTTCGCAAAGAGGATAATCTCCTATGACGACGCCCTGGGCAGAAGCTCCGTCCCGGACGAGTTCATGGGGATGATAGCCAAGGGCGAAGCTCAGGCGGGCAAGCCGCGATAAGAAGACAGTATCTTGAAGGAGGATGATTATGGCCTCGACTCTTACTTTCACATGGTCCGGCAAAAGCAGGGATGGCAAGGCCGCAAAAGGCGAAACCATCGCGTCCAGCAAGGACGAGGCGATGTCCCAGCTTAGAAAGCAGGGGATCATTGTCACATCCATAAACTCCAAGTCCGGCATGAGCGCGGATATAAAACTCCCCTCGTTCGGGAGCGGCGTGACGGACAAGGACATTATCGTCTTTACCCGGCAGTTCGCCACCATGATAGACGCCGGACTGCCGCTTGTCCAGTGCCTTGACATCCTGGAGAAGCAGACGCCCAACAAGACGCTGGCGGCGACTATCGGCAAAATCCGGAAGGACGTCGAGGCCGGCTCGACATATGCGGACGCGCTTGGAAAACACCCGAAGATATTCAACGACCTGTATGTGAACCTTGTCGCGGCCGGCGAGGTGGGCGGCATTCTCGACACAATCCTCGGGAGGCTTACCACCTATATCGAGAAGAACATGAAGATAAAGAAGCAGATAAAAGCGGCCATGGTATATCCCTCGATAGTCATGTCCGTCGCCGTGCTCGTCATAGCCGTTCTGATGATATTCGTCATCCCGATGTTTGCGAAGATGTTCACGGACATGGGCGGACACCTGCCCGGCCCGACACAGCTCGTAATCAACATAAGCAAGTTCTTGACAAACTGGAAAAAGATGGTGCCTATCCTCATCCTCCTCGCCGCTTCCGTTTTCGGTTTAAAAAAATATTATGCCACAAAAAAGGGACGCCTGACCATGGACAGGATGTTCCTTAACGCGCCGATAGTCGGGCCGTTGATAAGGAAGATCGCCGTCTCGAAATTCACACGCACCCTGGGCACCCTGATGTCTGCGGGCGTTCCCATTATGGACGGCCTCGAGATTGTCGCGAAGACCGCGGGCAACAAGGTCGTGGAGAATACCGTCATGGAGACGCGCAGCAGCATCAGCGAGGGCAAAACGCTCTCGGAGCCGCTTATGCGCTCCAAGGTCTTTCCTCCGATGGTCACGCAGATGATATCTGTCGGCGAGACGACCGGCGCGCTTGATGCGATGCTCTCCAAGATTGCCGACTTTTACGACGATGAGGTGGACGCGGCGGTCGAGGCGATGACGGCGGCCCTTGAACCCGCGCTGATGGTCTTCCTGGGAATCACGGTCGGTTACATCATTATCGCCATGTATCTGCCCATATTCCACCTGGCGGACGTTGTAGGTTGATGGCGTTCGGAAGCGGCGCTCCTCCGGGAGGCGGAGCAGGTTTCGACGACCAGGATCTCAGACCCAAGCTAAAATGGCTGATGATACTGAGGGTGACGGTGGTCACCCTCCTCCTGGGGTCGCTGGCCGTCATCCAGTTTCACCTGTTCAGCAAGGCGCCCCGCTCGATATATTTCATTATAATCGCCACATATTTCCTTACCATATCCTACTCCATTCTTTTTAACAGGATGAAGCGCCTTGCCCCGCTCGCTTATGCGCAGATACTCGTCGACATCGGTCTTGAGACCAGCATCGTCTTTGCCACGGGCGGCATGGACAGCGTTTTCTCCTTCACCTACTTCTTCTCAATAATCGCCGCCGGGATAATGCTCTTCAAGCGCGGAGCCTTCCTGACAGCTTCCCTTGCCGGGATAGCGTACGGCACGCTGGTTAACCTCCAGTACTACGGCATCCTGTCGCCCGCGCCGGAAAGGTTTTATACTCACGGCGAGCTGTTTTATAATATATTCCTTAACTTTATCGCCTTTTATACCGTCGCTTTCCTCTCCGGCACCCTGTCCGCAAGGCTGAAGATGGCTCGCAAGGAGCTGGCCGAGAAGGTCTTCGACCTGCGGGAGCTCCAGGCGCTGAACGAGAATATCGTCAGGAGCATGGCCGACGGCATGGCGACGGCGACCCCGGACGGGAAAATAGGCGCATTCAACAAGGCCGCCGAGGAGATAACGGGGCTGAAATTCGAGGATGTCCGCGGGCGCGCCATCGAGGAGGTTTTCAGCCTGCGGGGGCTTAACGGATTCCCTGGGGCGGGTTCTTCGCAGACGGCGCCGTATCGCTGCGAGATGCCCTTCTTGCGGAAAGACAAGGCTCTCACGCTCGGGCTGACCGTTTCGCCGCTCAAGGACGAAAAGGGCGATTACGGCGGCCTGCTCTGCATATTCCAGGACATTACTCCCATGAAGGAGATGGAGGCGGAGATAAAGAAGAAGGACAGGCTTGCCGCAATCGGCGAGCTTTCCGCCGGAATGGCGCACGAGATAAGGAACCCCCTGGCCTCTCTCTCCGGGTCGCTCCAGATTTTAAAGGAAGACCTCTCCCTGAGCGGCGACAGCTTGTACCTGATGGACATCGCCTTAAACGAGATGGAGCGCCTTGACAGGATTGTCACGGAATTCCTGGTTTATGCCGGGCCGAAGGTCCCGGTAATGGAAGAATGCGACATAGCGCAGATAATCCGGGATACCGCAAATCTCGTGAAGGGCGGCGGGAAGTCCGCCGAAGACGCGGACATAAGGCTTGAACTGCCCGACGGTCCCACGCTTATTATGGCGGACCAGGGGCAGATGAGGCAGGTGCTTTTAAACCTGGCTATTAACGCCGTCCAGTCGCTTTCCGGGCCCGGGACGGTTACGATAAAACTCGTCCCGGAGAAGGAATACGTCGGCATAATCGTCGAAGACAGCGGCTCCGGCATACCGATGGAAGCCATGGACAAGATATTCTATCCGTTCTATTCCACCAAGGAAGGCGGCTCCGGGCTTGGGCTTTCGATTGTCTACAGGATTGTGGAAGATCACGGCGGCAGGATAAGCGTGGAGAGCCGGACCGGCAAGGGGAGCAAGTTTACCGTTAGGATACCTGTCGGGAGGGCGGCCTGATATGGGCAGGATACTGATAGTTGACGACGAGAAGTCCATGCGGGACTTCCTGTCCATCATGCTGAAGAGGGAAGGGCACGCGCCTGTCGCGGCGGAGAACGGCGATAAGGCGGCGAAGCTCCTTAAAGACGATATATTCGACCTCGTAATCACGGACGTCCGGATGCCCGGAATGGGAGGCGTGGATTTCCTGAAGGTCGTAAAGGAGCAGTCGCCTGAGACTGTGGTTGTCCTGATAACCGCTTACGCGACGCCGGAGAGCGCCGTCGAGGCTATGAAACACGGCGCGTACGACTACATAATGAAGCCCTTCAAGGTGGACGAGATAAAGCTTGTCGTAAAGAACGCCCTCGAGAAACGCCAGCTGCGCGAGGAAAACGTCCTGCTCAGGCGGGAGCTCGAGGCCGAGAAGGGCTTCCAGAACTTCATCGGCCATTCCGCGGCGATGGAGCGCGTGTTCGAGCTCATATCGAAGGTCGCCGACAAGGCCAGCACGGTGCTTATCACGGGCGAGTCCGGCACGGGCAAGGAGCTTGCTGCGCGCGCGCTTCATAACCTGAGCGGCAGGCGAGACAAGCCGTTCATGTATATCCACTGCGGGGCGCTGCCGGAGCAGCTCCTGGAATCCGAGCTTTTCGGGCACGTCAAGGGTTCGTTCACCGGCGCCGTGGAGAACAAGGCCGGGCTTTTCGAGGTGGCCCAGGGCGGCACCGTTTTCCTTGACGAGCTGGCCGAGACCACCCAGACATTCCAGGTAAAGCTCCTGCACGTCCTTCAGGAGAGGGAGTTCAAGAGGGTCGGCGGGACGGCGGACATAAAGGTGGACGTCCGTATAATAGCCGCCACGAACCGGGACCTGAAGGAAGAGATAGCAAAGGGCAATTTCCGCGAGGACCTCTTCTACCGGCTGAACGTCATACCGATACACCTGCCCCCCCTGAGGGAGCGGAAAGAGGACATACCGGCGCTGGCCGAGCATTTCATTAAGAAGTTCTGCAAGGGCGGCGATTCCATGAGGATTACCCCGGAGGCCATGGCGCTCCTGACGGGCTGCGCCTGGAAAGGGAACGTGCGCGAGCTGGAAAACGTCCTGGAGCAAGCCTGCACCTTAAGCGAAGGCGTGTTCATAACCGCAGACCACCTCCCTTCGGAGCTCAGGGGCGAGCGCAGGAGACGGACGGGGCCGATTCCGGATGTTATACCGGACGCCGGAATAGAGCTCGAGGGCGTGCTGGACGAGATGGAGAAGGACTTTCTTCTGAAGGCGCTTCGGAAGACGGACGGCTCTAAGACCGAGGCCGCGAGGCTCCTGGGGCTTAGTTTCCCCGCGCTAAGGCACCGCATGAAGAAGCACGGCCTGGAGTAGGCGCGCCGGGCAAAGTGATGAAAAACATCACCTCGGGTGATGTTTTTCATCACTTTTGGATTTCAAGTTTTTATATGCCTGTTAAAATGTCTTATTTATTGACGGGTTAAGAAAGCCGGGGTTCTGGCACGGATGTTGCTGTTGTAAAAAGCAGGAGAAAAACCAGACAGCCCGGGAAGGGGGGGATGGCAAAGGGAACGGCAGGGCAAGAACGGATAATAAAAACGGGGCAGAAATAAGAAAGGGAAAAAAATGTTTAAAAGAATGCACGGCAAAAAAGGTTTTACCCTCATCGAACTCATGATAGTCGTCGCCATCATAGGCATCCTGGCCGCCATCGCCATACCGAACTTCCTTAGGTACCAGGCAAAGTCCAAGCAGGCCGAGGCGAAAACCAGCCTTGGCGCTATCGGGGAGAGCGCCGAGGCCTATCACGCCGAGAATAGCACGTACTTAATGTCTAAATTACCTATTGCGAACACAGGAAACAATAACACTCCTCAATATGATGCAATAAACAATGACCTTGGCTGGGCTCCGCAGGGCCATACGCGCTACACATATACCTATGCCTATAATTCAGGGACCGTGGCTACTCCAACGTCCAAGCCGGCAGTAATAGCTTTCGCCTCTGATAATGCCAGCGCGGGCGATACCGCCACAGCCGATTGTTTCGCCGGCGTGAGCACCTTCCAGTCCATGGCCTCCGGCCAAATAGACACCTCTAAAGCCACCGATTCGGACTCGTGGTCGTACAACCAGATGCGTGAGCTTACCTGGGTATTACACGGTATTTAGTTCTTTGGCTTGCCTGAAACGCGAAACGGGGGTGAAGCGATTCACCCCCGTTTTTTCAGAGTTCAAAAATGCTTAAACCAATACCCGGCAAAAAAGGCTTCACCCTCATCGAGCTCATGGTTGTCGTAGCCATCATCGGCATCCTGGCCGCCATCGCCATCCCGAACTACCTGAGATATGAGACAAAGTCCCGACAGGCCGAGGCGAAGACCAGCCTTGGCGCTATCGGAGAATGTGCCGAGGCCTGGCACGCCGAGAATAGCAACTACTTAATGTCCAAAGCACCTTCTACGAACACAGGAAACACCGGCGCTCCTCAATACGATGCAATAACCAACGACCTCGGCTGGGCTCCGGAGGGTCATACGCGCTATACATATACCTATGCCTATGATAACGCAGGGAAGTCCACGGGGGCAGTAATAGCTTTCGCCTCCGATAATGACAGCCAGGGCGACACCAGCAACACCAATTGTTTCGCCGGCGTGAGCACCTTCCAGTCCATGGCCTCCGGCGAAGTGAACACATTGCACGGCAAGGATTCGGACTCGTGGTCATACAACAATCTGCGTGAACTTTTATGGGTAAAACACGGTTTTTAGCTCTGCCGCCCCTCTATAGAACCTTTTTTCTTCTGTAAAAAAAACCAAAAAAGTGATATAAATATCAAGGTCGGATTGACGTTCGGGAATCTGTTCCGGCGGGGTTCCGGGATGTGGCGGAGAGATCGGCAATGAGATTGATGAGCGCTTTTCTCGCGTTGTTTTTACTTCTGGACGGAGCTTTATTATACAAAGTTCAAAAGAACATAGAAGGACTGAATGCCGGCGGCGCAAGGGTTTCGGAGCTTACCCCGGTTCCGGACGGCGCTTACCTGAAGAATATCTCCCTCGGCCAGGCCTCGCTCCTGGCGGACATCCTCTGGCTCAAGGCGATACAGGTGATAGGGGGCAGGACCATCTCGCCGCAAAAAGCCAAATGGTTATACAGTGCCGTGGACGCGGCCCTGACCCTGGACCCGAAGTTCTGGTACATGAGCGAAGAGGGCGGCGTTTTCCTCTCCGCGGCCTGCTCGCAATACCGGTTCAGCAACAGGATCTTCAGGAAGGGTTTCGACAATAACCCCCGCAACTGGAGACTGCCTTTTTATCTCAGCACCAACTATTTCCTGTATCTGAAGAGATATAAACTGGCGGCGTATTACATGGGACGCGCGGCCAGGCTTCCGGGAAGGCCGGCTTTCGTGCCCCTGCTCGCCTCCCGTCTTTACGCCCAGGCCGGAGACCCGCGCTACGGCCTGGAGCTGACGGAAGCGATTTATGAAAATACGAGAAACGAAAAGATCAGGAAAGCCCTCCTGGAGAGGATGAAGCAACTACAGGTGGAGATAAACCTCGACGCGCTGGGGAAAAGTATAAATACCTATAAAAGCAGATTCGGCAGGTATCCCGCGTCGGTGCGGGAGCTTCTGGCCGGCGGGTTTATAAAGGCCGTGCCGGTTGACCAGCTCGGCGGGAAATATATAATAAATCCCGTGACCGGGGAGGTGTCGAACACGAAGCTGCCCAGAAGACTCATGATATACCCCAAGGGGAAATAAGCGATGATACGGACGGAAGGCTTGAAGATGGAGTTCCGTGTCGGGTTCTTCAGGAAGCGCGTTGTGGCGCTCAAGGGCCTGACAATGGAGGTTGGTAAGGGCGAGGTGTTCGGCTTCCTCGGGCCGAACGGCGCGGGCAAGACCACGACGCTCAAGATTCTCATGGGCCTCGTGCATCCGACAGGCGGGGCGGCGTGGCTCATGGGCCGCCCCATAAGCGACTCTTCTGTCAAGAGGAACGTGGGCTTCCTGCCGGAGCAGCCCTATTTCTACGACTACCTCACGGCGTCGGAGTTCATGGACCTCTCCGGGAGGCTTTTCGGTATGCGCAAAAGGGAAAGAGAGGCAAGGGCGGGCGAGCTTCTCGACATGGTCGGACTCTCCGGCGCGAAGAACCTCCAGCTTCGGAAGTTCTCCAAGGGTATGCAGCAGAGGATTGGCATAGCGCAGGCGCTTATAAACGACCCGGAGCTTGTCGTGCTCGACGAGCCCATGAGCGGGCTCGACCCCGTGGGTAGGAAGCAGGTCCGAGACATAATCCTGGGGCTTAAGGACAATGGGAAGACCATATTCTTTTCCACGCACATCCTCCCGGACGTGGAGGTTATATGCGACCGTGTCGGGATACTCGTCAGGGGCGAGCTACGGGCGATGGGGACCGTGGACGAGCTCCTCTCCGGCACCCGCGTGAAGTCCGTCGAGATGACCTTTACGGGCGTATCCGGCGAGAGCCTCTCAAGGCTTGAACGCATGGCGTCCGGGACGGTTACGCGCGGAAGCGAGACCACGGCCACGTTCGGCGACCCGGAGGCCGCGAGCATGGCCAAAAGGCTCGTGTTCGAGTCCGGCGGCGAGATAATCTCGCTAATCCCGCACAAAAGCTCGCTTGAGGACCTGTTCATGGAAGAGGTGGAAAAAAGGAAATGAAAGTCTACGCCATAGCGATAAACACGTTCAAGGAAGTCATACGGGACAAGATATTCTACTCCCTCGTCTTTTTCGCGCTGCTCCTCCTGGGGGCGTCCGTGCTCCTCTCCACCCTCACGCTTGGGGAGCGCTCGAAGATAATCGAGGACCTCTCGCTCTCAGGCATAGAGATATTCGGGGTGATAATCGCCATTTTCGTCGGCATCGGTCTCGTGGGCAAGGAGCTTGAGAAGAAGACCATCTACATCATAATCTCGAAGCCCATAAAACGCTGGCAGTTCCTGCTCGGCAAATACCTGGGCCTGTCCCTCGTGCTTCTGTCCTATATATCCGTTATGACGGTCTGCTACATGTTTTTCTTATACGCGTACACCTATAAACTGCCGTGGCAGACGCTTCTGGCCGTGCTCCTGATATATATCGAGCTCCTGACGGTTACGGCCTCGGCGATACTCTTCTCCACGTTTTCCACCCCCACCCTCTCGGCGAGCTACGCGCTCGCGCTCTATGTCATAGGGCATATGACCGGAGACCTCCGGCGCCTGGCGGAAAAGACGGGCGAGGGAGGCGTGAAGGCCGTCCTGAATTTCGTTTATTATTTTCTGCCGAATCTCGAAGACTTCGACATAAAGGCCAAGACCGTCCACGCCATACCTGTTCCCGCCGACTATCTCCTGATGTCCGTGTCATACGGCCTGATGTATGTAACGGCGATACTCGCCCTATCCGTGCTTATATTCCAGAGGCGGAATTTCAAGTAATAATAAAATATATGGAAACAGGCTTTTGCCTGTGATATAATCCATTACCCTCTGTATACCCATCCAGCCGGTCGGGGTATGCAGTAGACCTGCGCCTTGCGAAAGCCTTCCGAAGGAGGCCGCATGAAGGTACTGATTATTTCGACCAACCGCGAGAACCTTCCGGACCCAGTTGCTCCGATAGGGGCCGCGTACGTTGCCGCCGCCGCCGGCAAGGCGGGCCACGAGGTCCGGTTTCTCGACCTCCAGTTCGCCGTGGACGTGCCGGTGTCCATAAAAGACACGGTGCGCGCGTTCAGGCCCCATGTAATAGCGCTCTCCATCAGGAACATCGACAACGTCGCCTTCCCGCACAGCCAGTCCTATCTCCCGGACGTGCTCCTTGTCGTCAGGACGCTCAAGTCCATAGGCGCGAGGCTTGTCGTGGCGGGAGGAGCGGCCTTCACGCTTATGCCGCGCGAGATACTCGACGCCCTGGGGCTCAACATAGGCATCGCCGGGGAGGGCGAGGCCGCGCTTCCCGAGCTCCTGCGGCGCATTCAGGACAGGCTCCCCGTGAACGACCTACCCGGCCTTGCATACCGCTACAAGGGCGAGATAAGAATAAACCCGCCCAGGAAGATACAAAGCCTGGACGCATCGCCCGAGCCGGACAGGGGCGTTATCGAAAACGACCTGTACATGGCGGAGGGCGGGGCCGGGAACATCCAGACAAAGCGCGGCTGCGCGTTCGGATGCTCTTACTGCACGTATCCCATCGTCGAGGGGCGCAAGGTGCGCCTCAGGACCCCCGCGCTCGCGGCGGCGGAGTTCGAGCGAGCTGCGAAACAGTACGGCCTGCGGCACATCTTTGTCGTGGACAACGTCTTCAATTTCCCGATGGACCATGCCAAGGAGTTCTGCCGGGAGCTTATCGCCCGCGGCCCATCCGCCGCATGGAGCTGCTATGTCAACCCGGCGCACATGGACGAAGAGCTTGTCGATTTAATGCTTAAGGCCGGGTGCAAGGGGGTCGAGTTCGGGACGGATTCCGGCGTGGATACCATACTTGCGAACCTCGGCAAAGGCTTTTCGGTGGAAGACATAACCGCGGCCTCGAAGCTTTGCCGGGAGGCCGGGCTTTCCTTCTGCCACAGCCTTCTTTTGGGCGCGCCGGGCGAGACGGCCAAGACCGTTGCCGAGAGCCTCTCGCTTATGGACTCCCTGAAGCCGAACGCGGTCATAGCTATGCTCGGCATACGGATATTCCCGGGCACGGAGCTTGCGAAGCGCGCAAAGTCGGAGGGGGTCATAAAGGACGGCGGGCCGGGCCTTCGGCCCATGTTCTATTTCTCGCCGGCGCTCGATATGGACGCCGTCTCCCAGTGCCTTGCCCGCTACGGGCGCGAGCATACGAACTTCATCATGCCGGGCATACACCTGCGCATGACGGACAAGATAAGGACGAGGCTCCGCTCCTACGGCTTCACCGGCCCCCTGTGGGAATACCTGAGGGGATAGATGGGCAAGACCGCTTTTCTGTTCCCCGGACAGGGTTCGCAGTATGTCGGCATGAGCCGGGAGCTGTACGACAGCTTTCCGGAGGCGCGCGGGCTTTACGAGACAGCCTCCGAGATTTCCCGGCTCGATATAAAAAAGCTCTCCTTCGAGGGGCCTCAAGGCGACCTCGACAAAGACATCCCCGCGCAGCTCTGCGTGTTCGTGTGCAACGAGGCCTGGAGGCTTAAGCTCGCAAAGGACGGCATGGCGCCGGACGCCGTTACCGGGTACAGCCTTGGGTTCTACTCCGCGCTCGTCGCCTCCGGCTCCGTATCGTTCGAGGACGGCGTCAGGCTCGTAATCTCCGCCGGCGGACACGCGCTTTTTCAAAACGAGAAAACCCCGGGCACGATGGCCGCGGTAATCGGCCTTTCCGCGCAGGATGTCGAAGGCATCTGCAAGGAGGCCGCCAAGGAATCTGATGGCGCCTGGGTATCGAACATAAACGCGGCGCGGCAGATACTCGTCTCCGGCCTGAAAGGCCCCGTGGACGAGGCCGTCCGGCTCTCGCTCTCTCGCGGCGCGCTACACGCCTACACCCTCCCGATGGGCGCTGCGTATCACACTCCCCTGATGGAAGATGCGTCACATTTATTCCGTGCAGACGTGGAAAAAATTAAATTCCGTTCCCCCGCCGTCCCGCTCCTTTCATATATCGACGCCCGGTTTATCGAAACCCCGGCGGAGATTACGGACGTCCTCGGCAGGCACCTGCACTCGATGGTCCCGTGGAAGGACGCGATATTGAAGCTCGCGGGCGCGGGGTTCGACAATTTCATCGAGGCCGGGCCCGGCGGGGCACTGACAAGGATGGTAAGGTGGATAGACAGAAGCGTAAGGGCCGCCTCCGCGCAGGACATTATGTCGGCAAGGGTGTAGAAATTGACTTTGCCCTGATTTAGTGGACACACCGAAAAGCAAGTAGTAATCTACTGACTTGGAGGTGAGTTCATGAGCGAGAAGGAGGTAAGGCGTAAGTTTAGCCGGGAGTTCAAGGAAGAGGCGATCC